>WFUF01000027.1 GCA_015485155.1 Robiginitomaculum sp. | reverse complement strand
TTAGTATATAGAAGGGTCATTCAAGGGTCATTTGGTTATCAAAAAGTACTGCTTTGGTGTGATTACAGGGGGTATCAAGTATCACTCAAGGGACAGCGAAAAATGGCACTGACCCTAATAGTGACCCTTCACGGTGACCCTCGTCACTGACCCTCACCCTAACCGTCACTTGCGTCCTACGCGCCGTAAGTCCATCCTTGCGCTTAGCAATGGCAAACTGAAAATCAAAAACTAATCTTGCATAAAACCTTGCGCTCCGAACCAGTCTTCAAGGCGTATCTGCCAAAGACAAAATCAAAAACAAACAGGAGAGCAAAATATAACCAGCCGCTTAACATCAATCTTCAGAAACAGCATGTGTCAGGTAATTACGGTCTTTGTACAAGTGATCAAGCCACCAATACCATCATCAGTAATTGCAGTTGTTGGCGGTATCACTACAACAATTAAGTGCATTTAGTAAGCTCTCACCGTAATTCCAAAAGCTGATTATTTTACAGTTATGTATCAAGGAAACTGCGAAGTTTGCGACTGCGACTTGGATGTTTCAATTTGCGCAAAGCCTTGGCTTCGATCTGGCGAATACGCTCACGGGTAACCGAAAACTGTTGACCGACCTCTTCTAGTGTATGATCCGTATTCATTCCAATACCAAAGCGCATACGTAACACTCGCTCCTCGCGTGGGGTCAGTGAAGAAAGTACCCGGGTGGTGGTTTCACGTAAATTGGACTGAATTGCAGCATCAATTGGTAAAATAGCGTTGCTGTCCTCGATAAAGTCGCCCAGTTGACTGTCTTCTTCATCACCGATTGGGGTTTCCAGTGAAATCGGCTCTTTGGCGATTTTCATCACTTTTCGGACTTTTTCCAATGGCATGGCCAGTTTGACCGCCAGTTCTTCCGGAGTTGGTTCGCGGCCAATTTCATGCAGCATTTGCCTGCTGGTACGTACCAGCTTGTTAATGGTCTCAATCATATGCACCGGAATGCGGATAGTGCGTGCCTGATCAGCAATAGATCGGGTAATTGCCTGGCGTATCCACCATGTGGCATAGGTGGAAAACTTGTATCCCCGCCGATATTCAAATTTATCAACTGCCTTCATCAGGCCAATATTACCTTCTTGAATGAGATCCAGAAACTGCAGTCCACGATTGGTGTATTTTTTGGCAATCGAGATTACCAGTCGCAAATTGGCCTCGACCATTTCCTTTTTGGCCTGACGGGCTTCGCGTTGTCCCTTTTGTACGGTGCGTACAATTTGACGAAACTCATCAATGGTCACCCCGGCATCTCTGGCCAGTGTTGCAACCTCATCTCGAAGAGCGTTAATCTGATCGTGTTCGCGCTCTACAAACTTTGCCCATGCCTTGGATATTTTTG
Organism: Robiginitomaculum sp.; assembly: GCA_015485155.1. Lineage (GTDB taxonomy): Bacteria > Pseudomonadota > Alphaproteobacteria > Caulobacterales > Maricaulaceae > Robiginitomaculum_B. Next base: position 197,805 of record WFUF01000027.1, on the reverse strand, counting down.
AGACATTTTGCACCCAGTCGGGGTCGAGTTCATGGCCAAAATAGTTTTTAAGAAATTGTGCCCTGGGCACACCATGACCATCGGCAAGACGCAGTAAACGTCCCTCAGTACCTACCAATTGCTTGTTTATGGCATAAAGCTGATCAACAAGCGCCTCAATTCGGTTATTATTAAGGTGCATGGCCTTTAAGCGGGTTATGATGGAATTTTGAACCTCATCATATTTACGCCGGGACAATGGGGTTAATTCCTTGCCCTTCATCTGGGCTTCGATCAATTTGCTCTGCAATTTACCAAAAGTTTTAAACTCAGCGGCTATTGCGTCAAACTCACCCACTACATCTTCGCGCAATTCAGATTCCATTGCCGCAAGCGACAGGGTCGAATCATCGTCCTCGTCTTCACTGAATTTTTTGTTTTTGGTGCCACTGCTGCCGTCGTTTTCTTCTTCTTCGTCTTCCTCTTCTTCTATTTCTTCGGGCTCATCTTCGGCAACAATTTCACCAGCGTCTTCAGCATCTGATTCGCCAGCCCCGTTCTTGGCTGCAAAGGTTGTGTCCAAATCAATAATGTCACGCAGCAAAATACGCCCTTCAGCCAATTCCTCGCGCCAGACCATGATCGCCTCAAAGGTTAGCGCGCTTTCACACAGTCCGCGGATCATGGTGTCACGGCCCGCCTCAATGCGTTTGGCTATGGCTATTTCACCTTCACGAGACAGCAATTCCACCGTACCCATCTCACGCAGATACATACGTACAGGATCATCAGTTCTATCTGCTGAAGCTGTAGTGTTTCCTGTACGAACCGCAGTTCCGGTTTTAGCAGCAAGTGCCTTGCTTTCGGCTTCTTCGCCTTCAATAAGATTAATGCCCATTTCAGATAATTGAGCCATGGTATCTTCGATTTTCTCCGATGAAACTTCGGAAGATGCCATAACCTTGTTAAGTTCATCCATGGTGACAAAACCCTTTGATTTTGCCAGTTTGATCATTCTTTGCACCGCACCATCGGACAAATCCAATAGGGGACGTTCGGTGTTCTCAGTAGTTGAAATCGGTGTTGCGGCTTTCGCCATGTTACTATTTCGAGCCAAAGGTTGTTGCCTTTGGATCGACCCTGTGCTGGTGAGGGGTCATATGCCCATCACAAAAAAGAAACTAGAAGGTTGCCCTTCTCACTCGCTGCGGTCACGATCCTGAACCTGCCTGGCAACAGCTATTTGTCGCAGTGCATCCGGGTCGTCACCCATCAGGCTTTCGAGCAATCTGGCTTCCAACGCCGCGTGTTCTTCTTTCGCGCCGGCGCGTGCATTTAGCTCATCAGCCATGGTCAACCACAGTTTTTCCGGATCTTCATCTTGGGGCATTTTTATGCCTGCGGTTGAAGTTTCCAGAAGCTGTAACTGATCTGCCAATTTTACACGAGTTAAATGGCTAGTGATTGCGGCCCTGTCAACACTTGGCTGCTCTATCCACAGGTCTAAAATTGCATTGCGCAGCGCATTTAATCCCGGATCATCAAGATACAATGAAGAAAATGCTTCATCCAGAGTGTTAAGCAATGATGGGTTTTGTAATATCCATTTTACCAGAACTCTTTGTTCTGATGAGCTTTTTTGTCCGGAACGCACTTTGCGTCGCAGTTCGTTTGAGGGCTTGCCGTGAGCTGTTGATTTCCAGTTTGGCCCGGTTTTCGATTTTGCAAATTTTTTCGCTATTCTTGCAAATAATTCCTGGCGATACAGGCCAGCCAGCTCTTTGTGTTTTATCTGATCGGTAATTTGTCGTAAACGCGCCGAGAGTCCGGCGCGCTGCTCAGGGGTATCCAGAGGTTGTAAGTTCCATTCGCGCTGCCAAAGCACGTCAACCATGGGTTCTGCCCGATGTAATATATTTTCCATGGCAGCAACGCCTCGTTCCTTGATCAAATCATCAGGATCAAGTCCTTCCGGGAGCCATGCAAAGTTAATGGTTCTTCCCGGCTCTATTATTGGTAGAGCGCGATCCAGCGCCCGATAAGCTGCGCGTTTTCCTGCGGCATCTCCATCAAAACAGAGAATTGGCTCAGGGCCTGCTCGCCACAATAAGGCCATTTGTTCTTCGGTAAGTGCTGTGCCTAAAGGCGCAACTGCATGACCAAATCCGGCTTTGGCCAGAGCGATGACGTCCATATATCCTTCCGCAACTATTAAGCCGTTGAGTTTGTTTTGCGCAGCAGCTTTTCTGGCCTCGGCGTAGCGGTACAAGGTATTGCCTTTGTGAAACAGGCCGGTTTCAGGGGAGTTAAGATATTTGGCCTTGGCATCTCGCGCCAGTGCCCGTGCTCCAAATGCTATTGTTCGTCCACGAATGTCGGCTATGGGGAACATTATGCGGTCACGAAACCTGTCAAAGGCTGGCCTGCCATCATCGGGCTTTATTAGTAATCCGGCTTCGATCAATTCGGCAGGCTTGGCGCCCAAAGCTACCAAATGATCCTTTAAGCCCGTTCGCAATGATGGTGAATAGCCAAGGCCAAATTCAGCCCAGTCAGCTTCGTTTAAATTCCGCCCCTGCAAGTATTTGCGTGCATGGCGGCCACGTACACGGGTCAGCTCCGCAGCATAATAACGCGCAGCCTCAGCTACCCAGTCACGCAGGTTGTTACGTATTTTGGAGCGCTCAGCCTCTTTTGGGTCGGCCACAGGCATAGCCATGCCAGCTTCAGCCGCAAGCCGCTCAACAGCTTCAACAAAGGACAAACCTTCGGTTTCCTGCAGGAACGAGATTATATCTCCGTGTTTTCCCGAGGAAAAACAATGATAAAAGCCCTTTTCGTCATTAACAAAGAAACTTGGAGTCTTTTCCTTGTTAAACGGGGAAAGGCCTGCAAATTCCCGGCCCTGCCGACGCAACTTCACCGATCGCCCGATCACATCAGAGGGGCGCAGCTTGCTTTTAAGCTCATCCAGAAATTCTTCACCAAAACGCATTTGTATCCACCAAGTGCCAGGATAGCCTGAAGGATGGCAAAGGAAAAGCAGGTTTTACGCCTGATGACGAATTATGATCCCTCAAAATTATCCAATGTCACAAGAATCAGCTAAACAACCCTGATTATTAAGATTTGAGACTTGCGCGATGAAAAACTATCTTGATCTGCTTGCTGATGTCTGTGCCAATGGCATTGTGCGTGATGATCGCACAGGAACTGGTACCAGGGGAGTATTTGGTCGCCAAATGCATTTTGATCTGGAAGAGGGGTTTCCGGTTCTTACCACCAAAAAACTGCATCTTCGCTCGATCATTATAGAATTGCTGTGGTTTTTAACCGGAGATACCAATATAAGGTTTTTGCAGGAAAATGGCGTTCGGATATGGGATGAGTGGGCTGATGAAAATGGCGACCTTGGCCCGGTCTATGGCAAGCAATGGCGCAAATGGGAAACTGCTGATGGCCGTGTTATTGACCAGATTTCCAACGTGATTGAGCAAATAAAAACCAACCCCAATTCAAGAAGGCATATTGTAACTGCGTGGAATCCGGCTGAGGTGGATAAGATGGCTTTGCCACCATGTCACTGCCTGTTTCAGTTTTTTGTAGCTGATGGGAAATTGTCATGTCAGCTTTATCAGCGCTCGGCTGATATTTTTCTGGGGGTTCCGTTTAACATTGCCTCTTATGCTTTGCTGACCATGATGGTGGCGCAGGTAACCGGATTAAAGCCTGGACAATTCATTCACAGCTTTGGCGATTTGCATTTATACCTGAACCATCAAGAACAAGCCGCCTTGCAATTGAGCCGAACTCCGGGGCCGTTGCCAAAAATGCGGATCAACCCAAATGTTGTCAGTATTTTTGATTTTTCACTGGATGATTTTGAACTGGTTGGTTATGAGCCGCAGGATCATATCGCGGCAAAAGTAGCTGTGTAGAAAATCGAAGATGCATAAGATTTAGGACTGATTAAAGCTACCATATCACGATTGCAGCAAGGCAGATTGCTTCCGCAAATAAGAAGAGTACCACAAAGTCATCATAATTGCGCTAGCAGGAAAGCTCGTTACAATCGCCAATGCTCTGTGTGATTTCAGCAAATATAGGACATCGGAAGTTTGAAAAATACAATTGCCAAGGATATCATGAATGATCAATTTCCACGGCATTATCGGCAGTTTCTATTATGGCTTTAATTCCTGCATGGGCCTCTGCTTGCGAAGCATAAGCGTTTGAATGCATTATAGTTCCGCCGTTCCTGGCTTTCAGGCTGAAGTGCCATTTACCGGCAGTGTTCTTGCTGGGAGTCGTGAAGTTCTTTTTGTCTAATATATTTTTTCTAACCGAGAGAATGCCGTTTTTGGCACTTGCTTTGGCTTTGTATTTTTCTGATTTACCGATTACTTCTCCGGCAGCGGAGCTAAGGGTAAAGAAATACTGTTTGGTTGCTGTTTGCCTTAAATCAAACCTGCCGGGCATGTGAATAATCTCCCTCGTCCCATTGATGGTTCGGGTCTTTACTGTAAATCTGGACAGGTTTGCAAGCAAAACACAAGAAAAAGTACTTTTTATTGCGTTTTGATCAAAGGTTTTGCTTTACTTGTTTTTTACAATCGCTTTAGCAAGGGCAGCAAAATTGCTAAGTAGAGCAGTTAAAAAATTACGTTTACCCACTGTCTTGATTGTGGCACAGTTAAACTTGGCACAAATGACTATAATCAGGTGACTGATGTCAGTATTTATGAAGCTTGTTATTGGATTGGCGCTGTTCCTTGCTTTGGGGTGGTTCGGTATCCATTCAGGTATAAGTATTGGCTGGCCGGGTGGCTCTGGTCTGGCGACGGTTACGCAGAAACTGCAAGGCAATGCCAATTCGGCTCTCGTTAAAAACGGCCTGCACAGTCTTGAGGTCAAGATGCATGGGCAAGTGGCCATGCTAAGTGGAAAGGTATCTTCAGAAGATGCCAGGAATATGGCTGCTACAATTGTCTTAAGGAGTACCGGCTCCGGTGGCTGGCTAAAAGGCGGTGTAACTGGCGTCAATCTGGATGATCTGCAGATTGTACCTCCGGTGAACAATCCGTACTGGAATGTGGCGATGGATGATGGCGGACATCTGGTTTTATCCGGCTATATTGATAGTGAACAGGCCCGCGATAAATTACTGGCTGCGGCCGTAAAGGTCTTTGGTGATGATACGGAAGATACCATGAAAGTTGTGCCGGGTACCTTTCAAGAGGCTTTGCCGCAAATGCTTGCCCTGTTACCAGCAATGGCCAAACTGCAGAACCCGGTGCTGACACTTGATAACAATGGGTTTGTTTTGCGTGGACTGGCTGACAGCAGGCAAGATGCAGAACAGCTAAAGGGTAGTCTGGCCAAAGCAGGAGGGGCGCTTTCAATGGATATGGTGATTTCATATCCTCCGCCACCGCCCAATAAATTTGGTGTAGTTGTCGAGGATGGCCCTATTACGGACATTGAACAATGTCGCAAGCTGTTTGGGCAATCCTTATCCAAAAATCAGATTTTGTTTAATCGGGGAAAAGCTGATATTGGCTCAGACAGTTATGAGTTTTTGAACTTTTTAGCAGGTCTTGCCAGGCAATGTGGTGATTTTACCCTACTGGTTGAGGGCCATACTGATGCGATAGGTGACCCACAATTTAATAATTATCTTTCAAAACAGCGGGCGCAGGCGGTAAGAGAATATATGGTGGAACGCGGGGTAAGAGCTGATCGCATATCTTCTGTCGGCTTTGGATCAGAAAAACCAATATGCACAGAGCGCACCCGTTCATGTCATGCGCGTAACCGCAGAATCGAAATTACCGTGGAGCTATAAGGATAAACACCATGGCATGGCTTGTTATACAGATGTGGTTGTGGCTGGCGCTGGCAGCATTGCTGGGGTTGATCGTCGGGATATGGATATGCACCAGAAAGGAAACTCTCCCTGCCGATGATCTGGATATTGAAGTGGCTCATCTTCGTGCAAGGTGCGAGGAAATTGATGCTGAGAAAATACGCCTTCGGGCCAGAGTTGCAGAACTGGAAGCCGAATTATCAGATCAAATGGCGGCCCACAGGCAAGCTTCTGCAAGCGTTGAAAATGCTAAAGAAGAAATTTCCGGGCAAGCGGATACGGATGACTTTTCAAAGATCAAGGGTATTGGGCCGATGATCGAGAGTAAGCTGCGTGCGTTGGGAGTACGTTCCTTTTTGGAAATCAGCAATTGGACGGACGAGCAAGTTCAGGGGATTGATGAAAAATTACGTCTTAAGGGACGTATTTTGCGCGATAACTGGCGTGAACAGGCCAGAATTTTAAGCGAAAACGACGATGATTAGGTCATGATAGATTATCTGGTGCATCAGGCTGCTGGTCAGGGTGAGCATCTATAAAGGCCGGAAGCCGGGCGCAATGCTCATCTATCTGGCAGATCAGCGGAAACGGACTTAAATCAAACTCAAATCTTTTGGCCGCATATATTTGCGGGATCAGATAACACTCACCAAGACCATGAACCGACCCAAAGCAAAATCCCGGATCCCTGTTCTTATCGGAAAACAGCATGCTTTCCAGTGCTTCAAATCCCTGCTGTATCCATTTATGAATCCATGATAATGGTGGGCCGTCCTCGCCGGTGGCGGCTTTTACCTCGTTTAGTATGCGTAAATTGTTGATAGGGTGAATGTCGCAGCCGATAATCATTGCCATTGCCCGGACTTTGGCCCTGTCCATGGGGTTTTTTGGCAGTAAAGGCGGGTGCGGCCACATTTCCTCGATATATTCTAAAATGGCCGGAGACTGGGTTAGTGGCACGCCATCAACCAGCATGGTTGGGGCCAGTCCTTGCGGGTTTATATGGAGGTATTGCGCAGATTTATGCCCGCTTTTTAGTAAATTAAGCGGCCTGTATGTCCACTCTATACCCTTTAGATTTAAGGCTATTCGCACCCGGTGCGAGGTGCCGCTACGGTAGTAATTCCACAATTCAATCACAGAGTTGCTCATAATTAGTTGCAATTGTTACTATTATCGGTCATATAATGAGCTGGAAGTTGACCTGAATGTTCAGGTCTTTGCAATAGGAAGCTGTTAAATGGTTGATTTATTTGAAAACCCTCTGGGAACCCGTGGATTTGGTTTTGTTGAGTTTACTTCTGATGAATCGGAAAAACTGGCGCTTTTGTTTGAAATGATGGGCTTTACAGCCGTTTCAAAGCACAAAACAAGGGATGTGATTCGCTACAAACAAGGCAATGCAAACTTTTTGCTTAACCGTGAGATAAAAGGCCAAGCCAAAGCTTTTAGGAATTTGCATAATGGTGGTGCAAATTCCATGTGCTTTTTGATGGAAAATGCTGAATTCGCCCACGAACAGGCACTAAAACGGGGTGCTGTAAATTTCAACGATGGGCTTTGGACGGATAAATTGCCTGCAGTGCATGGCATTGGCGGCTCGGCATTATATCTGGCAACCGAGGATCAGTTCGACGAGTTTTTCGCCCGCGAGTTTGAAGCCATATTGGGCGCGGATGAGGAAAAAAACAGCCTTGGTTTTGGTTATATTGATCACCTTACCCACAATGTTTATCGCGGGCAAATGGAAAAATGGGGCAAGTTCTATGAGGACGTGTTCGGTTTTCGGCAAATTCGCTATTTTGATATTGAAGGTAAATTAACCGGCCTGATCTCCAAGGCCATGACCAGCCCGTGCGGAAAAATTCGCATACCATTGAATGAAAGTCGTGACGACAAGTCACAGATTGAGGAATTTTTGGCAGATTTTAACGGCGAAGGAATTCAGCACATCGCCATTGAAACTGACAATATTTACAAGTCTGTGGATGGGCTGCTGGCCAATGGTATTGAATTGCAGGACACACCGGATAGTTATTTTGATCTGATTGACGAGCGGCTACCCGGTCATGGCGAAGATGTGGAAGAGCTAAGAAAACGTCGCATTTTGATTGATGGCGCACCAACTGAAGGGCAGGGGCTTTTGCTGCAGATATTCTCCAAGACCGTCATTGGGCCGGTATTTTTCGAGTTTATCGAGCGCAAGGGCAATGATGGCTTTGGTGAGGGCAATTTTCAGGCCCTGTTTGATTCCATTGAACTGGATCAGGTTCGTCGGGGTGTCCTGAACGAACAATAACCGGGCTTGGGATAACATCTGGAGAGAATTATGAGTATTGAGCTAAAGCGCATTCATCATGTGGCCTATCGGTGCAAGGACGCAAAAGAAACGGTAGAGTTTTACCAGCGGGTTTTGAATATGGATTTTGTTCTGGCCATTGCGGAAAATGAAGTCCCATCTACCAAGGAGCCTGACCCGTATATGCATATATTCCTTGATGCCGGAGCAGGTAATATTCTGGCGTTTTTTGAATTGCCGTCTCTTGATGAAATGGGCAGGGATGAAAATACTCCAAAATGGGTGCAGCATATTGCCTTTGAGCTTGATTCTGTTGAGGCTTTGCTGGAGGCCAAGGCTTCGATCGAAGCCGAGGGGATAAGCGTTATTGGCCCAACCAATCACGGTATTTTCAAGTCTATCTATTTCTTTGATCCTAATGGGCACCGTCTGGAACTGGCGGCAAATACCGGCACGCCGGAACAAATGGCACAATTGCATGAAGTGGCCCCGGCAATGCTTGAAGAGTGGACAAAAACCAAAAAGGCTCCCAGGCATGCAGCCTGGCTGCATGAGGATAATTAGCTCAAGCCCGCGATAATTTAATTCCGATACCAAAGCTCAACCGCGCAAGGCATGATAGCAGGCGCGGTACTTTGACATGGCTGCGTGCCAAAACTGGTGATGATCCTCTGATTTATCCCTTAATCCGCGAGAAGTTGCAGGATATTTAGTGTGACATTTTTGAAGCGCTTATTAAAGAAGTTCAAGGATTGAGCATGTTTAGTGTCGACCTGTTCTGCAAATGCTTTTATGTGTCAGGACGGTAATGCCATGGTGCGGGTTTGTGCGCTTTGGTGTTTTAGTTGTGCAGGGGGTCTTGCGCATTGAATTTTAAGTCTAGATTTTTCAATCCTAGTGAGGGGTTTATAGAATGACTAACAAAGATTATTTACCGGCTATCCGTTCGGTTGCACTCATGGGTGTGGCTGCGGCAGCCTTAATGGCTGGGCCAGCATTTGCCCAGGAGGCAGAAGACGAAGAAGACGATGAAATCGTTGTTACCGGTTCGCGTCTGACGCAGGCAAACAACTACACGTCTGTTGGACCAATGAGCGTGGTTACTGCTACTGAGATTGATATCTCGGCCAAGGCCAATCTCGGTGATCTTCTCGAAGAATTGCCAGCCGTTTCCTTCTATGGTGATGGTGCCAATGCCAATAACGGCTCTGGTGGTCTGGCAACGGTTAACATCCGTGGTTTGGGTTCAGATCGCTCGCTGGTTTTGATGAATGGTCGGCGTGTTGCCCCTGTTGGTTCAGGTGTGAATAATCTGGTTGACTTGCAGATCTTCCCTACCAGCGCAATTGAGCGTATCGAAGTATTTAAAGACGGCGCTGGCGCGGTCTATGGTGCCGATGCGGTGTCCGGTGTTATCAACATTATGACCCCAACCGACTTTGATGGTATTGAAGCTTCATTCCGCGCCGGTACTGCCGAGCGTGGTGATGGCGAAACCTGGAATGCCTCGGTGATGGCTGGTGTGACCAATGATCGCGGTAATGTTCTGCTTGCTATAGGCTATCGTGAGCAAGAAGGTGTATATCAGGCCGATCGTGATATTTCTGATTGTCCACGGCTTGAGCCAGCCTGGGGTGGTCTTGGATTCCTTGGTGGGATTGCTGGTGCCAACGATCAGTGCTCCGGTTCATCATTTATTCCTGCTGGCCGTATTGGTATTAACGACCAGAATCTTGGAGGATCACTTATTGTTGATCAAACAGGGCCTGGTGGTGTACCCCGTCCATTTAACTTCTTCGGTGATGCTTATAACTTTAATCCGCTGAACTATTTGCGTACTCCTTCAACTTCGTTGAATGCTCTGGTTACCGCAAATTATGAACTCAACGAATATGTGAACTTCTCTATGGAAGCCATGTATAACAAGCGTCGTTCACAGCAGGATCTGGCTCCGGTGCCTCTTGGAAATGGTGCCCAGTTTACCTACGGTCTGGTCATTCCACGAGATAATCCATTCAACGAGCAATTCTGGGCTCAGGTAGGGGATTCTCCGCGTGATGTTATTTACCGTAAGCGGATGCTTGATGTTGGTCCGCGTCTGTTTGACCAGGAATCCGACACATTCCGTACAGTATTGGCATTGGATGGTACCCTGCCAGAAGGTGATATTCCATTCTTCAGTGGTGGTAGTTGGGAAATTTCCTACACCGCAGACCTCAATAATGGTACTGACAAGAACGGCAATCTGATTGATATGTTACGGGTTGAACAGGCGTTCAATACTGAAGTGACCACCAATTCAGGTCCTGGTATTGTGACAGTTGGCGGCGTGAACTATCAGTGTGCCAGCGAGCTTGCCCGTCAACAGGGCTGTGAGCCACTGAATATGTTTGGCCCTAACTCAATCACTCCTGGTGCTGCTAACTTTATCAGGCTGAACACTGTCGATAAATTCAGCTCAACCGGTACTCAATGGCAGGCAACATTCAGAAATTCACTATTTGAATTGCCAGCTGGTTCCGTTCAGGCTTTGATCGGTGTTGAAGGCCGCGGATTGCGTGGTGCCACTGATGTGGATGCTGCTATTGAGAACGGCTATTCATCAGGCAACCCAGCAACTTCCACAAACGGTTCATTGACCTCAACCGATTACTTTGGTGAGATACAAATCCCGTTAATGGCTGGTCAGCCAATGTTTGAGGAACTGACATTCAGTGGCGCCGGGCGTATTTCTTCTTATGATACGTTTGATGCCGGTGAAACTTATCGTCTGGCCTTGTCATGGTCACCAATAGAAGACTTGCGTTTCCGTGGAACTATTTCAACATCGTTCCGTGCGCCAAGTATCAGCAATCTGTTTAATGGCGGCTCCGGTGGATTCCCCACCTATACTGACCCATGTGGCGGTTCTCTTAACGATAATGGAACGCCCAACGATCCCAATGATGATTTTGTGGTTGGTGTGAATACTCCGCAATGTGTTGCTGCCGGTGTTGGTGATGGATCTGACTTCTTGCAAACTAGTGCGCAATTGCTGTCATTTACAGTTGGTTCCCGTCTGGTTGGTGATAATCTGTTGCCGGAAACCGGAAAGCAAAGAACTCTGGGCATGGTTTATACGCCTGGAAATAACTTCCTTAGCAAATATAACTTCTCTGCTGCGGTTGATTATTATGACATTGAGATAAATAACCCAATTATTGTTGAGGGTCTGAACGATATCCTCCAGGAGTGTTATATTCTTGGTGATGTGTCCCAGTGCAGCAAGATTACCCGTCAAAATGGTGGTGACATTCTGCGGGTGGATCGTGCCTTTGGTAACTCCACAGGTTTAGACGGCAGTGAAGGCGTTGACTTTACCGTCAGCGGCAGCACCGAAGTTGGTAATGGTGACTTGGGCTTGAATGTAAGCGGTAGTTACATTATTTCCCGTATTTCAATTGATGATGACGGAAATCAACTTGATTTTGCTGGACGTTGTATGGGTTTTATAGCAGCCTGTTTCAACGAGTGGAAAATTAATACCACTGCCAGCTATACAACTGACAAGTACCGCGTAGCATGGTCAGTTCGCACCCTGTCACCAATTGAAGGTGATGAGCAAAGAGCTCTTGATTATCTGATCAATGATTTTGGATATTCTGCAGCTGATGCGGCTACATTGGTTGAATCCTATGTTATTCGCGACTGGTACTTCTATAATGACGTGAACATCCGTTACAATGTAACTGATACTCTGTCGGTAGCTGCTGGTGTTGATAATGTCTTTGACAAGCAGCCTCCATACTGGAAAGAGGTTGATGGTTTCTTCTCACCAACCGAGAATACTCCATTTGGTACCTATGACACCATTGGTCGTTACTTCTACTTCCAGGTTGACAAAAGCTTCTAGTTTTTGAAAATCAAAACATTCGGACTAAGGCCCGCTCAGATGAGCGGGCCTTTTTCTTTGTAGGAAGATGCGCGAATCTGGTGTAAACAATACCTCTGAGAAACAATGCTTCTGAATAGGCGTTCGCACGTCAAACCCGTGAGTCAGCATAAGGTATTAAATATGAAACTTGCATCATTAAAATCTGGTCGTGATGGCCGTCTGGTTGTGGTATCGGAAGATTTGACCAGATATACGGATGCCGGGCGCATTGCGCCAACATTACAGGCGGCTTTGGATGATTGGGCAAAGTGTGAGCCACAATTAAGGGCGCTTTATCAAAGCCTTGAAGCCGGTGCTGTGCCAGTGGAGCGTTTTCGGGAACGGGAGTGTGCTTCGCCGTTGCCTCGTGCTTTTCAGTGGGCAGATGGTTCTGCCTATGTCAATCATGTGGAATTGGTGCGCAAGGCCAGAGGGGCGCAAATGCCTGAAACATTCTGGACAGACCCTTTGATGTATCAGGGTGGATCAGACTGTTTCCTTGGGCCACGTGAAGACATTGAAATGGCTGATGATGAGACTTTTGGCATCGACATGGAAGCAGAAGTCGCCGTCATCGTTGATGATGTGCCCATGGGAGCAAGCCCTGAACTTGCGGCCAGCAAAATCGTTTTGATCATGTTGGTGAATGATGTGTCCTTGCGTGGGTTAATTCCAGCTGAATTGGCCAAGGGTTTTGGTTTTTTTCAGTCAAAACCATCATCGGCATTTTCTCCGGTAGCGGTAACACCGGACGCGCTGGGAGAGGCGTGGGATGGTGGTAAATTGCACTTACCCATGTTGGTGTCCTTGAACAATGAGCCATTTGGCAAGGCTGATGCCGGTAAGGACATGACCTTTGACTTTGGGCAGATCATTGCCCACGCAGCAAAAACAAGACCGCTTGGAGCAGGCGCAATTATTGGATCAGGAACTGTTTCCAACAAGCTTGATGGTGGTGCTGGCAAACCAATTTCGCAAGGTGGTGATGGCTATTCGTGCATAGCAGAAATACGAATGATCGAGACAATAGAAAATGGCTCTGCATCCACTCCGTTTATGAAGTTTGGTGATCAGGTTTCCATACAAATGCGTGATGCAGATGGTCATAGCATTTTCGGTCGTATTGATCAGAAAGTCACCCGATATACCGGCCCTTGAACCGTGAGCGATACCAGGCAAGATTCTTCGTGGAAACTGGCAGAATATCTGCCATACAGGCTGTCTGTGGTTTCCAATCAGGTCAGTAATTTAATCGCCAGTCTATATCGGGATCGCTTTGGTTTAAGTATCTGGCAGTGGCGGGTTATTGCAATGTTGGGGGCTGGCGGCGCAAGAACAGCGCAACAGGTGGCAATGCAGGCGGCAATGGATAAAATGACCGTAAGCAGGGCTGTTTCCGGCCTGCTCAAGCGCGGGCTGGTTGTGCGCAGCACTTCACCAAAAGACCGCCGGGAGCAGATTTTGAAACTGACCAAAACCGGCAGGGACATTCACGACGAAATTGCTCCTTTGGCTCTGGAACAGGAAAAGGTGCTTTTACAGGGATTAAGCAGCTCCGAAATTGATCAATTATTTCGTTTGCTGGATGAGTTGGAAAACAGGGCAATAGCCGCTATTGCCCAGGACTAAATTTCGGCCGCAGGCTGCGCTCTAGTTAATGTATGTATTAGGGGATTTTCATGCTGGCAATGATCGGTTTAATAGCAAGCCTGGTCTTGCTGGTGGTGATGGCCATGCGCGGCTGGAGCATTTTGATTGCGGCCCCCTTGTGCGCAATAATTGTTGCAATTAGCGCCGGGATAGCCTTATTGCCGGCCACGGCCAGTGCCGGAGCAGAAGATTTTACCAGCACCTATATGTCCGGATTTACCGGCTTTGTGAGCAAGTTTTTCATAGTTTTCCTGCTCGGTGCTGTTTTTGGTAAATTGATGGAGGATACGGGATCTGCGGACAGTGTGGCTCACTGGGTAGTGCAAAAATTTGGTATTCGTTATGCCAGTACCGCAGTTGTTACAGCCTGCGCTTTGTTGACCTATGGGGGGGTAAGCGTATTTATTGTGGCATTCTCGGTCTATCCAATGGCGGTCAGCCTTTTCAGGCAAGCAGATCTGCCCAGAAGGTTTATTCCCGGATCAATCGCTTTTGGTTCGGTGACATTTACCATGACCTCGGCGGGTTCTCCGGAAATACAGAATATTATTCCAACCGAGTATTTGGGAACCACCTATATGGCAGGCTGGCAGGTCAGCCTGCCGGTGGCCCTGGTAATGGCGGCACTGGGTTTTGTCTGGCTGGCCAGAATGTTGGCAAAGGCCAAGGCGAGAGGCGAGAGGTTCCATGCTCGTGACGATGACAATGAAATCAGGTCTATGGATAATCTGCCCAACCCGTTGCTTTGTGTGATGCCGCTGTTTGTTGTGCAGGCTACGGCTTTTTATTTTAGGGATTGGGGGCTGGACGCACTGGTGGTTGCGTTATTGGCGGGCGTTTTGGTTCTTATGGCCATTCATTATACAAAGCTTCTTGGGCTGGGGGCGGCGTTTAGCGCCGGGGGAGTGGGTGCAATAATTGCCGTTGCCAATACGGCGGCGGTTGTGGGTTTTGGCGCTGTGGCCAAGGCATCTCCAGCCTTTGATCTGGCGTTAAATACTGTGACCGATCTGCCGGTAAGCCCATTGATTGCCGCAGCAATCGCGGTAAGTGTGATTTGCGGCTTAACAGGTTCGGCCTCTGGAGGGCAAACAATTGCCCTTCCCTTATTGGCTCCGCATTATGTGGGTGAGGGTGCTGAACACCCAGTGGATCCGGAAAGCCTGCATCGGGTGATTGCCATTGCTTCGGGTGCCTTGGACAGCCTGCCGCACAATGGTTATGTGGTGACCACTATCCGGGCGATTTGCGGCGAAACCCACAAGGACGCATATGGCCCGGTTGCAGCATTAACCGTGGTGATTCCGGTGATCGGTACAATAATGGCAGTTGCGCTGTTTCTTGTTTTTTAATGATAGGATCTAATCGCTATTGATTTAATCGGCTGTTTTACGTGCTGAATTGTTCCAGGGCGATTCTCTCATCCAGTGCCCGTCCCCTGTCAAACAGCATGGTAAGTTTAATTGATTTACTCTCTCTTACTTCGACAAATTTTACATTGCGTATTTCCCTGTTATCCGCAACCGCACTTACCCTCCTTTTTTCAGGCTCAATGACATCAAAGCGCACCACGCTTTGGTGGTTGAGCAAGGCTCCGCGCCATCTGCGTGGCCGAAATGCGCTGATCGGGGTTAGAGCCAGCACCCGCGCATCCAAAGGAATAATGGTGCCATGGGCCGATAAATTATAGGCGGTACTGCCGGTTGGGGTGCAAACAAGGATACCATCAGCTATCAATTCGCTCATTCTGGGTTTGCCATCTACGGAAATGCTGATTTTTGCGGCCTGATGGAATTGCCGGAACAAGGATACTTCATTGATTGCAAGTTCATCAAACTGCACACCATCAACAGTTTCACCAATCATGCGAAGGGGCCGGATAATTGCAGGTTCACTGGCGTTTAGCCGTGCCAATAGATCATCAACATGAAAGTCATTCATCAAAAAACCGATAGAGCCGCGATTCATACCAAATACCGGAATTGAAGCACCTATTTGTTTGTGCAGGACTTCGAGCATAAACCCATCTCCGCCCAAGGCTACAATTACATCAGGATGGTCTGAAATATGATCGGCGCAGGCATTTATCAGCTCATGATAGCCATCTTGCGCTTTTGGATTTGATGAAGCAACAACGGCTATTGAATTAAATCTGGAGTTTGCAACAGTCATTATGTGCAGTCACAGCTTCCTGCGCCTGATGTCAAGTGTTGTTGCTGGCTAACAGGCGTAAAGCTACCGCTGCACCGGCTGGTGAATGGCTGGAAAATGCCTGTGCTGCCTTGGTAGTAATCTCTTCGGTTAACGGCTCGGTAAAATAACCCCGCGCCTGTAAATTACGGTGCAGCGATGGAAACACTGCCCGCTCTAGGCGAGCAGCATGACAGGCCAAAGCAAGGGTCATTGTCGGGCTGCGTGAAAGCGCTGAGCGAAACTGCTCCAAAGGTATGTCCGCCAACGAGCAAATGGCATGTTCAAATAATGGAATCTTGTTTTCGGATGCAGCACGAATAGCAAATGCCGGAGTTAGTTTTCCAGCTTTGGACAGCTTGGACACAAGCCGGGCAATTTCAAGTTCTCTGGTGCCATATATGGTGGTGTCATCTGCTGACACTGATTTTGCAAGAACGGCCTGTCTTACTATGTCTGAGAATTTTTCTACATCTACGTTGAAATTTACCGCAATTTTTTTTCTTTCCTCTGTGCTGGAATAGGCAAATAATGAGGGGATCAGGCTTCGTGGCAGGTCGCTGCGGTCGGCAAGTTTCAGGCGCAGAGCATCATGACGCCTAGATACTCGTACACAAGAGGCAAAGGTTTCCATAGTCATGGTGGCCGTAGTGTTGCCGGTCATGGCAATCAATACTTCCGGTTCACTAAAGTGAGCCAGAGTGCTGGTGATTTTTTCGGTAATTTCTGGACGATCAGCAATAGCAATACGGTGGAACAGGCTACTGCTTTTAGCGACAGTAACCAGATCATCATCAGTTAACACCGGGCTTTTAAGCAAAACCGGGTTGGCCACAGGAACCTCATCAATAGCCCATGCCAATACCAGACTTCGAGGCGACCAGTCTTTTTCGCACAGTAAATTGGCAACTTGCTGGCGAGCATCTTTGGAAGCGTCCTTGTTGAGCAAAAACATAATCTCGCAAAAGGCGCTGTCTTGCGGAGTTTCATCTAATGGTTTTTGGGCGCACAGGGATCCCAGAGCTAAAAACAGCTTATCCCGCTTTTGCGGATTTTTGGATTGCGCAAGTTTTGCCAATTGAGACATGCTAAGAGCAGCGCTAAGGTCGGTCATATTATATCCATCTGATTTTAGGGGTTAGAATTTCAAAAAATCTTTTAATTACAGTTAATTCATCTGCGTGCATGCTGTTAGTCCATTTGCTTCTAGCAGCAGGTGCAGGTAGAATGATTGTTTTAGTGGCATTTACAGCACAGGCGTGTATTAAGGTTTTACCAAGGGGGTAGGGGCGGATAAACAAGTGCGCAGGTGTGTGAGAATAATCTGGCGCGGCTGGTACTGGCCGTGCCTGCTTTGGGCAGGGTTTTGCCTCCCGGCATTGGCAGGTGCCTGGTTACAGAAGCCAGGAGCATCGGAAGTGATCACTTCTGTTGCTGTTCACAGGGCCCAAATTGCCTATAGTGATGATGGTAGCCCGCTGCAAAGGATAGACTTTTACAAGCTGGAGTCTGCTGTTTATGGGGAATATGGCTTGTCTGAAAACTGGTCGCTTACGGCTCGATTTGCTGTACAGGATGTGCGCCTGCAACGGGACAATACCATGGATGCCAAGGCTGGTATTGGTGCTTCGCAAATTGCAATCAAGCGGAAAATTGCTGATTTGAACAAGTGGGTTTTTTCTGCACAGGGCGGGGTGTCTATTCCAGGAAATGCTGAGAATGGTCTGGATATACGGCTGGGTGAGGGCGATCTTGAGTGGGAAGTAAGAGCATTGGCAGGTCGTTCGTTTTCACTATTTCGGCGTCATGGTTTTCTGGACTTTCAGCTTGCACGGCAGTTCAGAAACGCAACCATACCTGACGAGTGGCGTCTTGATATGACCGTTGGCATTTATCCGGCAAAGAATATCATGCTGATGGGGCAGGTATTTGTTCTGCATGGTGACCGGGCCGTATTTTCCGGCACCAGAACCTTGCGATCAGTCAAAACCCAAGGATCTTTGGTCTGGTCATATTCGCCAACGTCAGCGATTCAGCTTTATGTAATGCAACCAGTATCCGGGCGCAATGTAGTTGCCGACAGGGCTATTGGTCTGGGTTGGTGGCGGAAGTTTTAGTTTCTTGGGTATCTGATCGGGTTTGCTGGTACAAATAGGCCAGAAGTGCCTCGCGTTTTTCAGGGTTGCGAATGCCGACAAAACTCATGCTGGTTTGCTTTACCATTTGTTTTGGATCAGCAATCCATTGATCCATTGTCTGGGCAGTCCACAGGATATTGCTGTCTTGCAAAGCCTTTGAAAAACGAAATTCAGGATTGCTTGCAGCTTTGGAGCCAAAAATACCATAGAGGTTGGGGCCAATGCGTTGCGCTCCGCCTTTGGATGTGGTGTGACATGCTCGGCATTTGCTAAATTCGCGCTTGCCCATGGCAATATCCGCACCTGCCCATTGTTTGGGGACTTCTATATCCGCTATTGGCTCTGTGGTGAAAGCCATGTTCTGGGTTTGATCAATTGTTGGTTTTTCTGATTCTGTATCTTGTTCGACAGAACAGGAGGCAATGGCAAATAATGAGCCCGCTACAATGGCAATTATCAGTTTCTGCATGGCTGATTTTCCATATTCCCAGAAAAACAGGCTTGTAAAACAATTATTCTGGCTTTGCTAGCTGGTGATTGTCTTTTACTATTGTCAGCAGTCAGAACAATAGGAGCCATTCGTGCAAGCAGGAACCGCGATCGTCGGCGCAGGACAGGCTGGCGCACAAGTGGCAGCCAGTTTACGGCAATTAGGTTACAGGCTGCCGATTACCCTGATCGGTGACGAAGCTGTTCCGCCATATCAGCGGCCACCTTTGTCCAAGGCTTATTTGTCATCCAATATGCCCCGTGAGGATTTATTTTTGCGCCCCGATGAGTTTTGGGCAAAATTTGATATTCAACTGCGCACGCAAACCCGGGTCACAAACCTGCATCTTGATGAGTCCTGCATTGAACTGGATGATGGCAGCATGCTTGGGTTTTCGGATCTGGTGCTGGCAACAGGTACTAGGCCCAGACCCCTGCCAATTGCCGGCAATGATCTTGAGCAGATTTACTATTTGCGATCTCTGGCTGATGCCGAGCATATCCGCAAGGCTTTTGCTCCGGGCAAAAAACTAATCGCTATCGGGGCTGGATATATTGGTCTTGAATGTGCTGCCACCGCAGTAAAACAAGGCATGGACGTAACCGTACTTGAGGCACAGGATCGGGTTCTGGCACGGGTTTCCGGGTCTGAGCTTGCAGATATTATAACAGAAATTCATCGCAAGGCCGGTGTGCAAATCCTACTGAACACTACTGCCACCTGTTTTGAGGGTGAGCAAAAAGTTAAGGCTGTCACTTTGCAGGACGGCAAAAAACTGCCCGCCGATATTGTAGTGGTTGGAATCGGGGTTATCCCTAATGAGGAGCTGGCACAAGAGGCAGGAATTGTTTGTGAAAATGGTATTGTGGTTGATGAACTTTGCCAGACTTCGGCTAGGCATGTTTATGCGGTCGGTGATGTAAGTCATCACCCCAGTGCGCTTTATGGCCGAAATTTACGTCTTGAATCGGTGCAAAATGCCATTGATCAGGGCAAAGCCGCAGCAGCAGCTATTTGCGAGAAACCCAAACCTTATAATGCTGTACCATGGTTCTGGTCGGATCAATATGATGTTAAATTGCAAATTGCAGGCTTGCACAGCGGTCATGATCAGGTGATTATCCGCAAGCTGGACGCTGATTGCTCTTTGGCGATTTTTTATCTCAAAGATGGTCGATTGCTGGCATGTGATGCGATTAATGCTCCGGCAGAATATATGGTTTCGCGCATGCTTATTGCCAAGGGCGTAAGCCTCGATGTGGACAAGTTAAGAAACCCGGACATTCCGATGAAGGAATTATTGCTGTAAGCTCAAACAAGCCAAAGAGGTAAATGATGAAAATTCTTGATAAATTTTATGTGGATGGCAGTTGGATACAGCCTGAGGGCAATGAACTTTTAGACGTAATCAACCCGGCAAATGAACAGATATGTGCGCAAGTTATACAAGGCAGCTCTGTTGATGTGGATCGTGCTGTATCTGCTGCCAGTGCCGCTTTTGGTAATTGGTCAAAAGCTTCGCGCGAGGAGCGCATAGAGCTGTTACAGAGAATCTTAAAAGAATACACCAGGCGGCAGGATGATATTGCCAAAGCCATTACCGAGGAAATGGGTGCTCCGGCGTGGATTTCCTCAAGCATGCAGGCCGCAGTGGGTATGGGATTGCTGGCTTCGGATATTGAAACCTTAAAAACCTTTGAGTTCAGCAAAATGCGTTCCGGCGCAAAAATTGTTCGTGAGCCGGTGGGTGTATGTGGACTGATCACCCCGTGGAATTGGCCAATGAACCAGATTTTTTGCAAGCTTTCTCCAGCATTGGCGACCGGGTGTACCGTGGTGTGGAAGCCATCGGAAGTTTCGCCGATTTCAGCACAGATTTTGATGGAAATTCTTGATGCGTCGCAAATCCCTGCCGGTGTGGTCAATATGGTTCATGGTGATGGGCCAGTGGTCGGAGCCGCAATTGCCAGTCACCCTGGCATTGATATGGTTTCCTTTACCGGCTCAACCCGCGCCGGTATTGCTGTAGCACAGGCCGCGGCCTTGACGGTGAAGCGGGTATCACAGGAGTTGGGCGGAAAGTCTGCCAATATCATTTTGAACGATCTGGATAAGGAGGGCTTTGCCAAGGCGGTTTCCAGCGGCATGCAAAGCATGTCGATCAATTCAGGTCAAAACTGCAATGCGCCGTCGCGAATGTTGGTGCCGGCATCGCGCATGGACGAGGCTATGCAGGTAGCAGCGGCAACCGCCAACGCCATAGAAGTGGCCGATCCCAATTCCGACGGCATGGTGATGGGGCCGGTGGTTTCAGAGCCGCAATGGAACAAAATTCAAAATTTGATCGAAAGCGGCATCAAAGAAGGTGCGACGCTGGCAGCGGGCGGGCCGGGTCGTCCCAATGGATTAAATCAGGGATTTTATGTGCGTCCTACCGTATTTGGTAATGTCAGTAATGATATGAGAATTGCCCGGGAGGAGATTTTTGGCCCGGTCTTGAGCATTTTGCCCTATGAGGATGAGGCCGAGGCCATTCAGATCGCCAATGATACGCTTTATGGGCTTTCGGGTTATGTGTCGGGAGCAAATATGGACAAGGTGCGTGAAATTGCTTCTGAGCTACGCACTGGCATGGTGCATTTATGTGGTGCCAAGCCGGACTTTACCATGCCATTTGGTGGCTATAAGCAATCAGGCAATGGCCGTGAGCGTGGCCCTGCCGGGTTTGAGGAATATCTGGAAACCAAGGCCATTTTGGGATATTAGAGCGTTCTTTGAATAGTAGAGTCATATTGGAGGCTTTCTTTTGTCTGGCTTGAAACGTTCATGCAGTCGGCCGCGAAAACGCGGAGCAATCAGGAAACCATGCAAACCAACTCCCTGACCAGCAATTCTGATAATCAGGTCATATCAAGGATCGGCCAAAACACCGGCCAAGCCTCCAATAAAATGTTTTTACGCTTTTCCACAGCGGATAAAGCAGAAAAACACGCCAGCAAGAAGCAATTTCTGACAGCTTGCTTGCGCGCAGATGAGTGTTGAAAACCCTTTTTGTTTTATTGGTTTTGAGAAAAATATTTACCTGTCAAAGAGCTTATTTGTCGGGGGTTTTGCCCCAGCTCTTACATTATAACAGGTTTTAAGGTTGCGGGCATCCTTACCACTTATCCCCGATCCTCAAGGGTCAGTCAGTATCCACAAGGGTCATTTAAGGGTTATTTTATTACCAACAAGTACTGCTTTGGTATGATTACAGGGGATATCAAGTATCACTCAAGGGGCAGCGAAAAATGGCACTGACCCTTAAGAATGACCCTAAGAGTAACCCTAAGAATGACCGTCACTAGCGGCACCGTTATCGGTAATAAATGATGGAAGCGGCCTGGTGGGTCGGAAGCTCCCACACGGATCGACAGAGTGCCTTCCGGGTATCCATGCCTCAGGCCGCGTGAGCGACACTGGCATAATTTGGCTAAAAATCAGCCCACTTGAAAATTTGCCGCACTGGCGTTGATGGCGTCTCTTCAAGCTGTGATGGGACGAATAAAGAGGCGGGGGTGGTACGGCGCAGAGCCCGAAGGCCGCTCCCACCTGTTGGTAGTTACCCGCCTCTTGCTCCCAAGATAAAGCTTTTGGCTGCAAAACTCAACCCGCTTGAAAATTTGCCGTACTGGCGCCCATAATGCCCATGTAAGCTGTGATGGGGCGTATTTTTGCCAAAATCGCCCACAGACCCTTTCGAAAGCTTTCTAAAGCCGCACCAAAGCTGTGCAAAGCGGGTGAATTTAGCGCGTTACTCTTTTGCTGGTTCATCCAGCCACACCTCTTCGATAGCGTTACAGGCCGCTTCCATCAGGTCGGTGATGTTGTGGGGCCTCGGGTCAATCCACAAGAATCCGCAAATAGTAAACTCATCAAAGCCATATTTGATGCCTGCATCCATTGACAAATCATAATCGTCGTCCGGGCCAATGATACTTAGGAAGAGTTTGAACATCAGTTCAAATTTTTGATCCGGTGGATGAAAAATAGCTGTAGAAGGCCCGGCAGGGCAGACGGATACACCAGCCACATCAAAGACGTGGCCCCAGGACGAAGGGTGGAAATAATTAAGTGCATTTAGTAAACTGTCATCTATGGACGCCCCACCGTAATTCCAGCGTTCGGTAATAAAATCAATGCTATGAATTGGGTTCAGACCCTAGTAAATTATGAGGCTTGATGAGCATCTAAATTTATTAACCGCTTGTGAAGGAAAAAGACACCAATTGGCCAGTATAAGAACAACACAAACGTCCCAAAAATTTCTGAACTTCTTAAATGAGTAGTTCGTTCCATGATTTGCAACATATACGCATTTAACCAGCATACTCTCACATACGCAAACATTAAAATAAGAAACGAAATTACGCCGATACTGTCAACTACATTTCCCACAAACGAATTAGAAGTGAATAGTTCGCGCGGTCCAAATGATAATGATACAATTATTCCTAAGGCAGCAGCCGAACAGTATATTATATATCTAATTTTCCCATATGCATTTTCATGGTTAAGCTTACTCCTTAATAAGATATACGAGGCGAAAATCCAAGACATCTGAGCCACCAAATAAATAACAAAACCAATAATGTCCATCGCCCTGTAATTTGAACCAAGCTTAAATACAACTAAAAAGTATAAATAAATAGAGCTAATAAATAAATTGATAGCAATGATATTGGTTTTTGTAATGAATATTTCTTCAAGATTTTGCCCTATAGTTATTCACACTCAAAACGGCCATCAAATGGAACTTCAAATCCAACAGCCCCTTTAATATCCCATCCTGCAGCAACAACGGCTACAGGAGCCAATGCGATTGAAGCCCCAATGAGAATTTCACCCGTTGAAACTGAACCTGTTGATGGCACATAGTTATCAGAAACATGACTTGGGCCACCAAAAACATGACTTTGCCGCCCACTCGGATCCGTTGCATTCATCGGATCGTTGTTGACATAGGCCTAAATCATAAGTTCCTATCCTCCCGTCATAGTGTTATTTTTCATCGTAAGTGTAAATCAAAAAACGAGGGCGTCCATACCATTACCGTATAACCCCTAATTAATCAACGAATACCAAAAAATCGCTGCACTCCCCGGTACCTACGCGGCGCCCATTTATTGTGAGAAGTTCCTCATCATCCATTTTACTAGGGTCTGAACCCAGTTCATAGAATCGATTTTATTACCGAACGCTGATTCAAACTCTCAAAAGGAGATTGAATTATGCGTTTTGACTTGTCGGATGAAGAATGGGCCATTATTGAGCCGCTATTACCCTTGAATAAGAGAGGGCCGAAACGGGTAGATGACCGCCGGGTGTTGAATGGGATATTCCATATTTTGCGAACCGGCGCACCTTGGCGTGATTTGCCGGAGCACTATGGGTCACGAACCACTGTTTACAATCGCTATGCCAGATGGGCGCGCCCGGGCGTTTGGCGCGGGATATTTGAAGCTTTGGCCAAAACCAATGAGGACAGTTTGTTGTTCATTGATGCTTCTATCGTTAAGACCCATCGAGCAGCAACCGGCGCAAAAGGGGGGAGTTGGCGCAGGATATCGGCTGCTCACGCGGAGGTCGCACGAGTAAGGTTCACGCGATAGTCGACGAGAAAGGGCAATTGGTACAGGTAGTTATCACTGGTGGCCAAGTGCGTGACAGTCAGGTCATTCCTGCTTTGCTGGAGGATGGTCTGAACAACCCGTTGGCCATAGTAGGAGGCAAAGCCTATGGCGGCGCAAGCATTCGCCAGCGCATTGCCGACGAAGGTGCCTTGGCAGTCATTCCATCTAAATCAAATGCAAGAACCCCGATCCCGCATGACAAAAACCTCTACCGAATGCGCAATATCGTTGAGCGGTTCTTCTGCAAAATGAAGGATATGCGAAGGCTGGCCACCCGTTTCGAAAAGCTTTCTCGAAACTTCCTAGCCATGGTACACATCTTCGCTATCAGGCAGTGGTCAATTGAGTCCACACCCTAGGATTGTCACGTATTTCATAGAATTATCCTACACATCTGTACTTACGCAGACTAACTAAGGCCTCATCAATGTCTATCCCAAGCTGAAATTTGGCGCCTGCAATTGATGCAGCGCCACCGCCAAGCCCAAAAAACCCGTCAATCTCTGTTGAAGATACAGGAGGATTTGGGAAATTGAAAATGCTACCAACAAAGGTGGTTATTTCAGAATAAGTTGAGCCAAACGCAAAGTTATTCGAACCTAACACTCCCGTAATGGACTGTCCGCGCGTCCCAACCGCTCTAAACCCGTTTGACTTGTTCCAAACAACAGGTGCAGGTTATGCCTGTGGTTCTTAAGGCTATTGTTCTGCGGCTGGTTTATGGCTGAATATTTGTAGTGAATTGGCCAACTGGTTTAATTCTGCCAGGGCCCTAGTGTCGTCCTTAAATGCGCTTATGGCTTTAGCAAGAGCATCTTTGGCCTTGTTGGTATTACCTTGCGCCATGTGCGAGCGTATCAATTGTTGCCAACCTTGCAAATCGTCAGGGTTTTGCGCCAGTCTTTGCTCAAGACGATTGATCATTGCATCAATCATGTCCTGTTGCTGTTCTGGGCTCATATTGTTTGCGGCTATGATCTGCTCGGCACTGGGGCCTTTGGGGGCTTTTGCCTCCAAATCATCAGGAAACGGAACGCCGATTTCTGTGGCAAGGTCTTTGGCTTCTTGCAGCAAGCCCGCCCGCCATTTGGCATCATCCGGGGCATTTTTAAGCATTTTGATCCAGATGTTAAGGGCTGCCTCATTATCACCGCTTTGGCGCTTGGCAATTGCGCTGTAATAACCGGCGCGAGCGTCCATAGGGTTTAGTTCAAGGGCTTTGCTTAATGCCTGCTGCGCCTGTTCAGTTATTTGTCCATTGGCGCGCAATGCCAGTAATTCGCCATAGCCGGAAAAAGCCTCGGCACTGTTCGGGTCAATGGCAATGGCTTTTTCATAAGCGGTTTTGGCTTCTTCCAGCCGGTTAACCTGTGTCAGCGACCATGCCAGTAATCGCCAGGCCTCGCCGTCAGAAGGGTTTTCATCAAGATGGGCTACCAGACGGACTATTGCATCTTCAAATTCCGAAGGAGGAGCAGGCTGGGCAATTGTCGGGGCAGGGCTTGCTAATTGCGGGGAGCCAAGCAGGGCATAAAGACCAAAGGCGCCAATAATAATCATCGCAGCCAATGATATAAAAATAGTCCGATCAACCTTATCTGGGCCTCTTGTCACCAAACCCTGTTCTTCCATGGCAATAATCCGTCGCGCGGTATCCTTGCGCTGTTTTTCCGCTTCAGATTTTGATATATCCTGAGATTTCTCATCCATATCAATAGTTTGCAGATTTTGCTTCAATGCCAGCATTTGCTGACGGCTTTGGCGGTCATGATTACGGTAGAATGGCAAAGCAAGCAACAAAATGGCCGCGCACAGGAAAAGGGCAATTGCAATCCACAACATATCAATTCTTTTTCATTTTGTTTAAGACTTCTTCAAGCCTGTGTTCGGTTTCATCAGTATCAATTGGTTTTTTGGTTTGTGGTTTTCGTCTGGAAACATGCCAGAACAAGCCGACTCCGATCAGGATAAACAGCACTGGAGACAACCACAGCCCCAAAGTGTTGACGGCCAATGGCGGCTTCATCAAGACAAAATTGCCATAGCGCTCCACCATAAAGTCCTTAACCTGCTGATCGCTGTCACCAGCAAGTATTCTCTCACGCACCAGCTTGCGCATATCGCCTGCCAGTTCCGCATCAGAATCGTCAATTGACTGATTTTGACAGACCACACAGCGCAGGCCCTTGCTAATGGTGCGGGCGCGTTGTTCCAGCTTCGGATCAGATAATTGTTCACCTGGCTTAACTGCAAATGAAAAACCTGCAGTCCCAAAGAACAGCAGAATTGCCAAAATAACTGTTAGTTGGTTTTTCATGTTTCGTTTTGCAATAACTGGATCATGGGTTTTAATTGCTCTGTCCAGATTTTTTCATCAATGGGCCCCACGACCTTGAAGCGGATTTGAGCGTTTTTGTCGACTAAAAAGGTTTCCGGAGCGCCAGTTACTCCCAAATCAATAGCCAGACGACTATTGGCATCCAGTCCCACCTTGCGATAGGGGTTGCCATATTTTTCCAGCCATGCAGATCCGGCCTCTGCGGTATCGCGCCAGTCAATGCCATAGATGATCACCCCTTCGCGATTGGCAAGGCGCATCAGCATCGGGTGTTCCTGTACACAAGCTGCGCACCATGAGCCAAATACATTAACTAAAGAAATCTTGCCGTGCAGATCCTCCCGGCTGAAGGCTGGCTGATCTGCAATCACCCGCTCCAGCGTAAAATCCGGCCATGGCTTGTTAATCATGGTTGAGGCAAGTTTACTTGGATCATTGCGCAGCCCAAACGCAAAAGCGATGCCAATGCCAAGCAGGATAATAACCGGCAAAAATTTGATAGGCTGTATTTTCATTGTGCAGGCTCCATCTTTCCTGATTGATCAGATGCTGGCCGGGATGGTTCTAATTTGGGCAGGCGCAATCTTCGATCAGCAAGGGCAACAAATCCGCCAAAAGCCATGAATAACGAGCCAATCCAGATCCAGCTAACGAAGGGGTGAAAATAAATCCGTACCGCCCAGCCTCTTTGTTCATCGCCTTCGCCAATGGCCAGATATAAGTTATGGCTTGGTCGGACATAAATTCCAGCTTCGGTGGTCTGCATGCCACGTACCGGGTAAAACCGGCGCTCAGAGGATGTGCTGCCCAATACGCGCCCCTGCTTTGATATATTAAATACAGCCGTTTCAGCCGTATAATTGGCACCTTTTTGTTCAACCACTTTTTGCAGCTCAACGGTATAACCGCCAAGGCTTGCCTGTTGATTGATGCGCATCATCAAAATGGTTTCCTGTGACCAGACCCCCATGCTGGTGACACCTACCACCATTACCGCCACCCCGATATGAGCGAGAAGAAACCCGTATACTCCTGCGGGCAATCGTTTTGCCAATTGCCAGCTTTGTGACAGGCTCTGGCGCCCAAGACGAATTTTGCGACCATAGCTTATCAAGGTTCCAAAAAACAGCCAAAACGCCAGTGCCAGCCCAACTCCGCCTAATACCGATAGGCCAAACAACAAGAAGCCAATAACAAGCAAAAAACTTCCCGCCAGCAAGAAACCTATGGGGCGGGCAATGCTTTGCCAGTTATCACTGCGCCATTTCAGTAATGGCCCGATGCCCATGAACAGGATGATAAGTCCAAAAATTACTCCGAAATACAAGTTGAAAAATGGCGGGCCGACGGTGATCTTGTCATTGCTCATCAGATCAATAAGCAAGGGATAAAACGTGCCTAAAAAGACCACAGCAGTGGCGCAGACCAATAAAATATTATTGACAGTAAGACCGGCTTCCTTGCTAAGCAGGTTAAAGCCATTGCCAATCCGAAGCGAGCCTGAACGCAATGAATACAAGGTAAGCGCTCCGCCAGATGCCAGCATTAGCATCAATAAAATATAAACGCCGCGCTCAGGATCCGTTGCAAAGGCATGTACCGAGGTCAGCACTCCGGAGCGAACCAGAAATGTTCCAATCAGGCTTAGGGAAAAGGTCAAAATTCCAAGCATGATCGTCCAGTTAACCAGCGCATGCCTGCGTTCAACTACCAAGGTACAGTGCAACAGGGCGGTAGCTGCCAGCCATGGCAGAAGCGATGCGTTTTCCACCGGATCCCAGAACCACCAGCCACCCCAGCCAAGTTCATAATAGGCCCACAGGCTCCCGATTGATATGCCTATGGTCAAAAACGACCATGCGGACAATACCCATGGTCTTAGCCATCTGGCCCAAAGTGCATCTACTTTTCCATCAAGCAGGGCAGCAACCGAAAACGAAAATGCCATGGAAAAACCCACATAGCCCAGATATAAAAACGGCGGATGCAATGCCAGTCCCGGATCCTGTAATAAGGGGTTAAGTCCGCTGCCATCAGCAGGAGGGTTGGCCAGCCGCTCAAACGGGTTTGAGGTAAACAGGATAAACCCGATAAAGCCGGTGCCGACCATGCCTTGTACACCAAGGGCCATGGCCTTTAGCCGAACCGGCAGAGCCTGACCGAATATGGGTACTGCAGCCCCATACAGGCACAGCATCACCACCCACAGCAAAATCGAGCCTTCGTGATTGCCCCATACCCCGGATATTTTATACAAAAGCGGCTTTAGGGAATGAGAGTGCAGAGCCACCAGCTTTACCGAAAAGTCCGAATTGACAAAAACCAGCGTCAGGGCAAAAAACGCAATAACAATAAATATCAATTGTCCAAGAGCAGTGGTATCCGCCACCAGCATAAGGCGAACATTGTTGGTTTTTGCTCCGATCATTGGCACCACGCTTTGCACGATCGCCATCAGGAACGCCAGGATCAGGGTAAAGTTTCCAATTTCTGCAGCCATTAGCCCACAGGTGTCCTTTTTGAATTATATTTTATGTGTTGTGCCTGAAATGGATGACATTGCCAACGGTTTTACGCACTTGTCGCACAAAATGATGCAGTTATTCCGGATGCCGGATCATTTGTACCATATCGCGCACATTCTCTGGCGGCGGAGCCGTTAATCTGGAGACAATAATCACCAGCGCAAAATTGATCACCATACCAACAACACCAATTCCTTCAGGAGAAATACCCCATAACCAGTTTTCAGGAGTATTGGCATCAGGCTCAATAAATTTGAACCAGATAATATAGGCCATGGTAAAGCCAATGCCACCTAACATGCCGCAAATCGCCCCCCAGCTATTGGCGGTTTTGGTAAAAATGCCAAGTACAATAACCGGGAAAAAACTGGCTGCGGCCAGCCCAAAGGCAAAGGCCACCACTTGCGCCACAAATCCCGGCGGATTTATGCCCAAATAGCCCGCCGCCATTATTGCGGCAATTGCTGCTATTCGGGCAATCAGCAGTTCTTTCTTGTCGCTAAGGTTTTTGAATAATACCCTTTTGGCCAGATCATGGGAAACCGATGAGGAAATCACCAATAATAACCCGGCAGCCGTAGAAAGCGCTGCGGCCAGCCCTCCAGCAGCAACCAGCGCAATCACCCAGGGTGGCAGATTGGCTATTTCGGGATTGGCCAGCACCATAATATCGCGGTTTACTTCGACCTCGTTATGCTCGCCACCATTATAATCAAGTCTGCCGTCCTGGTTCTTGTCATTCCAGTGAAGCAGTCCGGTCTTTTGCCAGTTATGAAACCAGTCTGGAGTTGCTTTTTCTTCGGCTTTTGCCTGCGCCGGCTCGTAGACCGAGCCATTTACGGTTTCGATGAAATTAAGCCGGGCAAATGCTGCAACCGCCGGGGCCGTGCTATAAAGCAGGGCAATGAAAATCAGTGCCCAGCCTGCGGAAATTCTGGCATCGGAGACTTTTGGCACTGTGAAAAAACGGATTATAACATGAGGAAGCCCGGCAGTTCCCACCATCAGAGCCAAAGTGATTGCGGTCATGTCAATCATGGATTTGCTGCCCGATAAATATGGTGTAAATCCAAGCTCACGGGTTAGATTATCCAGTTTTGTCAATAAAGGCTCGCCTCCGGTGTTACCCAGTAATCCCAATTGTGGTATCGGTGTATCAGTTATCAAAATGGAAATAAAAATTGCCGGAACCAGATAGGCGAAGATCAATACGCAAAATTGTGCAATCTGGGTGTAGGTAATGCCTTTCATACCGCCAAGAACCGCATAGAAAAACACAATTGCCATGCCTAGTATTACACCCAGTTCCACGTCAATTTCCAAAAATCTGGAAAAGACAATGCCAACCCCGCGCATTTGCCCGGCAATATAGGTGAAAGACACAAAAATCGCACAGATGACCGCAACCACACGGGCAAGGTCTGAATAATAACGATCACCAATAAAGTCCGGCACGGTAAATTTGCCGAACTTGCGTAAATAAGGGGCCAATAGCAGCGCCAGCAACACATAGCCGCCAGTCCAGCCCATCAAGTATACCGAGCCATCATAGCCAATAAATGCAATAATTCCGGCCATGGAAATAAAGCTGGCCGCAGACATCCAGTCAGCGGCCGTTGCCATACCGTTTAGCACTGGTGGCACATGTTGTCCGGCTACGTAAAATTCTCCGGTTGTTGCTGCACGCGCCCATATAGCAATACCGATATAAGCGCAGAATGTGAGAATGACAAAACCCCATGTCCATACTTGTATCTCACTCATCGTCCGAAGACTCCGCCGCCATTTTCTTTTCCAGGCGATTCATTTGCCATGAATAGACAAAAATAAGTACCACAAACACATAGATTGAACCTTGCTGGGCAAACCAGAAACCAAGCGGCGCCCCTCCCAAAGTCCACTGATCAAGAAACTCACGCAAAAAAATGCCAAAGCCAAAAGAAACCGTGAACCAGATGCTCAGCAAGAATGCCAGTAATCGCAAATTTGCCTGCCAATAGGTATCTGTTACTGGGTTGCTTTCATCTGCCATATGATATCCCCCTGGAATTTGCCTGCTTGTTTTCTTAAGAACCTGACAGGAATTTTTGAATTTGCCAACCGACCATCTTGGCTTACAGGTCAAGACCAAATGGGTATTTGCTGATAAAAATCTTTTGATTTGATGATCATGGTTGATTTTGCAGGATATGGCATCTGGACAAGAGCCAAGGGCAAACGTAAACCCGGCTGATTATATTAAAAACGGGCGATATTATGCACGACATAAAAACCATTCGTGAAAATCCAGAGCATTTTGACAAGGCTATGGCAAAAAGGGGCTTGCCGCCACAGGCAGCTAAATTGCTGGAGCTGGATGAGCAGCGCCGGCAGGCAATTGCCACGCGCCAGGCAGCAGAAACCGCTCGCAATGCGGCCTCAAAACAGATTGGCATGGCCAAAGCCAAAGGTGATGAGGCAGAATTTATGCGTCTGCGTGAACTGGTGGCAACAATGAAAGCCGAAAACGGCGCGCAGGCAGAAGCGGTCAACCAGTCAGAGCGGGCTTTAAGAGATGCGCTGTTGTCGCTTCCAAACATATTGGCTGATGACGTTCCAGATGGCGCTGATGAAGCAGATAATCAGGAATTATGGAAGGTTGGTGAGCCCGCGAAATTTGATTTTGCGGTAAAAGATCATACTGAATTAGGCGAAGCTCTTGGCATGCTGGACTTTGAGACAGCAGCAAAAATATCAGGATCAAGATTTGCATTTCTAAAAGGTGATCTGGCCAGACTAGAGCGTGCTTTGGCTGGTTTTATGTTGGATGTGCAGGTTTTTAAGAATGGCTTTACCGAGGTGTCACCGCCTTTACTGGTTCGTGACAATGCCCTGATCGGCACCAATAATCTGCCAAAATTCGCCGATGATCTGTTCAAAACCACGTCTGGTCACTGGCTTATACCTACTGCCGAGGTTTCATTGACCAATATGGCTCGTGAAAGTATTGCCGACGAAGCCAGCCTGCCACACAGGTTTTGTGCCTATACGCCGTGTTTTCGTTCCGAGGCAGGATCTGCCGGTAAAGACACACGTGGATTGATCCGAATGCATCAGTTCATGAAAGTGGAAATGGTCAGTATCTGTGCGCCCGAACAATCGGCCGCCGAGCATGATCGCATGACCAAAGCTGCTGAGAGTATTTTACAAGAACTGGGTCTGGCTTATCGGGTTATGCTATTGTGCGCTGGTGATACAGGGTTTGGCGCAAGAAGAACCCATGATCTGGAAGTTTGGCTTCCTTCGCAAAACTGTTATCGTGAGATTAGCTCGGTATCTAATTGTGGTGAATTTCAGGCTCGAAGAATGGCTGCCAGGTGCCGGGTTACCGGCGAAAAACAAATCCGGTTTGTGCATACATTAAATGGCTCAGGTATCGCCGTCGGCCGGGCTTTGCTGGCAGTAATGGAAAATTACCAGAATGAAGATGGCTCAATAAATATTCCCACGGTTTTGCAACCTTATATGGGCGGACAGAAGGTAATTGGTAAATGATCCCGAAGAATCCAAGAATCTTGCTGTCCAATGATGATGGCATTGACGCTCCAGGTCTTGCCCTGCTGGAGAGGGTGGCTCGTAAATTCTCTGATGATATATGGGTGGTCGCTCCGGCAACCGAACAATCAGCAGCCTCAAGGGCGCTGTCTATTCGTGATCCGTTGCGGGTTGATAGGCAAGATGAACGGCATATTGCAGTCTTTGGAACGCCAACAGACAGTGTGATGATGGGAGTGCTGGAACTGGTGGAGGGCAAACGTCCTGATCTGGTGCTGTCCGGGGTGAATAAGGGGCAGAACTTGGCCGAGCACATTACACTGTCAGGCACCATAGCTGCGGCAATTCAGGGCATGGAAATGGGAATACCCTCAGTGGCCCTGTCGCAAACCTATCCCTTTACCGTGGACGATGTCATTCATTGGGAAACCGCAGAGCATCACGCAGGTTTGGTGTTGGAAAAACTGTTTGCAGCCAAGTGGCCGGATGATGTGCTTATCAATATCAATTTCCCTGATTGCCCTGTGGATGAGGTGGAGCGGGTCGAGGTAACGCGTATGGGCCAGCGTGATGCGGACTTAATTGAAATTCACAGCCGCAAAGATCCCGGAGGTCGTGAATATCATTGGCTGGGGTTCAATGGCAGGCTTTCAACACCACCCGAAGGAACGGATTTACATTCAATATATGCCAAGCGCATTTCAATAACTCCATTGCATATGGATTTGACCCATTACAAAACCCTGGCGGCTCTTAATTCTGTTTTTACATAAGGTTGCAACTTGATAAATCATCAAACCGTACAACTTATTTTGGCCTTGCGCGGAGCCGGGATCAGTGATCACGAGGTGCTGTCAGCTATTGAAACCACTGCCCGTGACCTGTTCGTTACTCCGGAATTCATTGAACAGGCATGGGAAGATCGCGCGCTGCCAATATCATGCGGCCAAACTATTTCACAGCCGGTAGTAGTCGGGCAGATGACCGAAGCCTTGTGTCTTACAGGCAGGGAGAAGGTGTTGGAAATTGGCACCGGTTCCGGTTATCAGTGTGCGATTCTGTCCAAGCTGTCGCGCCGGGTCTATACTATTGAGCGTTATCGGACATTACTTGAAGAGGCAAAGCGGCGGTTTGCAGCCCTAAAGCTAAAAAATATTGTACCGCGCCTTGGTGATGGCAGTATGGGATGGCCGGAGCAGGACAGCTTTGATCGTATTATCATGACGGCCGCGGCTGAAGAGGTCCCGGAAGCCCTGCTGGCGCAATTGCGTAATACCGGCCTGTTGGTTGCACCCATTGGCCCCAGCGGCCGCCAGCGTCTGATGGTTTTTCGTCGTGATGGTGATGAGTTTCATAAAACGGTTTTGGGTAAAGTGCGTTTCGTGCCTTTATTGCGTGGAATTGCCCGAACGCTGTAGGGCCTGATTCTAATGTGCAAAACATTCAAAATGCCGGATTTTGCGAAACTTTGATTAACCTGTTTTAACCAAACTGACAAAATGATTCGCAATTTGATATATCTGGGCATATCTCTTTCATTGTCCGCCTGTATGGCAGGTGCCGGCCCGGCGCCTGTGGAGTATAAAGGTGCCAGCAGTACTGGCGCTGCGGAAATTCCCAAGGCACAAACACCGGCAAGCCTGCCTGAATTCCATGTTGCTGACTCTAATGAGGCAATATTACCGGATAATACCGAAAATTTAAGTGAGGCTGAGGAATTGGATATGCTGGATGTGGAGCCTGCGCCTTACAGCAATGGCACCGATACAGCCAAGCCTCCTGTTGAGGATGTTTCACCCGGGGCAATCGATCAGGGATTAACCACTGAAGAAGAACTGGATATGCTCGATGTTGAACCGGGAAGCCCGGCTCCTGTTGAGTTAAACCCAGATATTGATACTGTCCCGCCACAAACCGTAGAACAGAGCAGCATTTCACCTCCTGTTGATACGCTAAATTCACAGGCAGAACAGGTGCAGATCGTAAGAACCAAGGATCGTCCGGCAAGTGTAATCATAAAATCCGGTGACACCCTGTTCAGCCTTTCCGAAAAATACCAGGTTGCTCTGGAGCCGCTTATAAAACTGAACAAATTGAAAAAGCCCTATGCCTTGAATAAGGGACAGGTTCTAAAACTGCCTGCTCCATTGCATTATCGGGTGCAAAAAGGTGATACGCTTTATGCTATTTCCAGAAAGTACAACATTCATTTTCAATCGCTTGCAAATATTAACGGTATCGAAGAACCATTTGTAATTTCTCCTAATACCATATTGGTCTTACCGGCTTTGGCCCGGGATAGTGACGGCAAATGGAAGGCCGCGCCCAGTAAGGCAGCAGAACCTGTGGCAAATAATGGTGGGGCTGTCGCTCCCAAGACCGTTTCCAAGCCTCTTAAACCTGCATCAAATTCTACTTTCATCTGGCCGTTAAAGGGTAAAATAATATCCAGGTTTGGTGGAAAGGCAGGCGGCATGCGAAATGATGGAATTAACATTGCCGCCGACCCCATGGCCGAGGTGGTGGCAGCTCGTGCGGGAACTGTGATCTATTCGGGATCAGAACTGAAAAATTTTGGACGTCTTATTCTTATCCGCCATAATAATGGCTGGGTTACTGCCTATGCTCACAATTCGGCAAACAAGGTTCTTGAGGGCGCGGAAGTTACTCAAGGGCAGGTGATAGCGCTTGCCGGATCCAGTGGATCTGTGGACGTTTCGCAATTGCATTTTGAAACCCGCAAAGGTGTAAAGCCGGTTGACCCGCTAAAGCATCTGCCCAAATTATGAGATTGATGGTGCTAGTCTTTTAGATCGTATCAATAACAGCTCTTGCTGTCCGCCTAATGCGCGATTTTACAGTGCAAGCCAAATGAAAATGGCAAATGATTGATTTGCCCGATTGCATTTATGCGGGGTGCTCTTATATTCCGGAAACACGAATGCGTAGCTTAGATGCTACGTGCTGTTTTTATATGTAGGGGATATTTATGCCGACACCAACGCTTTCCAACATGATTATGTTCTTGCAGGCCGATGGCGGGCAAAGTCCATTTAGTTTTTTTGCCCTGATGATTGCAATGTTTGCAATTTTTTATTTCTTGTTGATTCGGCCACAACAAAAAAGAGTTAAGGAACACCGGGCCATGGTTGATGCAATCGCGCGCAATGACACGGTGGTCACAGCAGGGGGCCTGATTGGTAAGGTTAGTAAGGTCGTAGATGGTAGTGATGAAGTCACTATAGAGATAGCCACCGGGGTGAAGGTAAAAGTATTGCGAGCCACACTGCAAGACGTGCGTTCAAAGAACACTCCAAAACCGGCAAATGACGCGCCTAAGCAAAAAAAGTAATTCATCATGCTGCATTTTTCGCGCCTAAAGCAAATTGGTATCTGGTTCATTGTGGTTCTGGGATTGCTTTTTGCACTGCCAAACTTTTTGCCCGTGACCGTCCGTGGGGACGAAGATATTGCCGGTAAAATACCCGGATTTTTGCCTTCCAAAATCGTCAATCTCGGCTTGGATTTGCAAGGAGGGTCATATTTGCTGTTTGAGGTGGATACGGACTCGGTGCGCACAGCAAAACTCGAAACCACGCAAGAAGAAGCGCGACAATTATTACGAAGTGAAAGACCTATCGTCCCGGCCCGGAATTTTCGGATCAATGGCAATACGGTCTCTTTCAAATTGTCCCGTCCCGAACAGATGGAATTAGCGCTGGAGCGCTTAAAGCCGTTAAATGAAATCCCTGCAGGACAGTTGATTACGGGAAATGCCGATAAGCCTTTTAAGGTTTCTTCTGATGCGGCAACTGGCCGGATTTCTCTGACCATTACTGATCAGGCATTAAGCAAGCTGAGCAAGGATGCGGTAGTAAGATCAGTTGAAGTTATTCGCAACCGTATTACCGAATTAGGTACCAAGGATCCTACTATTTTGCGGCAGGGCAATTCCAGAATTATTGTCGAGGTGCCAGGTGAAAGTGATCCTGTTCGTATCAAGCGAATTATTGAAAAAACTGCTCAGATGACCTTTCATCTGGTGGACACTTCTGTTTCTATAAATGAGGCTCTGGCCGGGAGAATTCCCCCTGGGGCAAAACTGGTAAAAACCACAAATCCGGCAGAACCTGACTTGCTGGTAAGGCGTCGGGTTTTAGTTGATGGCAGTGATTTGATTGATGCACAGCAATCATTTAACCAAAGTGGACAGCCTGCGGTATCATTTTCGTTTAATTCACGCGGTTCAATCAGGTTTGGTAATGCCACTGCCGAGAATGTCGGACGAAGATTTGCTATTTTGCTGGATAATGAATCAATTACTGCGCCGGTAATCCGTAGCCCGATCTTGGGTGGAAGCGGTATTATTGACGGTGGGTTTACGGTAACTGCTGCTAATGATCTGGCGGTTTTATTACGTGCCGGGGCTTTGCCGGCCAAGCTGGAGACACTCAATGAGCGATCAGTTGGCGCGGGGCTGGGGCAAGAATCAATTCGTGCCGGTTCGATTGCCCTGATTGTTGGTTTTGTTGCCGTGATGATTTATATGGTTTTAGTTTATGGCCGCTTTGGTTTGATTGCCAATATGGCATTGCTGGTTAATCTTACGCTTATTCTTGGCGCATTATCAGGATTGCAGGCAACATTGACCTTGCCGGGCATTGCCGGGGTGATTTTAACCATTGGTATGGCAGTGGATGCAAATGTGCTTATCTTTGAGCGAATACGCGAGGAAATTGCCATTGGGCGCAGTCCAATGAGCGCCGTGGAAACCGGTTTTGCCAAAGCCAGATCAACTATTCTGGACGCTAATATTACAACTTTGATTGCAGCAATGCTGTTATTGCTGTTTGGTTCAGGGCCGGTGCAGGGTTTTGGTGTCACTTTGGCAATTGGTATTTTTACCTCCGTATTTACTGCTTTTGTGTTTTCGCGTTTGCTCACCAGCTATTGGCTGGTGCGGGCGAAACCAAAAACACTTTCCCTGTAAGGACTGAAGACTAATGGCACTTTCATTTGTTCGCTTAATTCCCGAAGATACCAGCCTTAATTTTATCAAGTATCGGAAAATTGCATTTGGATTTTCCTCTGCAGCGTTGATTGTGGCTGTAATCAGTTTCTTTATGCTTGGAATTAACCTTGGTATTGATTTTAAGGGTGGGGGTAATATTGAAATTAAAACCGAGCAGGCAGCAGATTTGAAAAAAATTGGTTCGATAGTCCGTGGTTTGGGCCTTGGAGAGGTGGAGGTTCGGGAATTTGGCGCACCTAATGAGGTGCTGATCCGCTTTGAACGTCAGGAAACAACCGACCCAGAGGTAAGCGAAGAGCGTTTGCAGCAAGAAGCCGCACATAAGGTTCACGAGGCCTTGTATGAGGCTTATTCGGATATCAGCTTTTCTTTTGATGGTGATCGGACGGCCACTATATCATCCCCAGACAAGCTTGACCTTGAAGCTGGAGCGGCTGTTATTGCCGATATGGGAATAGAGGGCTTGGCGCTGAACGCTGCTGAAGATGGAAAGTCACTGGTTTTAACCTTGCCGACTGTAGTCATAGATAGAAAATCAGGCCCCGAACTGCAGGAACAATTATATAATCAGGTTCGTTACAAGCTTCTGGAGACCTATAGCAGAGTTACATCACAGCGTACGGAAATTGTTGGCCCCAAGGTCTCCGGGGAGCTGGTTCGTTCCGGGGTAACTGCGGTTTTAGGAGCGTTGTTTTTTATGATGCTCTATATTTGGTTTCGTTTTGAGTGGCAGTTTTCTGTCGGGGCGGTTATTGCGCTGGCTCATGATGTAACACTTACTATTGGAATGTTCGCTCTTACGCGCATTGAGTTCAATCTGGCCAGTATTGCAGCAATCTTGACCATTGTCGGATATTCTATGAATGATACTGTGGTGGTTTATGACCGTATTCGTGAAAAAATGCGCATGTATAAGAAAATGGCGATGCCGGATCTGATTGATCTGGCTATTAACAAGACACTGGCTCGCACATCTATTACCTCGATCACTACGCTGCTGGCATTGGTTCCGCTTTATTTCTTTGGAGGTGAAGCCTTGCGCGGGTTTGCTGCCACCATGATTTGGGGTGTGCTGGTTGGCACGTATTCGTCCATATTTATTGCGGCTCCGTTGTTGATGCTGTTTGGTGTGAACCGCGAATTGATCGAAAACGAGTAGAGTGCCTGCAGATACCGTCTTAAATAATAGCTGTCTAAGCATTGACGGGGGGGGCTGGTTCTGTGGCATAGTACCGCATCTCGAATCCAACAATGATTAAGGGGCTTCTTATGGCTGGAATTTTATCAAACTTACGTTCAACAATCATTTTTTCGGTCATTCTGGCAGTATTGATGTATGTGCTGTATTTTTATGTACAGGGTGAATCATATAATGCAGGCTTGGTAACCGTTGCATTTTTGCGCTGGACACATGTGGTTAGCGGTGTGATGTGGATTGGCCTTTTGTGGTATTTCAATTTTGTGCAAATCCCGAATATGGCCAAAATCCCCGATGAGCAAAAACCGGCAATCGGCAAGGTTATTGCGCCTGCCGCCTTGTTCTGGTTTCGCTGGGGCGCGGCCTTTACTGTGCTGACAGGTCTGGCTCTGGTTGGCCATACTGGTTCGCTGATTGGTACGCTTAGTCTTGGCGCTATGGACGGATTTGCCAATGGCAAGGATGTGTTTTTAGGTCTTGGCATGTGGCTTGGTCTTATTATGGCATTTAATGTATGGTTCATTATCTGGCCAAATCAGAAAGTCGCTCTGGGGCTGATTGATGCACCTACCGAGGCCAAGGCACCAGCAGCACGAACCGCCATGTTGTTCTCACGCACCAATACATTGCTTTCACTGCCAATGCTGGTTTCCATGTCCGGTGCCCAGACCCTGTTTTAGCGACAAGATATTGTTTAGCTCAATTGGGTATTAGCAAATAAAACGAAGGCGGCCAGACTACCGGCCGCCTTTATTATTTTAGATGGGTTTCCAAAAACGCCAGAACCTCTTCAGCAGTATCTATTCTGGTTTCCTGAAAACTCATCCAATGGTCTCCGTTTTTCTGTTCGATCAGCCGCACATCTTTCCCGGCTCGTTTCAAAGCGTTTTTCATTCGCCTGCTTTGCACCGGGCGCACCACGGTATCATCTTCGCCATGGATAAGCAGAACCGGGGCTTTGAACTGTCCTGCAAAGTGAATCGGTGATGCCGAACGCATGGCATTGTTTTTGTCATCTTCACCGGTCATTGAGCGATCCCAGTATTTTACCGCCCAATGATCAGTGCCATAAGCTGCTCTTGTCCAGTCATACATCTGTTTTAGATCCGAAACTGCGGAAATAGCGATTACACATTTGTATAGATCCGGAGTAAAAGCGCCGCCGGCAAGAGCTGCATAGCCGCCATATGAGGCCCCGACGATACATATACGATTGGGGTCAGCAACTCCTTTTGCAATCAGATCCTTAACACCATCGGTGACATCGTCTTGCATGGCCTTGCCCCATTCTCCCCAGCCAGCAGCGGTGAAATCCCATCCATAGCCATCAGACCCTCTGAAGTTTGGTTGTAATACCGCATAGCCACGGCTTGCCAGCATTTGTGATATCCAGTCAAAATTCGCATCATCACGAGCTTCTGGGCCGCCGTGGGGCAGAACAACCAAGGGCAGGTTTTTGGCTTTGGTATTTGGCGGAGTTGTCAGATATGAGTGAATGGTAAGGCCATCTCTTGCTTTGAATGAGTAGCTTTTAACCGGGCCCAACTGAACGGATTTAAGTGCCGGGCGCGCAGCGGCTATCAATTTGATGGTTCTGGCTTTTGCATCATGTATGGCAAATTGTACTGGCTCTCCAGGCTTGGCGATTGCAATGATGAATTTTTTGCGATCTCTTGACCATGAGGTAAGACGCACTGCATAGCCGACAAGTGATGCCCGCAAATCCTTGTAGATCCGGTCAATCTGCGGGTCAAACCAATGATACTCATCCTGATCGGCAGTCCATGTCGCCCCGATAACCAAATTGGTATATGGATCCCGAATTGCGCCTTCAACATCGTATCCGTCGACCTTAAAAAATGGTTTTCCAACTTTTCCGGTTTCTAAGTCCATTTCGTAGAGTGTCTGAAAGGGTCTGGCATCATTTGAGTATTGTACGACAAGTGCCGTCTCATCCATGTTAAGCCCTGAAGCTACAAGCGGGCCCAATTCGGATTCGGTTTTATAAATGTCTTTCCATTCCTTGTCCTCTCGAATCTGCACGCGAAACTCCTCGTGCTTTTGGTTATGGATAACCCTGACAGCAGGTTCATTTTTTGAGTTTAGTATCCATCTTTGAACACCCGGTGCGCCTTTGCCTCTGCGTACAATATGTCCTCGGCCCAGCTTGGTTTCCACCTTGTAGACATTTAGCTCATACTCCTTGTTAAATGCAGTCATAAAGGCGGCAGGCTCTTTGTGATCCACGCCGATAACGGTGCCGAGATCAAAACTGACACTTGATAATTTTCTAGATGAGCGCAAAAGCATTTGCGTTAGTTTTTTGTTCTTTATGTCAAAGCTAAAGGTGCGAATATATTCATTTCTTTGCAATCCTGCGCGCAGTCGGTGATCGCGCTCTGTTTTGCTTGCCCGTATCAATAGAAAATCGTTCCCTGCCCACCGCAATGCAGTTGGCTTAACATCAGACAGGTTAGCTGCGGAAATCATACCGCCACCAATTTCATTGACGATAAGGATCGGGTTGCCATCTGTCAGCCGCACAAATGCCAGTCTTTTTCCATTGGGTGAAATGCTAACCAGATTGATAACCCGTCCTTCAGCAAAAGAATGAATCGGTGGCATTTGGCTAAATGCCGATACTGGAGCCAGAATTAGCAGACAAGCAAAAAACAAAATAGTTCGCATCAATTTACCTTTGGTTCTACTGTGAAGTTGCAGTTGCTATACTTCACTACCTTCAGGCATTGGACAAGAGATAAAATTAAAAATCAGCCGGGCTATTTCGCCTGCCAGCTATCAATATCCTTTAGG
Organism: Robiginitomaculum sp.; assembly: GCA_015485155.1. Classification (GTDB taxonomy): domain Bacteria; phylum Pseudomonadota; class Alphaproteobacteria; order Caulobacterales; family Maricaulaceae; genus Robiginitomaculum_B. Next base: position 156,167 of record WFUF01000027.1, on the reverse strand, counting down.
GCGCGTCTGGTAATGATTTGGCGGCGGGCTCTGGTTTTGTTTTTGCCGCGCAAGCGATTTCCATCTTCATCATAGTAAGGGGTTTCAGCCGTTGGCATGAGCCCAAAGTTGATATTCATAGGTTGGAATGTATTTTTACCAGCAAGATGCCCGCCGGTAATATGATTTAGCAGTGAGCCCATTGCCGTCGTCTTTGGTGGCGGATTATATGAAATTCCGATTGCCTGCGCAGCAGCAAAAAGCCCACAAAGCAAGCCACAGGCAGCACTTTCAACATAGCCCTCGACCCCCGTAATTTGCCCGGCGAAGCGCAATCTTGGATCAGCGTGCAATTGCAATGTCTCATTGAGCAATACCGGTGAATTCAGAAAAGTATTGCGATGAATTCCGCCAAGGCGGGCAAATTCGGCTTTTTCCAATCCGGGAATTTGGCGAAAAACCTCTTGCTGTGCGCCATAGGTCAGCTTGGTTTGAAATCCAACCATATTGTAAAGAGTGGCCAGCTTATTATCCTGACGAAGCTGAACAATTGCGTGGGGTTTGACATCAGGATTGTGAGGATTAGTCAGGCCAACCGGCTTCATTGGTCCCCAGCGCAAGGTCTCACGGCCTCGTTCTGCCATAACTTCAATGGGCAGGCAGCCCTCAAAATAAGGGGTGTCTTTTTCCCATTGCTTAAACTGGGTTTTGGGGGCAGAGGCAAGCGCATCCAAAAAAGCATTGTATTGGTCTTCATTCATTGGGCAGTTAATATAATCGGCCCCGTCACCTTTGTCGTAGCGTGATTGGAACCATGCCTTGTTCATATCAATGCTGTCATGTTGTATGATCGGGGCTATTGCATCAAAAAATGCGAGATTTTTTTCTCCGGTTAATTCAAGAATAGCTGCGCTTAAATCAGGTGAAGTAAGCGGCCCGGTGGCTACGATGACATTATTCCAGTCAGCAGGCGGCAATCCGACAATTTCTTCACGTTCAATTTTGATATTCGGGTGTTTTTCTATGGCGGCTGTTACTGCCTGTGAAAAGCCTTCACGATCAACAGCCAAAGCGCCGCCAGCAGGTACCCGATGGTGCTTGGCTGCTTCCATTATTATTGATCCGCAGCGGCGCATTTCCTCATGTAACAGACCAACAGCATTATTCAGTGCATCATCAGAACGAAATGAATTGGAGCAAACCAGTTCAGCCAAACCGTCGGTTTGGTGGGCCTCGGTTTTTCGTACCGGGCGCATTTCATGTAAAATCACCTGACAGCCGGCATTGGCTGCGGCCCATGCGGCTTCTGTTCCGGCTAATCCAGCGCCGATAATATGTATATCTGTTTTCATGATGCGGGTTTTGGGCAAGGCAAGGGTATACGTCAAGCCTGTTTTTCCCAGTAAAATGCTGCAGTGGAGATAGAGGTTCCGGGAAATTCATTTGGTGTATTTGCTCTTCGGGCAGTGAAAAAATGGCAAGCAGAACTACTCGAAGAAATGCCCTCCGAGTGTTTGTCGGATCACTATACACAAATAAATTTTGTGATAAGTGATGACTTTCCTTGGTGGGGAGAAGGTTCACGGTTTGGCAATTAGGCTCAGTCCCGTAAATTCCATCCATTTTGCTTGAAAAAGATAAAAACCATAATTACACACTGATTGCCATCGGGCAGATCCTTAGCAGTGCGTATGAAAGGCTGCAATCGGGCCATCTTGTTCAGTAGTTTTGCCGAATAAGGCTTTACGGTTTCAAATGAGAGGTTAGGTTCTGATCCCGTTTTTGCGTCACCCGTGTTTTGAACAAAGAGCAAGATAAATGCAACAATCACAATCGAATGTGCCGGTATTACAATGTGTTTTTTCAGGTTGGGTGTTTTTTGTCCGTAATTGGAAGCAAAGCTATTGGCTGGGTGCGCCATTTATTTTCACTGCAATATTGGGTGGCTGGATAAATTTATTCGTGGATGCTGAAAACCCGCTGGCCGTATTTGGCTCTTTTCTTACTGTATTTTCATGGCTGTTGTTTTTGATGATGACTGCGGCCTTGTATCGAATATCTCTGGGCTTGCCGAGGCTGGGATTGGGTGGATTGAATCTGGGCGGCGACGAATACCGTTTATTAGCGGCAGCGGTTTTAATCTCAATCATTGCAGCACTGGTGGCAGTAGTAGTCTCGATTTTGGTAATGTTTGCCCTGTCGCCAATTTTAGCATCGGGGATTGATCCGGAATTGCTCAAGGACAACCCCGATCTTATCTATACGCAAGAAGGCAATAAATTATGGTTTGCACTGGCCGGTGGTGCTGCATTTGTCTGGCTGGTCATTTTTTATTTGTTCTCGCGCTTTGCTCCGGCATTCCCCGCCGCATTGGCAGAAAAGAAAATACGGATTTTTGAGGCGGCAGCATGGACAAAGGGGCAGGGCTGGAGAATTGTTGTGGCTTCGCTGATTGCTTTTTCGCCGGTTTATATCTTGTTGCTTCCGGGATTTATTGCATCGGGACTGGCGATAATTGAAAGCTTGCCTGCAGTGATGCGTGAGGAAAACATTGATGCCAGTGTTACCGCGGCAAATATACAGCGCATGCGCGATAATTTTCACTGGAATATTCTTGGATTGCTTCTGGTTCCAGCTTTGGCCTCGATCAGGGTTGGGTTGTTTAGCGCTTTATACCGGGGCTTGCGCCCTTCTTGATTTTTGATCTGTGGGGGCATAGCGGTGGCTGAGTATAAGGCGCAGATTTTTGGCGCTATTGATCAAAAGGCGCAGCTGCATCCCGTTTATACCCTGTTAGTGCCGGTTATCGGGGTGGTTCTGCTTGGCGTTGCGCAAACATTTTCATTGCTTTTAGCAGGGTTTGCCGGTGTTTTAGCCGAGGATATAGGCGCACGATCCACAAAGTCATTGATTTTCACCCTGTTTGTTAGCTTTGGTCTGACCTTGCTTGTGGTGCTTGCCTGGGTGAGATTGGCGGAAAATAGATCATTGCAAAGCATTGGCTGGCGTTTTGAAAAGGCATGGATGCGATATTGCAGAGGCTTTGCTATTGGGCTGCTAATGAATATCACGGCAATTGCATTGATTGCTGTATTTGGTGGTTATAGCGTTACGAGCTGGTTTTCTGCTTTTGCAAATCCGGCGGCATTACTGATTATTGTGGTATTCCTGTTCGGCTTTATCATACAAGGAGGAACCGAAGAAGTATTAGTGCGCGGCTGGATGATGTCGGCAATAGCCTCCAGATGGGGCCTGCCATTGGCGGTCGGGGTGACGTCATCATTTTTTGCTGTGCTGCATCTGCCCAATGAATGGCCGCATGTAAACTGGATTGCCATTGCCAATATTGTTCTTGTGGGTGTGTTCTTTGCCCTATTTGCCTTAAAAGAGCGCTCTTTACTTGGCGTATGTGCGGCTCATGCCTCGTGGAACTGGATCATGAGCATTGGTTTTGGCTTAAATGTCAGCGGCATAAAAACTGACGTAAATCCACTATTGGCCAATCTGGAGCAACAGCCGGAAATCGCCAATTGGATAACGGGGGGAAGTTTTGGCCCTGAGGGTAGCTTAATGGTAAGTATTGTACTTTTGCTGGCTATTGCTCTAGTCTGGTTATGGTCGGGTAAAAAAACACCAAAAACTTTGGGGAGGGCGCATCATGAATAGGTACTCAGTCTCAGATGCAATATTCTTTGCCACCAGTTATGACAGGAAAAGCCGTCATTTCTGGCGGCTGGCAATGGCATATCTGCTAAGCAAGCTGGTATTTTTTGCTATTGTGCTTGCGGCTATTTACCCCTTTGCAGCAGAAGCAATATCAGTTGTCGCCAATACTGAAGTATGGAATGAAAAGACGTTTCAAGACCCTGAGTTTTTATCGAAGGTCGAGCTTTTTTCTAATTTGTCCACCCTTGGCGGACTTTTGTTTTTACCAATTTTTTTAATGATATTGGCCAGTTTTTATCACTGGACGCTAAATGATGAGGTGCGCCGTTCATGGTTGGGGCTTGGCTATGGCAAGGCAGCCTTAAACCTTCTGGTGGTCTATATTGCCATATATGGGATTTTCCTGATTTTTATTTTTTTGCTTTTGATCCCGGCAGGAGGAGCAATTACCGCAGTGGTTTTTGCAACTGATAATGGCGATGGCCCCAATACTGCCCTGACTGTTTTGGTTGTTGTAACTGCCATTATTGGTGTAATGGCGGCTTTATTCTGGTTGGGTGTCAAGCTGTCTATAGCTCCGGCCCTATCGGTGCGCGATAGTGAAATACGCATTTTTGAATCATTTTCAGCAACCAGAGGCCATTTCTGGAAATTGCTGGGCAGTTATTTATTACTTTATTTAGTGGTTATGGTTGTAGGTCTGATAATCCTTATGGCCGTCGCCTTTATCTCAGCCCCCTTTATGGCTGTTGGTGTTAGTCAGATTGGTTTTTCACCTGGTGCAGAAGATTTGCAACTCATTATAAAATTGGCAGTTGTTCCTCTGATTAGCCTGTTTGTTTTAAGTACGCTTTGGGAATATTGGTCTTATATGTCATATCATGGCATTGCGGTCTATTTCCTAAAGTGGAAAGCAAAAAACTCTGCAGAGCCACTAAAAAATAATGCGGCTCCGGCACACGAAGCAACAGTTAAAACAGAGCCTTGAAATATCCGTTTACTGATCTTGGCCGAGTTAAATATCTGCCAGTATGGAAGATATTTTTAATTATGGTTGCTATCTGGTTTGCGGCGCAGGCTGCGGCTATTTTTTCTCTGGTAATTGTTGCCTTTTCGAACCAGTTACTATTCTGGATAAGCGATACACATATTGATATTGAGGTTTTTTCGGCTCTTACCATAATTATTACGGTTTTTATGTCATCTCTGACCATGATTTTTCTGGTTTTGCTGTGGAGCATGGGCGCAGAGCGAAAGAATCTGGCTGATTTGGGGGTTAGATCCGACGCAACTGGATGGCGGCAATATGGTATCGGGCTTGTGGGCGGACTTTTATTTGTATTGTCACTGGTTTTGCTTGTAATTGGTGCGCAGGAGATTTTTTCCTTTGGCACCACATCCGAGAAACTAATAACCCTGTTATCGGGCTTGGATAATCTGGGCGGCAGCAAGTTTTGGATGATGGTCGTGGTACTGGCCGTATTATTTGCTGTGCAAGGTGCATCAGAAGAGCTGTTTTGCCGGGGATGGTTGCTCGGTGCACTGGCAGCTAAAAGGGGGATTGTATTTGGGCTGATTATGTCCTCATTCCTCTTTGCCTCTTTGCATGTGCATTATTTTTTCAATGACGGATTGGCTATTTCTTCAAAACAGCTGCTTATTGGAAGCATTGCCATTGGCGCAATGTTTTTTATGGGGATCATGTTTGGTCTGTTCAGTATTCGTGATCGTTCGATCATGGGTGCAGCCGGTTTTCATTCCTCATTTAATTTTTTTGTAGTTGCATTTTCCATGATTGCAATTTTGCAAAGTGAGGAAGCAAAAGAAGTTATGGAAGCCTTGTCACAGGCGTTTTTCAAAAGCACCAGCACGCAGGATTTGACGCCGGCACTGGTGGTGCAACTTGTTTTATCTGTTCTGGTATCGGGGTTTTTGTTTTGGCGTTTTGGCCTGCCAAAATCAGAAACATCTTCAGAAAAGTTCTAAAGGGCTGATGCAGGATCGAGCAGGGGCTTTAGGTATTTGCCGGTCCAGCTTTGTTCACATTTTGCCACTTCTTCGGGCGTGCCATCTGCAACAATTTCCCCACCACCATCACCACCTTCGGGGCCAAGATCAATTATCCAGTCCGCCTGTTTGATCACGTCCAGATTGTGCTCGATTACAATTACGGTGTTCCCTGTATCTACCAGCTCCTGCAAGACCTCTAGCAATTTGCGCACATCCTCAAAGTGTAGTCCCGTGGTTGGTTCGTCCAAAATATAAAGTGTGCGCCCGGTAGCCCGTTTGGATAATTCTCGAGACAGTTTCACCCGTTGTGCCTCACCGCCTGACAGGGTTGTTGCGCGCTGTCCCACATGTACATAACCAAGCCCGACCCTTTGTAATGTAGTCATTTTGTCCCTGATAGACGGCACAGCCTTGAAAAAGTCTGCAGCTTCGTCCACGGTCATTTCCAATACATCAGATATGGATTTGCCCCGGAACCGGATTTGTAATGTTTCGCGATTATAGCGTTTGCCGTGACAGGTATCACATTGCACGTAAACATCAGGCAAGAAGTGCATTTCAATTTTCAGCACCCCATCCCCCCGGCAGGCTTCGCAGCGCCCGCCTTTGACATTGAATGAAAACCGGCCCGGCGTATAGCCTCTGGCTTTGGCTTCGGGAAGGCCCGCAAACCAGTCTCTTATTGGGGTGAATGCTCCGGTATAAGTTGCCGGATTTGAGCGCGGGGTGCGCCCAATAGGGGATTGGTCAATATCAATAACCTTGTCCAGATGCTCGACACCATCAAGAAACTCATGGGCCATTGGAGCTTTGACACTGCCGTGTAATTTGCGCATCACGCCCTTGTATAAGGTTTCATTGGTCAAAGTGGATTTGCCACCGCCAGATACACCCGTCACGCAAACAAACAGACCAAGAGGAAATTCTGCGGTAACATTTTTAAGATTGTTCCCCGAAGCTCCCTCAATGCGCAAGATACGTCTTGGGTTTGGTTCTCGCCGGTTTTTGGGAATCGGCACCTGTTTTTTTCCGGATAAATACTGCCCGGTCAGGCTTTTCCTGTTCTTGCAAATTTGTGCTGGCGTGCCTTGGGCGATTACTTCACCACCATGAATACCAGCCAATGGCCCCATATCAATTACATGGTCAGCGGCCATAATGGCTTCTTCATCATGTTCAACTACCAATACCGAATTTCCCAAATCCCGAAGATTGCGCAAGGTATCCAGCAGGCGGGCATTGTCGCGTTGATGCAGGCCAATGCTCGGCTCATCGAGCACATAAAGCACCCCGGTTAAGCCAGATCCTATCTGGCTGGCCAAACGAATGCGCTGACTCTCGCCACCTGAAAGCGTGCCGGAACTGCGTGATAGTGATAAATAATCCAGTCCCACATCATTCAGGAAAGACAATCTGTCCTGAATTTCCTTCATCACCCGTGAACCGATTTCTCGTTGCTGGTTACTAAGTTGTACATTTAACTCCTTAAACCAGATGCCGGCCTGTTTAATGGAAAGGGAAGTCACTTCCGAAATATCAAGTCCGCCCAGCTTTACCGCAAGGCTTTGCGGTTTTAGCCGTTTACCATGACAGGCCTCGCAAGGAGCTGCTGATTGATATTTACCTAACTCTTCGCGTACCCAATTGCTGTCGGTTTCGCGCCAGCGTCGTTGCAGGTTAGGCAGTACGCCCTCAAATGTTTTCTCGGTTTCAAATTTTCGTTTGCCTTCGCTATAGACAAATCGCAGAACTTCCTCGCCGGTGCCGTATAGGATTTTGTTCTGAAAATCTTCTGACAGATCATGCCAGGGGGCAGTCATGCTGGCACCATAATGGCCAGCCAGGCTTTCAAGGGTTTGCCGGTACATGCGTGAGGAGCCGCTTGACCATGGTTTTATGGCACCGCTTTGCAATGATAGCTCGCTATCGGGTACGACAAGATCCGCATCAAATTTAGACGTCATTCCCAGGCCGTCACAGGTCGGACAGGCACCATGCGGATTGTTAAATGAGAACAGTCTTGGTTCAATCTCCGGGATGGTAAAGCCTGAAACCGGACAGGCAAATTTTTCTGAAAACATCAAGGGGTCTTTATCGATGCCATCGGCAAATTCTGCTATTGCCAACCCATCAGTCAGCTTCAATGCTGTTTCAAGACTATCAGCCAGACGGTTTTCCAATCCTTCCCTAATGACAAGTCTGTCGACCACTACGTCAATTGTGTGCTTGTATTTTTTATCAAGATCAGGAAAGTCTTCAATGGCACAGAACTCGCCATTGACTTTCAGACGCAAGAAACCTTGCTTCATCAATTCGGCAATGTCCTTTTTGTATTCGCCTTTGCGCCCGCGTACGATCGGAGCCAATAGATATAGTCTGGTATTTTCTGGCAATGCCATAAGAATATCAACCATGTGGCTGATGGTCTGGCTGGTAATTGGTTGGCCCGTTGCCGGAGAATACGGCACCCCTATGCGGGCCCACAATAAACGCATGTAATCATAAATTTCGGTCACTGTGCCCACTGTTGACCTTGGATTGCGTGAGGTGGTTTTCTGCTCAATGGAAATTGCCGGGGACAGGCCCTCAATACGCTCCACATCAGGCTTTGACATTAATTCAAGGAATTGCCGTGCATAGGCCGAAAGGCTTTCCACATAGCGCCGCTGCCCTTCAGCATAGATGGTATCAAATGCCAATGAGGATTTGCCCGAGCCAGACAGGCCGGTGATAACTACCAATTTGTCTCTGGGGATATCTACATCAATATTGCGCAGATTATGCTCTTTGGCTCCGACAATTTTGATGACCTTTAATCTGGATGCCATAAACCCCTCGACTCACTTGACAAACGGAACGTAAAGTGAACAAACTTAATTGTCCAGTGTGTAGTCTACCTACAGGGAACGTGCGAAATATCAATGCATATTGTAAAATTGCTGGCCTATTCCTGTGAAGCAAACCACACTATAAGAGAATCAATTGTCCTTTTAGGCATGAATAGCGAGCAGGGGAACCAAATGGCTGGAGTAAACAAGGTAATCATAGTAGGAAATTTAGGCAGAGACCCGGAAGTCAGGACAATGCCCTCGGGTGATCGGATGGTGACATTCTCCATTGCCACGTCTGAAACGTGGAAAGACAAGCAATCGGGCGAGCGCCGCGAAAAAACTGAGTGGCACAATATTGTAATTTTTAACGATCATTTGGCAGGTGTTGCGGAGCGTTACTTAAAAAAAGGCTCAAAGGTTTACATCGAAGGTTCCTTACAGACTCGCAAATATACCAACCGCGACGGCCAGGAAGTGCGCACCACTGAAATTGTTTTGCAAAAATACAAAGGCGAGTTGCAAATGCTTGACAGCAGAGGCGATAGCGGCGGTTACAGTGCTGCCTCCGGTGGCTATGCCAGCTCCAAACCGGATCAAAGTTCATCTCCGGCAAAAGATTATGATCTGGATGACGAAGTTCCGTTTTAGACTCTGTTTTAAGTTCTGCTGATCTGGCAACTGCCAAATGGCTGCCTGTGGCATGGGTATTGGCCAAAGTGCGGCGGTTAGCAAAACGGTCTGCGCATGGTGATATGAAGGCTGATGCCCAAATTGATCCCTTGATACACCTATGAGAAACCGGATGTAGCTGTTAGTCTGGCGGCTTATTGTGCGCCGCCGATTCGGCAATCAAATTGAGGGTGATATTTTGAGCAATACAGACGAAAATGACGGTTCGGTGAATGATGGAAATGGTGGCGGAGAGCCACCAATGGAAGAGGGGGTATCCCCGATCTCCATAACCAGGGAAATGTCATCGTCTTATCTGGACTATGCGATGAGTGTTATCGTCTCAAGGGCGATCCCTGATGTTCGTGATGGCTTAAAGCCGGTGCATCGCCGTGTGCTGTATGCCATGCATGAAAATGGTTATACACACGACAAAAAATATCGCAAATGTGCCCGTGTTGTTGGGGATGTAATGGGTAAATATCACCCCCATGGTGATCTGGCGATTTATGATGCCCTGGTTCGGCTGGCGCAGGATTTTTCCATGTCACTGCCACTTCTTGATGGGCAGGGAAATTTTGGCTCAGTTGACGGTGATCGCGCTGCGGCCATGCGTTACACCGAGGTAAGAATGGATAAGTCTGCCGAGGCTTTATTGGCAGATATCGGCAAAAATACCGTTGCATTTCAGGATAATTACGACGGTGGTGAAAGTGAGCCAACGGTTTTGCCGGCACGGTTTCCCAATATGCTGGTTAATGGGGCCGGTGGAATTGCAGTGGGAATGGCGACCAATATTCCGCCTCATAATCTTGGTGAAGTTGTCGATGCTACGCTTGCCCTGATCGACAATCCTGACATTAGCATGGATGAGTTGCTTGAAATAGTTCCGGGGCCGGATTTTCCGACAGGCGGTGAAATTATCGGGCATATGGGCTCACGCTCCGGATTGGCTGAGGCCAAGGGGTCGGTAGTGGTTCGCGCCAAGTGCACAATCGAAGAAATCCGCAAAGGAAGAACTGCCATTGTGGTTCATGAAATTCCCTATCAGGTGAACAAGGCCAATTTGATCGAAAAAATTGCCGAACATGTGCGTGAAAAACGTATTGAGGGTATTTCTGATCTGCGTGATGAATCTGATCGTACTGGCATGCGGATTGTTATTGAGATTAAACGTGATGCCAATGCCGAAGTTGTCTTAAATCAGTTATATCGCTATTCCCAATTGCAAACCCGCTTTGGCGTTAACATGCTGGCGCTGGATCATGGTCGCCCAAGGCAGATGAATTTGCGTGATATGCTAGAGGCCTTTATTGATTTTCGTATTGAGGTCATTGCCCGGCGCTGCCGGTTCGATCTGGCCAAGTCACGGGATCGGGCGCATGTGCTGGTGGCGCTGGCGGTGGCTGTTGCCAATATTGATGAGGTGATTGCCTTAATAAGAAATTCACCCAATCCGGCCGCAGCACGGGAGGCTTTGCGCGCCAGATCATGGCCTGCGCGCGATATGGGGCCGCTGGTTGATCTGATTGCTGATCCTCGCTCCAGACTGGATGATGAGGGTGGCATCAGACTTACCGCCGAACAGGCAGGTGCGATTATGGATTTGCGTCTGTCCCGGTTAACTGCTCTGGGCGGCGATGAGATTAGCGACGAGGCCATGAAAATATCCAAGTCTATCGCTGATCTGTTGGAAATTTTGCGTTCCCGCGAACGGGTTTTGCAGATTATCCGTGATGATTTGATGGAAATCCGTGAAGAATTTGCCGTACCGCGTCGTACCCAATTTGTTGAAGGTGAGCTGGATATGGATGATGAGGCGTTGATACCTCGTGCTGAAATGGTGGTCACATTTACGGCGCAGGGTTACGCCAAGCGTACACCTTTGGGGGTTTATCGTGAGCAGCGCAGAGGCGGCACCGGCCGTGCCGGCATGACCACCAAGGATGAGGATTTTGTCAGCCAGGTGGTTGTCGCATCTACTCATGCGCCAATTCTTTGCTTTTCATCTGCGGGCATGGTTTACACCCTGAAGGTCTGGCGTTTGCCGCAAGGGGATCCAAGAACCAAAGGCAAGGCTCTGGTCAATCTGCTTCCACTTGATGCCGGTGAAACCATTACATCTATTCTTGTGCTGCCTGAAGACCAGGATAGCTGGAGTGATATGGACGTAATGTTTGCCACGCGCTCTGGCCGGGTGCGCCGTAACAAGCTTTCTGATTTTGCAAATGTAATGCGCAATGGCAAGATTGCCATGAAGCCTGATGAGGGTGATGGTATTTTGGCGGTTGAGCCGTGTTCGGCAGATGATGATGTTCTGCTTACCACCAGACAGGGCAAATGTATCCGCTTTCCTGTGGAGGCGGTGCGGGTGTTTGTCGGCCGTACATCTACCGGTGTGCGTGGTATTCGTCTGGCCGATGGTGACGAGGTTATATCTATGGCAATACTGCGCCATGTGGACATTGTTCCAGCGGAGGCCAGAGCATATCTGAAGCAGTCTAATGCAGCACGCCGGGCCTCAGGCGATGAAATAAACGAAGATGATATAACAAGCGAAGAAGGTGAGGAGGCCGCCCTGTCACTGGAGCGCATTGCCGAACTTGGAGCAGCAGAACAATTTGTGCTTACACTGTCCGATAATGGCTATGGCAAGCGCACATCTGCCTATGAATACCGGGTTTCAGGGCGCGGGGGCAAAGGACTGATTGCCCATGATCTGCGGCTGGATAAGATGAAGGGCGCGCATTTGGCTGCTTCTTTTCCTATTGCGGAAGAAGATGGTGTTATGCTGGTTACCGATGGTGGTCAATTGATACGAATTCCCGTAGCCGGAGTAAGAATTGCCGGACGGGCAACGGCTGGTGTGACCATTATTCGCTTGCGTGGAGAGGAAAGGGTCGTTTCTGTACAAAGGGTGGTCGAAACCGAAGAGGAAGCAGAAGACAGTGGTGGTGACAGCACAGCTACTGGATAGCATGCGCAAGGACGGGTGGGATGATAGTTAAGTCGCCCATCCTGTTTGCATTATACAATCCCAATATATTATTCATGCTGTTTTTACCGCGATTAGGGTGCTGGCTTCAGTTTTTCTGATATTGGCGTTTTACTTGATGGGTTGTGGGTTATCGATGTTGGCATTTTACGTCGGGTATTGCAAAATTCATGGGTGCAAAGTCTGATGAAATGGGCTACAGGTTTTGTCTATCTATTTATAGGTGTTTTGGTTTTGGCCAAAGACATCAGGCTAAGTCAGGCATAATCATGCGAACAGGACTGTTTCCCGGAACATTTGACCCCGTAACCAATGGCCATATTGATCTGGTCGGACGGGCGGTAAAACTTGTGGATCGTCTGGTGGTGGGGGTGGCTACAAATGCCGAGAAGAAACCGCTTTTCTCACTTGATGAGCGCGTTGAAATGGTAAGTCATGAGGTGGACAGGTTTCAGGAGCAGGCCGAAGTTATAGTCAGACCCATGACGGGGCTGCTCATGCACTTCGCCGAGGAGATAGGCGCTAATGCCATTGTGCGAGGCTTGCGCGCTGTATCGGATTTTGAGTATGAGTTTCAGATGGTTGGAATGAACCAGCATTTGAACTCGGATATTGAAACCATGTTTTTAATGGCTGACCCGCGGCATCAGGCAATTGCCTCAAGATTGGTAAAGGAAATTTGCCGATTGGGCGGGAACATTAAGCCGTTTGTATCTGAAAATGTTGCAACCTTGTTGGAGAATAAACTTAAGAATGATACGTAATTTCATACCCTTGGCTCCTATTATAGCTGCCAGCCTGTTTGCTTGCGGAGCTGCGGAACCTGAAGACTCATCCATTGTCTCGGCAGCGGAAACAGAAACGCCAGCGGAGCAGCCGGCCGTAACTATTCCGCAAGGCGATATGTTTCGGCCTATTGGCGCGGTAGATGTTTCGGCTTTTGATGACCCTGAAACTGCTCCGCAGGATTGGCGCAAAGTGGCTCCTGAGCAATTGATTTTGCTAAAGACATCTCATGGGGTGTCCCTGATTGAAATGTCACCGGAATTTACGCCTGGCCATGTGGCACAATTTTCCTTTTTGGCCCGTAGCGGCCATTTTGTTGGCTTGCCATTTCATCGTGTAATCGAGGGCTTTATGGCACAGGCCGGAAACACGGCTTTACTGTCCAAAGATCCGGCACCAACATCTGTATTGCCTGCTGAGTTCAGCTTTCGCAGATCACCTGAAACCAATATGGTAATAACGTCGGAGCGACGTTCTGCTGATGCCGGGTTCATAAACGGGTTCAAAATTGCCTCACAAAATCCAATGCTGGCAAGCATGACCGCGGATGGAAAGGTGCAGGCATGGCCGCTGCATTGCCCCGGAGCAGTGGCGGCTGCCCGACTTGGAAGTGATATTAACAGTGCCAATGCTGAATTTTATATAACAACAAGTTACCCGGAAAGTCTGGATAAGAAATATACGGTGTGGGGACGGGTAAGAGCCGGGCTTCGCAATGTTTATAAGATCAAGAAGGGAGAGCCGCCAATGCCTCCTGATCTGATCGAGGCTTTTTCGCTGGTATCTGATCTTGACCCTGCACAGGCACCGCAAGTGTGGGTTATGAATACTGATAGCCCAACATTTGCCAGTTATCTGGAAGGTCTGCGTTTGCAGACCGGAGCGCTGCCCGATGTATGTAATATTGACGTGCCGGTGATTGTTCGCTGGCCTTAAAAGTTTGATTAGGAAAGAAAATGAGTGAAACTAACGATAAATTTTTGACACTTAAACTGTCTACCGGTGATGTGAAAATTCGTTTGCGGCCGGATCTGGCCCCAAAGCATGTAGAGCAAATATCAAGACTGGCTGACGAAGGCTTTTATGACGGTTTGACATTCCATCGGGTCATTGACGGGTTTATGGCCCAGGGTGGTTGTCCTGATGGCACTGGAATGGGCGGTGCCGGTAATCATGTGGATGCAGAATTTTCCGAAGAATCCCATCAACGCGGGATTTGTTCCATGGCCCGCTCACAAAACCCCAATTCAGCCTCTAGCCAGTTCTTTATCTGTTTTGATGATGCCAGCTTCCTTGATCGCCAATACACCGTATGGGGCGAGGTTGTTTCCGGCATGGATGCGGTAGATGCGCTACCAAAGGGTGAGCCTCCGGCAAACCCTGGCGTAATTGAAAGCGCCAGTGTCAGCGGCTGAGTTCCCATAATTTGAAGCCTTTTCATGCGTGTTGATGATTTTGATTTCTTCCTTCCCGAAGATCGGATTGCCTTGCGTCCTGCTGTGCCCAGAAACAGTGCGCGCATGTTGCAGGTTGATAGCAATGGGGAACTTGGCGACCACATAGTGGGTGATCTGGGCAAATTTCTGGTGCCCGGAGATGTGCTGGTTTTGAATAATACCAAAGTTTTTGCAGCGCATTTGCATGGGGTGCGTCCGGCTCGATCTGTTGGCGGTGGAGGCCCTGCTCAGGTTTCGATCAATTTGCACAAGTGTCTTGATGAACAGACCTGGCTGGCTTTTGCGCGGCCGGCAAAGCGCCTGCGGGTGGATGATGAGCTTAGCTTTGGCGGCTCATTGCAGGCCAGGGTCGTGCATAAGGGTATGGATGGGCAGGTGCAATTACGTTTTAATGCTTCTGGCGCGCAGTTGGACAAGCTGTTTCATCAGGCCGGAGAGGTGCCTCTGCCGCCTTATATCGGTAGCAAACGTTCCGTTGATGCCAGGGATTTGTCTGACTACCAAACGGTATATGCCGATGAGAGCGGGTCGGTGGCAGCGCCTACTGCGGGCCTGCATTTTACCAATGCCATGCTAAAGGATCTTGAGTCCAAAGGTATCGAGATTTGTTATATTACCTTGCATGTGGGGGCAGGAACTTTTCTGCCGGTAAAGGTGGATGATACCGATCAGCATCAAATGCACGCAGAATGGCGTGAGATACCGCCACAGAGCGCTAGTACGATAAATCAGGCCAGAGAGGCAGGGCGCCGAATTATCGCAGTGGGAACCACTTCCTTGCGCTCTTTGGAAAGTGCGGTTTCGGCAGATGGTGAAGTCGTGGCCGGGCAGGGCGATACAGATATTTTTATTACTCCAGGCTATGATTTTAAGGTAATAGATGGCCTGTTGACGAATTTTCACTTGCCAAAGTCTACCCTGTTTATGCTGGTTAGCGCATTTTGCGGGCTTGGAACCATGCGCAAGGCTTATGAGCATGCAATCAACTCCGGTTATCGGTTTTATTCCTATGGTGATGCCTGTTTGCTGTGGCGTTCCGGGTGCGACAAAACCGGAAAAAGCGATCTTTGTCTTTGACCTGTCGGGATTGCAGCAATAGCCTTGTAACTTCCTATTTTCATTGCACAGAAAGTTAAGCCATGGATGATTTTCAAACCATAAAGCTGATGGCCAGTCCCGGAGGGGTTGCCAGTATTTTGCTGAACCGTCCTGATACCCATAATGCGTTTACGGCACTGATGGTAGAAGAATTATCCGATGCCATAGAGACCGTTCGCACCTCCAATTGCCGGGTATTATTATTGCGTGGCGCAGGCCGGAGTTTTTCTGCCGGTGCTGACTTGAACTGGATGAAGGCGGCAGCTCATTACAGCAAATCAGAGAACGAAGCCGATGCACTAAAGCTGGCCAATATGCTTAAAAGCCTGTCTGAGCTGCCGATACTGACCATTGCCTGTGTCCATGGTGCCTGTATGGGCGGCGGTGCGGGACTGGTTGCTGCCTGCGATATGGCTGTGGCCAGAAGCAATGCAAAGTTTCGCTTCTCCGAGGTTAGGCTTGGGCTTACTCCTGCCACCATATCGCCATTTGTTGTACGAGCCATCGGAGCCAGATGGAGCAACGCCCTGTTCATTACCGGCGAGAGTTTTGACGCAAATTTTGCTGCAAACATCGGATTGGTGCAATATGTGGTTGCCGATGAAATGGCAATGGAGAGCCAGCTTGAGCATTTGGCAAAGCTGGCATTTCATACGGCTCCCGGAGCAGTCGCTGATGCCAAAAGACTGGTTCACGAGGTAGACGGCCATCCAATCAATGAGGATTTGATGCACAAAACAGCCAAGCATATTGCCATGCGCCGCGCTTCAGACGAGGGCAAAGAAGGTTTGAGCGCTTTTCTGGAAAAACGCAAAGTTAGCTGGATCAGGAGCGAATATCCCTGATAACCGATATATATTTTAGTTGATTCACCGAAAAATAACCCTGCACTGATAGTTTTGCTCAGAATAACTCCGAAGAAGAGGGCTATGAGCATTTTTAGCAAAAGTGGGAACCTGTTTTGCGGCCAAAAATGCGACAAAGCAAAAATTTAAGGCAAGTTTCGGTTCATTTTGAACCGGAAAATGCCTTGGGAACAGGAAGTGAATGATGGTTTTTTGTCGTGGTGAGCTGCTGGCGCAGCAGATTTCTAAATTTTCCCCAATGAGCATTTGCGAGGCTTTGGCCATTGAAAAGCGGGTGTTTGCAGATGGCCCGGCCAGTCGCAAGGAGGCAGAAGCCCTGTTTGCGGTTTGCTCGACCTTTGAGGCTGAAGACACTGCGTGGAGAGTGTCTTTTGTTCAGGCGATGACCGACCATTTATTGGGGCAGGGCCAGCAATACGGGTTTTTGGAGTTTGACGGAGAAAGCTGGCTTTATGATCAGCTTTCAATGATCAATCCTGTTCCTGAGCTTATTGCCTTTGAACTCATGAAATCGGTCATATCCCACGCCGAAAATGCCAGTGAACAATTGGTAAGCTTTGCGCTTTCCTGCACGCTTGGCTGTTTGCGTAAAACTTCTGTTGATATGACCCCACATAAGGTCAAAACAGCGCAACGGGCTAAACAATGAGCGCAAATTATGCCGAAATGTAAAGCAAGGCATAAAGCAAGGCGTAACGCATAAAAACATTCTGCGGCTCCCCGCTTGCGTATAATAGCAATCTGTAAATGCAAAAACGCTTATTCTGTTTTCCCATAGGATAAGAGCAAAAACAAAGGCGATTCATACGACTGCCTGCTAAAATTGCTTGCGGGCAAATCCGATATTTACGCGCACGCATGACGTATAAGAACCCTTGAAATTACCGGGTTTGGAAGAATATTCACCTGTCAAAGAGCTTCTGTTTGGGTACAAGGCACCCCAACCCTTGCATTATAACAGCTCTGGCAAAGGCGGGTGCCTTTTGCACTTATCCCCGTATGTGAAGGGTCAGTTAGTGTCATCAAGGGTCATTTAAGGGTTGTTTTATTATAACGAAGTGCTTTTTGGGTGTGATTACAGGGTGTTACAAGTATCACTCAAGGGACAGCAAAAAATGGCACTGACCCTTAGCACTTACCCTTAGCACTGACCCTTCGCGGTGACCCTTAAGAGTGACCCGACCCCAAACCGTCACTTGTGGATATTTCATGTCCTGCCGCTGATTAGAAAAAATGCTTGAACCTGCACGCTTGGGCTTGGAGGTGGAGGCAGGCTTTGATAGGGTCTGGCTGGCGGAACAAACAGCCATCATCAAGCCATCAACAGAAAGAGTAAATCATTGAATTTTGAGCTAACCGAAGAGCAGGTACTGATCCGGGATATGGCCCGGCAGTTTGCCGAAGATCAATTAACCCCCAATGCTGCCAAATGGGATGCTGACAAGGTCTTTCCGGTAGCTGTGCTGCG
Organism: Robiginitomaculum sp.; assembly: GCA_015485155.1. GTDB lineage: Bacteria > Pseudomonadota > Alphaproteobacteria > Caulobacterales > Maricaulaceae > Robiginitomaculum_B. The sequence continues at coordinate 138,342 of WFUF01000027.1, read as the reverse complement.
CGAAGCTGCGGCGCTGGGCTTTGCCGGGATTTATGTGGGTGAGGAATTTGGCGGCTCTGCTCTATCACGTCTGGATGCCAGCCTGATTTTTGAACAATTAAGCCGTGGTTGTGTGGCCACAGCAGCATTTTTGTCTATTCACAATATGTGTTCATGGATGATTGATACATATGGCAATCAGGAACAGCGTTCAAATTATTTGCCGCGCTTGATGAGCATGGAGCTGATTGCCAGCTATTGCCTGACCGAGCCGGGTTCCGGTTCTGATGCTGCCTCTTTGCGCACAAAGGCGGTGCGTGATGGTGACAAATATGTGATAAATGGCTCCAAAGCCTTTATTTCCGGGGCCGGAGCTTCGGATATTTATGTGGTCATGGTGCGAACCGGCGAGGCCGGGCCAAAGGGCATATCTACCTTGATCGTGGAAAAAGATACTCCGGGCCTGTCTTTTGGAGCTAATGAGCACAAGATGGGCTGGAATGCTCAGCCCACAGCAGCGGTGATTTTTGAAGATTGCAAGGTTCCGGTGATTAACAGGCTGGGAAATGAGGGCGATGGTTTTGCCATTGCCATGTCCGGACTGGATGGCGGTCGTGTGAATATAGGTTCATGTTCTTTGGGCGGTGCTTCATTTGCCTGTGATCTGGCCAAAGAATACACTCAAAGCCGTACCCAGTTTGGCAAACCCATTGCCAGTTTTCAGGCCAGCCAGTTCAAGCTGGCTGATATGGTCACCGAATTGGAGGCCGCACGAATGATGCTGTATCGGGCAGCAGCAGCCATTGACAGCAATGATCCGCGCAAAAGTTCCTTGGCAGCCATGGCCAAACGCTATGCCACTGATACTGGCTTTAAGGTGGCAAATGATGCCCTGCAATTACATGGTGGTTACGGATATTTACGTGACTATCCTCTTGAGCGAATTGTGCGGGATTTGCGGGTGCATCAAATTCTTGAGGGAACCAACGAAATTATGCGGGTGATCATCGCCCGACAGGAGTTAACAGGATGAGCAGCGAACCAGAAATAATCGTAGAGACCAGAGGAAAAATCGGGTTTTTGACCTTAAACCGGCCCAAAGCGCTTAATTCGCTTACCCTGGGCATGATCAGAACAATGACCGAGGCGCTGATCTCATGGCGGGATGATGAAAAGATTGTGGGAGTAGTGGTGCAAGGTGCTAAAGGCAGGGCATTTTGTGCCGGGGGTGATATTCGGCTTTTATATGAGGGTAGGGGGCAGGATTTGACCTATGCCCGCGGGTTTTACACCGAAGAGTATCGCCTAAACACCCTCATAAAGGAATATCCAAAACCTTATGTGGCAATGATTGATGGCTTTGTTATGGGGGGCGGGGTCGGAGTTTCTGTTCATGGCAGTCGCCGGATTGCAGGAAGCTCCACCCTGTTTGCCATGCCAGAAACCGGCATTGGTTTTTATCCGGATGTGGGCGGTAGTTATTTTTTGCCGCGCCTGCCAGGGAAAATCGGGGTGTGGCTGGCCTTGAGCGGTGCCCGGCTTAATGCTGCCGATGCTTTTTATGCAGGAATTGCCACAGATTTTGCGCCAACTGACCAGCACGAAATGATTGTCAACCGTTTGGCTGAAGATGCCAATTCCCATGAGCAGGTCAGCGAAATCATTGATAGTCTTACCGGATTACCGGAGGAGGCAGAGCTTGCGCGCAATCGTGAAAAAATTGATCATATTTTTGCTGCCGACAGCATGGGAAAAATGCTTCAATCATTGCGTGATGATGGATCAGAATGGGCTAAAGAGCAGATCAAGACATTATCAACAAAGTCACCAACTGCCTTAAAAGTAACCTTGCAACAAATGCTTGTTGGCGAAAAACTCGAATTTCGGGCTGCCATGCAGATGGAGCTGGGACTGAGTATGAAATTTGTTGCCGGTGTCGATTTTTACGAAGGCGTTCGGGCCTTGCTGATTGACCGGGACAATGCGCCGCTCTGGCAACCAGCAAAATTGGCGGATATATCTGATGAAAGCGTTGCTGGTTATTTTGAACAATTGCCAGAATCTGAAGCTCTCACCTTTATCGAATAGGAAAATCAATGTCAAAAGTATCAAGTATTGCCTTTATCGGCCTTGGAAATATGGGTGGGCCAATGGCTGTTAATCTGGCCGGGGCCGGATTTGAAGTCCGAGCCTTTGATTTATCAGAAGATGCAAGAAAAACTGCACAAAATGGCGGTTGCAGGGCAAGCCTTAGCCTGGCTGAAGCGGTAAATGGCGCTGATGCAGTTGTTACCATGTTGCCCGCGGGCAAGCATGTGCAGGCAGTATATGGCGGTGAGGACGGAGTTTTTGCCCATGCAAAGGAAGGAGCCTTGTTCTGTGACAGCTCCACTATTGATGTGCCTACAGCAAGAGAAGTTGCCAAGCAGGCCGCATCCAGAGGATTTGCTATGGTGGATTGCCCGGTATCAGGCGGGGTTGCTGCTGCTGAGGCTGGATCCTTAACATTCATGGTTGGTGGCACCGATAAGGACTTTGCTCGTGCCGAGCCGGTATTGGAGCCAATGGCCAAGGCGGTTATTCATGCTGGTGATGCCGGAGCCGGACAGGCTGCCAAAATCTGTAACAATATGCTGCTTGGGATTTCCATGATTGGAACCTGTGAGGCTTTTGTTCTGGCGGAAAAACTGGGTTTGGATCCACAGCGGTTTTTTGATATTGCTGCCAAAGCCTCCGGGCAGAACTGGTCGCTGACTTCCTATTGTCCAGTGCCGGGGCCGGTTGCGGCTGCGCCATCAAACAGGGACTATCAACCGGGTTTTGCCACGGCGATGATGCTAAAGGATTTGCGACTGGCGCAACAGGCTGCCCAAACTTCCGGGGCAAACACCCCTTTGGGAGCGCAGGCACAGGAGCTTTACGCCCGATTTGATGAAAATGGCGGCCATGATATGGATTTTTCCGGCATTGTAAGAATGCTACGCGGCGAATTTTCTGACTAATTTTGAATTTGTTGAAAAAAAAGCAAGGGCTTTTAATTCGTTCTTAGCCATTTTGCGATACACATCCCGTAACGATAAAAATAACAAGCACGGGGTGAACCAATGGGCCTGGCGCAGAAGCAACCAGAACCATCAACCAAAATTGATGGGTCCCTTACCAGTGAATATTTACAGACGCTGACTTTGGTCGAGCGTTTGCACCGGCAATTGCTGGACGTGGTAAAAAATGAGCTTGATAGAACCAGTTACGGAGCAATCAACAGTGTTCAGGCATTGTTGCTGTTTAATATTGGTGATGAAAAAATGACTGCAGGTGAATTACGCAGTCGCGGGCATTATCTGGGATCCAATGTATCATACAATCTTAAAAAACTGGTGCAGACCGGCTATTTGAGCCATCAGCCTTCACCAACTGACAAGCGGGCCGTTCATGTTTGTCTTACTGAAAAGGGCCAACAGGTAAGAGCCATTATTCAAGGTCTTTTCGATAGGCAATTACGGGCTTTGGAGCCGGTGGCTAATGTTGGAGCCGGTGATTTGCAGAAGCTGAACGGGGCCTTGTTGCGGCTTGAGCGCTATTGGTGCGACCACATACGGTTTCAGTTGTAACAGTGAAATTTAGCCCATGCGCGGCAATTGGTCATTATTGCCATCTTGATTTCCCCCCTGTTATATGCTCCCAAGGCAGTATGAATATTCGTCAGCCAATTTGAGTTGCGGGACACGGGCGTAGCGTATGGATTACAAGGCACATTTTCAGGCGGCAGTAGATACTGTCAAAGCCGAAGGCCGGTATCGGGTTTTTGCCGATCTGCGCCGCAAGCGTGGACATTTCCCGCAAGCCAACTGGCGAAAAGATGGCGGCTCTGACCGTGATGTGGTGGTGTGGTGCTCCAATGATTATCTGGGCATGGGCCAAAACCCGGTTGTGCTCGATGCAATGCACGATGCCATTGCCGAGGTCGGAGCTGGAGCAGGTGGCACACGTAATATTGCAGGAACCACCCGATTTCACGTGCGGCTGGAAGAGGAATTGGCGGATTTGCATCATAAGCAGTCAGCCTTGCTTTTTACTTCGGGCTATATTGCTAACGAGGCCACCTTGTCGACTCTGGCCCGGATTTTGCCAAACTGCACGTTTTTTTCTGACTCATTGAATCATGCCTCAATGATTGAAGGCATCCGCCGATCCAAGGGAACCAAGCATATCTGGCGCCATAATGATGTCGAACACTTAGAAGAGCTATTGCAAGGCGCTGATCCTGATGCCTCCAAAGTGATTGCTCTTGAGTCCGTGTACTCAATGGATGGTGATGTGGGGCCGCTGCACGAGGTATGTGATCTGGCAGACAAGTATAATGCGCTGATCTATCTGGATGAGGTGCATGCAGTCGGTCTGTATGGCGAACGTGGCGCCGGGATTGCCGAGCGCGAAGGACTGGTTGATCGGATACACATTATAAATGGAACATTAGGCAAGGCGTTTGGCCTGATGGGCGGGTATATTGCCTCTGACAGTTTGATCGTTGATGCAATTCGCAGTTATGCCCCAGGATTTATTTTTACTACTGCTCTGGCTCCGGTTTTGGCCGCAGGAGCAGTTGCCAGCATTAAGTATGTTAAAAATAACAATGGGTTACGAGTGCAGCATCAAGAAAGGGCCTTGCGGCTGAAGACCTTGCTTCGCGAGGCTGACTTGCCGGTAATGGCCTCGGATACTCATGTTGTGCCGCTTCTGGTTGGAGACCCGGTCAGTTGCAAGGCAGTTTCGGACAGCCTGTTACTTGATTACGGAATTTATGTGCAGCCAATAAACTACCCGACGGTCCCCAAGGGCACAGAGCGCCTGCGACTTACGCCCTCACCATTGCATGATGATGTATTGATGGAGCGCTTGGTAGTGGCTTTGCGTGAAGTGTGGGATCGACTGGGCATTGTCGCCAAGGCTGCATGAGTGCTGACAGGGAAGAATTAGAAGTAATTATCGAGACCATACGCTGTGGCAACTCCCTGAAAATCAGTGCAATTGATGTTGCAACAGGCACCGAGGTCAGCATTACAGCCCCTTTGGATGTAGACGAGGCCTACAGCCATAAAATTGCAACTAGCAAGCTGGAGCGAAGGTTGGCACAGGCAGACAATAAGCCCGACAGCACAAAACCTGAATCCACCCAAAAGGGTGTGATCGTTTAATTGCGGCCTGTCTATTCCGGTTTGTTCTGGCGAACGCCTATCCCACGGCCCAGCCCCAGCTCTTTTGCAAATGCGGATCTGCGTCTGGAGTAATCGGGGGCAACCATTGGGTAATCTGCGGGCAGGCCCCATTTTTGCCGGTACTGTTCAGGGGTTAGATTAAATCTGGTTCGCAAATAGCGCTTTAGCATTTTAAGCCGTTTGCCATCTTCAAGGCAGACAATATACTCATCCTGTACTGAGCGCTCTATTGGTACGGCCGGCTCCAGCGGAGGCTGCTCCGGCGCCTTGTCGTGGCTGATGTCTACAAGCGACCGATATACACAGCGAATCAAACCCGACAACTCTTCTTTCGCCATCTTGTTTTTGCCTGCATATGAGGCAACAATACTGGTAGTTAGCGACAATATGCATTTATCGGTCTGGCTAGTAGTGGAAATCGAACTCATTTCTTGGCTTACTCCGCTCTCTTGTTATTAACTGTCATCGGGTTTTTTTACCCTAATTTGATGATATACTATACGTATATGTCTATAAATCTATAAAAAATAGGTATTTTTTTTCAAAAAAATAGCTCAGAATAAAACTCTAAAATGTGTTTTGCCGCTGGGTTCTCACTGTGGGTGAGATATTTATCGAATAAAAATAGCTACTGCATTGGGGCAACGAATCTCTTGTATGAACCCGGTAATTAGCGTTAGTGATTGTGAAATTTTGCTGTGCAGGGTTTTGTCACGTTAAGGTATGGAAATTAAAATGGGTAAAATTGAATTTTTTGATCAGGATTTGGCGATGCTTGACCCCGAGGTATCAACATGGATTAGCCGTGAGTGGGATCGACAGCAAAATCAAATTGAACTGATTGCATCTGAGAACATTGTTTCAAAGGCTGTGTTGCAGGCGCAAGGATCATTATTGACTAATAAATATGCCGAAGGTTATCCGGGCAGGCGCTATTATGGCGGATGTGAATATGTTGATGAAATTGAGCAATTGGCCATTGATCGAGCAAAGCAATTGTTCAATGCCGGATTTGCCAATGTACAGCCAAGTTCCGGAAGTCAGGCCAATCAGGCGGTTCTGCTGGCTTTGGTTAAGCCCGGAGATACTATTTTGGGGCTTTCTATTGATGCTGGTGGCCATTTAACCCATGGGGCCAGACCAAATCTGTCAGGAAAATGGTTTAAGGCCGAACACTATGGAGTAGATGAGCAATCACATCAGATTGACATGGACGAGGTGCGTAACAAGGCCAAACAGGTACGTCCATCATTGATTATTGCTGGCGGATCTGCATATCCAAGAGCCATTGATTTTGCTGCATTTAAGCAGGTGGCAGATGAGGTGGGTGCGATTCTGATGGTCGATATGGCGCATATTGCAGGATTGGTTGCCGCCGGAGAACACAGTAATCCGCTTGATTTTGCTGATGTTGTCACCACAACTACCCATAAGACACTGCGCGGGCCGCGTGGTGGTATGGTTTTAACCAATGATCCGGACATTGCCAAAAAGATCAATTCTGCGGTTTTTCCGGGCCTGCAGGGTGGCCCGCTAATGCATGTTATCGCCGCCAAGGCGGTAGCGTTTCAAGAAGCATTACAGTCCGACTTCAAAATTTACGCAAGAAATGTGATCCAGAACTGTCAGCATATGTCCAACAAGCTGGTTGAAGGTGGCTATTCGCTGGTATCAGGAGGCACCGATACGCATCTGGCTCTGGTTGACTTGCGACCCAAGGGGCTAAAGGGAAATGCTGCCGAGGCTGCTTTGGAAAGAGCATTTATCACCTGTAACAAGAATGGTGTTCCTGATGATCCGGAAAAACCTACCATTACTTCAGGCATTCGCATTGGCTCACCGGCAGGAACCACCCGTGGCTTTGGTATTGCCGAATTTGAGCTGATTGGTGAAATGATGGTCGAGGTTTTAGACGCAATGGTTGATACAGATCAGGGTAAGCCTCAAGTTGAAGAACAGGTTCGCCAGCGGGTACTGCAGCTCACAGAAAAATTTCCGCTTTACCGGAGGTAAGACATGCGGTGCCCTTATTGTTCAAGCGAAGACACGCAGGTAAAAGATTCCCGTGGCGCCGAGGATGGCTCTGCCATCCGCAGACGCCGTCAATGTTTAAGTTGCGGTCAAAGGTTTACTACATTTGAGCGGGTGCAGCTTCGTGAGCTTAATGTAATCAAGCGCTCCGGGCGCCGGGTTCGTTTTGACCGGGAAAAATTAACACGGTCGGTTTCTATGGCACTGCAAAAACGCCCCATGGACAGGGATCAGGTCGAGAATATGATCTCATCAATTGTCCGCAGACTGGAAAGCGAGGGGGATTTTGAAATAAAATCTCGCTATATTGGCAAGCTGGTGATGGAAGCGCTGGCCAATCTCGATCAGGTAGCTTATGTGCGTTATGCCTCCGTTTACAAGGATTTTAACGAAACCCGCGATTTTGCCAGATTTATTGCTGATGAAAAGCTGGATGATTGATGCGCCCCAATGGCCAAATATAAATTCGAGAAAGTTATATGAGCGCAAAACCAAAGGTTGGTTCCGAAAAACCCAAAGCTGCTGCCAGGCATAATGCTCGTCTGGCTGCGGTGCAGGCATTGTATCAGATGGAAATTTCAAACAGGGGAGCCAAAGGGGTAATTCGGGAGTTCCTGGAACAAAGGCTGGCCCAGCCATCAGAGTTTTTTCCAGATGCACAAGTAGACAAAACCTTATTTGTAAAACTTGTTGAACAGGTGGTTCAAAATCAAAGCAATATTGATAAGGCTATTCGCCTCAAATTATCGGGAAGCTGGCGATTAAGCCGAATAGATAGAACATTGCGGGCTATTTTGCGGTGCGGGTGCTGTGAGCTATTGTTTGATAGTCATGCACCGCACGCAGTTGTCCTGGATGAATATGTACAAATTGCCAGTGCATTTTTTGATAAGAAAGAAACCGCTTTTATCAACGCGACTCTGGATTCTATCCTTCATGATCCTGCATTATTAAAAAAGAGGCACGAGTGAAATCCGGAGAATTTGGATTTATTAAAGCCCTGGCCGAATTTGCCGGCAAACACCCGCAAAGCCTAAATCTTGGTGATGATGGCGCTATTATCACTTGCGCAGATAATCAGATGATTGTGGTAAAAGACATGGTGCAGGCTGGTGTGCATGCGCTGCCTGATGACACGCATATTGATATTGTTCGCAAGGCAATCAGGGTGAATTTGTCTGATCTGGCAGCCATGGGAGCCAGTGCCGAATTTATATTGTTGGGGCTTTGTTTTGATCAGGTTCCAGATGCGGATAGTTTAGCAAAGGCGATTGGGCTTGAGTGTGAACGCTTTGGCGTTGGTTTAATTGGTGGTGATACAGTATTGGGGCAGGGGCCGTTTTGCGTATCGGTTACGGCAATAGGAAAACTGTCTGGCCCGGCAATCTTGCGCTCAGGTGCCAGGCCCGGTGATGATGTCTGGGTATCTGGAACCTTGGGTGATGGAGCGCTGGGTTTACATATGTTGCAATCAGGTAAGGATTCATCTGAGTTTTCCTTATTGCAGGAGCCTGAAAAAGAACATCTCATTTCCCGGTATCGGTGGCCAGAGCCAAGACTGGATACGGCACAGGCACTTGGCAGAATGGCAAATGCCATGATTGATATTTCAGACGGGCTTGGTGCAGATGCTTTTCATATTGCAAAGGCCAGTAATGTCGGAATGCATATTCATTTGGATGCTATTCCCAGATCAGATGCCTTTATGCGCTGGCAGACTGATCTGCCAGAAGAACAAGGGTTTAAGATGCTGTTTGGCGGCGATGATTATGAGCTGTTATTTACTGCAAACCCTGCCCGTCGCGAACAAATAGCTGCCATTGATGCCCGGTGCCCGCTGACGAGGATTGGCGTGGTTACAGAGGAGAACCGCCTTGATTTTTTCTGTTCTGGTAAGCCGGTTGAATTGACCGGGGCCGGGTTTACGCATTTTTGACAGGTTTCTACTATTCTCGCTTAAGAACAGGGAAAATCTCATGCGGTATATTGCTATTATCATTTTGGGCGCTTTCTTGATAAGCGCACCTGCCTATGCAGCACCTGCAAAAAAGAAAGGTGGTTCAGGAGGAGCTTCCAATCAGTTCAAGGCTAATTGGAAAACTGAGAAAGAAGAGAAAACACAAAAGTCTATTGACACTAAGAAGGTGGCGCAAGCTGTTGATATTCCTATGCTTGTTATACCTTTAATGAACCGCGGATATTTATCCAATTATGCGTATGTAGCAGTCAGGATCAATTTGAATGATGGTTATGATGCCTGGGCTGTACGTGGTAAAAGCCATTTTATAAAAGATGCAATCATTCGCAAGACACACACAAAGAAACTGGCTCTTGTGGAAACAAATTATGAGAATGGCTATGGGGTTGATGTGGATGAGTTAAAAATATTGGTTCAATCAGCAGTCGAGCCGTGGGTCTCTCAAGAGGCAATCAACACTATCGAGTTTATGAAAATAGATATGCAGAAATAAGTAAGCACACAGGAGAGGCCGTTAAGCCGCTTGTTCCTGTGAGGCATTTTCTTCAACGCTCAATCGGTTTCGTCCTTCTTGCTTTGACTTGTATAAGGCCATATCAGAGCGTTCGATAAAATCTTCAATTTCATCAGTATCGCGAAACAGGCTAAGTCCCATAGAAATAGTTACTCGGCCCAAATCCTCATTTGTGGATTTTCTGACCAGTTTCTTACGTTCGATTAAGCCGCGGATATTTTCGGCAATATCTTTTGCCTTTGATAATTTGGTTATAGGCATGATAACGGCAAATTCCTCGCCACCATATCTTGCCACCAGGTGATTTTTTTCGACATTTCTTTTTAGGGTGCTGGAGACGAATCTGATGATCTGGTCACCTGTCTGGTGCCCCCATGTATCATTAAATCGTTTGAAATGGTCAATGTCACAAAACAGCAGGGCAAGGGATTTACCGGATTCTCTGGCCTTCTTCATTTCCTGCTTCAGGACCTCGTCAAAGCGTTTTCGATTGCTAAGACCGCTTAAGGAGTCGGTCATAGCTTCAATTTTTACCCTATCAAGATTGCCTTGCAGTAATTCAACCTGCTTGTTGGTTTCTGATAATTTGCTTTCCAGTTCCTGACTGCGCTTTTGCATGGTTGCAGTTGATTTTACCAGATGATCCACAATGTCACGAATAGACCTTGGGTCGGAAACATCCTGCAATTCACCGCCAGCCCCTTCCAGAGCCTTTTCGTAATTTGCAGCATCTTTTTCGGCGCGATCCAAAACTTTCATTACGGATTTTAACTCATCGCCCATTTCCCTGGTTGTCGTATCCAGAATTTTGGACAAACGGCCATCGGAGATATATTGATAATAAAGATCATCAGCAGCAGTTTCCGTCCATATCTTTTTGCCTGATATGTATGGCTCCATCGCCTGATTGAGTTTGGAATTTGTGCCCAAAGAATAAGTATAGAATAATTCGTAATTGCGCGGGCCCGGATCAATGTCGAGCTGCTGCATGATTTCAATTGGACTGCCGGATTTTATTTTTGTCGCGCTCGACATTTTGCCCCCAATTCAGTTTGATTCTTAAAATCCTCTGTGGATCGGAAAAGACTAAAAACAAAAGCCAAACAGTTAGTAAAGATTATTAACAAATATGGGAGCAGCCATCTCTGGCGTGCAAAATGAAGCTGCAGACGTAGAATCATACAGATAGGAGAAATTGAAGCCGACCTATGGGCGAGGTTCTTTTGCAATTACCAGATTATCGGAAAAAATCTGGAACATGAGATCCAAATCCAGTGCTGTCATCTTGAGAATCTTGCGATTTTTTGGCTTTGTCAGATATATGTTCAGCCTTGGCTGATTTGTGTTTTTTTGTGCGCTTTTTGCTTTTGCCATCCTTGGCGACTTTTGGAGGCGGCGTGGTTTTTGCCTCCTTGGCCATCGGGTAGGGCGGGATTGGCTTTGCAAGCATGTCTTCAATTGCCGCCAGTGATTTACTGTCCAGCGGTGTCGCAAGTGTTATTGAGGTTCCGGTTTTGCCAGCGCGCCCGGTTCTTCCAATTCGATGAACATAGTCCTCAGCATGAAGGGGAACATCAAAATTAAGAACATGGCTTACATCGGGTATGTCAAGTCCGCGCGCGGCTACGTCACTTGCCACCAGAATTTGCACATCCCCATTCTTGAATCTGGCCAGAGTTTCAGTTCTTGCAGACTGGCTAAGGTCCCCGTGGATTGGCTCAGCATTTATCCCGTGGCGCACCAGAGATTTCGCAACAATATCAACGTCACGCTTTCTGTTGCAAAACAAAATAGCATTTTTTAAGGATTCCTGCTTCATGACCTGCCGTAATTTCGCTCGCTTTTGCTTAGGGTCATTTTGGCGAAGAGACACAAGATATTGCGATACGGTCTTGGCAGTAGATGCAGGCCTTGCCACCTCAATCCGGGCCGGGTTATGCAAAAAGGTATCGACTATACGTTGAATTTCCGAGGGCATAGTTGCCGAAAAGAACAGGGTTTGCCGGGTGAATGGTGTCATTTTGAAAATACGCTCAATATCGGGAATAAAACCCATATCAAGCATTCGATCCGCCTCATCTATCACCAGCAATTGCACACCAGACATCAGGATTTTTCCGCGCTCAAACTGGTCAAGCAAACGCCCCGGAGTTGCAATCAACACATCCACGCCTTGCATCAGTTTTTTGTCCTGATCGCCAAAAGACACACCGCCAATAAGCAAAGCCATGCTTAAACGATGATATTTGCCATATTTTTCAAAGTTTTCTGCTACCTGAGCTGCCAATTCGCGGGTGGGCTCGATAATCAGGGACCTTGGCATTCGGGCTTTGGCCCGGCCCTGACCTAGAATATCGATCATTGGCAGGGTGAATGATGCGGTTTTGCCAGTTCCGGTTTGGGCGATACCCAATACATCTTGTCTTTGCAGTACTTTGGGGATAGCTCCAGCCTGAATCGGGGTTGGCTCGGTGTATCCGGCTTCTTTAATGGCCTGCAGGGTTTTTGGTCCCAGGCCCAATTTATCAAACATAAAATAGCTACTCGCAACTGGTCAGGTCAGGCAGATCGGCCCAGACCCGGTGAACCATACGCTTAGCCAGCTTTAAGTCAATGTCTGTGACAGATTAACGATAACCATAGGGCAGGGGATTATCATCACCAATACTTAAATAGCGGTCTCTAAGCCGTGTTTGCCTTGATGTCATGTCCTGTTTCTCACCAGCAATGAAAACCATGTCGGGTGAGCTCATCAATTCCAGCGGGTCGCCATCCCAGATCACCACATCCCCGATCATGCCCGGTTTTAGCTTACCCCAGGTTTTTTCTTTGCCAAAAATGCGAGCAGGCTCAGAGGTAATCGCGGCAAAGGCGTGGTTCCAGTCCATTCCGGTAGCCAGAGTATTTCCCGCATGTTGCAACACCAGACGGGAGTTAAATGCTTCATCACTTAAAGTGGCAATGGCAATGCGAACTCCTGCCTTTTGCAAGCGTACTGCATTATACATGGTGGCACCAAGACTTTGAAACCCCTGTGGCAGGTTTCTGTGAGGATCCAGTATTACCGGAATATCAGCCTTGGCCAGTTCACTGGCAACCATCCAGCCTTCACTGGCACCTACAGCAACCACATTCAAATCGCGAAACTCGGATTTTAATGCAATCAAGGTCATTAAATCAGAGGCTCTTTCAACGGCAATCAGAAACGGCAGATCATCAGCCATGGCATCTTGTATGGCCAATGCATCAGCAGCAGTAAGCAAAGGTTCTGCAGGTTCCCGTCCCCGGCGCCATGTTTTGGCCTCACCAAGTGCCTGACGCAGCCATGTCCACGCAGCAGAACGTGACCCGCCAGCAATAGAAGCTCCGGCTTCGCCCATTTGCACATACATAAAAGCCGGAGTACGGCTTATTGAGGAAAAGCTGCCGGACGTATCTGCCAAAGCACCGCTACCGGCAAAAATTGTACTGCTGGCTGCGGGCAAAACTGCCATGCGGGTAACGCCTTCAATGCGGGTAATGGCGATATTTTCAGATTTTGGATTAAATCCGTCAAAAGCCTGCAAGGCGGCGGAAAACGGTGAGTCCTTGGCGCGGGTGTCATTGGTGGATTTTTCCAAAGAAACTTCCACCAGCCCCACCCTTGAAAATGGGGTAAAAATGCCAGGTGTCACCCATTTTCCTTTGGCATCAATGACGCTGATACCGGCCGGAATATCGGTTTTGCCCCGTGATCCCACCGAGGTAATTTTTCCGTCCTGAATGATAACAACACCATCCTCGATAATGTTATTATCCTGATTGGTGATGGTTTTTCCACCAACAATGGCAAAATCTTGGGCGATTGCTGCTGGCGAAGAAAATAATAATGTTGCTAATAGTGCAAAATACAATTTACTCATTTTACATCTCCTTCACCAGGCTGGCCCAATTCAAAATCAGAAACCGCCCTAAGAGACGGATCGTTTATATCGTATAACAAGGCGCCATCAATAAATACCTGTTCAGGGCGAGCCCGAATTGTAAAAGGGTTGGCGTTCCACAGCACAATATCAGCGTTTTTGCCTGTTTCCAGCGACCCGGTCTTGTCAGCAATGCCCATAGCCTTTGCCGGATTGCTGGTTAGCCATGCCCACGCATCTGCGTCACTGATATTGATCCCGGCCTTGCGTCCATCAGCCAGCGCCTTGGCGGCCTCCTGATAAAGTCGCTGAATACCTGCTGCGCTGTCGGAGTGGACAATGGCACAGCCCCCTGCACGCTCAATCATCGGAATATTTTCGCGAACCGAGTCATAGGCTTCCATCTTAAAGCCTCCCCAGTCAGCCCACATTGCAGCACAAATACCGTTTTCAGCTAATATATCAGCTATTTTATAGGCTTCGATAGCATGGTGAAAAGTAGTTATTTTATAGCCAAACTCCTTTGACATATCAATTACTTGCGCCATTTCATCAGCGCGATAGCAATGCATGTTTATTTTGATTTCATCATCAAGAACACCGACCAGGGTTTCAAGCTGCAGGTTTCTGGCTGGTGGAGATGGCAGTTTTTTATCATCTTTTTTTGCCGCAGCCAGATCAGCTTCATACTTTTCCCATTTGGCCCGATATTCTGTGGCCTTGATCCAGTTTTTCCGGTATCCGGAAAAATTTCCCATTCGTGATCCAGGGCCACCCTTTTGCCCATAAACCCGTTTCGGATTTTCACCACAAGCCATTTTTAAGGCATAAGGGGCATCAGGAAACTTCATGCCTTGTACGGTTCTGGATGGAACATTTTTTAACACCACGCCACGCCCTCCGAACAGGTTGGCAGAACCTGGCAGGATTAACATTGAGGTTACCCCTCCTGCTCTGGCCCGGTTAAATCCGGGATCCTGTGGCCAGACACCATGTTCGGCAGAAATTTCAGAAGTAATCGGCGATGTAACCTCATTGCCGTCACTATGGGCACCAACGCTTGGTGATGGGTACACTCCCAAATGCGAATGAATATCAATAATTCCAGGTGTTACCCATTTGCCGGTAGCATCAATGACTTTTGTACCATCTGCTACCGGTAAGTCCTTGCCAATTTTCTTAATTTTTCCATTGGCAAAGTAAACATCAGTTTTGGTGAATTTGCCGCCAATACCATCAAATACGGTGGCATTTTGCAAGATAGTATCAGAAGATGGAATTGGTTTGTAAGTGGAAGGATAAACATCCTTATCTGCCCTGGCCACGGCAGAAGATGCCAGCAGCAGCCCCATCCCGATAACCATTGCGTCAAAATAACGTGCCTTCATTGAAACCCTCCCAACTTGAATCACCGGCACGGTAAACAGCTAAATCCATGGCGGCAAGAAGCCTGAGCCTAAAGAGGGGATTCATGACCAAATTGTAAGAAACGTAAAACCCATCACGCCTTCGAACTAAACAAAAACCTCCGGAATGACGAAAATGGTGCAATGATTTTTATCTGAACCAGGAGAAAGGGTGTAGGTTTCTCTCTACTTTCGGCCGGAGAAACTGTATCGGTAGATTGTTCAGAATGAAAATGCTTGCCAATGAATAATTACAAAGTTAGCAACGGGCATGAGTGCTGCACAGCAAAAACAAGTATTAAAGAACTGCCATCTGGCAAGCATGCAAAATGCCTTACCGGGTATAGGAATTATACGCGATGGCGCCATAGTCATACAGGAACGGGTCATCAAATGGGTTGGTGTCGAGTCTGAACTTCCGCAACAATATGCAAGCTGGCAGGATCTGGATCTTGGCGGGCGCTGGGTGTTACCGGCATTTATTGATTGTCATACTCATCTTGTTTATGGCGGTGATCGCTCAAAAGAATTTGAGCAAAGGCTGCAAGGCTTAAGTTACGCACAAATAGCAGCCGCAGGTGGCGGTATCCTGTCTACGGTCAAAGAAACCCGCAAAGCAGATTTTGAGCAATTGTTTGCAGTATCCAGCACCCGGCTTGAGCAAATGATTGCCCTGGGGGTGGGAAGTGTCGAGATCAAGTCCGGCTATGGGTTAAATACGGAAACTGAAATAAAGATGTTGCAGGTTGCACGGACTTTGGCCGAGCGCTTGCGGGTGCAGGTTGTTACCTCATTTTTGGGTGCGCATGCGGTGCCGCCGGAATTTGCTTCTCGTGCGGATTGCTATGTTGATCTGGTGATTGGTGAAATGCTCCCCGAGGCAGCGCGCCTTGGTCTGGTGGATGCGGTTGATGTATTTTGTGAGAATATCGGTTTTTCTCTAGCGCAAACCAGGAGGATATTTGAAAAAGCTGCTGATTTGGCTCTGCCGGTGCGACTGCATGCAGAACAGCTTTCCAACAGCCATGGTGCGGGCATGGCTGCAGAATTTGGTGCCTTGTCATGCGATCATCTGGAATATCTGGATTCTGCAGGTGCCAAGGCCATGGCCGATGCCGGAACCATTGCGGTATTATTGCCCGGAGCATTTTATTTTTTGAATGAAACCAGAAAGCCGCCTGTTGATTTATTACGCGAACACGGGGTGCCAATGGCTGTGGCAACTGATTGCAATCCCGGATCATCGCCAACTACCAACCTTGTGTTAATGGTGAATATGGCATGCACCTTGTTTGGCCTTACCGTAGATGAGGCTTTGCTGAGTGTAACCCGCCATGGGGCTGCGGCTTTGGGTCTGCACAAGACATTCGGACAGATTTCCCCCGGGTTTGTGGCTGATTTGCGGGTGTGGGATTTTGATCATCCGGTGCAGTTGGCTTACAGCTTCGGGCAGGTTCCAGATTGTGAAAGAGTGTAAAATGGAACAATCAATCAAACTAAAACCGGGTGCCATAGAGCATCAGGACTGGCAAAAAATTCTTGGCGGGGTTCACAAGGTCAGTTTTGAAAAAGAGCACTGGGATCATGCGCAGGCAAGTGCTGATTCCATTGCCGAAATTCTGGCAAGGGGGCAGACGGTTTACGGTGTGAATACCGGCTTTGGTAAATTGGCCAATACCCGTATTCGTGATGAGGATCTTGACAATCTGCAACGTAAAATCGTGCTTTCCCATTGCGCAGGGGTTGGCCCCTCATTGTCAGAGCCGGTAACCAGACTGGTTATGGTAATGAAACTGGCCAGTTTAATGCGCGGATTTTCCGGTGTACAAATACCGACACTGAAACTGCTCGTGGACATGTTGGATCGCGAAATTTACCCGGTTATACCATCGCAGGGCTCAGTGGGTGCTTCGGGTGATCTGGCTCCGCTTTCACATTTGGCTGCGGCCATGATTGGTGAGGGTTTCGCCCGTATTAACGGGGTGAAAATGCCTGCGGCTGAAGCTCTGTCCAAGGCTGGCCTGCATCCGGTTCAATTAAAGGCCAAGGAAGGCCTGGCCCTGTTAAATGGAACTCAGGTTTCAACATCACTTGCCCTAAATGGTCTTTATGGCGCAAGAAATGTATTTTATGGCGCAATGCTGGCCGGGGCGCTGTCGGTGGAGGCCATGCGCGGGTCTCATACGCCATTTGATGCCAGAATCCATGAAGTCAGGGGGCAAGAGGGACAGATTAAAGTTGCCGACGGATATCGCAAATTACTTGAGAACAGTCCCATAGCAGATAGTCATCAGGATTGTGACAAGGTGCAAGACCCGTATTGCCTGCGCTGTCAGCCGCAGGTAATGGGCGCGATACTCGACAGCCTGTCCCATGCCTCCATGGTATTGGGGCGGGAATCCAATGGCGTTACCGACAATCCGCTGATTTTTCCTGAAGAGCAGGATGCAGTGTCCGGAGGAAACTTTCATGCCGAGCCGGTTGGGTTTGCGGCCGAACAGATCGCGGTGTCCTTATGCGAAACAGGTTCAATGTCAGAGCGGCGCACAGCAATGCTGGTGGATCCGGCATTAAGTGAATTACCGGCATTCCTTACTCCTGATCCGGGGCTGAACTCCGGGTTTATGATAGCGCAGGTAACTGCGGCTGCTCTGGTCTCGGAGAACAAGCAAAGCGCATTTCCAGCAGTAGTAGACAGTATCCCCACTTCAGCCAATCAGGAGGATCATGTCTCCATGGCTACCCACGGTGCGCGCAGATTGGCGCTAATGGCTGATAATGCTGCGCATGTGGTGGCCATTGAATTGCTGGCAGCCTGTCAGGGACTTGATCTGCATGAAAACAACGCCATCCCGTCCTCAGCTCCATTACAGGCGGTTCGTTCGGCCATTCGTGCGCAAATCCCGGTTCTTGATGATGATCGCTTGATGTCACCGGATATTACGCGGGTTAAACAAATGATTATTCAGGGTAATTTGTCTTCTCTGCCAGAGGTGCAAGGCTTGTTGCCAGAAATATGCCCGGAAACATCCAAGGACTAGCCGGTATGAGCCCACCGCTTTATAATTTGCAGGAATTTGACGGGCCGATATTGCTGAATTTTCCACATTCAGGAACTTTTATCCCCGAAAATATCCTGTGCACGCTAAATGAAACCGGACGATCACTAGTTGATACGGACTGGCATGTGCCCAGGCTATACGAATTTGCAAAGACTAGTGTAAGTTGGTTGCAGGCCAATTATTCACGCTATGTGGTGGATTTGAACCGTGATCCAGAAGGGACTGATCTTTATCCCGGCCAGGAGGGGACCGGATTGTGCCCCATAAGCACCTTTGCCGGGGATGATATTTATAATGATGGGTGCGGGCCGGATACAGGGCAAATCAACAGGCGAAAGCAACAGTTTTTTATTCCCTATCATCAACAATTACGCACACAGATTGAGCGGATAAAATCGAGGCTAGGGTTTTGCATATTACTTGATTGTCACTCAATTAAGAGCAGGGTTCCGCGTCTGTTTAACGGGGTGCTACCGGATTTTAATCTTGGTACATTTTCAGGGGCATCCTGCGGGACTGAGCTGGCGGAAATGGTGGTTGATATTTTGGCTTCTTCCGGGTTCTCATTTGTACGGGATCAACGTTTTAAGGGGGGCTGGATTACCAGAAACTATGGCAGGCCATCGAATAATATTCATGCCCTGCAACTGGAAATCTCACAGCAGATATATATGAATGAGGATGAGTTTCTTGATTTTGATGACAAGCAGGCCCGTGCGGTGCAAAAACCATTAAAATCACTTATAGCGAACCTTAATAACTGGCATGGAAAATCAAAGGAAACAATGAGATGAGCCAACTTATTGACAATTCCAGAATTATCAGGGCCGCCACAGGAAATGAGCTGTCAGCAAAAAGCTGGCTTACGGAGGCGGCCTTGCGGATGTTGATGAATAATCTTGATCAGGCGGTGGCGGAAAATCCTCAGGAGTTAGTGGTTTATGGTGGTATTGGCCGGGCGGCGCGCAATTGGGAAAGTTATGATCAGATTGTTTCTTCACTGCGAAAGCTCGAAATTGACCAAACCCTGCTTGTGCAATCTGGCAAGCCGGTGGGTGTATTTCGTACTCATGAGAATGCGCCTAGGGTTCTGATTGCCAACTCCAATCTTGTTGGCAAATGGGCTGATTGGGAGCATTTTCACAAGCTGGATAAGGCCGGGCTGATGATGTACGGGCAGATGACCGCTGGCTCGTGGATATATATTGGCTCACAAGGCATCGTGCAGGGAACCTATGAGACATTCGTCGAGATGGGCCGTCAGCATTTTGGCGACGATTTGCGCGGTAAATGGATATTAACCGGCGGGCTTGGTGGTATGGGGGGCGCACAACCGCTGGCGGCAACCATGGCCGGGGCCAGCATGTTGGCGGTAGAGTGTCAGCCCTCGCGTATTCAGATGCGTATTGAATCGGGTTATCTGGATGAGTTTACCAATGATCTTGATGAAGCGCTGGCAATGATCAATGAATCCGACAAGCCGGTGTCAGTTGGCCTGCTCGGCAATGCTGCAAAAGTATTCCCGGAACTGGTAGAGCGCGGCATATGGCCTGATGCAGTAACTGATCAGACCAGCGCTCATGATCCGGTCAATGGCTATTTGCCGCTTGGTTGGTCATTAAAGCAATGGGAACAGGCGCGGGCCAATGACCCCTCCAGTGTAGAACGGGCGGCACGAAAAAGCATGCGTATACAGGTGGAAGCCATGTTGGCATTTCATGAGCGTGGTATTCCCACCTTTGATTATGGCAATAATATCCGCCAGGTGGCGCTGGATGAGGGTTTGCAAAATGCCTTTGATTTTCCGGGCTTTGTCCCGGCCTATATCCGGCCATTATTCTGTAGGGGGGTTGGGCCTTTCCGGTGGGCGGCATTATCAGGGGATCCACAGGACATTTACAAGACCGACGCAAAGGTGAAGGAGCTTATCCCCGATGATAAGCACTTGCATAACTGGCTGGACATGGCCCGTGATCGCATTCAGTTTCAAGGCTTGCCTGCGCGCATTTGCTGGGTTGGCCTTGGTCAGAGGGATCGCCTGGGCGTGGCGTTTAATGAAATGGTGGCCAGCGGCGAATTATCAGCACCTGTAGTCATTGGGCGTGATCATCTGGATAGCGGTTCAGTGGCCAGCCCCAATCGTGAAACCGAGGCGATGAAAGATGGCTCCGATGCGGTAGCTGACTGGCCCTTGTTAAACGCATTGCTAAATACTGCTTCGGGTGCCACATGGGTCAGTATTCATCACGGTGGCGGGGTTGGTATTGGTTACTCACAACACTCAGGAATGGTAGTGGTGGCAGACGGTAGTACCGAAGCCGAGCAGCGTCTGCGCCGGGTATTGTGGAATGACCCGGCTACTGGGGTAATGCGCCATGCTGATGCAGGATATGAAATTGCCACCGATTGCGCAAAAGAGCTTGGTCTTGATTTGCCGGGTATTTTTAAATGAAGCTAATTGGACAAAGCGGATAAGGTGGGCGGGACCCGGCATGACATTTCGCTGCAAAATGAGGCTGCTTCATAATTTTTGCCTTTTGGGGGCGTATTAGGCTGTTAACAGCAATTTTTTGTGGATAAATGTGGCTTGCTTGGCGTCTCTTAACTAATTCACCACTTTCTGCGGTTCCACTTGCGAATCTATAGACAGCGTACAATATGTCTTTGGATATTTGATTGGATAAAGCAGCAGGAAGCCTAAATGAGAGACCCGCAAGAAGTTATGATGAATTTGGTACCCATGGTGGTCGATCAAACCAGCAGGGGCGAGCGTAGTTACGATATTTTTTCGCGACTGCTAAAGGAACGGATCATTTTTCTGACCGGGCAGGTCGAAGATGGTATGGCTTCACTGGTGACGGCACAATTACTGTTTCTTGAGTCCGAAAATCCGAAAAAAGAAATTTCCATGTATATCAATTCTCCAGGTGGCGTGGTTACTGCTGGTCTGGCGATTTATGATACCATGCAATATATCAATTCTCCGGTTTCAACCGCCTGTATTGGACAGGCGGCCAGCATGGGTTCCTTATTGCTCGCAGGCGGTGCCAAGGGCATGCGTTTTGCTACGCCAAATGCCCGGATCATGGTTCACCAGCCATCTGGCGGGTTTCAGGGGCAGGCTTCAGATATTGTGCGCCATGCCGAGGATATTCAGAAAGTCAAAAAACGCCTTAATGAGATTTATGTAAAACATACCGGGCAAAAATATGACGTGATCGAAAAAACCCTTGATCGAGATCATTTCATGTCCTCAGATGAGGCAAAGAAATTTGGTTTAATCGACGAAGTATATGAAAAACGCGGCGGCAAAGCTGCTTAAAAACAGGAGGCAAACAGGGCGATATAAATGCAAATGGCCTTGTAACATGGCTGAAAATTAAGCATTGACCTATATTGTTTATTATTTTTTCAATCTGATACGGCATTATATTTGCATTGGCTTCTAAGAGGGTGTCCTCTTAAGTGAAAGAGTTGCGGGGCTTTACAACCCCCGTTATGTTGGCCTAACTGGAGTAATATTATGAGCAAGTCTGATAAAACCGGCGATTCAAAGAGTACGCTTTATTGCTCTTTTTGCGGCAAGAGCCAGCATGAGGTGCGCAAACTAATTGCCGGGCCAACCGTATTCATATGTGATGAGTGCGTTGAGCTGTGCATGGATATCATCCGCGAAGAGGCCAAAGGCTCACTGGTCAAGTCCCAGGAAGGCGTGCCAACCCCCCAGGATATCTGCGATGTGCTGAATGATTATGTGATCGGGCAATCAGCGGCTAAGCGGGTGTTGTCGGTGGCAGTTCACAATCATTATAAACGCCTGAACCATGTTTCACAGAATTCTGATGTGGAACTGGCAAAGTCCAATATTTTGCTGATTGGCCCTACCGGGTGCGGAAAAACCCTTCTGGCACAGACTCTGGCCCGAATTCTGGACGTGCCATTTACTATGGCCGATGCCACCACTTTGACCGAGGCCGGATATGTGGGTGAGGACGTGGAGAACATTATTCTGAAGCTGTTACAGGCTTCGGATTATAATGTGGAGCGCGCACAACGGGGCATTGTCTATATTGATGAGGTCGACAAAATCAGCCGCAAATCTGATAATCCTTCGATTACCCGCGATGTATCAGGCGAAGGCGTACAGCAGGCTCTATTGAAGATTATGGAAGGTACCGTGGCTTCGGTTCCTCCACAGGGCGGACGCAAACACCCGCAGCAGGAATTCCTGCAAGTTGATACTACGGATGTTTTATTTGTGGTTGGCGGTGCATTTGCCGGTCTGGAAAAAGTTATTTCCCAGCGTGGTCGCGGCACCAGTATTGGTTTTGGTGCGGATGTGCAGGACGATGAGGAATTGGAAATCGGAGATTTGCTGCGCAAGGTTGAGCCAGATGATTTAATGAAGTTTGGCCTTATTCCAGAATTTATCGGACGACTGCCAGTGATTGCAACGCTGGAGCATCTGGATGAAGATGCGCTGATCACTATTTTGACTGAACCCAAAAACGCCTTGATGAAGCAGTATGAAAGCCTGTTTGCCATGGAGGACGTTAAACTGACATTCTCCAAAGATGCTCTTAGCGCTGTTGCTCGCAAGGCCATCAAGCGCAAGACTGGCGCACGGGGTTTGCGTTCGATCATGGAAGGGGTTTTGCTAGATACCATGTTTGACCTTCCCGGTCATGATGATGTGGAAGAGGTGGTGGTCAATGCCGAAGTCATTGAGGGCAAGGCAAAGCCATTACTGATTTATGCGGAAAAGAAGAAAAAAACCACACCCAAGGTTGCTTCTTGATCTGATTTTGCTGAGTTTTGCTGTGGTCTAACCTGATTTGCAAGTAGAGATCTTGCAAAACGTGCTGTCTTTGTCGTGACTTACGTCCGGCATCGGGTATGAGATCAGACTATTTGGCGCAGTATGAATCATGCTTCCTGAAAGTTTGCATTTTATACAGATATGCCGGTTATTTTGGGCGTGACTCTGTTTTCCTGTGGGATTCTCTGTAAAATACCATTGGTGCGTCTTGTATCTTCTCACAAATGAACAGATATAGTTCATCAGGTATTCATTGTAGACAATAAACAATGTAAACGGTGATGATCTAAAGTTCAGCGTAGTCTTGCCTGATAGTGGCAAGGATCAGGATAGTGAGTAGATTTATGTCAGAAAAGAACCAAACACTTCCAGTGCTTCCCTTGCGCGACATTGTGGTGTTTCCACATATGATTGTGCCGCTGTTCGCTGGCCGTGAAAAGTCCATGAAGGCTTTGGAAGAGGTAATGGGCAAGGACAAACGTATTTTACTGCTCACGCAGCTTGATCCGGCAACAGATGATCCTACGTCGGATGATTTGTATCATTTTGGCTGTGTGGCCAAAGTGCTGCAATTGCTCAAACTTCCAGATGGTACCTTAAAGGTATTGGTAGAGGGAGAGGGTTGCGCTAGGGCCACTGAGTTCAATCTGGTTGAAGGATATATCGAAGCGGGCATAGAGCTAGTTGAAGCACAAAACGACAATGAAGCAGAAACTACGGCCATGATGCGAAGCGCTGTGAGCAGCTTTGAGAGATATGTAAAGCTGAATAAAAAAATCCCGCCGGATATTCTAACTGCAATACAGGACATTACTGATCCTAACAAATTGGCAGATTCGATATGTGCCCACTTGTCAATAAAGCTGACCGAAAAGCAGGAATTACTCGAAACTACCAGCGTATTCGACCGGCTGGAGATGGTTTTGCAAAAAATGGAAGGCGAAATCAGTGTT
This sequence comes from Robiginitomaculum sp., assembly GCA_015485155.1. Lineage (GTDB taxonomy): Bacteria > Pseudomonadota > Alphaproteobacteria > Caulobacterales > Maricaulaceae > Robiginitomaculum_B. The sequence continues at coordinate 114,482 of WFUF01000027.1, read as the reverse complement.
TTGCAGGTGGAGAGGAAAATTCGCTCCCGCGTTAAACGTCAAATGGAAAAATCCCAGCGCGAATACTATTTGAATGAGCAGATGAAGGCTATTCAACGGGAGCTTGGTGACAGAAATGAAAGCCCCGGCGAGGCTGATGAACTGGCTGAAAAAATTGCTAAAACCAAGCTGTCAAAAGAAGCAAAGTCCAAAGCCGAGGCCGAGTTGAAAAAACTGCGGCAAATGAATCCGATGTCAGCAGAATCAACAGTGGTTCGCAATTATCTGGACTGGATTCTGGGTCTGCCATGGGGCAAAAAAACCCGTAGCCGGATTGATCTGGACAAGGCCAAATCCATACTCGACGAAGATCATTTTGGACTGGAAAAGGTAAAAGACCGAATTTTGGAACATCTTGCAGTGCAGGCCCGTACCAAAAAGGTGAAGGGGCCAATTCTTTGTTTGGTGGGCCCGCCTGGGGTGGGAAAAACCTCTCTTGGCAAATCAATCGCCAGAGCCACCGGACGTAATTTTATCCGGGTTTCACTGGGTGGGGTCAAGGATGAGTCCGAAATTCGCGGTCACCGGCGCACCTATATTGGCTCAATGCCGGGACGGATTATTCAGTCAATGAAAAAGGCCAAAAGCAATAATCCATTGTTTCTTCTGGATGAGATTGACAAGATGGGCGCTGATTTTAGAGGAGATCCATCTGCCGCCCTGCTTGAGGTACTCGATCCAGAGCAAAACACCAGTTTCAATGATCATTATCTGGAAGTGGATTACAATCTTTCTGATGTATTCTTTGTAACGACGGCAAATTCTCTGAATATTCCCCGCCCGTTGATGGATCGCATGGAAGTCATACGTATTTCCGGATATACTGAAGACGAAAAAGAGCAGATTGCAAGACGGCATTTGATTGAAAAACAGATTAAAAACCACGGCTTGCGCAAAGACGAGTGGTCGATTGACGATGAGGCATTGCGAGATGTAATCCGGCTTTATACCCGTGAGGCCGGGGTGCGCAATCTTGAGCGTGAATTGGCTAATCTTGCCAGAAAAGCTGTGCGCAAGCTGGCTGGCCCCAAGTGCAATGAAGTTCATGTAACCCGCAAAAATTTAAGTGAATTTGCCGGTGTTCCCAAATTTTCCTTTGGAGAAACCGACAAGGAAGATCAGGTGGGCATTGTCACCGGGCTGGCATGGACAGAAACCGGCGGTGAATTGCTGACGGTTGAGGCTGTACAAATGCCAGGTAGTGGCAAAATGACGGTTACTGGTAATTTGCGCGATGTGATGAAAGAGTCTATTTCTGCGGCTAATTCCTATGTCCACTCCCGTGGCGCAAGTTTTGGCATTCACGCAGAACAGTTCAAAAAATCGGATTTTCATGTTCATGTGCCCGAAGGTGCAACTCCTAAGGATGGGCCATCGGCTGGAGTTGCCATGGCAACAGCAATTATCTCGGTTTTGACCAATATTGCGGTGCGCAAGGACGTGGCGATGACCGGAGAAATCTCCCTTCGCGGCAGGGCGATGGAAATCGGTGGCTTAAAGGAAAAATTATTGGCAGCATTGCGCGGCGGGGTGAAAACCGTACTTATTCCAATGGATAATGCCAAAGACCTTGAGGAAATTCCGGACAATGTGAAAAATGGTCTGGAAATAATCCCTGTTTCGTCGCTTGATGAGGTGTTAGAGCATGCCTTGGTCTCAAAACCGGAGCCGGTGGAGTGGAAACAGGATACCAAGGGGGCTGCTACTGGTGCTGCTGATTCTGGTGATGAAGAAGGTGATACCATGGTGACCCATTAGCCTGGTTTTTAGCCATGATATTTTTTTCCATGATAATCGTTGCAAAATAAGCATTTTTTGCGAGAATGACTCAGTCAGCGTCGTCGATTCGACGCATTCATCCGAGGAAGGACTTTCTTATGAATAAAAGTGAACTGGCAGATGCCGTAGCATCTGAATGTGGTATGACCAAGGCTCAGGCTGCTGACGCGGTTAATGCGGTTTTTGGTGCCATTCAAAACACACTGGGTAGTGGCGGTGAAGTACGCATTCCCGGATTTGGTTCTTTCACCGTTGCTCATCGCGCTGCCGGCAAGGCCCGCAATCCTCGCACAGGTGAAATGATTGATCGTCCGGCTTCCAAACGTCCAAAGTTTAAGGCTGGTAAATCATTCAAGGATTGCGTGAACTCTTAAATTTATCTGGGGGTTGCCCCTGGTGATACATATCGCTGTAAAAGGGCTGGCAAATGTCGGCTCTTTTTCTTTTTTGCTCTTGCGGTTTTGTTCAAAATGGTCATATTCCGCAGACCGGACAGTCATTACTGGTACGGGCGATTAGCTCAGTTGGTAGAGCGCCATGTTTACACCGTGGATGTCGGGAGTTCGAGCCTCTCATCGCCCACCATTTTAATTACGCTATCATTCGTCTGCCGCTTCATTGTTTTAGCGTAGGCTTGGGTTCAGTTCTGACGTTTTTGCTGGAATCACTCTCTTATTTCTAAGATTTGTATTGGCAGCTTATTGCCTGTTTTTCTATAAAAGCTTACTTGTGTCTGCATATTGCTGTTTTGCGGATATTCTTACAGATTCTTTGAATAATCTGCCTTGACGAACCGCGTTCATAGCCGTATTTCATCGGCTCTGCCGCGCAAATCATTTCGCGGACATAAACGAGATGCGCGGGTGTAGCTCAGTTGGTTAGAGTGCCGGCCTGTCACGCCGGAGGTCGCGGGTTCGAGTCCCGTCACTCGCGCCATTTTCAAAATTATTTTCTAAATAAAAACAAGATCTTAGATTTGAAAATGGCGCCCCGTCCGCGCTTTTTTCAAAAAGTGGGATACAAACTGGATACAAACTGGGATACAAGGGCGTATGGCAATCATGCGCGATCCCGATAGATTTTTGCTCAAACGTGGAAAACGTTGGTACTATCAACGGCGCGTACCCGGACAATTTTCACACCTTGATCAAAGGCGTTTTGCGAAGGTTTCGCTCAAGACCGATTCACTTGAAATCGTGCGCCTGAGGCGAGATCACCTTGCCGAGGCGGATGACGAATATTGGATGGCGCTGGCGATTGAGTTGGCGGAAGAAAACGCAAATGGCCCAACCGTGCGAGCTGCTTTAGAGCATCGCTACAAAGCCGCTATTTCACGTGCGATGGCTTATGGCTTCTCATACAAACCTGCCGAGCCTCTCGCCGAGAGTCGTTCTATTGCCGAGTTGATGGAGAGGATCAAAACGCTTGAGGCGCAATCGAGTGCTGATGGCGATCCGAAGCGAGCTGACAGCGAAGCTCTTTTGGGAGGAGCTCCAAATCCGGCCTCGACAATTCCAGTTTCTGAGGCCTTTGACCTCTATGTTTCGAAGATTGCGTTTGATGATCAATACAATAAGTCCGAGGCACAAAGGCGGTCCTGGGAGAAAACGAAGCGTACTTCGATAGACTATTTTATCGAACAGATGGGCGACATTCCTCTCAGCGACATCACGCGCGATAAAGCTCTTGAGTATCGGGATTGGTGGGTGGAACGAATGCAGCCGCAGGATGGTGCCAGAAAATCCGTCGCTCCTAATACGGCGAATCGCCATATAGGAAATATGCGCTCACTTCTTCAGCGATATTACAAGCACATTGGTGAAACCGATTTCGAAGATCCGTTCCGCGACTTTTACTTCTCCGGGAAGACCGAAGCGAAGCGTGCCTCGTTTACAGATGATTGGGTGCGCTCTCGTATCTTGGTCCCCGGATTATTCGACGGTTTACGTTTAGAGTTGCGGGTATTGATCTACCTGTTGATTGAGACAGGTGCGAGACTGAGTGAACTCGTGAACCTGCAGTCAGAAGACATTCGCTTGAATGCTAAAGTGCCGCATATCGCAATTCGTCCGGAACAAAACCGAGAGCTAAAGACTGAAGATTCGAGGCGAGAAATTCCCCTGGTTGGCGTGGCCGAGATTGCCATGCGATCATGCCCTGAAGGCTTTGCATACTACTATGACAAAAGCACGCTTGTATCTGCCAATCTGATGAAGGCCTTCCGTCAGCGAAAGCTGTTACCATCGTCGGATCACGTCATTTATTCTTTCCGTCACTCTTTCGAGGATCGCATGTTGGAGGGCGGTCTGGACTATGGTCTGCGATGCGCGTTGATGGGGCATAAGAACAATCGTCCAGAATACGGCCAAGGCGGATCGCTTGATTACCGTCGCAGCGAGTTATTAAAGATTGCACATCCAGTTGATTCCAAGTTGTTCCTTTAGTTATTTGGCTACGAATACTCCAGATTGAGCAGCAGCGTTCGCTGATTCAGCCATGATGACACAGAAATGAAGATCCGCACCGGTGACAAGAGGTCGACACAAAGGTCGAACGCCTGTTGACTAAAGCCCATTTTTATATGCACTATTTATCAAAAATGGAGCGTCTAAGTGAAGCCAATTCGTTGGGGAATGATTGGAGGTGGTCAGGGTAGTCAAGTCGGCGCTCTACATCGGTATGCAGCCGCTTTGGACGGCCAGTTTGAGTTAGTATCGGGTGCTTTTGATCATAGAGAAACTGAATCGGTGGCATTTGGCGTAGGATTGGGATTATCGAGCGATCGAGCATATGGCAGTTGGCAACAAATGCTAGAAAATGAAGCGTCGTGTTCCGATCCTGTTCAGATGGTGACCGTGGCCACACCGAATTACCTTCACTACGAGATAACGAAAGCGTTTCTTGAGGCTGGCATCCATGTTTTGTGTGAGAAACCATTGACTGTCACTGTCGCTGAGGCGGCCGAGCTCATGGAAATATCGGAGAGAACGGGAAGCCTTTGCGGAGTAAACTTCGGGTATACTGGCTACCCGCTCGTGCGCGAGATGAGATCACTAGTTCGATCAGGAAAACTCGGTGATATCAAATTGGTAAAATGTAACTTTTCCCATGGGCATCACGCCGACGCAAACGCAGAGGCTAACGATAGAGTGAGGTGGCGATACACTCCAGAATATGCAGGAATATCAGGTCAGTTCATAGACTGTGGAATACACGCACTTCACTTGGCGAGCTTCGTAAGCGGGTTAGAGCCCAAGAGCGTGAATGCAGATCTCGCATCGATTGTGCCTAGCCGGCAGTTGGATGATGATGCAATGGTAAATGTCCGTTTCGAAAATGGAGCCGTCGGCCGCATTTGGACCTCATCGGTCGCGATTGGTAGGCAGCATGGTTTGGAGGTCGAGGTTTATGGAACACTGGCCGGGATGCGCTGGAGGCAAGAACTTCCTAACCAGTTGTTTTTTTCTACTCTTGATCAAAGAACGACCATCATCGAACGCGGTGCTGTCTACCTCTCAGAGGAGGCAAAAAGCTCTAATCGTGTTACAGTTGGGCACGCGGAAGGGATTATTGAAGCTTTCGCAAACATATACTTAGGAATGGCAACATGCATCAGAAACGATTCTATGGATAGAGAACAAAAACCGGATGCTTTTGTTATTCCAACCGCTCAAGATGGCTGGGTTTCAATGAGAGCGGCGCAAGCGGCCGTCTCAAGTAATGAATCAGGAGGCTTATGGGTGGACGTATGAACATTTTTGCATTTTTACGTAACCTCATTGACGCGTCTATTGAAACTGAGACTAGGAGTCGAACCATGGATGGATTTTCAAAGCAAACACTTGAGGGACCGAATGGGACGCTCCTCGTTTATTCTTTGATCCCACCCGAGCTGAAGTCAGTACTACTTTGTGCTCACGGTGGGCCGGGAGGCGATGCGCGTGGGAATGCAGATATATTCCCGTCGATCGGGCGTGAACTCTACAAATTGAATGTTGGTACCGTGACTTTTGATTTCTTCGGCAACGGAGGTAGTGGTGGGAGCAATGCTGATTGTAGCCTCTCATCGCAAATATCTGACTTTGAGTTCATGTGTTCTGAAGTGGCTCGGAAGTATGATAAATCGATTATCGCGTGCGGTGAGAGCTTAGGTGCAACAATCGTTAGGGCCTGCAAAATAAGTGATGTTTTGGCTGAGGTTCTTTTGTGGCCAGCCTTCGATCTCACAGATACTGATTTGAGAGACTATTTTACGGAAGAATGGCAGATAAAAGTAGCAAGCGAGGGCGCTTTGATTGATGGCGATTTAGTAATCGGTGAAAAGTACTACAATGAAATGCGGACATGGGACTATTCGAACCTATTCAACATCGAAAGCCCCAAAGCTATGATTGCTCATGGGGCGGCAGATGCGGAAGTTCCGATCTCCCAATCATACAAGGCTGTAGAAAAAAGTGCTGTCGATATCGTATTTTCTAAGTTCCAGCATGGCGAGCATGGTTTGAGTGCGCCCAATATAAGAGCAACGCTCACTGATCAAATATTGGAATTCATAGCAAAACTTTGAGCAGTCCAGTCCACTATATTTTAGCGTCGCGACATGACGAATTAATACAGAATGATGACGCAACATATTTTGAAGTCTCGAAGAAATTTTGGGGCGGGGATAGCGCTGCGCTATTCTATGATAACACTTTCAGAAACTTTACGAATTCTCTAGTTAGAAGGTACACTGACAGACCGCTTTATTTGTATGTAAAGTTGTGGAGTGATGAAAAGGGCAACCTTTTTGCTGGGCCTAAGAGCTGGAGATTTGAGTTCTCGGAACTCGTTTCCCTATTAAATAGAAAGCAGTTTAAGGTCGGCATTATCTTCTTTGACTGTTCGGCGTTTGAGTGTTTAGAAAAGCCGAACCTTAGTTGTCTGAATTTGAGCGGAAATTTTTTAGCGATTTGGTCCACTGACGCGCCATGGAAATTGCTTTATCAATTCCATTGGGTTGGGTTAATTCACAATGCTAGGCCTCTTTCAATTGAGCCCACTACTTTAGAACAGCTTGGGGTCTATTGCGGTCGGCTAAATGAAATTTTTAGCGTCAGACAACAAAAAAAACAATTTTCACGTGTGTTAATAGGATCAAAAAAAGCTGTTCTAAACTGCAACGCCGAAACCAACTATTGTCCCGAAGTGGATGTAGTGAACCTCAGGGAGCAGACTACACGGGAAGAACGGGACGACGCTCTGAAAAGAGTTTCCGACGCATTGGCTTATCGAGATGGCGCGTTGTTGAAGTTCCAAAAATTGAAAAACGCCCAAGCAGTGCTTTGGTTCATGGAGTCTGAACCGACCGGAGTTGACTTTCCTTGGTATGAAGAAATCGATCTTCCACAAAGAATACGCTCGTCCTTCGTGAAACGTAAAAGGTGGAACAGTTCTATTCGGGAGGACTACCCCCTTTTCCAGCGCGAGGTAGTTGAAAAATTCATCGAGGGCTTTGTCACCATCCCTGATGGAAATTACGTCACTGGGCGTAATACCGATTCTGAATTCAGTGAACCCCCGAGTAAGCGACAACAAAGTAATTTACCGTCGTTCAAGATTCAAAAATATCCCCTCACGACGAGTACATACAATATCTTTATGAGAGATCGAAATTTTGATGCTGAAGCTGCTCTTTTGCCAATAACTGACGTAAATTACTTCGATGCGTGCAAGTTCTGCGAGCTAATCAACCGCTCTCTAAAACACTTTGGCTTTATAAAAGATCGAGAGGTTTTACGGCTACCGACGGAGCTTGAGTGGGAAGTGGCAGCTGCAGGCGAAAATGCAACTGAATATCCGTGGGGCAATGAGTTTATCAAGACTAATTGCAATCATTCTTTCAACCTTGATGGGCCTTCGCCGGTTGGACAGTTTTCGCCGCAAGGCGACTCCGTTTTCGGTTGCGTTGATATGTCTGGTAATATTCGAGAATGGACTTGTTCCATGGTCCATGTGTTTGGGGTCACCTATTCTGGGCCAGGCGAGCAGAATGATCTAGGATTAGGACGCGATGTCGATTCTCTCCAGAGGATTGTTATTAGGGGTGGTAGCTATGCTTATCATCCCGATTGCGTTCGGACTTGGGTGCGAAATACGCAGATCGCGTGTCGTGCAGACAAACAGACCGGATTTCGTATGGTGATTGGGGGAACGTATGGAAAAGAATGATGTTACTTCTTCGATTTCTTTCGTTATTAACGCGATATACACATTCACATTTGGTAACACTGCATTACTCCTTTTAACGAACCCTGGGGCATCGGGATTCAGTTTGGAGACAATTGACATTACGGTAACATCAGCAGTTTGCGGACTTATCGCAATGACAATTACTATTCGCTATTTTTTTGGGAATAATCTCTTTATCGCTGATATTTTCACGGATGATTCGAAGGGCGAATATGTTCGCCTGTTTCATTTTTTTACAGTTGCTATTCAAAGCGTTCTATTACTATTTGCGTCTTACGAAGTGAGGAATGAAACTCGATTCTTTACCTTTTTGGCAGCTCTCTTTTTTCTGGAGTTCGCTTGGTTCTCTCTTTGTCATTTGTTCGACAAAAGAAGCGTTGCAGAGACAGGGAATTTCGCACCAACGAGGGACTGGGCTTACCAAGGTTTCGGTCTATTGGTCGTATTTTTAATCGCAATTTTTGCAAGCACAGGATCAAAAATTGGTACCTTCGAGATGTTGCTGGTTGCCGGCTTGTTTGCTGTCGATACTGTTTTTGACATGCGTTCGAATTTAAAAGGGTACATGGGTGTCAAATAGCGGATTCAAGGGCTCTTGGCCTAATTACTACTTGGCTGAGGGAGAGTTTTTCAAAGAGGCTATCGATCGACAGCGTTTAGCAATCTCCGGATACACGGGAGAGAAAAACCGTTCTTTTGAGCAGCGCTTTTCGAAAAGCTTCAGAGAAATCAGTGGTTGTGAGTTCAATATTCCCTGCTCATCAGGAAGTTCAGCTTTGGCATTGGCTCTCGAGGCGTGCGGGGTTGGATTGAACGACGAAGTTATCGTACCAGCGTGCACTTGGATCGCGCCAACATGCGAAGTCTTACGTGTCAACGCAAAGCCAGTCGTCGTTGATATTGATATCCGCACGCTTTGTATGAACCTAAGCCATGTCGAAAATGTAATAACCTCTAAAACCAAGGCGCTTCTGTCGGTCAATCTGTATGGTAATTGTCCTAATCCTGCAGAACTAAGGCAGCTATGCGATAGAAATGATATAAAGCTAATTGAAGATTGTGCACAGTCCCACGGAGGGGTAGCCAACGGGAGAAAGCTAGGCTCGTTTGGGGATTGCAGTGTCTTTTCCTTTCAACAGAGCAAACAAATTACTTCCGGCGAAGGTGGTGCGATTTGTACGTCTGATCCAATTATTGCTGCGCATGCACATAGGTTTAAGAATAATAGTAGGGTGCTAGACACGAAACGGGCGTGTGAATTTGATGTTGAGCTGTTCGATTTGGGGCCTGGTGTTGGAACAAATGCCGGGTTGTCAGAGATCCAAATTGCCATGGTTCTAGATAGTCAAACTCGCTTTAAGGCTAGGAAAATAAGTGTTCAGACAAGAATGAATGAGTACTCTGAATTAGCAAGGAAATTCGGTGTCACGGTACCTCAGCCTGATTATATAGACGATTGTCACAGGTATTGTTTGCCTTTGCTATTTAATGACACAAGTCAAAAAAATAACTTCCTTGATGCGCTTAGAACGCTCGGCTTTGGTTCATTTTTTGCGGGATCAATTTATGAACCTGTATACAAGTCGAAGAAGTTTGAACCGAAGGGGCAGCCTAGATTTCGTGGCTTAGATCTCGTTTCTGAAGACTGGTATGAACAGCAATGCGAGGTAGCGGAACGAGTTCATGCCACAGGAGCATTTGTGCACCATTCTGTCTTCCTAAATCACGAAAATATCACGCTAGCAGGTGACGCACTTCACTCCGTCTTTCGGAGTTGATGCTCCATGATTATTTGAGCGATGCGAGGTTATGAGGATTAACTGAAATGCCGAATGTTCGAAATTCTGTATCTGCACCCATAAAGGTTGCGTTGGTGGGCGTTGGAAACTGCGCGGCTAGCCTCGTTCAGGGAATACAATACTACGGCAGAACGGAGGAAACTTCGGGTCTTATTCTCCCAGTCGTTGGAGGTATCAAGCCGGGCGACATCGAAATTGTGAGCTGCTTTGATATTGATTCGCGAAAAGTTGGTCGCACCCTCTCCGAAGCTATATTTTGCAAACCAAATTGCGTCGATGAAACGCACCATCTGCCGCCTTGTCTTTCAACTTGGTGATAGTTGAACGCGGAGCGCCAACTGCCTCCATTAACGCCAAACCGAAGGCACCGCCTTCGGGGGGATTGGCAGCTAGGTCATCCAAATTAGAGTAGATTTCGCCTGGAGACAGCATCGATCAGCTCTCTCCCACGATAAATGAGGTCTCCGCTCCATCTGTGCTTTTGACCGTGAGTTTAACTTCGTCTCCCAATGCCGATAGACACCGAGCCAAACGCTCAACTGAATAACCTTTGAGTCTGCCGTGCAGCACAGCCGACAGATCGGGCTGTTTAAGACCCATGCGCTCAGCAGCTTCGGTTTGGGTCAATCCTGCCGAATTGATGCTTCGATCGATCCGCTCTGCGATCCACGCTTTCAGGTCGATCGCGTTTTCTTCTAGCGCTTCGGCCTCTGATGCAGGACGATCATAACGACGGGATAACGAGCTCAAACTCGCAGTATAGTCAAACCACTATGATTCGTAAATCAGAAGCTGACGTTCCAGAAATTGCGAACAATTCCGACGAATTTCAATATAAACGGGCAGCTTAGTCCAAACGTAAATACGACTACGCTGCGGATCTTTGAGGCCCCAGTTGCGACCCGAGAAGCTCGATGAGATATCCACCATCACGCAAGGCCTCAGCCTTGTTCACGAGATATCGCATGGCGCTTTTCATGGACCGCCCACCCCACTCGGCCTGAACAGTCTCTTCTCCGTAAAGTACGACAGCAATCTCTCTTCGCGTCATACCCAGTGCCAAACAATCTAGAGCGACGAGGCCGTCACGGAGCATTTGAGTGCTTTTTGACCATAGCGGCGTTTCCAGGCCTGGGTCATCGCCGTAAATCCGCATGGCATCCTTTTGGGCTTTGAGCTTGCGCTCATAGGCTTCCATATCTGAAATCTGCAGTTTCATTCGTACAGGCTCCAAGCCCAGAACCGATAGTCCCGTATAGTAGACTTCGGAGTCAGGTTCGAGGCGGTAAATCGGGCTCGAACCCGACCAACCCGCAAAATTGGGATACAAATTGGATACAAAGCGGGATACAAATTGGTGAGAAAAATTATCTAACTCATTGTATTTATTGGTTATTATGGTCTATTTCGACGCCCGTCACTCGCGCCATTTCGTTTTTCCAAAATACTTTCCCGAAAATATTCTTACATTCAGCCAGCCATCAGGTTTATGGGGCCGGTGGCGCTGCCTTTTACGAACTGGTCAACATATTCATTTTGCGAATTATCAATATCCTGTGCTGGGCCGCGCCAGATGATTTTACCTTCAAAAATCATGGCAATTTCATCACCTATATGACGTGCCGAGGGCATATCATGGGTGATTGAAATGGCTGTGGCGCCAAGTTCTGTAACCTGTTCCCTGATCAGCCTGTTAATTACATCAGCGGTGATAGGGTCAAGCCCGGTGGTTGGTTCATCAAAAAACAGGATTTGCGGTCTGGTTACAATCGCCCTTGCCAGTCCTACCCGTTTTTGCATCCCACCAGACAGCTCAGCCGGCCGCAAATCAGCATTGGCCTTTGATAAGTTCACCCGGGCCATGGCCTCGATTGCCAGTTCTTTTGCCCGCTTGCGCGGCATATTATCGGCATGAGTCAGGCGAAAAGCAACATTCTCCCATATGCTAAGACTGTCGAACAATGCTCCTCCTTGAAACAACATGCCAAACTTGCTGGCTATTTTTTCCTGTTTGCGCGGCGGAAGGCCGATTATTTGTGTGCCATCAATTTCAATCGAGCCTTGATCAGGACGCAACAAGCCAAGGATGGATTTTAGCAATACCGATTTTCCAGTTCCGGAGCCACCAATAACCACCAGAGACTTTCCAGCATCAACATTTAAGTTCACGCCTTGCAATACATGCTTTGAGCCAAAGCTTTTGTGCAGGTTTGATATGGAGATTTTCGGGTTCTTGCTCATACGAATAACGAAGTTAGCATATAATTGGCGGCAAATATCAAAATAGCAGCGCTTACCACCGCATTGGTAGTGGCCCGGCCAACTCCTTGTGCGCCTCTACCGGAATTGTGACCGTGATAACAGCCCATTAAGGCGATAATAAATCCAAAAACCGCAGCTTTGATCAATCCGGAAGCTACATCCCAGCCAGTAATGAAGTCTATGGTATTTTTCACATAGAGCGGGCCGTTAAAGCCGAGGCTTTGGGTGGCAACGGCAAATCCTCCAAAAACCCCGATAATATCAGCAATAAGCACAAGTAATGGCACTGCAATCAGGGCCGCAATAATGCGTGGAGCATAAAGATAATTAAACGGGTTGGTAGACAAGGTGCGTAAAGCATCAATTTGCTCGGTTACCTTCATCGCGCCGATCTCTGCCGCAATAGCAGCACTAACCCGGCCAGCCAGCATCAGGGAAGCCAGTACCGGCCCCAATTCACGAGTTATACCAATGCCAACAATGTTGGGTACGAAGCTTTCGGCATTAAACCTCGCCCCACCAGTATAGATATTAAGAGCCAGAGCAGCCCCGGTAAAGACAGCCGTTAAACCCACTACCGGCAAAGAGAAATACCCGATGCTGAGTAATTGCCGGCCAATCTGTCTTAAATACCATGGCGGGCTGATTATTGCCAGCACACAGCGCCAGGCAAATAATGTAACCTGCCCAATGGCGCGCAGCAGGCCAAGGCTGGCCCGTCCAATTGAAGCAATGGGATTCATAATCCGTCTTTCATATAGATGCGTTTTACTCTTGGGCCAATATTGGTCAAAAGCTCATAGGCAATGGTCTGGCAAGTATCAGCAAGATCGTTTAAGTCCGCGCCCATAAAAGCTATCCTGTCTCCGGGTTTTACCGGACGCTCAATAGCACTAACGTCGAGTGTTGTCATATCCATGCTGATGCGGCCAACAATTGGCGCGGCCTGCCCATCAATCCAGCCATGTCCACCATGATTTGCAGCGCGGAACAGGCCATCAGCATAACCATAGGCTATTGTTGCCACTTTCATCGGTTTGGGCGCGCAAAATCTGGCTCCATAGCCAATGCTTTGCCCCGCAGCCACAGAACGCACCTGTAATACTGGGGCCATTATCGTAGCTACCGGGGCCAGGCCAAGTGAAGCGTGTCCGCGGTCAAGGGGATTGCCACCATAAAGACCAATACCGGGCCTGGTCAGGTCAAAGTGATATTCTGATCCCATAACTATGCCGGCAGAATTAGCAAGAGAAGCCGGTATGTCTGTGAATTGAGTACAAATATCCTTAAATCTCGCAAGTTGCAGGGAATTCAAGGCGTGTTGCGGTGAAGACGCGCAGGCCAGGTGGCTCATTATCAAAGACAGGTTCAAATTTGCCGTGTCAATGTTTTGTGCCTGCTCATAATTGATGCCTAGACGGTTAATACCTGTATCAAAATGCAAGGCAGCGGGTTTGCGTTGGCCGTTTTTTTGCCAATATCTGATGTCTGCCACGGAATTTAAGACCGGAACAAGATCATGCTCAAAATCATCACCAGTTACTGATCTGCCGGGGCCATGAAGCACATAAATTACCGGGCCTCTGCCCAGTTTTTGGCGTAAAAGCACACCCTCATAATGGTGAGCAACAAAGAAATGCTCACAGCCAAGATCGCGCAAAACAGGAGCTATCTTTGCCATTCCCAGCCCGTAAGCATCAGCTTTGACAGCTGCTGCTGTTGTTACTCCATCAGACAGATTGGCAAAATACTGATAGTTTTTGGCCAAGGCGCTTAAATCAATGCGCACTTCAGTCTGGCTGGGTAAGGGCAACAACATGGGCAAAACTTGAACGAAAGCAGCAGGATTCGCAAGCAGTGTTTCTGATTTTGATGTTATTGCTGAATATCTTTTTCTCGACCTGTGGTGTCGCGATTGCCAAACTTGGTAAATGCAGGCTCAAAGGTCAGTTCCACGCGCCCGGTGGGGCCGTGACGTTGCTTGGCAATGTCTACTTCGGCTACATTATAGATCGGGGCAATTTTGATTTGCCAGTCCTCATGCTCAGGAGTGCCGCGTTCTGGCTCCTTTTCGTAATAAGCCGGGCGATAGACAAACATAACCACATCCGCATCCTGCTCAATGGATCCTGATTCACGCAAATCTGCCAATTGCGGTTTTGGTGGGTTACGGCTTTCTACGTTTCGTGACAATTGTGACAGCGCCAGAACAGGAACGTTTAACTCCTTGGCCAGGGTTTTCAGGGTCTGGGTTATCTGGCTGACTTCCTGAACCCGTCCATCATTGCGTCTGGCATTTGCTGTGAGTAATTGCAGATAATCAACTACAATCAAATCAAGGGATCCTGCTGTTCGTTTTAACCGTCTGGCCCTGGCCGCCATAACTGCTACGGGCAGGCCGCCAGTGTCATCAATGAACAGCGGTATCTCGTTGAGTTCCCGTGCGGCATCAACCAGCGAGTCAAAGTCGTCCTTTTGGATTTCACCTTTGCGAATGCTGGAGGATGAAATGCGGGCGTATTCTGAAAGCAATCGCGTGGCAAGCTGGTCTGCTGACATCTCCAGCGAGAAAAAAGCAACCACTCCGCCAGATGTGGTTTTGCGCACCCCGTTTTGTTCTTCAAACTTGTAATTTCTGGCGACATGAAAGGCAATATTAGTAGCTAAGGCCGATTTACCCATGCCTGGCCTTCCAGCCAGGATCAACAGATCAGAAGGATGTAATCCGCCTAGTTTTTTATCCAGATCAATCAGGCCGGTGGATACCCCTGATAGCCCGCCATCGCGCTTAAAGGCGCTGGCTGCCATCTCCATGGCGCTGGTAAGTGAACGTGAGAATGGCGAAAACCCTGATGATATGCCTCCGGTTTCTGCTAGATTAAAGATCATTTCTTCAGCATTATCTAACAATTCTGTCCCGGTTTTTCCATCTGGCGGGTCTTTGGCTTCTTTGGAAATTTCTTCGGCGATACGCATCAGATCACGTCTTGTGGACAAATCAATAATCAGTCGGGCGTATTCCGGTGCATTGGCCGAGGTGCCGGCATTCGCCATCAATGTCGCCAGATATTTGACCCCGCCGATTTCTTTCATGCCTTCGTGATTTTTGATTTTATCACGCATGGTCAGACCATCAGCCAGCGATCCTTTGTGGATCAGACGGGCAATTTCATCATATAGCCAGCCATGAACCTTATCGTAGAAATGATTGGCTTGCAGACCTTCTCCAATACGAAAAAGCACTTCATTATCGAACAATATAGCACCGATAACCGCTTGTTCAGCCTCCAGGTCATGAGGGGCTGATTGTATGATTTCGTCGTTCATCAACTTGTTCTTTTTTCCGTATCTGACAATTACACCTTACATAATTTTTAAGACCAAGTAGGGGGTATTTGCGTTTTATGCACAATGCTCCACAGGCAATTTCTCATATTGTTGATAAAGTTGTGCATAAAAACGGGCCCTGTCTCTAGGGCCCGTCTGATAATTATTTCGGAAAAACAGCCGAGGGCAATCCCTTTGGGTATTTAGTCCGCTGTTTCTTCTTTTTTTGCGGCATCTTCATCTGCAACGTCTTCGGCAGCAGGAGCGCTTTCCAGTTCAATTTCAGCTTCGGGGTCGAACATGGCAGCAGCCTGTTCCTCGGCGATCTCTGCTCTGGCAGCTCGTTCCTGCTCGTGTCCTGAGGAAATAACATCCTCGCCCTTAGCCTGACGCTCTCCTTCTTCTGGGGTGCGCGCCACATTTATTTTAACGGTTATGAACACCTCAGGGTGCATGTTAATGCGTACATCATGCAGTCCTACTTCTTTGATTGGGCTGCTTAGATTGACCTGGGAGCGGGAAATACCATTACTGACGGCATCAGCAATATCCCTGGCCGACACTGAGCCATAAAGATGTCCGGTTTCACCAGCCTGACGGATCAGGAGATATGTCTGACCATCCAGTTCTTTTCCGGCGTTTTCGGCAGCGATACGCTTTTCTTCATTGAGTTTTTCAATGGCCTCACGCTCGCGCTCAAATCGAGCTATATTCTCCGGATTAGCGCGAAGCGCTTTGCCCTGAGGTAGCAGGAAATTACGGGCAAAGCCGTCCTTTACCTTTACTACATCACCAATGGAGCCGAGTTTCTCAACCCGTTCTAGTAATACAATTTGCATCGTGTTCTCCCTAATTCACTGCGTAGGGCAGTAGGGCCAGAAACCGGGCGCGTTTAATGGCGCGGGATAATTGACGTTGTTTCTTGATTGAAACTGCAGTTATCCGGGATGGAATAATTTTTCCACGCTCAGACATATAGCGCTGCAGTAATTTTGGATCTTTATAATCAATCTTCGGGGAATTCTCACCGGAGAATGGGCATACCTTGCGACGGCGGGCAAATGGGCGTTTGGTCGGAAGGTTGGTTATATTAACTTTCATGGACATGGCTTTTCCTATCTACCGGCTGGGGTGGTGCGGCGCTTGCGTTCTTCACGCTTGGCTAAAATGGGTGACGGCCCTTCGGTAAATTCTTCAACCCGAATGGTCATGTGACGTAAAACGTCTTCATTGATCCGCAGCTTTCGTTCCATTTCATGCATTACCGGCGCATCAGCCTCAATGTTTAATAGTACATAATGACCCTTGCGGTTCTTGCGAACCTTATAGGCCATTGAGCGCAAGCCCCAATGTTCAATTTTGTCAACTTTGCCGCCGTTCTCTTCGATGAACGTGCGCAATTCTTCTGCAATCGCTTCTACTTGCGCCGTGGTGATGTCCTGACGCGCGATTAGTGTGTGTTCATAGTTTGGCATATTACTCCCTTTGCCATATCGTGCGGCGCCAGACAGATGAAAGGGTCGACCTGTGCAGGCGATGGCTCCTGTTCGTTTGATTTGGCAGTATTGCCTGTAATCAGAACAAACCGGACCGCATCCGATTTCAAGGTGGCGCACTATAAAGACCAAATCAGGCGAAGCAAGCGTAAAAATCATATAATTTATGAACTTGTGTTTTTCCTGGTATCAGGCTCTTGCAGGGGCTTTCCTTAACCACCAGATTGCTGATACTGTTGTAAAAATCAATTTTGCAGGGACGCAAATATATGAAAATCGCTTTTGTTTTTCCCGGACAGGGTTCGCAATCCATAGGAATGGGCAAATCTCTGGCCGAAAACTTTCCCGCAGCAGGCGAAGTTTTTGAAGCTGTTGACGATGCCCTTAATCAGAAACTTTCCGAAATTATCTGGGACGGCAATGAGGAGGAATTGACCTTAACTGAAAATGCCCAACCGGCACTTATGGCGGTTTCACTTGCAGTAATGGCAGTGCTTGAGGCCGAATATGGCCTGGGGGTAACCTTGGCAAGTCATGTTGCGGGTCATTCGCTTGGTGAATATTCGGCGCTTGCTGCTGCCGGTGCTATTGGTCTTGCTGATACTGCCCGCCTGCTAAAACGCCGGGGGCAGGCCATGCAAAGGGCAGTCCCGATAGGCGAAGGGGCAATGGCCGCACTGTTGGGTGCCACAGAGGAACAGGCGCTGGCTTTATGTATTGCCGGAAAACCATTTGGTACAATTGCAATCGCCAATGATAACTCGCCGGGACAGATTGTCATTTCCGGGGCAAAGGCAGCTATTGACGAAGCAATAAAACTGGCCAGTGATGTGGGGATAAAGCGGGCAGTCTTGTTACCCGTGTCTGCGCCGTTTCATTGCACTTTGATGCAGCCTGCTGCCGAGGAAATGGATGAGGCACTTTCGGAAGTGCAAATCAAAACCCCGAAAGTTCCGTTGGTGTCCAATGTTACGGCAGAACCAACCATTAACCCACAGATAATCAGAAAATTACTGGTAGAGCAGGTCACGGGCCGGGTGCGGTGGCGTGAAAGTATCGAGTGCCTGGCTGCTACAGGTGTTGAGCTATTTGCGGAAGTTGGTGCCGGAAAAGTGCTGTCATCAATGGTAAGGCGTACTGCTGATGGTGTCACTGGCATGGCGCTAAATGATCCGGATAGTATTGCAAAATTTGTCGAAAAGCTAAAAGTCAATACATAAATCCAGCACGTAACATTCCAACATATTCAAGAAAGTATAATCATGTTTGATCTATCAGGAAAACGCGCTTTGGTTACTGGTGCCACCGGTGGCCTTGGCGGTGACATAGCCAAATCCCTACACGCAGCCGGGGCCAGCGTGGCTATCTCGGGAACCCGCCGGGAAAAGCTCGATCAACTTGCCGACGAATTGGGCGAGCGCGTTGCGGTAACTCCGGCAAATCTTGGTGATCGCGATAGCGTGGATTGCCTTATTGCTCAGGCCACTGATGCTCTTGGTGGTGTTGATATTCTGGTTTCCAATGCCGGGGTCACCCGTGATGGCCTGTTGATGCGTATGAAGGACGAGGACTGGGATCTCGTGATGCGGGTTAATCTGGAAGCGTATTTTCGTCTGTGCCGGGCTGCCATGCGTTCAATGATGAAGGCCAGATGGGGCAGAATCATCGGCATTACCTCAGTTGTCGGAGTAACCGGCAATCCCGGACAGGCCAATTATGCAGCCTCCAAAGCTGGAATGATTGGATTTTCCAAGGCATTGGCTGCAGAAACTGCGAAAAGGGGAATTACGGTAAACTGTATTGCTCCGGGTTTTATTGAAAGCCCAATGACTGATGTTTTGACCGATAAGCAAAAAGATGCAATCATGTCCTCTATTCCAGCGGCAAGACTTGGACAGGGTTCGGATATTGCTGCAGCTTGTGTCTATTTATCTTCGGATGAGGCTGGTTATATGACGGGACAAACCATGCATATTAATGGGGGCATGGTCATGGTATAGGTGGGGTATAACAAAATCACTTTATTTCGCTCAGCGCCTTCACGCTATAATTTGAAACAAGCTGTCATAATCTTCTTGCTTGGCTTTTGAAAACGAAGTGTGTTAAGCGTCAGGGCAATTGCTTGAAAAGCTAAACCGGGGCAAACTGCTTGAAACATATGAGCCCCCATAACAAAAGGTCTGTGGAATGTCTGACGTACTATCTCGGGTTAAAAAAATCGTTGTTGAACATCTTGATGTAGAAGAAGATAAGGTAGTTGAAACTGCTAGTTTTATCGATGATCTGGGTGCTGATTCTCTCGATAATGTTGAACTTGTTATGGCATTTGAAGAAGAATTTGATATCGAAATTCCTGATGATGCCGCCGAGCATATTCAAAAAGTTGGTGATGCTGTTAAGTTCATTGCCGAACATTTGGACAGCTAATATTATCATTAAAAACAAGGAGTAAGGCCGGTGAAAAGGCGTGTTGTCATAACCGGTCTTGGTTTGATTACCCCACTGGGCGCTGGTGTTGGTGCCAGTTGGCGTAATTTGATTGCCGGTAAAAGCGGTGCCAAGCCAATTACCCATTTTGATACCAGCGATCTTGGTTGTAAGATTGCCGCTCAAATCCCTTATGTGGACGGCAGGGGTGCAGGCGGGCCTGATGTGGAAGGCTCGTTTAATCCTGATGATGTAATGTCAAAACGGGATCAGCGCCGGGTAGATGATTTTATTGTGCTGGGCATTGCTGCTGCCGATGAGGCAATAGCTGATTCGGGCTGGAGTCCTTCTTCTGAAGAAGATAGCCTTCGAGCCGGAGTAATGATTGGCTCTGGTATTGGTGGATTACAGACTGTGTATGATGCCTCTGTCACCGTGCATGAACGAGGTGCAAAACGTTTAAGTCCGTTTGTGATTCCGTCCATGCTGATCAACCTGGTCTCTGGACAGGTTTCTATAAGGCACTCCCTAAAGGGGCCAAATCATTCAGTGGTTACAGCATGCTCTACTGGCGCTCATGCTATTGGCGATGCCAGTGCAATAATTGCCCGTGGTGATGCTGATATGATGGTGGCTGGCGGAGCAGAAGCCTCAATCTGCCGTCTTGGCATCGGCTGTTTTGTTGCCTCCAGGGCATTAACCACTGGGTTTAATGATACACCGGAGAAGGCTTCACGCCCTTATGACAAGGATCGTGACGGGTTTTTGATGGGTGAGGGCGCTGGCGTTATGGTTCTGGAAGAGTATGAGGCTGCCAAAGCCCGAGGAGCCAGAATATACGCTGAAGTTGCCGGCTATGGGTTATCTGGAGATGCCTATCACATTACTGCTCCGGCCCCGGATGGTAATGGTGGATTCCGCTCTATGCAGATGGCGTTAAAAAATGCCGGATTAAACCCATCGGATGTTGATTATGTAAATTCTCACGGCACTTCGACCCCATTAGGAGACGAAATTGAATTAAAGGCTGTGGAGCGTTTATTTGACAAGAGTGCTGACGGGCTGGTTCTGTCTGCTACCAAGTCCTCTATCGGGCACTTACTTGGCGCTGCCGGTGCGGTGGAGGCTATTTTTTCAGCACTTGCAATCCGTGATAATATTTGTCCACCTACTCTTAATCTGGACAATCCGTCTATTGAGACCAAAATCAATCTGGCACCGCACAATGCAGTTGAGCGTCCGGTACGTGTGGCGTTGAGCAATTCATTTGGGTTTGGTGGCACCAATTCATCCTTGGTGTTGCGCGAAGTATCGTGAGCTCTGACCCTTCAGGTAAGTCCGAATCCCGCTCCAATAGGCCAAAAGCCAGATCATCAGGGCTGTTGCTGCGTATTTTACTGTTCTTACTGATTATTTCTGGTTTGACATTTGGCGCAGGTTTTTATGTTTATGACCGGTTTATACCTGCTAAATTTGCTGAATCAGGGCCGGCAGTAAGGGACATTAAAATTGAGATAGCTCCTGGCTCCGGCGTAGATATGATTGCCCGGAAATTACATGCCGCAGGCGTAATAGAAACCGATTTCTGGTTCCGTGTTAAGGGCCGTCTCATGGCACAGGGTGCTTCCCTAAAGGCCGGGGAATACCTTATCCCCGCAGGCTCCAGCATCAATCAGATTTTTAAGCAATTACAAGAGGGGCAGGTAATTCAATATGGAATTACTATTGCCGAAGGCTTGACGGTTCGTGATGTGGTCCGTCTGTTGCTGGACAATGATATATTAAGTGGAACCATTGATAGCTTGCCCGAAGAGGGGCAGTTGCAACCTGAAACATGGTATGTGGTGCGTGGATCATCGCGCGCTGGTTTGCTAAAGCGTATGCAGGATGCACAGGCAAAAACCCTGGCTGAATTGTGGGAGGGCAGAGCGCCTGATCTGCCATTAAAGTCCCCGCAGGAAGCCTTGATATTAGCCTCCATTATTGAAAAAGAAACAGCAATTGCCGCAGAGCGTGACAGGGTTGCTGCTGTGTTTATCAATCGCTTGCGCAAAGGCATGCGTCTTGAGAGCGACCCGACTATTGTTTATGGTCTTACTGGTGGTAAACCATTGGGACGTGGCTTGCGCCGTTCAGAGATTGATAAAAAAACCCCGTGGAATACTTATAAAATTCACGGCCTGCCACCCACTCCAATTGCAAATCCTGGCCGAAATTCTATTTATGCCGCCTTGCATCCGGCAGATACCAATGATCTTTATTTTGTGGCCGATGGCACAGGTGGCCATGCTTTTGCCCGCACCTATGCGGGGCATTTGCGCAATGTCGCCAAATGGCGCAGAATTGAGCGAGAACGAAAACGCAAAGCAAAACGGTGATCCATGAGCCTTTTTTCTATGACAGGATTTGCCCGCACTCAGGGCCAAAAAGCAGGCATAAGCTGGACGTGGGAGGTGCGCTCTGTCAATGGAAGGGGGCTGGATATACGTTTTAGACTTCCTGCTGGTTTGTCGCAAATGGAAGAAGGCTTGCGAAAACAGGTGCGAAGCCGTTTCAAGCGGGGCAATATGCAAATATCCTTGCAGTTGGATCATGATCAAGAAGCAGAATCGGCAGTTTCAGTGAATATTGATCTGGTGCGGCAAATAGTTGAAGAATTTACACCTTTGATAGAGCAGGGGCTTGTCCGACGTCCGAGTGTCGATGGCCTTATTGCCGTAAAAAATGTGCTACAAGGCAAGTCGCATTGTTTTGATGAGGACGAGCTTTCACCTTCATTATTGTCCAGTTTTACTGAACTGCTTGATCAGCTTGCCCTTGCCCGCGCCAATGAGGGGCGGGAGTTGGCCAAAAGCCTTGTGCAAATTCTTGACAAGATCGAGATTCTGATAGAGCAGTGCCGCAATAATCCTGCATTGCGGCCAGAGGCGATTTTGGAAAACTTACACAAGCAAATAAAAGTGTTAAACGAGAGCATTGCTCCTGAACGTCTGGCGCAAGAGGCAGCATTGCTGGCAATAAAAGCTGATATTAATGAGGAGCTTGAACGCCTGCAAGGGCATGTATCTGCGGCGCGTGGCCTGCTTGGTATATCCGGCCCCACAGGACGAAAGCTGGAGTTTTTAAGTCAGGAATTAGGCCGCGAGGTCAATACCTTATGCGCAAAATCCAATAATTCACAATTGACCGGGGCGGGCTTAGAGTTGAAAACCCTGATTGATCAGATCAAGGAGCAGGCAGCCAATGTCGAGTAAAAGACAAAGACGAGGTCTGATGCTAATCCTGTCCAGCCCTTCTGGTGCCGGAAAAACCACATTAGCCCGCAGATTACTAAGCGAGTCATCTGACATGCAGCTTTCGGTTTCGGCAACAACGAGAAAACCGCGCGGAGACGAAGTGGACGGTGTGGATTATCATTTCATCAGCAAGCAGGAGTTTGAGCACAAGGCAAAGAATGGCGAGTTTCTTGAATATGCCAAAGTGCTTGGTCGCGATTTTTACGGCACGCCAAAGGCCCCGGTGGAGGCTGCGCTTTTGGCGGGTCGTGATGTGTTGTTTGATATTGACTGGCAAGGGGCACAGCAACTGAAACAAACTGCGGCTAATGATCTGGTCAAGGTATTCATATTACCGCCGAGCCTCGAGGAATTGGAGCGTCGCTTGCGTGGGCGCGGACAGGACAGCAAGGCGGTGGTTGCTGATCGCATGAAACGGGCCAAAGATGAAATCAGTCATTGGGCTGAGTATCATTATGTGATCGTAAATGAAGACATTGAGAGCTCCATGGCTGATTTGCGGGCAATTCTTGCCGCCGAGCGTCGTTTGCGCAAGCGCCAGCCATGGTTGAATGATTTTGTTCATGATCTGGTAGAGCCTTTTTAGCCACAAGGTCAGACCCTAAACCCTGTGTCTTCGTTCAACTTTGTCAGATTCGATGATTTGGGGCATTATGCACGCAAATGATTTGTGAATCGCATAGGCGGAAAACTGGCAATGAAAAAATGGGATGATCAACAGGCTCTACAAATAATCAGAAATTCGGCTGATAGTGGACAGGTGCTCACCCACGGCATACGGCAATTGGTTGATTGTTTTGGTTATGTTGATGAAATAGCCATTGACCCATTAGCCAAGCATTTTTTGCGATCAAAAGCCGAGGTTTACGGTGTAATTCAGTATTACAGTGATTTTCGCACCTGTGCACCTGGCAGGCATGTTTTACGAATTTGCCAGGCCGAAAGCTGTCAGGCAACAGGTGCCCGTAAACTTACCGAATATATCTGTGACAAGACAGGAATTACTTTGGGGCAGACCAGTAAAAACCAAAGACTTAGCCTGGAGCCTGTATATTGCCTTGGCTTATGCGCCAATGGCCCGGCAGCAGAGCTTGATGGTCAACCTATGGCCGGTTTGAACAAAACTAAAATCAACACCTTGCTTGATCGGTTACAATCATGAGCGCTGATGATAGTTTTTGTGTATTTGTTCCCGGTGACATGCTGGCAATTGCCTTGGGGGCTGATGAACTGGTGTTGGCCCTAAAAGAGGAAGCTAAAGTCCGCAATATATCTCTTGAAATTGTGCGCAATGGTTCGCGGGGAATGTGCTGGGCTGAAACCTTGCTTGAGGTGCAGACAAAAAACGGAAGAGTGGCCTATGCCAATGTTAGCGCCTGTGATGTAAAGGGACTGTTTGATGCCGGGTTTTTAACTGGAGGTGATCATGCAAAATGCCTTGGTCTCACCAGAAAAATTCCGTGGCTTGCACGGCAAAACCGGATTATTTTTAACCGCTGCGGGATTATTGATCCACTTAATATTGATGAATTCAAGGCGGCAGGTGGGTTCTCCGGCCTGCTTATCGCCTTGCAAATGTCCGCAGATGAAATAATTGAGCAGGTAATAGATTCCGGTTTGCGCGGGCGCGGCGGGGCCGGTTTTCCTACCGGAATAAAATGGCAGACTGTAGCTCGGGAGGAATCCGATACAAAATACATTGTCTGTAATGCTGATGAAGGAGATGCAGGCACTTTTTCAGATCGTTTGATAATGGAAGGCGACCCCTTTAGAGTTATTGAGGGCATGACAATTGCCGCTTTGGCAAATGGAGCAAAAACCGGGATCATATACATCCGCTCCGAATATCCATTTGCAATTAAAATGATGAGGGCTGCGATTGACAAGGCTAGGGGAGCCAACTGGCTTGGGGACAACATAAACGGCTCTGAAAAATCCTTTGATATCAGTGTGTTCGTTGGTGCGGGCTCCTATGTTTGCGGCGAGGAAACTGCATTACTGGAAAGTCTTGAGGGTAAGCCTGGCATAGTGCGCTCAAAGCCGCCTTTGCCTGCAGTCAAGGGTCTGCATGGACAGCCCACAGTCATCAATAATGTTATAACTTTAAGTGCAGTTCCCGATATTCTGGCCCGAAGTGCCAAATGGCATGCAGAGCTTGGAATAAATCGTTCTACAGGGACTTTGCCATTTCAGCTTGCGGGCAATGTGGCACGGGGCGGACTGGTGGAAATGGCCTTTGGGGTTAGCCTGCGCACTTTAATCGAGGATTTTGGCGGCGGCAGTGGTGACGGTTCTGAAATAAAGGCTGTGCAGGTTGGCGGGCCATTGGGGGCTTATCTGCCTCCTGATGATTTTGATGTTAAAACCGGGTATGAGGAATTTGCCGAATTGGGGGCCGGTATCGGACATGGCGGAATTGTGGTATATGGGGGCGATACTGATATGAAAGTTCAAGCCCGATACGCATTTGAGTTTTGTGCCGAGGAGAGTTGCGCCAAGTGCACTCCATGCCGCATTGGCTCAATCCGCGGTAAGGAGTTGCTGGAAGCTGATACTATCAATACGGAACTGGTTGATGAATTGTGCCAGATCATGATCGAAGGCTCTGCCTGTGCCATGGGGGCGATGACCCCGATACCGGTGCAATCGGCCATGAAGCACTGGCCACAGGATTTTGAAGGTCAGGGCAAATGAAAATAGATCCGCAAAAGGATATGGGAACACCGCCAGCAACCACCGATGATGAGGTGGAGCTAGTTATTGATGGCATGAAGGTTCGTGTTCCGGACGGCACCAGTATTTTACGGGCAGCCCGTATGGCCGGATTAGAGATTCCCAGCCTGTGCGCCACTGAAAGCCTCAAAGCCTTAGGCTCGTGCAGATTGTGTCTGGTGGAAATTGAAGGAAGTAAAGGAACGCCATCTTCATGCACCACACCGGTACGTGATGGCATGAAAGTACATACTCAAACTTCCAAACTGGCCATGTTGCGCAAGGGCATAATGGAGCTTTATATTTCTGATCATCCTTTAGATTGTCTGACCTGTGCCGCTAATGGTGATTGTGAGCTTCAGGACATGGCAGGCAGGGTTGGCTTGCGGGATGTTCGTTATGGCGAACAGGGTGAGAATCACTTATCTGCGGATAAAGATATATCCAATCCATATTTTACTTTTGATCCTTCCAAATGCATCTTATGCGCCAGATGTGTTCGCGCCTGCGACGAGGTGCAGGGGACATTGGCTCTGACCGTGGCCGGGCGAGGGTTTGAAGCTGTTATTGCGGCTGGAAATACTGATTTTTTTGCTTCTGAGTGTGTGTCGTGTGGTGCTTGTGTATCGGCGTGCCCTACCGCCACATTGATGGAAAATACGGTTATTGAACAGGGCCTGCCGGATCGTGTGGTCAAAACCACTTGTGCTTATTGCGGGGTTGGCTGCTCGTTCTTAGCTGAAATGAAGGGGCAGGATGTGGTTCGCATGACACCTGATGTGCAGGGCAAGGCCAATCATGGCCATAGTTGCGTAAAGGGTCGTTTTGCCTGGGGGTATGCGGCTCATCCTGACCGGATATTAAAACCAATGATCCGCGAAAGTACGAAACATGACTGGCGGGAAGTTGATTGGGATACAGCCATTCAATTTGCCGCAGAGAAACTAAACGCCATTAAGCAAAAACACGGAGCCAAAGCTATTGGCGGCATTACATCTTCGCGTTGCACCAATGAGGAAGTGTGGCTGGTGCAAAAGACTATTCGCGCCGCTTTTGGCAGTAATAATGTGGATACCTGTGCCCGGGTTTGTCACTCTCCCACTGGCTATGGACTAAAGCAGACCTTTGGTGAAAGTGCAGGCACACAGCATTTTGACTCGGTGCAAGAAGCCGATGTCATTTTGGTGATCGGAGCCAATCCAACCGAGGCCCACCCGGTATTCGGATCAGCCATTAAACGGCGGGTACGCGAAGGTGCAAAACTTATTATTGCTGATCCTCGGGCAATTGAACTGGTCAGCGGGCCTCATATTCGTGCTGATTTACATCTTCCATTGCGTCCTGGCACCAATGTAGCGCTGATAAATGCCATGGCCAATGTGATTGTCACTGAAAATCTTGTTGATACGGAGTTTGTAAAACATCGTTGTGATTTGCAGAGTTTTAGGGAATGGGCAGATTTTGCAGCCGATCCGATTAATGATCCGGAGGAAGTTGCAAAGATTTGCGGGATAAAGGCCTCTGATATCCGGGAAATGGCAAGAATCTATGCCAAGGGACCAAATTCAGCAATTTATTACGGGCTTGGTGTTACCGAACACAGTCAGGGGTCAAGCATGGTTATCGGCATGGCGAATTTGGCCATGGCTACGGGTAATATTGGCCGCATGGGCGTAGGGGTAAACCCGATGCGTGGGCAGAACAATGTACAAGGCTCGTGCGATATGGGCTCATTCCCCCATGAATTTGCCGGATACCGTTCGGTTACAGACAAGATCACGCGCCGGCAATTTGAAACTGAATGGGGCGTAAAACTTAGTGCTGAGCCGGGTTTGCGCATTCCCAACATGCTGGACGAAGCCATAGCAGGCAGTTTTAAGGGCATGTATGTGCAAGGCGAGGATGTTGCCCAAAGCGACCCCAATACCACTCATGTTGAGGCAGCCCTGTCCAGTCTTGATTTTCTGATCGTACAGGACTTGTTCCTGAATGAAACTGCCAGTTTTGCCCATGTATTTTTACCGGGCACATCGTTCTTGGAAAAAGATGGCACATTTACCAATGCCGAGCGGCGGATCAATAGGGTGCGCCCGGCAATGACAGCCGCTACCGGCCTTGCTGAATGGCAAGTTACTCAAAAACTGGCAAATGCCATGGGCTATGAAATGGACTATCATAATGCCTCAGAGATAATGGATGAGATTGCCCGGCTTTCACCATCCATGGCCGGGGTGAGCTTTGCCCTGCTGGATGAGCATGGATCTGTGCAATGGCCCTGTAATGAACAGGCTCCAAAAGGCACCCCGATCATGCATGTGGATAGCTTTACCCATGGCAAGGGCAGGTTCCTTACTACCGAATTTATCCCGACCAAAGAAAAAACAAACCGGAAATTCCCCTTATTGCTGACCACGGGCCGCCTGCTTTCACAATACAATGTTGGACAACAGACCCGGCGCACGCAAAACATGCGCTGGGCGGCGCGTGACGAGTTGGAAATTCATGAAAGCGATGCCAAAATGCGTGGCATTAAAACTGGAGATATGCTCTCCATTCGCTCGCGAATGGGAGAAACCTGTCTGATTGCCAAAATTAGCGAGCGAGTGCAGCCTGGCGTGGTTTATACCACGTTTCATCATCCTGAATCCGGCGCCAATGTCATTACAACCGAGCTTTCAGACTGGGCCACATCATGTCCTGAATACAAGGTAACGGCTGTGCAGGTTACTCCGGCCAGTCACCTGTCTGCATGGCAGGAAAATCACGCTCGCAAGGTAAAAAACCATCTTCATCAGCCCGAAGCAAGCCTGTGAAACCTTTTGCCGATGACACAACTATCAGTGCCAAATCCATTGATGGCTCAGGACGGCACACGCAATGGGTTTTACCGGCAGAGGTTCCCATCGGTTTGATTTATCGCCACAAGAATGATCGTCACGATCATGCGGTAATGATGGCCACGCCATCTGATCTTGAGGATTTCGGGCTTGGGTTTTCTTTGGCCGAAGGCATTTTACATCAGCCTGCGGAACTTGGACACATTGATATAAAACCCAAGAAACTTGGTATTGAATTGCACATATATATTCCCAAGAATCGCATGGAAAAGCTCCTGATGCATAAACAGAGGCGCTCGCACCGGGGACGCGCCGGATGCGGAATTTGCGGTGTTGATAGCTTGGGCGATGCCTTGCGACCTTTACCCAGATTGCCATTTGATAATAAAAAAACAAAAGCTGCAGCGATCCACAAGGCTATTGCGGCACTGCCAGAACAGCAGCCAATGCGCAAAGCCAACCGCACAGTTCATGGTGCTGGTTGGGCAACGCCAGATGGGGATATTACTGTCGTGCGCGAAGACATTGGCCGGCATAATGCACTTGATAAAATGATTGGTGCCCGGGCAAAATCAGGTGAGACAGAATGTGGATTTGCTCTGCTTTCCAGTCGGTGCACCTATGAGTTGGTACAAAAATGCGCTCTGGCCGGAATTCGGCAATTAGTCTGTCTGGCAGCTCCAACTTTAAATGCGGTGGAAACAGCCAGACGGGCTAATATTTCATTGTATATTTTTGAACGTAAAACCGTAGAAATATTGCAGTTTACTGCGTCGGAAGTGGTTTGAATTTTTGGTTGATCATGATCTCATCCACATCGATTTTCTTAATTACTGCGCTTCCTCTTACCTTGGATGTTTCATAAAGCCGGACAATTGGCCCACCCTGCCATGCCGGGCCCACATGCTGAACAATTTCATACTCACTTAAGCTAACAACCGAAATCGGCTTGAATTTGTGGGGCGAATAATACCGGATTTTACGAATATCATTGGTGCTGGTATCAATATGCACCTCACCTTTTATGTGCTCGCGTATATCGGAACTGCGGCCACCACCTTCAAGAATATATTCATCAGCAATATCAAACTCATAAATCTCCATACCATCTGCATTGCCGATAAGTTTTACACCATTTTTCATTCTTTTGCGCAAATCCGGTATCACCATTACCTTGTCGGAATTACCATCCCAGCTTTCGTATTTCTTTTGCAGCTTTTCATGTTGGCTGCGATCTTGTTCCTTGCTGGGAAACAATACCTGCCAGTTGCCGGGAATATCCAGTCCAGGATCAAAATATTTAACTTCGACCTTGACGTTTTTCTTGTAAGTCTGGCGCTCAAAAGCAAATCTTGGCACCGATTTATTGGCGGCTTCTAGCTTTTGCAGAGCCGTTTCTACACGATCGGGTAAATTGGCGAACGCAGGGCCGGTTAGCAGGAATATGATTAAAGATAATACAAGATACAAACGCATAAGCTTAAACCTTTACAATGCAAGAACAGCACGGATGTTATCCGAACAATTCTGACCCCAGCCTGAACAGCGATGGTCTTAAAATATACCACATCAGGTGGAATGCCCAATAAATATTATCATACCTTTGTTTCATTAAACTGCATTATGTCAAAAAATGAAACCTTTGTTGACTAGACAGTTTCAAAAACAACCCGGATATAGGTGGGCTGCGAACATGAAGTAGGATGTACTGCGGCACCGGGCGACTGTGCTGCAGCCGCTCTTGTATCATTTTTCCGCAGAAAATATGTTCTAGCCAGTTAGTTCTGGCGTTTTAGTTAGGGTGCGGGGGAGCAAGAATGGCCGACAAACGCAGCAGCGCAGGTAATATGCTGGAGGATCCAGTTTATCTGGAAATTGTACAGCAGTTACGTCCACACGCGCAGGCAACGGCTAATATCAGTCCCGACACCATCATATTAACCGATTTGGGAATGGATTCCCTTGCGATCATGGATTTTGTTTTTGATCTGGAAGATGCGCTTGACCTGACCATTCCTGAACATCGGATTTCTGAAGTAAAGTCCATCTCCGATCTGGTTGATGCGGTATATAAGTTACAAGAGGGAGCCTAGAGCAATGGCCATTTTTGACAAATTTAAAGCTTTAAACGATGTTCATGAACAACTGAAATCTGTTGGTCAAAGCCCTTCTTCCTTGCTGTTTGATGAGATTATTTCTCCTACCGAGGCAGTTTTGAACGGACGGCGTACTATTTTGCTCGGCACCAATAACTACCTTGGCCTTACCTTTGATGATGCCAGTATTGAAAAGGGGATTGAGGCTTTAAGGGGGCAGGGTACCGGCACCACTGGTTCGCGGATTGCCAATGGTAGTTATGATGGTCATAAGGAACTGGAGCGCGAGCTTGCTGAGTTTTATGGCATGAAGGATGCTATTTTATACTCAACCGGTTATATGGCCAATCTTGGTGCTATTGGCACATTAGCCGGTCGCGATGATTATCTGCTGATTGATGCCGATAGTCATGCATCCATTCATGATGCATGCAAATTATCCGATGCACAGGTTATTCGCTTTCGTCATAATGATCCGGTCAATCTGGCCAAAAAACTTGAGCGCCTTGCTGATAAGCCCGGTGAAAAACTGATAGTAATTGAGAGCATTTACTCAATGCTGGGCGATACATCTCCGTTAAAGGAAATGATTGCAGTAAAAAACAAATATGGCGCAAGCCTGTTGATTGATGAAGCCCATTCGCTGGGCGTTATGGGTGCCAATGGGCGTGGATTGTGCGAACTGGCCGGGGTTGAGGATGAGATTGAATTTGTGACCGGCACATTTTCCAAAAGCATTGGTACTATTGGCGGTTTTTTAATTTCCAATGTGCCGGGGCTTGATATTGTTCGTCTGGCTTCCAGACCATATATGTTTACGGCATCCTTGCCGCCATCAGTAGTTGCCACAGCACGTCAGGCCCTGTCACGGGTTCCTGG
Source organism: Robiginitomaculum sp. (assembly GCA_015485155.1). Classification (GTDB taxonomy): domain Bacteria; phylum Pseudomonadota; class Alphaproteobacteria; order Caulobacterales; family Maricaulaceae; genus Robiginitomaculum_B. The sequence continues at coordinate 83,302 of WFUF01000027.1, read as the reverse complement.
GGCAACGGAATTGCGAACAAAATTATGGGACAATGCCACGCAATTATACGCAGGTCTTAAAAACGCTGGTTTTGATTTAGGGCCACAGGTAAGCCCGATTGTTGCTATTCGCATGCAGAACCCGCAAAAAGCCGTTGCCTTGTGGAATGGCCTGCTAGAGGCCGGGTTATATACCAATCTGGCACTGCCGCCAGCTACACCATCGGGATGGTTTTTGTTGCGCTCATCAATCAGTGCTGCGCACAGCTCCCAGCAAATTGCGCTGGCAGTGGAACTTTGCACCAGAATTGGACGTGAACTTGGTTTAATACCGTGCCCGTTAACCCAGGGCGCAAGTGTCGAGATGATGAATGTTGGCACGCGGCGCAAAGAAGCCTCAGAAGATACATCCATAGACAAGGATGAAGCCATGGCGCAGGCGTGATTGGCCTGGTGCAATAATCTGATGAGCAAAACAGATCTGCAATTGATCCTCGTTACGTCAGCAAAGCTTCTTGATGAATTTATTAAGTTGCCGGAGCGTTTGCACAAAAATGATCCAAACTGGATAGCGCCGTTACATATGGAACGGCGTGCTCTGCTCGATGTGAAAAAGAATCCGTATTTTGACCATGCCGAAGCCAGATTCTGGCTGGTGAAAAGGCAGGGTCGATTTGTGGGCCGCATTTCTGCACAAATTGATCAGTTGGCAATTAAAACCCAGGGCGAAAAGAATGGTCATTTTGGCATGTTGGCCTGTGAAAATGATCCTGAAATTGCAAATCTCTTATTGCAAACAGCCGAGGATTGGTTGCGCAAAAAAGGTATGACAAGGGTGCAGGGGCCAATGAATCTGTCCATCAATCAGGAAGTTGGCCTTATGGTCGAGGGTTTTGATACCCCTTCAATGATGCTGATGCCCCATGATCTAGAATATTTACAAGCTCTGATATTGGATAATGGCTATAAGACAGCAACCAACATGCTAGCCTATATCCGTGATGCAAATACCCTGTTTCCTGATACTTTACGCAAGCTGGCGGAACGGGATTCCGGAGACAAGGTGCGTTTGCGCAAGCTGGATATGAAGCGTTATGATCAGGAAATCGAGTTAATAGTCTCGATATTTAACGAAGGGTGGCACACCAACTGGGGTTTTGTGCCAATGACGGAGCCTGAGATAGCACATATGGCTGCTGAACTGCGACCGATAATTGACCCAAATCTGGCCTGCTTTGCCGAAGTGGATGGTGATGTCGCAGGTTTTTTGGTCTGTGTGCCTGATGTGAATGAGATGATTGCTGATCTAAATGGTAGATTGCTGCCCTTTGGCTGGCTGAAATTATTATGGCGACTTAAGGTGCGTGGTCCTAAATCTGCCCGGGTTATGCTTATGGGGGTTCGCAAGAAATATGACAATGGCATGTTAGGAAAGTTTCTGCCATTTAGAATGATCTATTCCATCGAAAGCTATATTAAGTCTTCACCGCTGGAACAGGTGGAAATGGGCTGGATTTTGGAGGACAATATGCCGGTTCGTCGCCTGATAGAACGTGTTGGCGGTAAAGTGTATAAAAAATACAAAGTGTTTGAAAAAGACCTGTGATTCTTTGCAAATTCTTCTAAATCTCAAATTTAGCCAGTGGTGACACAGGGTGATGAGCCTTGTGTTTCAAAATGTCGCGGCGGTTTTTATTGCTCTGTGTGATTTGGCAGGCTAACCTTGATCTCATTACTTCCGAAGCCTGTAAACCTTCGCTCATGTGGGCATGGATTACAGGACAGTAGCTAATGTTAGCTGCCGGGTATTGTTTGTGGAAACACCAATGCCTCCCGCAATTGGAAAGGAAAGTGATATGCGCGATGCCTATGGCCGTGACTTTAGTTATTTGCGTTTGTCGGTGACAGACGTTTGCAATTTTTCCTGTTCCTATTGCCTTCCTGATGGCTTTGTCAAAAAACCCGGGCCTGGGTTTTTAAGTCTTGACGAAATTCGTCGCCTTGCCACTGCTTTTGCAGCCCTTGGCATGTGGAAAATTCGCATAACAGGTGGCGAGCCGAGCTTGCGCCGGGATTTTCTAAAAATCATTCAGGTGCTAAAGTCGGTAAATGGAGTAAAAACTCTGGCCACCACCACCAATGGGTACAAGCTGGAGCAAAAGGCTCAAATCTGGCGTGATGCTGGTCTGGATGCGATCAATATTTCCATTGATAGTCTTGATGCCAGCACCTTTCACCAGTTAACCGGCCATGATCGCCTGGCCGAAGTAATGAATGGTGTCGAGGCGTGTCTGGCAGCAGGATACAAGTCGGTTAAAGTCAATGCGGTTCTGCTTAAAGGGGTAAACGATCAGGATTTAGATTTGTTTCTTGATTTTATCAAAAGCCGCCCGATAAGCGTCCGCTTTATTGAATTGATGCGCACTGGTGATAATGCCGAATATTTTAAGCGTTATCACCTTGCGGCCAGCAAAATTTCTGATCAATTGCAGGCTTTGGGCTGGGTGCAAAAAAGCCGTGAAGCCGGCGCCGGGCCTGCACAGGAATATGTGCATGGAGAATTTACCGGGCGCATTGGCCTGATTGCCCCATACTCAAAGGATTTTTGCACCAGTTGTAATCGTTTGCGGGTATCAGCGCGCGGCAATTTGCATTTGTGCCTGTTCTCGGAGAACGGGATATCCATGCGTCATTTATTACAATGTGATTCCCAGATCCCCGCTTTGCAGGCCTTTGTGCGCCAAAGTTTAGGTTACAAAAAGGTTTCGCATTTTTTGCACGAAGGCTTTAGCGGCAGTACACAAAAACTTGCCGATATTGGAGGATAAGTTGAGTACATTGTTTGGAAGATCTGCCTTTCACATGGCCGATGTCGGCGCTAAAACAGCCAGCAAACGCCGGGCGTTGGCCATGGGGCGGATTTTTGTAAAAGAACGCGCATTTGCACATATCGCCGCCGGAACACTGCCCAAGGGTGATGTGTTAAAAATTGCGGAAATAGCTGGTATCAATGGTGCCAAAAAAACCGCCGATCTAATTCCGCTTTGTCACCCCTTGCCATTGGAGCATATTGCAATCCGGCTGGTGCTGGAGCCTGAAACCCATTCGGTGGCGGTTTATGCGCTGGTGGCCTGTTTTGACAAGACCGGAGTGGAGATGGAAGCTTTGGCGGCAGTAAATGCCAGTCTGCTTACCCTTTATGATCTTACCAAGCCGGTGGAGCCTGCCTTAACTATTTCAGATGTTTCCCTGCTGCTAAAAGAAGGTGGCAAAAAGGGCCGATGGGTTCGCCCTGAGGGTTTGCCCAAAGAGGTGTCTGAATTTGCCAAAAGTCCGGCGGCAAAACCACTAAAAGGTGTAAATTGCGCAGTAATTACCCTATCTGATCGGGCGTCTGATGGAACTTACAGGGATTTGTCTGGCCCGGCCTTGAGCGAAGCATTACAGGAAATGGGTGCCAGTGTGGTTATGAGGGATGTGCTGGCCGATGATCAGGACATGCTGCAAGAAGTTTTGAAAAAATTGTGTGCAGGTGACGCGGTGGAGCTCATCATGACTACGGGCGGCACCGGGCTGACTGAGCGCGATGTTACACCTGAGGCCATATCTGCGATAATTGAAAAACCGGCACCCGGATTTGGTGAAGTGCTGCGCAGTGCCAGTGCAAGAACTATCCCCACTGCCTGGCTTAGCCGATCCATCGCCGGAGTGTGCAATAAAACCCTGATTATATCTCTGCCAGGCTCTCCCAAAGCCATTGGCGAGTGCTTGCAGATTTTGTCTCCCTTTATTGGCCATGCTGTTCGCCTTGCCAGTGGCAAGTCCCATTTGGGTGGAGGAGCACAATGATCTCCTATGAGAAGAGCCTGCAGCTTATTAAGCAGGCTGTTGCAGACTTCCAATTGAGCAGCGAAGTATGTGCTGTGGAGGATTTATCCGGGCGGGTATTGGCCAGAACAATAGTCTCTGCCGCTAACCTGCCAGGCTTTGATAATTCTGCAATGGATGGCTTTGCCATGAAAGCTAATGCCGGCAGCGGGCAGATTTGCCTGCCGGTTATGGGTAATATTGGCGCTGGTGATGTATCGCACCTGAAAGTAGGCGAAGGCGCCGTTCAGATCATGACCGGCGCGCCAGTTCCTGCAGATTGTGAAACAGTGATTCCGGTGGAAAATGTGCAAATTCAGGCCGGGTCTGATGGGCTTCCCGCCCATATCACATTGCAGGGGCCGGTTGTGGCAGATCAAAATATACGCCGCGCCGGTCAGGATGTATGCAAGGGCGATGCAGTATTTGCTGCCGGTCAGTTTATTGGTGCGGAACATATCATGATGCTGGCGGCTTTGGGTATTTTACAGGCTGATGTCTTGGCAAAACCAAAAATCAGCCTGATCAGTACCGGTGCTGAATTGGTTGATGATGCCAGCGTGTCCTTACAGCCGGGACAGATTAGAAATTCCAACCAGCCATATCTGGCAGCAGCCTTGCAAAACTGGCCGGTACAAAGCACACAAATAAAGGGCCACCCCGATGACAGGGACGGTTTCTTGCGCTTGTTAGAGCGTGCTTTGGATGATGGCGCGCAATTGGTCATTTCTACCGGCGCAGTATCAATGGGTGACAGGGATTTTGTGCCCGATGCCCTGCGCGCCATTGGCGCTGATATCATTTTTCACAAATGCAAAATACGCCCCGGCAAGCCAGTATTATTTGCTGTTCTGCCCGGTGGTGGTCTGTTTTTTGGCCTTCCCGGCAATCCGGTATCAGCAGCCGTTGGTTTTGATTTTTTTGTAAAACCTGCCCTAAGGCAGATATTGGCACAGGCTGAACCGGCAAGGGAAATGGCACGACTGGTTTCAGACTTTACCAAGCGCGCTGGGTTCTGTCTGTTTGCCAAGGCTGTGATAAGTACAAAAGACAATCAAAACCATATTGAGGTCCTAAAGGGTCAGCAATCATTTCGTATTGCCCCATTGTTGCAGGCTAATTGCTGGGCAGAATTGCCTGAGGATAAAGCTGTATTGCGTGCTGGTGATCTGGTCAGGTTCCACAGATTTTATGGAGGTGTGTTGTGATTGTAAAAGTGCAAATGTTTGGTGCCTTCAGGGTGCTTGGTGACCAAATAGAAGTAAAGGTTAGGGAAGGAGGTTCAGTATCTGATTTGCGTGACTCCATGCTGCAATATGCCCAAAACGCAGACTTGTCTGATCTGTTAGCCGTGAGTAAATTTGCCAGCCAAAGCTCAGTGCTTGGCGAAGACGCAATTTGTTCTTCAGGTGAAGTTTTGGCAATACTTCCCCCAGTATCAGGTGGTTAGCAATGAATACTCATGTTGAGGTAAGAGAGTTTGATAGCAATCCCCTTGATGCAGCCGAAGCTTTAAGTTTTGTCGATGCAGCGGGAAATGGTGCTGGTAGCTTGTTTGTTGGTGTGGTTCGCAACCTTAATCAGGGACGCAAGGTTCGTGCTGTTTCCTATGACGTATTTGCGCCATTGGCCGAGCAGGGCTTTGCTGAAATATGCAGTGAGGCCCAGCAAAAATGGGGTGATGATTTGCGGCTTTATGTAGCCCATGCCAAAGGACGGCTACAGGTGGGTGATATCAGTATTGTTCTGGCTGCCGGATCTCCACACCGTGCTGAGGCCTTTGCCGCCTGCCGGTATCTTATTGAAGAGATCAAAACCCGCTCACCTATCTGGAAGCAGGAACATTACATGGATGGTGATAGTGACTGGGTGAAGGGCCATGCCCTGTGCGGTCATGACTAAGGTAACCGGATTGGTATTGGCAGGTGGTAAATCCCTGCGCATGGGCCAGGATAAGGCCACTTTGATGTTAGATAATGAGCAATTGCTTGATAGGGCAAGACTTCAACTTTTGCAGGCAGGTTGTGATCCAGTCTTAATCAGCGGCCCCAATGATTTGCCAGATCGTTTTAAGTCTGCGGGGCCATTGTCTGGTGTTGATGCTGCTGCAAAGAGGCTCGCAAATGGTGCTTTTTTGCTGGTGATCCCGGTAGATATGCCAAATATAACCGCCAGCTTATTGCAAAAACTGATTGGGCATGTTCATGGCCATAATGGAGTTTATTTTCAAGGGAACCCATTGCCATTTTGTTTTAGGGTAAGTGAAAGTGTGCAAGACTATTTGCAGAGCACATTGCAATCTGAGACTGCGGATCGTTCGATATTTGCAATGTTTAAGGCACTGAAATTTATGTCAATATCTCCGCCAGAGGGCAGTGAGGCCATGTTTGCAAATTGTAATACACCTGAGCAATTTGAAGCCATGGGGGGGAAGTTATGAAGATAAAGTTTGCATCAGGTCATGTGGCAGTCAGGCTGTCTGTAGATCAAATGCAGGAGCTGGTAGACAAGGGAAGTTTTAGCGAAACCATTTCTCTTTCAGGCAGCGACTTGCGCGGGGTTATTACTTTGGTTGATGAGCAGATTGCCAATATGCAATTTGATGCAAATACAGCCAGTATTGGTTTTGTTTTTCCACGAGATGCAGTTGAACAGGAATTGGCCAAGCCAACGAAAAACGGCATTGGCGGTTATTTTGAAGGCGGGGTATTTTCACTGGCCATTGATATGCATGACATACGTGACAGGGCAAAGAAGAACCAATGAGAGCAGGGCTTTTACTGCTGTTTGGCTGGCTTGCGGCTTGCGCTCCTGCCCATGACCGGCCGGTATTGATTGCCACCGCCAGCAGCTTCCGCCCGGCCCTTGAAGCCATCAGATCTGAATTGCAGCAAATGTGTGCAACATCAATAAGCATAAGCTCAGCCTCAACTGGAGCTTTGATAACTCAAGCCAATCAGGGAGCGCCATTTGACTTGCTGATCAGCGCAGATATTGAGTTAAGCAAATTGGTCAAAGCTGCCAGTATTGATCCACCCTTTGCCCGATCACCTTTGGCTCTGTGGGTGCGCCCTGAAGCCTCTCGTGCCGGGCCGGTTGCGATTGCCAACCCCGCAACAGCACCATTTGGGAGGGCTGCAATGCAGGTGATAGGAAAATCTGATATTGAGCTGGTTACCGCTAACAGTGCTTCGCAGGCTTTTTCGTTTGTAAAGTCAGGGGCTGCCAGCGCTGGTTATGTGCCGCTGGTCTTGTTAAAGGGTGCCAAAATACCCAAAGACGATTACGAAGTGATTGATCCAGATAGTTATTTTGCAGTCATGCTGCAGGTTTTGCGCTTGAATGACCATCCGCAAACAGATTGCCTCGCCCGGAGCCTTGCTGGTGAGGCCCTGTGGCCGCATCTGGCTGAATTTGGTTATGAATTACCATGAGTGCCAACCTGCTGTCTCCAGTATTAACCAGCTTGCAACTGGCTACGGTAACTACGGCTGTCCTGTTGCTGTTAGGGGTGCCGCTGGCATTTGCCTTATCACAGATGCGCGGAGTTTTACGAGGACTGCTGGAAAGCCTGGTAGCGGTGCCATTAGTGTTGCCACCAACAGTGCTGGGGTTTTATCTGCTGCTGCTTTTGGGGGCAAACGGGCCGCTTGGCTCTTTGGGGTTGGTGTTTTCCTTTCCCGGACTGGTCATCGGTTCGGTATTGTTTTCCCTTCCATTTATGGTGCGCCCGGCGCAAAGTGCTTTTGAGGCCATACCGGCCTCTGTTTTTGAAGCCGGGGCCAGTCTTGGTCTTGGCCCATGGCAGCGGTTTATTACCCTAGCCTTGCCTATGGCAAAAACCGGCGTTGTTAGTGGCGCCATGCTCAGTTTTGCTCATACTTTGGGCGAATTTGGCGTGGTATTGATGGTCGGAGGCAATATACCAGATAAAACCCGTGTGCTGTCCATTGCGATTTTTGATGCTGTGGAACAGGCAGATTATGCCCAAGCCCATATTCTATCGTTGGCATTAGTGTTGTTTTCTTTTGCTGCGATGCTGCTGGTTTCCACCTTGGCATTGCGGGGTGGACGATCATGAAGCTGGATATTTGTCACCGGCTATCCGGATTTGATTTACGGCTAAAAACCGATCTTCCCGACACCGGCATCACCGCAATAACAGGTCCCTCTGGTGCCGGTAAAACCACGGTTTTGCGGATGATTGCCGGATTTGTTCGCGGACAGGGAAGTGTGCAGTTCAAAGACCGGGTTTTACAGGATGAAACAGTTTTTGTGCCGGCAGAGGCCCGTAAGTTTGGCTATGTAACCCAGGATGGCGGTCTGTTTAGCCATTTATCTGTAGATCAAAATCTTGGCTTTGCCGAGCGCCGGGCGCGGGCCGGGGGCGTGCCAAGAGGGGCAGTATGTGCTGCACTGGGGATCGAGCATTTATTGTCTCATCGAACAAGTCATCTTTCTGGTGGTGAACGCCAGCGGGTTTGTCTGGCTCGCAGCCTGCTTGCCAATCCGGAGCTGTTATTGCTTGATGAGCCGTTTTCAGCACTGGACGAAGAATCAAGGGCCAAAGTTGTCGTAAACCTGCAAGGACTATTGCAAGAGCTAAAAATCCCGGTTTTGCTGGTGGTTCATGAATTTGCCAGCCTTGTCAGCCTGGCTGATTCTGGCCTGTATCTGGAGCAAGGTACAGTTCGTGCACAAGGATCGTTAAACCGGCTATTGATGCATCCGGACTTGCCCTTTGCCCAAAAGGAAAATGCCTGCGTGGTCTTAAATGCAAGATTTGCCGAATATGACAGTCGTTTTGCACTGGCCAGATTGCGAATTGGACAGCATTTTATCAGCACTTCTGCCAGACCGGATCATTTGGGATCAACAACCCGTATCCGTATTCGTGCCAATGATGTGTCCATTAGTTGCCAAAAGCAATCAGGTTCCAGTATTCAAAATTCCATAGCAGTAAAACTGCTGGAAATAAGAGACAGCAAACAACCCGCCGGACAGGTATTGGCAATACTCGATGCCGGTGATTTTAAGCTGATGGCACGTCTGACCAAACGCTCGGTGGTTGAACTGGGCTTAAAACCAGGTGATCAGGTGTTTGCACAAATAAAGGCCAGTGCCGCCCTGGCACCAGATTAAATCTCGTCCATGACCTGTTGCAGCATTTTAGTCACCTGACCGGCAATGCCGCCAAGGGTTTCATTTTCAACCGCCTGCATTGAGGCCATGGGGTCCACAGCACTGATTTCAATGCCCCCGTCCACCTCGCGCAAAATAACATTGCATGGCAACATGGTTCCAATACGTGGTTCAGCTTCGATTGCCTGATTAGCCATTACCGGATTGCATGCGCCCAAAATGGTGTATCTGGGCATGTCCTTGTCAATTTTTTTCTTCAACGTGGCCTGCACATCAATGGTGGTAAGCACCCCAAAACCATGATTGGCCAGTGCGGTATTAGTGCGATCATAAGCCTCAGCCCAAGGGTAGGATACGGTTTTAGAAAAACAATAAGACATGGCATTTCTCCTGCGCATATTAGGTAGTGCTTATATAATGGTTTGATCAATCAAAACAAGGATAGAAATATAAGTCATAGTGAAATAGCCCGCAAAAACTTTTCCTATTCTGTTCGGTGGATAAGTGCCGGAAGCAGGGAGTATTTATACGAATACCTGTTAAAATTACCGGCACGGTGCAAGCAGGCAGAACCCTTTTGTTTTATTGGTTTTGAGAAAAATATTTACCTGTCAAAGAGCTTATTTGTCGGGGGTTTTGCCCCAGCTCTTACATTATAACAGGCTTAAGGTTGGCGGGCATCCTTACCACTTATCCCCGATCCTAAAGGGTCAGCCAGTACACCTAAGGGTCATTTAAGGGTCATTTTATTACCAGCAAGTGCTGTTTTGGTATGATTACAGGGTGGTGCAAGTATCACCCAAGGGGCAGCGAAAAATGGCACTGACCCTTAGCGCTGACCCTAAGAGTAACCTTCGCTGAACAAGGTTTACAAGTTTGTGTCCAATCCCTTCCCGAGGCGCACGTTTTCTGCCTCTCCTTTTGGGATATGATGAGGGCTAAATTAAGTAGCGTTCAATTTTGACCGAATAGCGAGGGGAAGTAATTGGCGATGAGGTTGAAGTCATGTCTTGAATAAAGAGGCGGGTGGTGGTCCGAGGCTGAACGCTTTAATTTGCGCAGCTCCCACCGGGAATAGTTTCCCGCCTCTTCCATGAAACATAATGGGTAATCGGACAAAACTCAACCCACTTGAAATTTTGCCGCACTGGCGCTCATGGTACCCATTCAAGCGGTGATGGGGCGTATTTTTGCCAAAATCGCCCACAGACCCTTTCTAAAGCCTTCTAAAGTTGCACCAAAGCTGTGCAGAGCGGGTGAATTTAGCGCATTACTCTTTTGCGGGTTCCTCCAGCCACACTTCTTCGATAGCGTTACAGGCGGCTTCCATCAGGTCGGTGATGTTGTTGGGCCTCGGATCAATCCACAAGAATCCGCAAATAGTAAACTCATCAAAGCCATATTTGATGCCTGCATCCATTGACAGGTCGTAATCGTCGTCCGGGCCAAGGATACTTAGGAAGAGTTTGAACATCAGTTCAAATTTTTGATCAGGGGGATGAAAAATAGCTGTAGAAGGCCCGGCAGGGCAGACGGATACACCAGCCACATCAAAGACGTGGCCCCAGGACGAAGGGTGAAGGAAGTAATTAAGTGCATTTAGTAAACTGTAACCGTAATTCTTGAGTGATACTTGATATCCCCTGTAATCATACCAAAACAGCACTTTTGATAACCAGATGACCCTTAAGTGGCCCTTGATGATGATAACTGACCCTTGGGCTGTGGGGATAAGTGCAAAAGGCGCCCGCACTTGCCAGAGCTGTTATAATACAAGAGTTGGGGTGCTGCGCACCCAAACAAATGCTCTTTGACAGGTGAATATTTTTCTCAAAACCAATAAAGCAAAAGGGTTTTTTGCGCTCATGACGCGTCAATATTCTAGCTGGCAGTCACAAAAATGCGCCCTTGCCTCTTGCTCTTATCCCGTGAGAAAAACCAGATAAGCGTTTTCTTGCAGTTTTAATTTTGGCAATTTAGCTTGCATGAAAACAGATCCTGATTTGAAAGCATTTGGTCGCATTAGCCTTTGTGCTTTGGTCAAATTATGTAATTTAGTTGGCAGCCCTTATAAAATCTGGAGGTTTTAGCGTGACAAAACTTGCCTTTCTTGGCCTTGGTACTATGGGTTTTCCCATGGCTGGGTACTTGGTGAATGCTGGTCATCATGTGCGGGTATGGAACCGCACGACTTCTACAGCCAAACAATGGGGGGAAGCGTTTGCGGGGCATGTGGCGGATACTGCCGAACATGCGGTTATGGAAGCAGATTTTGTATTTGCCTGTCTGGGCGATGATCCGGATGTGCGAGCAATTGCCGATCGTGTCTTTAGTCATATGAAGAAAGGTGCGGTTTTTGTTGATCACACCACTACATCTGCCGATCTGGCTCGTGAAATTGCTAATATGGCAGCTTCCTTTGGCCTCGGTTTTGTGGATGCACCAGTATCCGGAGGGCAGGCGGGCGCGGAGAATGGGCAGCTTACTATTATATGCGGAGGCTCAAAGCCAGACTTTGATGCTACAAGGCCGATTATGAAGGCTTATGCCAAGGCGATCAAACATATGGGGGCTATCGGTTCCGGGCAGCTTACAAAAATGGTCAATCAGATTTGTATTGCCGGGGTTTTGCAAGGACTGGCCGAGGGATTGAACTTTGCAAAAGCCGCCGGGCTGGATCCAATAGCTGTGGTCGAAGCTATCGGGCAGGGGGCAGCGCAAAGCTGGCAAATGGATAATCGCCACAAAACCATGGCGGCAAATGAGTTTGATTTTGGTTTTGCCGTTGACTGGATGCGAAAAGATTTAAGGGTGGCCATGCAGGAAGCGAAAGTAAACGGTGCAAAACTGCCTATGGTAGAAATGGTCGATCAGTTTTATGCCGATGTGCAGGCTATGGGCGGCTCGCGATGGGATACTTCAAGCCTGATTGCCTTATTGCGACAGGACTAAACCCTTTTGATACACTGCATATAAACTGGCAAAATTGATTGACAAATGTCGATTTTTTTCATCTTACTGCACCCAAATTAAGATCAATTGGAGAAATGCTATGATCAATTCAAAGGTTCCTGACGTTGTGTTTAAAACCCGTGTGCGCAATGACGCTCTGGACGGCGATAACCCGTTTGAGTGGAAGGATCTTAGTTCCGATGAGCTTTTTGGTGGTAAAAATGTAGTATTGTTTGCCCTGCCAGGGGCCTTTACTCCAACATGCTCCAGTACCCATCTGCCAGGCTATGAGGCTGCTTTTGATGATCTGGTTGCGCAAGGTGTTGATGCAGTTGTTTGCCTGTCGGTAAATGATGCTTTTTGCATGTATCAGTGGGGTCAAAACCTTGGTGCAAAGAATGTGTTTCTTCTTCCTGATGGAAGCGGGGAATTCACCCGCAAAATGGGTATGTTAGTAGACAAATCTAATCTTGGATTCGGGATGAGAAGCTGGCGCTATTCCATGTATGTGGAAGATGGCGTGATTAAGAAAATGTTCGTCGAGGATGGTTTTTCCGATAATTGCGGTTCTGATCCATTCGAGGTATCCGACGCGCAGACCATGCTGAACTATCTCAAGAGTCGCTAGAGCATTTTTAGCAAAAGTGGGAACCGGTTTTGCGGCCAAAAATGCGATAAACAAAGATTTGCATTTTTAGCAAAAGTGGGAAGCTCTTTTAATGTCCTATCGCCTAGCGGCTACTTGAGGACTCTTTGTTTGTCCTACCGCTTCGCTACTTGAGGACGGGTTTTGCGGTCAAAAATGCGATAGACAAGGATTTGCATTTTGGCCCATATTGGAGTCGGAAATATTCAAGATTAACTGGTGGTTTAATCGGTACCGGCAGCGTGTGAGAGGCTGATCATGAACAATGAAACCATTTCGCCGCCTGCCGGTTATCGGGCCTGGTCGCATGCCGATCGCTTTGAGCACCGTAATGGCCCAATTTTTATTCACGAGGACTATAATCCGCCGCCAAAACAGGGCTTGCTTTGTTTTTTTGCCGAGCAACGACACTGCAATGGTGGTGGAGCGGTTCATGGCGGCATGTTAATGACCTTTGCTGATGGAGCTATGTTTGCCGTTGCTCACAAACAAATGCAGGGCAATTTTGGTGTAACTGTCACCATGAACAACGAGTTTCTGTATCCCGGCTGGCCCGGTCAATGGATTCATGCCACTGGCGAAGTTGTTCGCGCTACTAAATCGGGCCTTATTTTTGTGCGCGGGCAATTATTTACCGAACAGCAAACCCTGCTCACTTTTTCAGGACTGTTGAAGCGCCTCAACAAAAAGCACTCATAACAGCAGCTCTTCATCAGTTCTGTAATATTGAGTTATTGGTACAAGTCATTCAGATATGCTGCAATCCGGATGCCGGCCTGACTTAGCCTTATATGCACCATATGGGTATGGGTGAAGCGATATTCCCATGAAATATCAAGGTCATCAGGGTAGATACTGTCACGGATAGCTACGCTTTCCCTGACCCAGTCCATAGGTTCTGCCTGTTGCCATTCTTGTAATTGTTCTGCTGTTATCTTCTTGTTCAGCCACAAGGTAAGCTCTGAAAAGGACAGACCCTCTTGTTCTATCAGACCGCTGTCCCACACAGAATGCAAGTTGGTGTCACGGTTAAAGAATGTTACATTGAACTGATTGCCACCGCGATCAGTACCATTGCCTGCATGTAATGGCTGATGCAGGTCTCCAATAATGTGGATGATAAAGCGCAAAGCAAGCTCTTTGTCCTTTGCTGTTGATTCCTGATTGCGCAGTGTTTTGGAGAAATCAGCAAGAGCGCTTAAAGCATCGCCTTTTGCTGGTGCGCCGACTTCCGAATAGGTCTTTCCCTTTGGCACAGTTACATAATGATAAGGGCCAGCAACATTCTGCCAGAAATGATCAGGGCTTGCACGCATGAAATCAGGCCAGGTGCTGGCTTCGGCCAGGCTCTCATAGCCAAGAATTTCTTTAATTTTTGATTTGGCGTTGTCGCTAAGATGCTGTTCAGCAATTGCGCCGGTTACCCGATGGCCCTTTGCGCCCCAGGCCAAAGCCTGATTTGTCGAAACTAATATGAATAACAGCGATATTATGAATTTATGCATGGAAAAACCTGTAGGTTGAGTCTTTCAACATTATGGGGCAATTACGGCCGTTTGGCGAATGAATAAATGGTTATGAGACTTATATGAAAACAATGTTTGTCTCGGCTCTAGCTTCGCAGTATAGAGCTATTTCAAACAGTATTGGATAAGGCAAGTGACAGATTGGACTCCAGATAGCTGGCGCAAAAAACCGGCAAAGCATATTCCCGATGATTATCCTGATCCGGATGCATTGGCTGAGGTCGAGAATATTTTGCAAGCTTCAGCCCCGCTGGTATTCGCAGGAGAGGCCCGTAACTTAAAGGCTGAGCTGGCCGATGTTGCTGCGGGGAGGGCCTTTGTCCTACAAGGTGGTGATTGCGCCGAAAGTTTTAAGGAATTTTCTGCTGATGGGGTGCGCGATACCTTTCGGGTATTGATGCAGATGGCGGTGGTATTGACCTTTGCTGGTGGCAAGCCGGTGGTGAAGCTGGGAAGGATTGCCGGGCAATTCGCCAAACCAAGATCCTCCAGCACCGAGCAGCGGGACGGGCAGACTTTACCCAGTTACCGGGGCGACATTATCAACGGCATGGCTTTTGATCAGGCCGCCCGCCAGCCAAGACCAAAGCGCATGTTGCGTGCTTATGGACAATCGGCGGCAACATTAAACTTGCTGCGGGCGTTTGCTGCGGGCGGTTATGCACATCTTGGGAATGTGCATAAATGGACTTTGGGATTTGTGAAACGCTCTCCTGCCGGAGCGAGATATCGTAAAATTGCCGATAAAATTTCTGAAGCCATGGAGTTTATGGAAGCCTGCGGCATTACACCTTCCACAGCACCGCAATTGGCTGGAACCCCGTTTTACACCTCTCATGAAGCATTATTACTGGGTTATGAGCAGGCATTGACCCGGGTCGATAGCACTTCAGGCGACTGGTATGATACTTCGGCGCATTTGCTGTGGATTGGTGATCGTACCCGGCAATTGGACGGAGCGCATGTGGAGTTCTGCCGGGGTATTGAAAACCCGATTGGGCTAAAATGCGGGCCAACTCTGGATACGGATGAGGCGCTTCGTTTGCTTGACGTGCTAAATCCAGATAATGAGCCTGGCCGTATCGTGCTAATTAACCGCTATGGCGCTGATCAGGTGGAAAAATATCTGCCAAAGCTTGTGCAAAAGGTTGAAAGTGAAGGGCGATCGGTAGTTTGGTCATGTGATCCTATGCACGGCAATACTATCAAGGCTCAAGGAGGATACAAAACCCGGCCGGTTGATTTGATTTTGCGTGAGGTAGCCAGTTTTATGGAAGTGGTGCATGGCGAAGGCGCGTGGCCGGGCGGGGTGCATTTTGAAATGACTGGCCAAGACGTAACCGAATGTATTGGCGGCGCGCAAGCCATTACCGAGGCTGATTTAAGCTCGCGATATCATACTCATTGCGATCCACGACTAAATGGTGAACAGGCACTGGAATTGGCATTTTTAATTGCCGAGCAGTTAAAACACCATCGTGATATAAGCGTTGCTGCTGAGTGAGCTTGAAGTGTTGGCGAACACCAGATTAGCATGGGGATCGGTTATAATTTCACCAGCATTTTGCCTTTATTGCCGCCGGAAAACAGTTTCAGGAAAGCAGACGGTGCGTTTTCAATGCCTTCTTCAACGGTTTCCTGACTTTGGATTTTACCAGCCATGAACCATTCGCCAAGATCTTTGGTGAACTGAGGCGTCTGATCAAGGAATTTGGTAACTACAAAGCCTTCCATACGCAGGCTTTTGCCAATCACATTGAACAAATTCCACGGGCCCGGAGTTGGCTCGGTATCATTGTATCCTGATATTAAACCGCAAACCACAATACGGCCATTCACATTCATTGCCTCTAAGGCCGCCACCAAATGATCGCCGCCGACATTTTCAAAATATACATCCACGCCTTCAGGGGCGGCTGATTTTAGGGCTCGGATCAAGTCGCCCTGGGTTTTGTGATCCTTGTAATTGATAACTTCATCAACGCCGACTGACTTTAGCCAATCGCATTTTTCTTTTGATCCGGCGGAGCCTACCACTTTGCAGCCTTTGATCTTGGCAATTTGGCAAACCAGTGATCCTACCGCGCCAGCGGCACCGGAAACAAATACGGTTTCGCCTTCTTTTGGTTGACCTATTTGTAACAAGCCTCCCCATGCGGTTAAACCGGGCATGCCGGCTACACCTAGAAAAGCCTGTTCGGGTAGCCCAAAAGTTTCCAGCTTTTGCAAGCCCTCACCATTAGAAACAAAAGCTTCACGCCAACCCATCATTGAAAGAACCAGATCACCTTCGGCAAACTTGTCGTTGTTGGAAGCAATGACTTTCCCCACTGCATGGCCTTCTAATGGCTGGCCGATCTGAAATGGAGGAACATAGCTTTTGCGATCAATCATTCGCCCGCGCATATATGGGTCAACAGACATCCAAGTATTGCGAACCAGTAGTTCGCCGTCTGTAATATCCGGCAAGCTTACTTCCACCAGTTCAAAGTTTTCGTCTACAGGCAGGCCAACTGGCCGGGAGGCTAGTCTGATTTCGCGGGAAGTAGTGCTCATTGGTTTTTTGTTCCGTGCTTATTGAGGGGTTGTGGCATTGGAACATATAGACGAACTGCCTGCTGTCAAAGCGCTTATTTGTAAAGTTTCATCAGAGGATGGAAAGAAACCGTCATACTTATTGACTATTGGGGTGATTGTGCTTGGTGGCGATGACTGGCACAAAGTAGGCGGGACATAGTTAGGCAGATTTGTAATGGATAAGAAAAAACTGCGTGTTGGTATCGCCGGGGCTGGGATTTTCGGTGGATATCATGCTTCTAAAATGGTCGCGCACCCTATGGTCGACTTTGTTGGTATTTATGATCCTCTGCATCCCGAGAGGGCCGTTGATCTGGCAAATCGCTATGGAGCAAAGGCCGTTAGCAGTCGTGATGAATTGATCAATGTGGCCGATGCCCTGGTTATCGCCAGTCCGGCCAGTGCTCATGGTCGTCAGGGCGTTGATGCCTTAAAAAACAATTTGCATGTTCTGGTGGAGAAGCCACTTGCCACTGATATGGAGACAGCCCGTGAGATGGTTGCTCTTGCCGAGCAAAAACAATTGGTGCTGCAAGTAGGCCATCAGGAGCGGTTCGTCTCGCGGGCAATTGGCCTTTTTGATGTGCCTGAGCAGCCTGTTCGTATTATGGCCAAACGGGTATGTGCATATAGTGAGCGCGGCACAGATGTCAGCGTTACGCTCGACTTAATGATACATGATCTTGAGCTGGTTACAGCTATTACAAGGCAAATGCCGGTGCACACTTATGCAAAAACCAAAACAGGACCAAGCGGCGGTATTGATGAAGCCATGGTGCGCTTTGTTTATGAAGGCGGGCTTGAGGTCGAGTTGCTGGCGTCGCGTATGGCTGAGGCTTCGGCTCGTACCATGGATGTCCAGTATCCAAGCGGTATAGTCCGTGTGGACTTCTTAACCCGAAGCTTAATCCATGACACTCCTTTTGCCTTGAATACTGATTTTTCCGGACATCCAGATGCTGCTGACAGTCTTGGGGCATCGGATAATGCATTCATCGAGGCAGTACTACATGGCACCAGCACTCCTGTGTCCGGGGTTGATGGAGCCAAAGCCCTGTCTTTGGCGCTTGAGGTTGATCAGGCTCGGCTTGTTGCTGCCGATATTGCTGTTTGACGATTTGATCATCAGTGCGCTACACCCTCACTTATGAGTGAGGAAATCAATATTTTGTCTGCCCAGTTAAATCCTATTGTCGGGGATCTGGACGGAAATACAGCCAAAATACGACATGCCCGCAGTGTGGGCGCCAAAAGTGGTGCTGACCTGATAGCGTGTACGGAAATGGTGGTGGTTGGTTATCCGCCGGAGGACCTGGTTCTAAAACCGGCTTTGGTTCGCGATGCAATGAACAAGGTTCGTGAATTGGCTGCTGATACTGCAGATGGCGGCCCGGCCTTGCTGGTGGGGGCGCCATGGCTTGCAGGTGAAAAGCTCTACAATTCGGTGTTTCTTCTGGATGAGGGTAAAATTCTTGCCCGCCATGACAAGGTTAAACTGCCGAATTACCGGGTATTTGATGAAAAGCGGGTGTTTAGCCCCGGTGCCATGCCAAAGACCGTACTTTGGCGTGGTGTCAAGCTTGGTCTGCCGGTTTGCGAAGACATATGGTTTCCTGAAATACCGCAATATCTGGTAGAGCAGGGCGCACAAATCCTGATCAGTTTGAATGGATCTCCATTTCGCAACTCAATTTCCGATATTCGCCATCAAACCTTTCGGACTTGGTCAGAAACTGCAAATGTTCCGTTGGTTTTTGTTAATCAGGTAGGGGCCCAGGATGAGTTGGTATTTGATGGCGCCAGTTTTTCCTATGATGCATCTGGTGAAATTGTTCAGCAATTACCAGCTTTTAGTGAAGACTTATCTTTGGCGTGCTGGAAATATGAGCAAAATCAGTGGCAGTGTAAAAGCGCGGAATTAGCCCTATTGCCGGATATGCTGGAAAGCCGTTGGCGAGCTTTGGTTCTTGGTATTGCTGATTATGTGAACAAGAATGGTTTTGCAGGTGTGGTGCTTGGTTTATCTGGCGGTGTGGATTCAGGCTTAACGGCAGCGTTGGCGGTTGATGCATTGGGAGCTGATCGGGTCTGGTGTGTGATGATGCCCTCAAAACACACCTCTGATGAGAGTTTGCAAGATGCGCAGCAATGTATCTCTTATCTGGGGTGTCGTTATGATACCATTGACATTACCGAAACAATTGACGCCTTGCACAAGGCATTGTCTCCGCTGTTTTTGGATACGGACACCGACACCACCGAAGAAAACCTGCAATCAAGAGCCAGGGCAGTATTATTGATGGCTTTGTCCAATAAATTTGGACACATGGTGCTGACTACCGGCAATAAGTCTGAAATGGCAGTAGGATATGCCACATTATATGGCGATATGTGTGGTGGCTATAATGCGCTAAAGGATATTTACAAGACCGATGTTTTTGCCCTGGCTAATTGGCGTAATAACCATTACCCAAAAGGCATGCTTGGCCCGGCAGGGTCAGTAATTCCGCAAAATATGATTGATAAACCACCAACGGCTGAGCTGCGTGATAATCAAAAAGACGAAGACAGCCTGCCGCCATATGATGTGCTCGATAATATGCTGATGGCTTTGGTTGAGGGAGAGGCAGAAACTTCTTCTTTGCTTTTACAGGGGCATAGCGCCGAGGATGTGCGTCGGATTGAGCATTTGCTTTATCTGGCTGAATATAAACGCAGGCAGGCCCCGCCGGGGGTGAAAATAGGTGATAGAAATTTTGGCCGGGATCGACGATACCCGATAACCAATAAATATCGTGACCGTAAAGAAAACCTCAATTCCAACATTAAGAAACAGGAATAAAAATTGTTCAAATCATTGCTAATTGCCAATCGTGGTGAAATTGCCTGCCGGATAATGGATACGGCGAAGCAAATGGGTATTCGTACCATTGCTGTTTATTCAGATGCCGACATCCTGTCTCGCCATGTACGTCTTGCTGATGAGGCGGTGCATATTGGGCCTCCAGAGGCTGCAAAAAGTTATCTTGATGTAGAAAGAATACTGGCAGCCGCACGCAAATCCGGTGCCGAAGCCATTCATCCCGGTTACGGTTTTTTGTCGGAAAACCCGGAATTTGCCGAGGCATGTACTGAGGCCGGTATTACCTTTATTGGGCCAAATGCAATCTCTATGCGCCAGATGGCACTAAAGGATCAGGCCAAAAAACTGATGGAAAATTCTGGAGTTCCGGTAACTCCGGGTTATCACGGTGATAATCAGGATGACGAGGCTTTGGCCAAAGCTGCGGATGGTATTGGTTATCCGGTTCTGATCAAGGCAGTAGCTGGCGGCGGTGGCCGTGGGATGCGTCTGGTTGAAACGGCTGATGATTTTGATGAGCAACTTATTGCGGCGCGCCGGGAATCCCTGTCGGCTTTTGGTAATGACAAGGTGTTGCTTGAAAAGTTTATCCAAAATCCAAGACATATTGAAGTGCAGGTATTTGGTGACGCTCACGGTAATGTTGTGCACTTCTTTGAACGTGATTGTTCAGTGCAACGGCGCCACCAAAAGGTGATCGAGGAAGCTCCTGCTCCGGGGATGACTACAAAAATGCGTACTGCCATGACCGATGCGGCGGTTCGGGCTGCACAGGCGGTAAATTATATAAATGCAGGCACAGTAGAATTTATTGTTGATGGTTCTGGTGCTTTGGATCCATCAAAATTCTGGTTTATGGAGATGAATACCCGTTTGCAAGTAGAGCATCCGGTAAGTGAGGCTATTACCGGCTTTGACCTGGTTCGGTTGCAATTGGAAGTGGCCGCAGGCGGGATATTGCCAAAACAAGAGGATATCAAGCTATCCGGTCATGCCATAGAAGCACGTCTTTATGCGGAACAGCCGGACAAGGGATTTATGCCATCAACCGGTAGGTTGAAATGGTTCTCAATCGTCCAGTCTGATGAAGTTCGTCTTGATACGGGCTTTGAACAAGATGATGAGGTAGGTTCATTTTACGATCCCATGCTGGGTAAAATTATTGCAACTGGCAGGGACAGAAAACAGGCAATTTCCTTATTGTCTGAAGTTCTTGCAAACACCCGTATTGGACCGGTTAAAACCAATGCAGGGTTTGTGCTGGAAATCCTTGCGGCATCACAGTTTTATGAAGGCGTGCACAATACCGGGTTTATTGAAAAAAATCTTGACGAACTGGTGGCAAAGGCAATGCCTGTGGAGACTGTTGCTGCCTTGTCAATTGCTGATCTTGTGAGCGGTGCTGCGGACAGTTTTGTCACAAGTCCGTGGGAAGGCGCACAGGATGGCTGGCGCTTAAATGGGCCAAATCGTGTTTGCAGGCGTGTGCAAATCAACGGCATATGTTTTGATGTCAAGGCTATTGGCTCATCATCATGCTGGCAGATATCGGTTGATGAAAACCCGGTTAAATTACCGAAAGATACCCGGAATTTAACGTCCTTGCTAAGCGATGGTTTTGGCCCGGTGTTTTATCGGGGACAGTTTTTTGAAATTTGCCGCCCTGAGGCTCATGACGAACTTGCAAAAATTGATGGTGGTAACGCAATCAGCGCCCCGATGCCGGGAAAAATCCTTGAAATTCGTACCGAAGTGGGAAGCAGGGTAAAGGCTGGAGAGGTCTTACTGGTGATGGAGGCCATGAAGATGGAACAAGCTTTATATGCGCCAGGCGATGGAATTATTGCAGACATTTGTTTTGTCGCTGGTGATCAGGTAACCGAAGGTGCAGAGCTGATTTTGTTTGAAACCTGATTGCTTGTGCCTGATAAAAACTGCAGCTACAAGAGTTGCCGGGGGTATTGATTAGAGAGTTCTCATGACATTCCGTAAATTTCACCTGGTTTTGCCTCTTGTTTTTGCTTTTTTCATTATTGCGCATCCAGTTTCTGGGCAAGTCGATCCGAAGGGCTTATTGGAGCGGGTAAGGTCGGATATTGAGGCAAGGCATAAGGCATCTGTTGGTATCCGTTTTTCCCATGAAATGAGACTTGCGGTTTCGGGGAGTGAAAATTACCAGGTTTCCTTGTTTTTTGATCCGGATCTGCCACGTTTGGAACAATGGAAAGTTCTGGCGCCAGCAGAAACCGAAGATCGTGAGCTGTTTAATCAGGCCAAAAAACGTATTGATCAAAATGTTCAAAACAACCCTGATGCACAAGATGATCGTGAGCTGATTTTAGCCAGCTTCCCGCTGAAAAGTGAACAAGAAGCCTCCTACATTGGTACAGGTTCCGATGGTCTTGCCATTTATTCGTTCGATATAACCGAAGATTTTATGAGTTCAGACGGCGTGGATGGCTCTGGCGATATGAAAAAGTTATCAAGGTTTTTAAGCGGTGAACTGGCTATTGATACTAGAACCGAGCAGTTGTCATGGCTGCGCATATATTCAAAAAAACCTTTTAAGCCTGTGCCTGTGGCCAAGATCAAAAAATTCGATATCAGGTTATTATTTGCACCCGCATGGCAGGGCGGTCCAATTATACAGCAAAAATCCATATCTGATGTTTCCGGATCGGCTTTGTTTAAGAAATTTGTCGAGCGCTCGGACATGGAAATTTCTGCAATTGTGCAAAAACAAAATCCTGACCATGATGTCATGGTAAAGAGTGATTCAGATAATTGATTGTGATCCCGGTCTCATGACCCTGCATTTGGTAAAATTATGCGTTGGCGTGCAAAGCGTTGAGGAACTGGCTGAACGTCAGGCCCTACGCCGGGCTGAGTGCCGCGCTGCCGGTGAACGCCAAAACCCTGTTCATGTAACGCGCATGATGCCGCGCCGCAGTGCCGAAATATTGCAAGGAGGATCAATTTACTGGGTAATTAAGGGGTCTCTGCAGGTGCGCCAGAATATTCTGGCGCTGGAACCCGTTACCGATGCAACCGGGATAAGGAGGTGCCGAATTGTACTGGATTACAAGCTAACGGCAACAGAATTACAACCAAGGCGTCCTTTTCAGGGGTGGCGTTATCTCGATGTGGCTGATGCTCCAAAAGATATCACTAACAGCAAAACCTCAGACGGCCTGCCGCTGCAAATGCAACGGCGATTGCGGGAACTTGGTGCGTGGTAGATTTTGTTAACCTTTTTGCAAGGCGAAGCACCGCAAACAAGGCTTTATGAGAGCACTATTATATTTGTTAATTGCAATGAGCTGGATTTCACTTTCGGCTTGTGTTGAATATGATCCTGTAAGGGCGCAACAGGCGGAGCATCTATCAAGGCTGGCGCATGAAGACAGGGATTTACGCATTGCAGTAAACGTGGTCGTTGAGCGCCTGCGCGAAGTCGAAGCTAAAGAACAGTGGCAGGATATTGCCTCTTTGGAGCCACAAATTTATCAATTGGCTGCTGATCTTTTGCCCAATCCTGCTTTGGGCCCTGAAGAGACATATGCGCCTGATCGGTATCTTGGTGATTCCCTGCCAAGAATCTCCTATGCCGAGCCGAAAAAGCTGCCGGTTTTATTGCCGCTGGTTTCTGCAGAGGAAAATACAGGTGCACGGGTGTTGCAAGCTTCTGTTTCACCATCAGATACAGCAAAGGATTTTCCTTTGCCGCCAAAACTGCGTGATGGGCGATCAATGTTTTTTGCATTACATCTTGGCTCATACCGCGATGAACAAACAGCAATAGCAGGTTGGGCGGAATTGCAAAGCAAGGCGCCAAAGGAGCTTGCAGGTCTGCAGCCAAGGCTTGAGCGTGTTGATCTTGGTGCCAAAGGCATATTCATGCGCCTGAAGGCTGGACCAATATTGCAAGAAACAGTAGTACATACAAAGTGCAAGAACCTGCAATTAAAAGGTCTTTCCTGTGCAAGAGCTGATTTTACCGGGAAAGCTCAGGGCTGATTTTCAATACCTGTTCCGCAAAGGCGATACCGGCAAATTCAGCATCACCAAGATACCGAACCGTTAGTTGGTCTTTCGGTATTTTGGGCAGTTTTATTGAAAACGTAACTTCTGTTTCTGGCGTATATAAGTTGACATTGTTCAATGTAGCCAGTCGCAGTCCATCGCGATCAAACACCACTATATGCCCGTGTGAACTGACACTGGCAGTGTTTTTCATGGTAATAGAGATGTCACCATTTTTTTGCAAATCGAGATGAGTTATCCTGACCTCTGGTCGGATTAGATCATTCTTTACCAGCACAGGCAGAACTACAGCCCAGCGTGGCCCGGCGCCATGGGCCGGGTCTATATTCAGGCGCAAATGAATTCGCTTCTCACCAGTAAAAGCAGTTTTTGGCGGTGTCAGTAGTGTAAAAGCCTGCGATGACATGGGCTCAACAACTAATGTGCTTGGCCAGACCCGGACAGTTTGCATATCTGCCAGCGATATTTCATTCCCCGAAGGGTGTAATACGCTGTCATTGGCTTGCACTATATTCACCCATGCCGGGGTTATTCTTTGTGAGCGCAAACCCGTATTTTGCACAGTAACCAAAGTTGTTTGATTGTTTTTTGTCAGTACGATTCTTGTTGGCTCCACACTGATTTCAGCCAGTGCACTGTCATTTATTGTAATTGCAAGCATGAAAATTAACACGAACCCCGCGACTCGATGCATAATAGCGGAGGTGTTGAATTCTTGTGATATTGATTCTCTTAGCATGAGTTTTCACCAATAAGGGAAGGATTTATGGAACAGCAAAGTGAGCCTACACTGGAACCTGTTACCAGCCTCTATACAATTGTGGTTGGGAATGAAAAAGGTGGAGCAGGAAAGTCAACAATTGCATTTCATGTGGCAATTGCCTTGATTCGTGCCGGGGCGAGGGTAGGGGTTGTTGATCTTGATATTCGGCAGCGAACTTTAAGTCGATTTATGGAAAATCGCGCTCGCTGGTGTGAACGTAACAAGCAGGTTCTGCCAATGCCAGCTCAGGTAACTATAGAGCGCTCCGCCCACCGGGAGCTTGATCTTGCCGAGGCTGAAGAAGCCTGCTTGTGGAATGATGCAATTACTGCTCTGGCGGTGCATTGCGATCATATTGTAATTGATGCTCCGGGCAGTGATACCAATTATTCGCGTATTGCCCATGCAGCGGCTGATACGCTGATTACACCAATAAATGACAGCTTTGTGGACTTTGATCTGCTGGCTAAGGTTGATCCGGCAACGCTTGAGGTGCAAAGCCCCTCATTCTACAGTGAAATGGTGTGGGCCGCGAGAAAGAAAAAGGCTGTTCAGGAAAAAACACCTATAGATTGGGTGGTGATGCGTAATCGCATGAGTTCAATCAATGCACGCAATAAACAAAGAGTGGGCGAGGGGCTGGCGCAATTGTCAGACAGGATTGGTTTTCGGTTGGCCCCGGGTTTTGCCGAGCGGGTGATTTATCGGGAGTTGTTCCCGGCGGGTCTTACCTTGCTTGATGTAACGGAAAAAGGCAGTCAGGTGAATTTTTCCATGAGCCATGTGGCCGCCCGTCAGGAATTACGCGATTTGCTTATTGTGCTGAAACTGCCATTTTTGGCCGGAAAGACACTGCCATTTTAGTCTGCGCTATCCCGGTATTGGAAAGCCATGCTTTGGTTCCAAATAATCCAGTTAAAATAAATATGTAAAAAATATGGAGGCCCCGCCCGGAATCGAACCGGGGTAGGAGGATTTGCAATCCCCAGCGTCACCACTCCGCCACAGGGCCTCGAACAGCATTACAAGCTCTTAAAACTTGTAAGGCGAGTGATCCTATACAAGCCTGAAAGCCGTTCGTAAATCCGTGAAATCGATTGATTGCATATTCTTGTTCTTCCGGGATATAACAATATGGGATTCGGTGGTTATATTTTGGAGATAATAGCCCAATGAGCAATGCTACGCAGGCCAGACAGGCAATGGTTGACGGACAGGTCAGGGTTAATGATGTGACCAGTTATAAAATTCAAAAAGCGATGTTGACGGTTGATCGCGAGGCTTTTGTGCCAAAATCGAGCCGCGCATTAGCATATAGCGATGTTGATTTGTCTGTTGCCGAAGGGCGCTTCCTTCTCAAGCCAAGAGATTTTGCAAAAATGTTGCAGGCGCTGGATATTCAATCTACGGATCTGGTATTGGATATTGCTCCGGCCACAGGCTATTCCTCGGCGGTATTGGGACATCTTGCAGAGACGGTTGTTGCATTAGAGGAAAGTAAAGATCTTGCTGAACGGGCTGAAAAAGCAATTGAAATGGCCGAAGTCGATAATGTCGCCGTTGTCGAGGGTAAATTCTGTGTTGGTTTACCAGACCAGGGGCCATTTAATGCGATTCTTGTTGGGGGTGCTGTTGCAAAAACGCCGGAGGCATGGCTGCAGCAATTGGCAGATGGTGGCCGTTTGGCAGTTATTGAGCGCGAAGGAAATTTCGGGCAAGTCAAATTATATACCCGCTCTGATAATGTAATAGGCTCGCGGGTGGTGTTTGATGCTTTGGCCCCATATCTTCCTGGGTTTGAACAAGTGCAAGAGTTTGCATTATAGCTATGCAGAAATAATATATATCAGCTTGGGTGTAATTTATGTTTTCTTCCCTATATTAGCCCCTTAAGCCTAGCTGTATCACAATAAAATTGACCACATGGGTGTCAAAATGATTATCAGAGTTTTATCAGCATTCACGATATTTGTAGTTAGTATACATTCTGTTGGTTATGCTGAAACCCTGCACGATGCTTTGCGTATGACTTATGAATCCAATCCGCAATTGCAGGCAGAACGTGCAGGCCTGCGAGCCCTTGATGAAAAGCTGGTACAGGCTCGTGCCGCCAGATTACCCAATGTGCAGGCTGATATTAGCGCAGGAGCCACCCGGCAAAAGCAAACCAGTCCTTTTTTTAGCGCCCTGCAAACTTATTATCCGCGATCAATCGCCCTGTCTGGACAGCAAACACTTTATGGCGGTGGTGCTATTAAAGGGCAAATTGATCTTACGCAGGTGAATATTGAAATCGGAATAAATAATCTTCGGCAATTGGAGCATCAGGTTTTACTGGCGGCGGTTACAGCCTACGCCGATGTGCAGCGCAATGCAGAAGTAGTGAGGATAAGGTCAAGTAATGTTGAAGTGCTGCTTCGGCAATTGGATGCAGCACAAGATCGCTTTTCTGTTGGTGAAATTACCCGCACCGGGGTTAGTCAGGCCAAAGCCAGATTAGCCGGAGCCAGATCACAGCTTGCAGCAGCTCGTGCGGAACTGGCAATTGCTCGTTCAGCCTATGTACGAACTGTAGGACAGGCCCCAGGAAGCCTGCAGCCGATACCTGATCCGGATTTTTTGCCTGATGGATTGGCAATGGCCATACAATGGGCAGAAGCAAATTCACCGGTTTTATTAAACGCCCGGTTGTCTGAATTGGCGGCGGCTCATGGAGTGTCCATTGCCAAGGCCGGCCTGCGACCGAATTTGAGCATTGGTGCGCAGGCAGCAACAGCAGATGATGCAGGTTTTATTGGTGGTGAGTCTGATCTGGTTGCCGCGAGTGTTAATTTGCGAATACCGCTTTTTACCGGAGGATTGAATCGGTCTGTAGTAAGAGAAGCCAAAGAGCAGGCGAGCAAAGCCCGAATTAGCGTGTTACAGGCTAAAAGAGTGACTGATGAACAGGTAGCAATTGCATGGAATCGCCTGATTGCTGCCAAGTCAGTAATTGCGGCAAGTGAACTACAGGTGCAGGCCAATGAGTTGGCTTTTGATGGTGTGGTGTTAGAGGCTGAAGTAGGCTCTCGGACAACTCTTGACGTGCTGGATGCAGAACAGGAATTACTTGATGCCAGATTAGCCCTGGTGTCGGCGAAGCGCGATGCTTTGGTTGCCAGTTTTGGGTTGCTTGCTGCTACCGGAAGGCTGGAGCTTGCAGAGTTGGGAATAGATACACCTAAAACAAATACTAAACAGGGAACTTTTCCATAAAAAATGCTAATACTTTCATTGAAGAATGTGATGCTTTCTTGTTAAACTTGCCGTCGCCACTAGACAGGGGCAATAGAAACCTTTTAGCGTATCCGCTAATGGCTTGAATTTTAGAATCGGACGAGAAATTATGGCAGATACAGGCACAGATGCTGAACCTACGATGGAGGAGATTCTCGCCTCTATACGCAATATTATTTCAGATGATGATGAGGGCGATACCAAAGAGGCGGTTGCTGAAGAACCAGCCCCGGAAGCTGAACCAGAGCCGGAGCCGGAAATGGCCGCACCAGAACCTGAGCCTGAACCAGAGCCGGAGCCAGAAATGGCCTCACCCGAACCAGAGCCGGAAATGGCTGCACCAGAACCTGAGGATGATGTTCTGGAGCTAACCGAAACCGTTGGTGCCGAAGAACCTGCCGTGGAAGAAGATGGTGATCTGATCATTTTTGATGAATCCCATGAGCCTGAGCCTGAGCCTGAGCAGCTTGCTGAACCAGCAGATGAAGAATCAGAGGAAGAGCTGTTAAGCGATGCGACCGCGGCAGCTACGGCTAGCACGCTGGGCACACTGGCATCGTCAATACGGGTTGCTGACAAGGACGGCCAGACACTTGAAGGTGTCATGCGCGAATTGTTACGGCCATTGCTAAAAGACTGGCTTGATGCAAATCTTCCTGCAATTGTTGAAGCCAAGGTGGAAGCCGCAATTGACAAGGTGGTACGTCAAACCAGAGCCTGATCTTAAGCTTGTTACCAATTAGCCGCCAAATCCGGTGTTTTCATAGAGGGGTTTTCATTTACCCTGAATTTTAGGTGTGCCTGTTATGCTGGACAAATCCTTCAACCCGGCAGAAGCCGAAACTGAAATTTATGAAAATTGGGAAGCATCTGGTGCTTTTAAGCCAAAAAGCGATCCTGATGCTGATCCATATTGCATCGTAATTCCGCCGCCAAATGTTACTGGCTCATTGCATATGGGCCATGCGCTTAATAACACATTACAGGACATCCTGATCAGATTTCAGCGCCTGCGCGGCAAATCGGTTTTATGGCAACCGGGAATGGATCATGCTGGTATTGCCACGCAAATGGTGGTCGAGCGAAAGCTGGCCGAAGATGGAAGTCCTGGCAGGCGTGACATGGGGCGCAAAGCATTTGTCAACAAGGTCTGGCAGTGGAAAGAGCAATCCGGCGGCACTATTATCAAACAATTGCGCCGGCTTGGTGCTTCTTGTGACTGGTCGCGGGAACGATTTACTTTGGATGATGGATTGTCTGATGCAGTGCGTAAAGTGTTTGTCAAAATGCACAGTGAGGGCCTGATCTATAGAGCCAAACGGCTGGTCAATTGGGATCCGCATTTTCAAACGGCCATATCAGATCTGGAAGTTGAACAAAAAGAAGTGCAGGGGCATTTCTGGCATTTCAAATATCCGCTGGAAAATGGCGAAACCTATGAGTTTCCGATTGAACATGATGAGGACGGTAAGCCAACCAAATGGGAAACCCGTGATTATATTTCCATTGCCACTACGCGGCCTGAAACCATGCTTGGTGATGGTGCGGTGGCGGTACACCCCGACGATACCCGATATACAAGCATTGTTGGTAAGAAGGTTTTGTTGCCTTTGGCCGATCGTTATATTCCAATTATTGCGGATAAATACCCGGACCCGGAATTAGGTTCCGGTGCCGTGAAAATTACCGGCGCCCATGATTTTAATGACTATGAAGTTGCCAAGCGCAACAACTTGCCAATGTACGTACTTATGGACGAGCAGGCGCGTATGGTGGGCAGTGACATTATGCCGGACAAATATGTCGGCATGGATCGCTTTGAGGCAAGAAAACACGTGGTTGCCGATATTGATGCTTTGGGTTTGCTTATCAAGGTCGAGGATCGGGTAATCCAGCAACCAGTTGGTGATCGCTCCGGCGTGGTGATTGAGCCAATGCTTACCGATCAATGGTATGTGGATGCCAAAACTTTGGCCAAACCTGCTATAAGGGCTGTTCGTGATGGCACCACAAAGTTTTATCCTGAAAACTGGGAGAAAACTTATTTTAACTGGTTAGAAGACATTCAGCCCTGGTGTATCTCGCGGCAGCTTTGGTGGGGACACCGGATCCCGGTCTGGTACGGGCCGGATGGTGAGGCGTTTTGCGCAGAAAGCCAAAGTCAGGCACAGGCAAAGGCCAATGATCATTACGGCAAGGAAACAGATTTGCGCCAGGACGAGGACGTACTCGATACCTGGTTTTCATCGGCGCTGTGGCCGTTTTCGACGTTAGGTTGGCCGGAGCAAACACCGGAACTAGCAAAATTTTATCCGACCAATGTTCTGGTTACCGGTCATGATATTATCTTCTTCTGGGTGGCCAGAATGATGATGCAGGGGCTGTATTTAACCGATCAAGTTCCATTTCCTGATGTTCTCATTCACGGGCTTGTGTTGGATGAAAACGGCAAGAAAATGTCAAAGTCCAAGGGTAATACCATCGACCCTTTAAGCATGATTGACAAGTTTGGAGCTGATGCGCTTCGTTTCACTATGGCAATTTCTGCGGCGCAAGGCACAAATGTTCGTATGTCGGAATCCCGTGTTGAGGGTTATCGTAATTTTGGTACCAAACTTTGGAATGCCGCGCGTTTTTGCGAAATGAACGAGTGTAAACCTGTAGATGGATTTAACCCGGCAGAGCTTGAGCAACCGCTAAACCGCTGGATTATCCACGAACTGGCATTGGTCGCTACGACTGTGACCGATGGTCTGGATAAATATCGTTTTAATGATGCTGCGCAAGGCTTGTACCGGTTTATCTGGCATGTGTTTTGTGACTGGTATCTGGAGCTGATGAAGCCGGTGTTACAAGGTGATGATGCCGCAGCCAAGGAAGAAACCAGAGCAACAGCGGCTTTCGTACGCGATCAGGTTTTGATCTTGCTGCATCCGATTATGCCATTTCAAACCGAAGCCTTATGGGGGCAAAGCGCTAAGCGCGACACACAATTGGTCACTGCCAAATGGCCGGAATTTGGGAGCAAATTACACTCAGAACAAGATGCAGATGAAATAAACTGGTTGATAAAATTGATCACTGCTATTCGTTCGGTAAAGTCGGAAATGAACATTGCCCCCGGCGCAAAACTTCCCCTATTGGTGGCCGGAGCATCATCACAAACAAAAGAGCGGTTAGAGCGTCATCAGGCATTACTTAAATGGCTGGGGCGGGTGATATCAGTTGAGAATGTTGCTGAGCTTCCAAATTCTGCCTTGCAAATTGTGCTGGACGATTCAGTGTTCGGACTTGTTACCGAGGGCGTGATTGATATGTCCGAAGAACGGGATCGTTTAGCCAAGCAAATCGACAAAATCATGGCTGAAATTAGCAAAATCAAGCAAAAACTGGATAATGAAAACTTTGTTGCCAGAGCACCGGAAACAGTAGTGACCAAGGAACAGGAAAAACTAGCTGGTTATCAGGAAAAGTTAAGTAAAACCCAGGCTATCCTCAACCGGTTGAGTTGATCTGCAAATAGGAATTTTGTGAATTATGGTTTGGTTTGATCTGCACGTGTATTTTCAAACATCGTGATCAATTCTTTTGTCTGTTCAGGTGTGCTTTCAGGGGCTAATTGCACAACCAGCGGGTTTGGGTACAAATCGATCAGCGAACCTGAGGCCAGATCAATGCCAGCTGCAGCACCAATAACGGGCCCGGCATAAAGGGCGGTCACTGTGGCGGTTCCTGCAATAGCTGTGGGGGCGGACACTGTTGCTAACGCCCGCAGATTGGTGAACATAGATGCCACCATAATGCTGCCAACGGCTAGGCCGCCAGTTGTTGCAGCCGAAGAAGCCAATACGGTTTTATTGTTGCGCTTGGCGGCTTCTTTGTTTCGTTCTTTGGTTATGGCATAGGTAAATGGCTGGAAACCGGATAATGTAATCATGACATTAAAGTCTGATCTTCTGGGTAGTTTGATCGAGCACGGCGTGGCGGGGCAACTATAATATTCTATTGCTCCTGTTCGATCTTTGTTGCGTATCAGGTCTGTGGTGACTTTTGCGCCTGCTGGAATAGTTTGCACAACGAATTCATTGTATGAGCCGCGCGTGACCGTGGCGCAAGAACTTAAGGCAAGGGAAATAATTGAAAAAAATACAATGGTTTTGACAGAAAAAAATATTCTCATTGAGCCGCTCTATTTTTATCTGCTTCTCGCTGTTCTTTTTTTAGCTTGGCTTTTGCTCTTTTGGCTGCAATTCTTTTTGCTTTTTCCTGCTTGCGGAGCTTTTCTTTTTGTTTAGCCTTTTGTACCCGCTTTTCATGTACAGACGGCTCTATGGTTAGCACTGCAAGGCGTTGTTTTTCTTTAAACTCCTGAATAATCGCTTGTGAGTTAGCGTTTGCACTTTCCTCATTTGGTAGCTCAATTAACTCAGCCAGAGCTGGATTAGGCCAATAATCGTAATTTGCCCCGGTTGAGCTATCTACACCATTAGCAATCGCCCCCACCAAAAGCACTGGTGCCGCGAAAACCGCCGCCCCAGCAACAAGCGACCCGGCTGTGACCCCTCCAGCAAGAGCACTTGCCATACTTCCCATAGCAGCAGCGCCGGTGGCACCAGCTCCTGCGGCAGCAATAGCAGTGTTTCGCGCCGTTTCCTTGGCAATCTGCTTGCGGTGCAAATACCCAATTGTGTGGGTTTGCGGTGCATAGCCATCCTTGGTAATCAGTATATCCAATTCGAGTTTCCGTGGCACTTCAATACCGCACGGGGTTGGCTCACAATATCGATAGCTGAATTCTGGTTGAGCCATTTTGCCACGTTTGATTTTTTTGATCTGGGATCTGTTAAGTTTTGGCATGCCCTTGGAGGGTACAGTGGTATCTACACGCGCACCAACCGGTGTAGTCTCAACAATTAACATGGTGCTACCACCTCTGGTGGCAGTTGCACACCCCACTAATAAGATCTGGACAATTAGCAAAAATACAACAATATGAAGTCTGTGCATGTTTAGCTATCCATCTCTTGCAAACCAACAGGTGAAATTCAAGATAGCTGAATGACCGTCACACACTCAATACAAGAATTATTACTGAAAGTTATTATGCTTATTCTTGTTAATTAGTGTCTATAGAACTGGCTTCTTCAGCACGTTTTTTTTCAATTAAAGCTACCGACCAGATTGAAATTTCATACAGAAGTAATACTGGAACGCCCAGCAGGAATTGTGAAATCACATCGGGCGGGGTGAAAAATGCTGCAAAAGCCAAAATCCCGACCACGGCGTATTTGCGGCCCTTTCGCAGACCATCGGAACTGACCAGTCCGACCCTGCCCATTAATGATAATATTACGGGCAGTTGAAAGGATATGCCAAATGCCAGAATCAAGGTGGTTACCAGCGAGAGGTATTCAGACACACGCGGCAATAACTGGATTGCCACTTGTTCGGCGCTGGCAACTTGCTCCTGATTAAAGGCAAAGCGCATAACCATGGGCAGCATCACATAATAGACAAAACTGGCACCGGCTGCGAATAAAACCGGTGCTGCCAGTAAAAATGGCAGGAATGCTCCACGTTCATTACGATAAAGCCCCGGAGCGACAAAACGGTATATTTGCCAGGCTAAATACGGAAAAGATAAAATGATTGCGCCGAACAGCGCCAGTTTCATTTTTGCAAAGAAAAATTCTAGCGGGCCAGTAAAGATAAGCTCAAGCTGTGAGCTGCCTTCTTGCATTGTCTTGGCGTTTTCGGCGGCGCTCAAAAACGGTACCAGCAGGAAGTTATAAATATCCTGCGCAAAAAAGAAACAAATGCCAAAGGCAATGGCAATAGCAATAAAACAGTGGATTATACGGGTTCTAAGCTCCAGCAAATGATCGAGTAACGGGGCACGGCTCGACTCCATTTCATCATCAATATCTGCGGGGTCAATTTGATTTTCCACGGTCAATCAATCCTTTGATGAGGCATCAATATCGCGGGTAACATCTGTTAATTCCTGTTTTATCTTGTTTACAGGATTAGCATTCTTGATGGCTTCGATTTCCTTTTTTAGCTCATCAAGTTCAACTTCCCGGCCCATATCATCAAATGCACCCTTAAACTCGTTGGCCATGCCTCTGGCTTTGGCGGTTATTCTGCCAATTTTACGAAGCAAAGCCGGTAAGTCCTTAGGCCCGACAACTACCAAAGCCACAACCCCCAATATCAGAATTTCGACAAACCCAATTTGCGGGATCATTATCTGGTTTCCAGTGTCAGATAGCTTTGATTATTCTTTCTCAGATTCTTTGACATTGGCTTCAACGTCAATGGTTTCACCGGCATCTTCGATGGCAGGGTCATCGTCTTTTAACCCTTTGCGAAAACTCTTAATACCTTTGGCCAGATCACCCATGACTGACGATATTTTTCCGCGTCCACCAAATAAAATCAATGCAACTACGGCAACAACAATAATTTGTAGCGGGCCGATGGATCCCATAACACTCTTCCTTATATGGTAGACAAACTAATAAACTGCCAAGCATCAGGATACTCCTGTTTGCTGTTAATTGCGAGCCTAATTTTCAGTGTTTTCGTCTGCTTTTAGAAAATCAGTATGAAAATCGCCGTCATAATCAGTTTCATCAACTGGCAGCAGATCATCCATTTTAGGTTGCGAAGAGGGGGTGGGGACCTCAAAATCAGCCGGAACCCGGCTATCTAGCAGTCCAGCGGCCTTTAATTCGTCCTTGCCCGGAAGGTCTTCAATTCTCTCAAGTGAGAAGTGTGCCAGAAAATCGTCTGTAGTGCCCCAAGTTACCGGTTTGCCAGGAGTTCTGCGCCGTCCGCGCAAACAGATCCATTGTAATTCAAGAAGTAAATCAAGGGTGCCTTTTGAAACTGCAACGCCGCGTATTTCTTCTATTTCAGCTCTGGTGACTGGCTGATGATAAGCAATTATCGACAAGGTTTCCAAAGCTGCATTTGACAATTTTCTGGGTTCTTCGCGTTCATCAATCAAGATATCGGCAAGATCAGGAGCAGTTTGCAAGCGCCATTTATCCGCCACACACACCAGATTAACACCGCGGCCAGCATAATCTGCCTGCATTTTTGCAAGCAAGGCATTGCAATCAATATTATCGGGCATTCTGGCTCGTATGCTTTGCATGTCCAGCGGCTCGCGGGCTGCAAACATAAGTGCCTCAAGCATCCTCATTTCTTGATCAATATATTCTGCCTGAAGTGTTTTTTCATTACCGGACAGACGCTTTGAACGCTGAGCCAAAGTTTTTACGGCAGCCTCTATAGCATCTAGGGTTGAATTTTCAGATTGGCTCATTTTTGCTTTTCCGGATTTGTATCTGCTAACTGCCTTGCACGGACGAAAAGCGGAGCAAAGGGGTGGGTCTGGCGTAATTCTGCCTGTCCTTCCTTGGCCAACTCAAGACTTGCGACCAGTGACGAAGCAAGCAGGCTGGATCTTGGTGGTTTATTGTCAGGATCATCAAGGGCAAAATCAACGATCATTTGGTCCAGAGGCAACCAGTCAGACATTTTGCCAAGTATTCTTTCCAGCCGGTGTCTGGCCTCTTCCAGCGCCAGCAATACTGGTTTTTTGAATACCACCTTTGCTCTGGCAATTCTTGAGCGTTTAATTGCATAGGCGCTAAGAAGATCATAAATGCTGGCTTCATAAATCGGAGAACGAATTCGCCGTATACCTTCAGGTTTTCCGCGCAACATAACGTTTATTCCAGCACGATTTCTGGACTGTAATGCTTTTGATGCTGCCCGCATCGCATCTAAGCGCTGTAAGCGAAATGCCAGAACGGCAGCTAATTCGTCTGCATCAGGTGCCTGTTCACTGGTCTTGGGTTTTGGTAAAATCAGGCGGGATTTCAAATATGTAAGCCACGCCGCCATTACCAGGTAATCTGCAGCAAGCTCAATGCGCAAGTTTTTGATTTTTTTGATAAAGTCAAGGTATTGGTCGGCAAGCTGCAAGATTGATACATTGCGAAGGTCAACTTTTTGGTTGCGGGATAATTCCAATAAAAGGTGTAGCGGCCCCTCATAGCCATCAAGATCAACGCTCAACACCTGTCGCGATCCGTCGGCAGCCTTTGCCGCATCAAAGTGAATGTCTTCTTCAAATTCAGTCGTGTTCAAAACAGTCAACTTTTCCTTTTTATAGAATCACCTGATTCCCAATGTTAAAGCCTTTCTGCAGGATATGGAATCGTTTGATCCGGCCTCTTATGTTTCCAGTTTTGCAAAGAAACATGATGGTGTCATGAAAATGCAGGCGGAGTTTGTCCGGCAACACCCAGCTTGCTTTCCAAGGCTCTTCCAAGCGCGCAAATATTTCCCTCCTCAAACAGATTGCCGATTAGAGAAATGTTGTGAGGAACACGTATCTTTTTGGCAGTTTGATCTATTTTTCCATTGCCTCTGGTCGGGCTGTCATAAAACCCGGCGCGAAAAGTCAGGCACGGGTGGCCGGTAAAGTTGGTAATGGTAAGAAGATTAGCTGCAAAATTCGGGGTGATAAGCGCATCCACATTCTCAAATAGAGCATTCATCTCCATCATGATCTTACGTCTCAGCCTATCAAGCTGCACATAATCAATCGCCGATAAAAAGCGAATTTTACGCCATGAATTTGGCCAGGCATTGTCTTCCTGCCACACCATTAAGTCATCACGGTTTGACAGGGTGAGTTCTTCAAAAGCGGCAGCGCTCTCAGCGATCAGTGACAGAAATAAGGCACCATAAGGAAGATCAGGCAGTGAGACTTCTTTGCTGGAAACTCCCATGTCGAGCAGCATTTGCAGTACTTTGCGATCAAGGGACTTTGTGCCATTACCTTCGAACCATTTGGGATTATAACCAATGGTCAGTTGTCTAAAATCAATATCCGGATCATAGGAAAACCCCATATCCAAAGAACCGGGGTCATTGACATCCATGCCATTGATCGCAGCAAGCACCAACGCTGTATCTTCTGCAGAGCGGCAGATGGGGCCAACCTTATCCAATGACCAGCACAATGCCATGCCGCCGGCTCTGGATACTCTGCCAAATGTTGGGCGCAATCCGGTGGTGCCACAGCGATTAGACGGAGAAACAATGGAGCCAAGGGTTTCGGTGCCAATGGAAAAACTGCATAAGGCGGCGGCTGTGCTTGCTGCTGAACCGGCGCTGGAGCCGGAGGAACCTTCTTCAATATTCCATGGATTGCGGGTTTTCCCACCAAACCAGATATCGCCATAGGCAATGGCCCCGCAAGTGGTTTTGCCAAGTAATACAGCCCCGGATTCCTTTAGTCTTTGTACAATGTGCGCATCTATAGTGCCAATGCGGTTCTTATAAGGAGCCGCACCCCATGTGGTCTTGATACCCTTGGTGTCAAATAAATCCTTTAGTCCATAAGGCATGCCATGTAATGGGCCGTGATCATTGCCATTTGCCATATCCCGATCGGCCTGTTTGGCCTGTTCCATGGCCAAATCATTTGTCACTGTTATAAAAGATTCCAGTTTGTGAGCATATTTTTGAATGCGACTAAGGTAAATGCCGGTTAGTTTTTCACTGGATAGCCCGTAATTGCGCATCCAGTGGCCAAGCTCACCAAGGCTGGCATAGGCAATTTCACTGTCGTTATCAGGTGGAGTTTTTCTGGTTGGTGACGAAATGGTTACAACATCTTTTTGTTGTGTAAATTTCTTGTCAGGCAGGCGTGGATCAAACACTTGTGCCGGGGCCAGTTCGTTCTTTAGCCGTTGTTCACGAAGCTGTCCAATAGCCTGCAATTGGGCTTCAAAGCCATGTAGTAATTGTTCACGCTCGGCATCGGAATAGGAAATTGGCAGCATTTTCTCAGCTGCAGCAACAATATCAGGGCTAAGAGCGGGCCCGTTATCATCAGTATGATCGCTGGTTTGCGCCAATATTCCAGAACTGCTTGAAATTGTACTGCCGGCACCAATAGCGCCAGCCAGTAATAAAGAACGTCGTGTTGGGCCTGTGCTCACATCACTTCTCCATAGATTTATTAAAAGCAGTAAAACTTCTTTGTGCCTGTATGATGGCATTTTCCGGATTTATCTGACAGGTTGGTGACAGTGGAGCAGCTTGTTTGGCGCGCTCCAGTGATCGTCCGCCTAAAATAGGGGTGACGGCATCCAGCTCTTTCATGGCTTTAAGATCACCACTGCAATGCAGTAACATATCGCAACCAGCTAACAGTGATTTTTGGGCACGCTCAGACAGACTGCCGCTTAAGGCCTTCATGTCCAGATCATCGCTCATAAGCAGTCCGTCAAAACCAATCTCTTTTCTAATGATGTCACTAATTACGGTTTTGGAAGTGGTAGCAGGTGAATGGGGGTCAATATCCGAATAAACCACATGGGCGCTCATTGCCATTTGTGCGCTGGATAACTGTTGAAAGGGCAGAAAGTCGGTAGCTGATAATTGCGCATGAGAAGTGGTGACAACAGGCAGGGATTTATGCGAATCCACATCGGCGCGGCCATGGCCGGGAATATGTTTGATCACGTGACAAATTCCAGCATCCTTAAGCCCGGCAATACAGGCTTTAGCCAATGAGGCTATTTGTTTGTGATCGTAGCTAAATGCCCGATCACCAATAACAGGGTCAGCATTTTGCACCGGAACGTCCAATACCGGCGCGCAGTCAGCAGTAAATCCAAGAGCAGCCAGTCTTGCACCAATGGCACGATAATTGTCGCGAATTGCTGCTGCACACAGCTCCATATCAGGATTTTTGCGTAAAAAATCAGCGGCAGGCGGGCCAATCCAGCCACCTAGAGACCGCAGTCTTGAGACTCTGCCTCCCTCTTCATCAATAAATATATGCGGTTCGTGCCCGACAGTTTCTTTTAGTTCATTGATTAGTCTTCTGGTTTGATCTTCATTGCGCAGGTTTCGTGCGAACAAGATAAAGCCCCAGGGGCTGGATTTTTCAAAAAACCTGCGCTCATCGGTGCCAAGGGATGTGCCGGAACAGCCAAAAATAATCGCTTTTGCGCTCATCTGCTAACGACTATACAATCCTGTGCTTTGGCTTTTAATTGCGCACAAAATTCACTAGCATCTGCTCTGGTTCCAAAATCTGCCGCGCGCAGCCTGAAGTAAATCCCCTTGGCTCCTAAATCCGCCCGTTGTATGTCGGGGCTGACACCATCGAGCAATATTGGCAGTCTGTTGCGCAAGGCATCCCACGTGCTGCTTGCCTGTTTTTCAGATCGAAACGACCCAATTTGTACTACAAATTTCCCTGTTGCTTTTGGGTATGGTTTTGGTTTGTCAGCCGGTTTCGGCTCTGGTTTCGGCTCTGGTTTCGGTTCTGGTTTCGGTTCTGGCGTTGTCGGCTTTTGTGCTATTGGTTCTGGTTTTTGATTTACAGGTTTGGGCTTGGTAGCCCGCTCAATTGGCTGCTCGGGCGGAGGAGCTACTTTTACCGGCTTAGGCTTTGCACCTGATTTTGAGTCCAGTGGATCATAGGCAGCACTATTGGTGTCGGGCTGTTTTTTACCGCCAGGATTTTCAGGTTTACTTTTAATTGGGCCGGCAGGTGCTGATATCAATGGTGCTTGATTACGGCCACCGGAACGGATACCTTGATTGTAGGCAGTATAAACCACCGCAGCCAATGCTATTAGTACAGCAATGGCAACTGCCAGCAGTAATGGGCCACGACGACTATCGTCGTCTTCGCTTACATCAAATCTATCATATTCATCAGGTGGTGGTGAATACACACCACGATCATCATTGCTCATTTCGTAGCCTTGTAATCGTTTTACGAATCATCGTGTTCTATTGAAACTGCCCTAAAGTCCCACATCAAGGGAAAATAGACGCTTGTGTTCGCCAATGGCAAAAGTATCAGTCATGGCGGCAATGTGATCACAGACCACGCGGGCGGTTTTGACATCTCCTGGTTTGCCGATCAGTTGTTGCAGGTGAGGGGGGAGTAAATAGGGGTCATGCAAGAACACATCAAATAGTTGACGAACAGCGCGTTTTGATTTGTTCCGAGTGCCGTTTACCTGATAGTGGCGATATAGTTTTTCCTGTAAAAAAGAGCGTAAAGTAGTAATATTTTGCTCCATTTCTTCAGAAAAAATTACCAATGGCTGACCCATCTCGCGCACATCATCAGCACATTCTGGTTTAAAGCGCTCAATATTGGCGCGGGTCTCACGCAATAAGTCGTCAATCCAGTAACCGATCAGACGGCGCACTGCCTCGCGAATTATCTTGGTCTGTTTCAGATCCGGGTACTGATCCATAACATTCTTGAATGCATCTCCCACCATTGGTAATTCAAGCAATTGCTCGATGCTTATGAGTCCTGCCCGCAGTCCATCGTCAATATCGTGATTGTTATAGGCAATATCATCAGCCAATGCCGCAACCTGGGCTTCGGCTCCGGCATAGGTGTGGGTTTGCAGCCAGTCCCAACCTTCAAATGCACGAAATGCCCATGGCAGCTTTGTGTCAGGTTTAGTAATAATTGGCCCGTTATGTTTGACGATGCCCTCCAGTGTCTCCCAAGTAAGGTTCAGGCCATCGAAATCCGGGTAGACCTGTTCGATATGGGTAACAATACGCAAAGTCTGGGCGTTATGGTCAAAACCTTCAAACTCTTTCATTGCTTCGTTAAGAACATCTTCTCCGGCATGGCCAAAGGGGGGGTGACCAAGGTCATGGCCTAGGGCTAGGGTTTCTGCCAAATCCTCGTCCAATCCCAAGACGCGGGATATTGAACGGGCAATTTGCGCTACTTCCAGCGAATGGGTGAGGCGAGTGCGATAATAATCATCTTCATCAGCTACAAAAACCTGGGTTTTGTGCTTTAGCCTGCGAAAGGCTGTGCAATGAATTACCCGGTCGCGATCACGTTGATATGGAGTGCGGGTCGGGCTGGCTTCCTGGTCAAACAACCGGCCACGAGAGTTCAACGGATCGGCGGCAAATGGGGCGCGTGGTGGAATTTGAAACAGTTTAGACATAATTTCATTTTGCCTTTTGCAATTTTGTACCCATATATAGCAAAATATTATGTAATCCCACCCGTGAAATTGGATCAATACCATGTCTGATACCAACGTAACCCTAAGCGCTAATGCCGCCAGGCGTATAAATGAAATAATGGAGCAGCAAAAACGCTATGCCTTGCGAGTGGGCGTAGTAGGTGGCGGCTGTTCAGGTTTTTCCTATACCTTTGACTTTGCCGATGCGCCGGCGGATGATGATTTGGTAATTGAGCGTGATGGAGCGACAGTGGTGATTGATGCTATGTCATTGGAGTTTTTAAGTGGCTCTGAAATTGATTTTTCAGATGAACTTATCGGAGCTGCTTTCAAAATTAATAACCCCAATGCCACTGCGGGTTGTGGCTGCGGCACCAGCTTTTCGGTTTAAGGGGTTTTTGGTGAAAATTGCCACATGGAATGTAAATTCGGTGCGAACTCGTATTGCAACCATCACTGCTTGGCTGTCCGAAGCCAAACCAGATGTGGTTTGTTTGCAGGAGATCAAATGCCAAAGCGATCAGTTCCCGTATCTTGAGTTTGAGGACTTGGGTTATAATTGCGCGGTTTTGGGACAAAAATCCTATAACGGTGTGGCTATTCTTTCCAAATATGCAATTGAGGAGACCTTGCCGGGCTTGCCTGGTGACGAAGGCGATGAACAGGCCAGATACATCGAATGTGTGATTGCTGCAGCAAAAGCTCCAATCCGGGTAGCCAGTATTTATCTGCCCAATGGTAATCCAAAGGAAACGCAAAAATTTGATTATAAATTGCAATGGATGGAAAGATTGCGCGATCATGCCAAATCCTTGCTGGCGTTTGAAGAACCGCTGATTTTAGCCGGAGATTATAATGTTATTGCCAAAGATAGTCATTGCTGGGATCCGGCTGTGTGGAAGGATGATGCGTTGATGGCTGATGAAACCCGCAGTCGCTTTGCGGCTTTGCATTGGCTGGGCCTTGCTAATGCCTGGGAAGTCAAAGACGGGCGCGATCACCAGTACACATTTTGGGATTATCAGCGCGGGGCATGGGCTAAAGACCATGGCATTCACATAGACCATATTTTGCTATCAGCACAGGCTACAGATCATCTGCAAGGAATTGAAATCGCCAAAAAAGTACGGGGAATGGAAAAACCATCAGATCATGTGCCGGTAATTGCCGAGCTCGATTTATGAGTAATTACAGCAAGTTCCTTCTTGTTCTAGCTGCCCTGTTATCCGCAAGCTATTTGTTTGTACCGCAATTGTTTACGTTCCCGGCGCAGGCCTTGGTTAAATCCATGCCGATCTGGTTCTTGGCATTGATTGCTTGGCTGGAAGCGCCGATACGATCTCGCACGGCCCTGAGTTTGGCATTGGTTTTTTCAGGTCTGGGTGATTTTATACTGGCCAGCCCCTTTGATCTGGCATTTTTGACAGGAATGGCGGCATTTTTTATCGCGCATTTGTTTTATTTATGGATTTTGACCCGTTATTTGCGTAAATGGAGCGAGTTGGATACTTCGCGGCGCACCATCATTGTTTTGATTGGTGTCTATGCGCTGGTGATGGGGGCGCTTGTTCTTCCAAAAACCGGCCCGCTAATGCCGGCAATTGCAGCATATTTTCTTATTTTATCTTTAATGGTGGCGGCTAGTTTTGCCGGAACAGTATCGCGCTGGACACGATTGGGGGCAGTATTGTTTGTTTTATCCGATACCATGATCGGAATTGATCGTTTTGTGGCTCCATTGGAGTTTCGCCACATTGCGGTGATGGCCAGCTATTATGCAGCGCAGATATTCTTGCTGGCAGGAATCTGCTGGCAGCGGCGTGAATAGATTTTATCATCCGCCGCACTGCTCATGTCATTGTGCAGGATGGATAACGAGATATCCCATCGGTCAGAGTCGAGAAACTTTTTCCTATCATCTATGGAGGGCCCTTTGATTGCAAGGGTTTTCTTCATGTGGTGGCAGGTGGGTTTGCGGTCATCTACCCGTTTCGTCCCTCTCTTTTTCAAGGGTAATAGCGGCTCAATAATGGCCCATTCTTCATCCAACAAGTAAAGACGCATAATTCAATCTCCTTTTGAGAGTTTGAATCAGCGTTCGGTAATAAAATCAATGCTATGAATTGGGTTCACACCCTAAAAGCCGCGTGGGGCCTCCATACCATTACCGTAATTCTGATCGCTATAGAAAGTCATATAACTTTCATTAGCCATTTCTTCACACGCCCCTCGACAGTATTATAATATAATAATCCGAAGAACCCCCATGGAATGAAATACAAACCGGTAATCATGAAAAACATTGGCATCTGAAATGATTCTGGAAGTCCTAATTCCCCTAATAGCATTGCAAATAGCAGCGCGGGAACTAACAGAGCGCAATATAATAATGCAAGAAGTATCATCACTATCGACAACAATACATAAATCCATAAAGACTTAAAACTCATCTAAACTTCCAAACTCATTATTAAGAACTTAATCACTAGAGTATCGATCCTCTGCCACTTTAACTGCAGAACCAACCGCCGCTTGCACTACGTTAGCTCCTGCTTCCGCTACTTTTGGATTTCTAATCCCTCCAGATATTCCAGCATTGTTTGGTACGAGATCAGCAGGGGTAGCGCGTCGAAAACCCATAGCCTTAAGACCATCGCCAGCTTTTGCGCCCGCTACCCCGCCAGCAATACCGGCTACAGCGCCAATGGCGCCTGCCTCCGCTATTGCGCCTGCATCAATATTTTCTCCGTTTATCACCTGTGCCGCTAACTCACTTGATGCGTTACCAACCGATCCAATGGCCACACCCTGCGCAACGCGTCCACCAGTCGTGCTTGCAGATAAAGCACCTTTAGTCACTGTTATGGCTCCTTTTGTAGCAGCACCTGCAATGCCACCTGTTAAGCCTATAACACCGCCAACAAGAGCAGCCTTACCAATTGCTGCGCTATCCAAATTACTAAAATCCCCTCCATTTTGTATCAATTGAGAAGTGGTTTCAATACCTGCACCTATGGCTGCACCAATTGCTGCCGTAATTTATTACCGTAATTCATAAGCGTAAGTACATTAGATATATTTGTTAGATAAAGACCAGCTTAGTATCATTCAAACCGCATATTCTGATAGCAGGGGCATCAACAAAAACATTCCGCCAATCATCAAAATCAGTGCCAGTAGAAGCATCGATCCTCGCGGTGATACACCACTTGCCTGATTAACGAAAAGTCCGAACACCGCTCCCAAAATCAGCTTCAAACTGAGGGTAAAAGCCACGTATCCAATCGCGTAAAAAGCCGCTTGCGGCAGCGTTTCATGTTCAATCACGAGGAACTGAAGCAAGGTTGTGGCAACGACAATTCCCAAAAGGGTCGTTGTGCCAACCAAAGGTGAAAAGGCAATTTTTACAACCCGACCGATGCTCATAATCTAATTCTCATGTGCTTGTTTTTTTTCAAAACAATCAGTTGTGATCATTCAAACTTCTCCTTGATAC
The DNA here is from genome assembly GCA_015485155.1 of Robiginitomaculum sp. Lineage (GTDB taxonomy): Bacteria > Pseudomonadota > Alphaproteobacteria > Caulobacterales > Maricaulaceae > Robiginitomaculum_B. The sequence goes on along the minus strand of WFUF01000027.1, from coordinate 39,113 downwards.
TATCAACTACGTTTATGACAGCATCGACAGTGTCTGGTATCGAAAAACTACCCTCAATAGTATATTCGATTCCGGCGCTCGCACCAAGAGCGCCACCGATGCCAACTGAAGCGCGGCCATTTTCATCAACGCTAACTGGACCCAAATTGCCCGAGACATCGAGCAAAGCATCTAGATCAGGAGTCACCAACACGTCAGTTCCTGCGCCAAACTCCGCGTAGGAATCTATCTCTCCTGTGCCAATTGGAGTCTCAATATCTACGCCGCCTTCTACAGAAACAACGCCTTTGGCGCTGAGACTATTGCCTCGTTTTAGGCTTGGCTCGACAAAACCAGAAATATTTCCCTTGCCCCTAAGTCCCGCTCGGAAACCGACCGAGCCTGAAGCTCTAATTTCTCCAGTTTTAAAATCTACAGAGACCTCAAGAGAGAATTTACCACCTTTGCCCGCAACTGCTTGTCCTTCAATTTTTAACCCGGCAGCAATCTTACCATCTGGATCAATAAAATTAACCGGATCGTTATATGTGTAGCTATAGCGGTTAAATTGTCCCGGGCGGGATGGCATGAACCCCACCGGGTCAATCGACAGGAACCTACCCAGTGCCGGATCGTAGTATCTGGCTTGCATACTTCGTAGTTGGTTGGCGAAGCCAAAAAATTGATCCAGTGAATCAATTTTAAACGAAGAAGGCCCCGGCAGGGGCTGAAGGCCGGTGGCTTTGTCTTTGATGTGGCCGGTGTATCCGTCTGTCCTGCCGGGCCTTCTACAGCTATTTTTAATCCCCCGGATCAAAAATTTGAACTCTCGTTCAACCGCCTCCGAAGTATCGTTTGCGGCTGGATTTAGGATAGTTTCGCCACTTTGGAATTGGTCTGCGAATGCAGAACAAATGATCCAGTGAATCATTTGTAAATGGAAAAGGCCACGGCAGTGGCTGAAGGTGTATTGCTCGTTCCACACTATTGCGCCGGTGCTGGTGGTGCCAGAACTGGCTGAACCGAGATGATCCTTGTGCAAGTAAGTTACATTGCCATTGGTTATCCGCGCTACCTCGCCGATGTAATCGGTGCGCTTGTTGGCAGTATTGGTATGAACAATTAAGTGCATTTAGTAAACTGTCACCATAATTTCCAGACGGCAGAAGATCACCTCGCGCAGTTTGTGGTAAAACAGGATCGCCGTGTTGCGATTTACCCCCGTCAACTGGGCCGCCGAACGAGCCGTCACACCCGCACAGAAATACTTGATAAGCTCACTTTGAATACTTGTTGAGAGCCTGCTCCGTCGTCTCGTGCTAACCATCTAACATCAATAGCCTTTATCTGCTATCTATGTCAGTTCCATAATTAAATTTGCTGACATTAACATCAACAGGTTTGTTATACGGAACACAGTTGGGACCACTAATCTTAGGATTGATCTCTCTCCAACAATCTTTATCAAATTCAACTACTCCGCAAAATTGAACTTTTTGGTTAAGCCTCAATGCATTATAGTCAGGGCGTTTAGTATCATAAAAATGTAACACAACCATTTTATCGTAAGTTTTGTGCCTCAAATCATCAATACTTGCGTATACATATACACCCTCACCAGCCTTAACGAATCCTGTGCTGCAAATTGAATGGCCATCGAAAGAAGATGCCTCCGAGAGCAAGATTTCTATCGGCACATGTTCAAAACCCTCACTAACTGCAGATACCTGACAACCTGCAAGAAAAAAAATAGAAAAACCCAACGTCGCTATTGGAATGAAGTTTTTTAACATTGAGTTTCTCCCGTGCATTTTTTAATTCTCTGGCGCTTTAAGTTAGGCATCTTTTTTTCTGACCCTTTCAGAATCTGAACTCTGTCTTGACCGTCTACACGGTATAACTGTGACGTAACATCTGGTCCAACCGTTATAATTGGAGCATTGACTTTATCCATAGCTGCTTGATCAGCTTCACTGGGCGCGTTTTGATCTCTTCTACCTTTGTAGCGGGCAAGACCGCCCTGTCCTTGTCCCTTGTCTAAATGCGTATGGCCAAGCGCTACGACATCCTCATTCTCATCACGGTTTCCAATCTTATGCCTAAAACTGTTTTCCTTGCACGATCCTGCGTCATCTCCTGCTACAATACGTTCTTCACCGGTTTCACGATTACGATACATGCTCGATCCTCCCTCCTTACCACTTTTCTGGCTTTTTGCTGCCGCATCCGCTACTTTAAGGGCTTTTTTAGGTGGAAGGGGCATTATATCAGGGCATTTTGTTCCATTTGAGCAGCTTTGCAACCCAAATGGATCCCAGGCGTTGATGGGGTCGTTACCGACATACGTATACCTGCCAAACATGAATGGCATGTCGGGGCTGAACCCCACCGGGTCAATGCTTAGAAACCGCCCGAGTGCCGGATCGTAGTAACGGGCTTGCATACTTCGCAGTTGGTTGGAGAAGCCAAAAAATTGATCCAGTGAATCAATTTTAAACGAAGAAGGCCCCGGCAGGGGCTGAAGGCCGGTGGCTTTGTCCTTGATGTGTCCAGTATAGCCATCAAGATTATCGTTAGCCGCCGGATTGAGAATGGTTTCTCCGAAAGGTGTGTATTGTTCCGTCCAAGCCACTGCGCCGGTGCTGGTCGTGCCGGAACTGGCCCACCTAGCTTTATCTTGCTCTGCGCAGTCATTTCCCTTTTTTGTCGCCTCCATTTCTTACATAGCCATCATCACAAATTAGCCTTATCGGGACGAGCGATTATCCAAAAAACAAAAACCGTGAACCCGCTAGCAAGGATAATTATCAACATTTGGTATATCCGGGGTGTAGAAAGCAAGTTTGAAGATGTTGCTTCTGGTAACGACAACATAGGCCAAAGCACAAAATGTCCAATCAATAAAATAGAAAATAGAAGCGAGGATAATAGATATTGAGATAACTTGTTTTCTGTGTTTTTCTTCAAAAAAAGAAAAACGGGAATACCAACTAATATTGCAAGGGGGTATCCTACCGAGGCTGACATCTTCAAAGCCCAAACACCTTCTGATGATGATGACAAAAACAGCGATGCAACTAACATCAGCAATCCAATCGAAATCGGGCTAATTAAAAATGCAGACAGCAATCTAGTCATACGATTCACCTATAGTTTGAGACACCGACTTATGGACAAGTCCTACATATGTTGCTCGGATCAACAGGGGCACGAGGAACTTCCCCTTTCCACACACCGTTTATTCGATTGGCAAAACGCCCTCCGGGCTTTTGAAGAGCACCATTTCCCTCGCCATAATTATTGATGGTCGAGGTTCCATCTGAGTTAGGTGACACGTCGCGAACAACAATTCCAGGGAACAGGGGGTGGCCGGGAAGAGTAACATTTACTACGACTTCGTTTCCACTAACATTATTTGTAGTCGTTATGGATTCAACAGGACTTATATTTCCGGGCAAACCTCCAATAACTGGTGTAGCATCATTCACCGTTCCTTCTGGAGTAGCTGGTTTCGGGTTGCCTGGTGTCGGATTGTTTTTAACAAAATCTCTAGTTTCTTCTGCTCCGAGCGGGGATTGAGCTTGGGTATTATAGTAGTGTCCATTTTCACCATCCGGGTCGCTTCCGGGAAATCCTTTTGGAGTTTCAAACGTCACATCATAATCATTAGTTGTGCAAGTCGTGTTCCCGTCATCTGCGTTGACGCACTCGGTTCCAAACGGATCCCAGGCGTTGATGGGGTCGTTGCCTACGTATGTGTATCTGTTGAACATGAAGGGTTGGTCGGGCGAAAACCCCACGGGATCGATGCTTAAGAACCGCCCGAGTGCCGGATCGTAGTAACGGGCTTGCATACTTCGTAGTTGGTTGGCGAAGCCAAAAAATTGATCCAGTGAATCAATTTTAAACGAAGAAGGCCCCGGCAGGGGCTGAAGGCCGGTGGCTTTGTCCTTGATGTGGCCGGTAAAGCCGTCAAGGTTATCATTCGCTGCTGGATTGAGGATAGTCTCTCCACTTTGGAATTGGTCTGCGAATGCAGAACAAATGATCCAGTGAATCATTTGTAAATGGAAAAGGCCACGGCAGTGGCTGAGTGTGTATTGCTCGTTCCACGCCACTGCGCCGGTGCTGGTGGTTCCCGAACTGGCCGAACCAAGGTGATCCTTGTGCAGATACGTTACCGTGCCGTTGGTGATGCGTAGGATCTGGCCGATATAGTCGGTTCGTTTGCCAGTGCTGGCGTCATAAACGTGGCTTAACGTACCACCAGCATCGTAGACGTTATAAATGGTTTTGCCATTGACCACCGATCTCACCAGCTTGCGATTGCCATCGTAAAGATACGCACCACTGGCGGAACCAGATATGCTGGTCGGTTGATCCGAGGTGTCGTAAGCAAAGTTCAACCCACCAAGAGCGGTGATATTACCACGGGCATCATGAGCGATGGCTCTTGTGCCACGTACCGTATCGGCGGTTTGGGTGACGCGATTTAAGGCGTTGTCATACACATTGTTAACGGTACGGGTGCCAAGGGTCTTGCTGCGGATATTGCCCAGTGCGTCATAGATGAAGCTGCCCCCGCCCCACGGGCCACTGGCACTGGTCAAGCGACCAAGCGCATCATAACCATATACCCGGTTGTTGGCGGTGTTGGTACGAACAATTAAGTGCATTTAGTAAACTGTCACCGTAATTCTTTAAGTTCGTATTCCTCAAGATCATATTCTGGCTCAAAACCATTTAACTCAATCCCTGTACAGTGAATAGCAAGCGAAAACGGCATTGCATTTGGGACAATGACTATATTATCACCATTACCAGCTTCAATTCTTAACCCTGATTCAAGCACGTAACCTGACTCTTCGATAACAAATTTTTGAAGCTTTGTTCCTTTTGAGAATGATTTTGGTAGAGAATAGAACACCTCCTTCGAGTGAGGTTTTTTTGCCATTTCAAAACAAAGAACACCGACTTCCATTCGTTCAGCAACATCATACATACTTGACCTAATTCTCAAACCTTGCTGTCTTGAATCCCAAAGAGTTACAAAACTTGGCTGACTATAAGCTTGTTTAGATGTGTAAACAGATAATTTTAAAAAATCTCGCTGTAGCTGTTTTTCTAGATTATCAATTTCTTTTAATGTGAATAGGATTGATTTCATCGCGTCATTTTCTTTTGTTACGATCTATTGAGGATCGGGGTAATGTAGTGTTTCTGGTTTTTTCCCTGTGTCTGGGTTTGCCGGAATGTCTATTCTCGGCCCTTTAGTATCTGTACCCGGCCTTATTGTTACCCCATTACCCCCAGTTTGACTACCTGCTGGATATCCTTTATCTGGATCAGATGGGTCTGATTCACCACCCGTCAAGGTATCAAAATCTTCTTCAGCATCAGCAGTTCCGCCATTTTCAGGAGTTAGTGGACCACTGTTCTTTCTTTTTCCTCTGGAGTCTTGAGGGTTTTCTCCTACTAAGTCTTCTGGTAAAGGCGTTTCCTCAGTTTCATCATTGTTTATTATAATTCCAATACCGACGCCGGTCACAGCGGCTGTGCCAACGATAATTCCGGCAGTGGCTCCCGCAGGGCAGGCCGGGCCAGTAACAGCACAGCCGATAACAGTTCCTTGTTAATATATCTCAGCCGTTGGGTTGGGTTTCAAGCTCAAAGCTCGGTGGCTCTTGAGGTATGGTCCATAAGTTTTGAAGCATCATCCGAATCATGCTCGCAATTCTTGACGATGGGCAGATGAATGACCGGAGTAGTAATTTTATAAATACGGGAGATTTGCGGCACTGATAACATGGCTGTAATGGCTTCTTCCTCGTCCTCCTCTTCCGGGGGCTCCCAAGAAAAACCGAACACGCCAAGAATTAGTGCAAGCGTAGCTTGCAGCAATGTTTCAAATATAGCTTGTAAAAATTCAATCATGGATTCACTCTTGCTTCTGGCATATTCGCATATTTCTATCAAAGATCAAGGTCTAGAGTATCCGTGTTGATCAAGCCCTAATTTTGAGCCATTTTCCCTATCGCCGGACGCAGATTCAAACCCCATCTGTCGACAGGCTTTTGCCTGAGTGAGGATTCAAGCGGTCAAGGGTTCCGCGGTCAGCAATTGAAATTGCCCTGTTCCCGCCACAGGGTTTAATTGGGATTTGCGCCTAAAACTGCGTCAAGTTCCGGCTGTTTCCATTGCTGATTTTTTTGTGACCAAAGAGCAAATTCAGCGCCAAAGTCAAATACGCACCAGCCAATGCCCCGTTGTTCGGCGGACAGGCGCATTGCCTTTAGCCAATTGCTTCTGTCGGCTTGCGGCGCGCTTTTATGCACTCCGAATTCCCCCATCCATACTGGCATTTTTGTACGCTGTTCAATTCGTGCAGCCCGGGCAAGAGTCCGGTCAATTTCGGCATATTGTTCGGCACTGCCCCATCTGGTTCCCGTTGGCGGAGCATTTTCTATCCAGCTTGCACCCTGATGGGTGAAATCATAAGGAGCATAATCATGAAATGTCAGCACCAGCTTTGGGTCAAAGGCTACATTCAGTTGTTCAAGTCCATCTATGGAATTCCAATTGTCACCACCAACAATTATCCAGCGATCAGGATTGGTTTTGCGAATATCAACAATCAGTTTTTGCAATAATATTTCCCAGCGCCGCCCGCGCATTTTGCCCATAGGCTCGTTTAACAGCTCAAAAATAACCGCATCCGGTGCCTTGGCATAATGCCAGGCAATCTGTTGCCATATGGCGCGTAATCTTGGTGTTTCACGGGCCGGATATTCGTTTAGCTCTTCAAAATTGTGCACGTCAATAATGATCTTTAGCTGATTATCCAAGGCTTGTGTCACTATTTCATCAACACGATTAAAAAACGCCGGGTCAATGGTGTATGGGGGCTGTTTGCTTGCGTGTTCAGACCATGCAATCGGTATGCGGATGCTGTCAAAACCGGCTTTGGCTGCCGCCTGAATATGAGTTACATGAATCTTGTAACCCCAATCGCCTTCAGTTGGGGCATTTAAGGCATTGGCCAGATTGATGCACTTCTTTGCCGGGAAAAAGGCAATTTGTGCGTCAGATGGCTCCGGGGAACAGGCGAATAAAAACAATAAAACTGGCAATAGCTTTTTCATATTATGGTTTATGGGGCAAAAGGATTGGGATTTGGTGAATTGTAATCTGTGACTTATGGCATTCTGCCATTGTCCAACTGAACTTCCCCGGTTAGAACAGTAGCAATATTTCTATTCGGGCGGGGGTCTGCTTGTTCAAAAAAATCTTGATTGCCAATCGTGGTGAAATCGCAGTTCGGGTGCTAACGGCACTGAACAAGATGAAAATTGCCAGTGTCATGGTCTATTCTGATGCCGATGCCGGGTCTTTGGCAGTGGAATTGGCCGATGAGGCGGTGCATATTGGTGGCAGTGCAGCAGCAGATAGCTATTTGCGTGCTGATCAGATTATTGCTGCTGCCAAAACCACCGGTGCTGAGGCCATTCACCCGGGCTTTGGCTTCCTGTCAGAGAATCCAAGTTTTGCCCAGCGCCTTGCTGATGAAGGGATTGCTTTTATTGGCCCCAACAGCAATGCCATTGAGATAATGGGCGACAAGATAGCCTCAAAGAAGTTTGCTGATAAGGCCGGCGTGAACACTATTCCAGGGCATATGGGTCTGATTGAAACTGCAGAACAGGCAGCCGAAATAGGCACTAAAGTGGGCTTTCCGGTGATGATCAAGGCTTCTGCCGGTGGCGGTGGCAAGGGCATGCGCATTGCATGGAATGAGGGGGAGGCTCGTGAAGGCTTTGTCTCGGCACAAAACGAAGCAAGTGCCTCGTTTGGTGATAGCAGAATCTTTATTGAGAAATTCATCGAACAGCCCAGACACATTGAAATTCAGGTTTTAGGCGATAAGCACGGAAACTGTATTCATTTGAACGAGCGCGAATGTTCCATTCAGCGCCGCAATCAAAAAGTAATAGAAGAAGCACCAAGTCCATTTATTGACGAAAAAACCCGCGCAGCAATGGGGGCGCAGGCGGTGGCTTTGGCCCGGGCCGTTGCTTATGACAGTGCTGGAACCGTTGAATTTATTGTCGATAAAGACCGTAATTTCTATTTTCTGGAGATGAACACAAGATTGCAGGTGGAACACCCGGTAACTGAGATGATTACCGGCGTTGATCTGGTCGAGCAGATGATATTGATCGCTAACGGTCAGGTGTTGCAATTAACCCAGGATGATATCGGTATCACGGGCTGGGCCATGGAGAGCAGGATCTATGCCGAAGATCCCTATCGTGGCTTTTTGCCGTCCATAGGCCGCCTTAAACATTATCGCACGCCAGAGCAAAGCGATAGGGTTCGTATTGATAGCGGTGTGCGTGAAGGCGATCAAATATCAATGTTTTATGACCCAATGATCGCAAAACTCATCACCCATGGCCCCGATCGCAAAACAGCGATTATAGAAATGCAAAAGGCTCTGGACCGCTTTGAAATCAAGGGGGTGCAGTCCAACACCCCGTTTTTATCGGCAATTTATGCGCAGCAGCGTTTTCAAAGCGGAAAAATAACCACAGGTTATATTGCTGAAGAATTTGCTGAAGGCTTTGACGGGGTTATCCCTGATGAGCAGCGTCTTTGGTATTTGGTCTGTGCAGCATCCTATATGCATGCCAGATTCGTAGAGCGGGCCGCACAGATATCCGGGCGCATAACACCGGTACCAAAATTACCTGCTGATTGGGTTGTGTTGCTGGATCGTAAGCCGTTTTGCGTAAAGATAAATCTGTCTGATGGTGGCGCAGATTTATTCGTGGATGGTTCATGGCGCTATTTACAAACCAGTTGGGTGCCAGGAGAGCACCTGTTTAGCGCTTCTATGGATGATCAGGAATTTTGTGTGCAAATGGAATATCTGACCGAAGGATATTTGCTGCATTTGCGTGGAACCAGCGTAAATGCGATCGTATGCTCACCTCGTGCTGCCCAAATTCATGGTCGCCTGCCCCGAAAAGAAAAGCCTGATACGGCAAACCTGGTGACCAGCCCGATGCCGGGCAGCATAGTTCGGGTTGAGGTACGTCCGGGGCAGGAAATTCGCGCAGGAGAAACCTTGCTGGTGGTTGAGGCAATGAAGATGGAAAACGTGATCCGCGCCGAGCGTGATGGTATTGTCGAACAGGTGCAGGTAAGCGCCGGAGATACGGTAAATGCTGATGATTTGCTGGTCAGGTTTGCATGACAAAAAACCGGAATAGCAAAGCTCCAGATAATTTTGCCGCCACCCGATGGCCAGAACAGTTTTTCTGGCCGTTTGGACGAACCTCCAAAGGCGAATTCGGGCGCGGCTGGCTGATGGTGGTTCTGGGACAGATAATATTGGTGCTGGCTGGACTTGCTTTATTGTCATCAAGGATATCTCTTGCCGGGATTGTACTGGTGTTTTCTGGCCTGTTTATTGGTTCATGGATGATATGGGTGCTCCATATCCGAAGGTTGCATGATAATGGCCGTTCCGGGTGGTGGGCATTATTTGTGTTTGTCCCTATTTTGGTGGCGATAATGGTTATGGTGCCAAAAAAACGCTCAGACCAACAGCTTGCAGGCCTTGCCCAGATGGAACAACAATTAGACCCAAACACCGCAAAGATTGACCGAGCAAAAGCTCAAAAACGGAAAAGCAGACGAGCCATGAGAGCCAAAAGACCCGGCGGTAGTAAACGGGCTCCAAATGTTTTATTGATGAAAACCGGGGCTTCAGTTACGGCGTATTCTTTTTTTGCTATGCTTATGTCACTGTTAAGCCTGATTGTTTTTCAAAGAATGCCAAGTACAAAAGGCGTGAACCGGTGGAATAATTAATCATAATACTTGACGTATTGGTTCTGGCTCGGCCACTATGCGCCATTGCCGTGGGGGGCAGCATTTACAAGGAAAAGTTTATGGGAAGCTTGTTTTTAGCATGAAGGCCGGATCAATGGATCCATCTTTCAAAAGGGCGCATTTATTCTAATTGCCATCGGCGCAGTATTGACATTGATTACTTATTTCGTGCCTGGTTTAACGATTATTCTTAGCCTGTTAAGTCTGGTTCTGATCTGGCCCTGGCTTGCTCTTTGGATCAAACGGTTTCACGATGCCGGAAAATCGGGGTGGATGTCCGTGCTGGCCTTGATCGTCTGGGGAGTGTTTTCATGGGTCGGGTCGCTGGTTGTAAATATCATCAAACCCATTGATAAAGACATGATGCAAGAGGCTATGACCAGTGGTAACTTGGCTACGATTATCGAGGCTTCCACGCTGGCGGCACGCCCACAGTTCTTTTTGGCCCTTGCCTCCAGTATTATCGTATCTTTGCTTGTGGTGTTTTTATTTAACGCAATAATTAAATCTGACCCGGAAGAAAATCAGTTTGGTAATCCTGTAAACTGATATCCATCACAGCCAGCACCAAAGGCCAAGGGGGGCTTTGTCTTTGGTGCGGTTACTGCTGATCGTTCGCAGGCTCAGTAGAAGAAATATCAGTAGTTGGAATATCATTTTGTGCCGGTTCATCTGTGTTGGCTGATGACGACATGACTTCCTCCAATGTTGGATTATCTATAATAGTCACCATTGGAGAAATACCCTTGCGTTTTAGGCGCCGAAATTTTCTTTGTACTGCTGCCATTAATTGCTGCCCATGCGGCGGCAAGGTGCGCCCGGTACCCAGAGGCAAAATCGGGCCATCCTGTGTAATGCTGACAGAGACCAGGCTCTGCATGGTCGCGGTCACTCTCTGCCCGCCGCTCAAATCGGCAATCCGGTCATAAAATTTTGCCGTTTCCATTGGTTTATTCTGGCTTAATATGTTCATTACCTCTGGATTGGCAAACTGCCTAAGATGGTTGCGCAATAGTTCGTTATCATTGGCAAATAACTGTCCGGATCTCTGGTAGATTTCGGAGACAAGAATAACTCCCGCCTCCTCTCGCACCCCGCGCAGGGAGTTTATAAATTCGTTTGCATTGCTGTCCAGTTGGCGCCAGACTTGATCATATGTATAGGCAAAGGCCCGGATATTGGGCCCGCCAGCCATGCCACTGAAAAATCCGTAAATAACCCGTGGGTCAGACCAGTTTTTATAAACAATATGCTGTTGAATATCATTGAGGCTTAGTAAAACACCGCTAACACGAATGATTTTGGCATCAAACATGGATTGTTTATCATCGCCAATTTTTATGCGTGATGGGTACTGAACCGGATAGCGATCGGCGATCTGCTCAATCACCGTGATATTGTAGATGTTTAACCAAAATGACAATTGCTGATCAGGGGTTAGACGATCAAATTCGATGATTTCGCTTAATATTTCCAGATAGTTTCGCAAATAAGTGGCGCGTTTCCGGTTTTCATCCCTGAACATGGAAAACAGGATGCGGTTTCCTTCCAGCGCAGTTTTTCCATAATGACCAAAACGCAATCTGGTGCCGGTAATTTTACCAAGACCATGGTTTACTTGTCGTTCTGAGGGCCCAAAATTAACTACAACGCTGTTCAAAAAACTATCCAGCTCGGAATAATCAATCTGGTAGGACATTGTGTTTGAGGATTTGGTAAAATACTCAAATGCGGCCGGTGTTTCATGACTTTGTGTGACTGGATTTGTGTTTGCAGCTATTGCGCCGGTAGCAAAATGTAAAATAACGGCACTGGCAATAAAGCCAGCGATAATTTGAAAACAAGCCAACCTAAAAATTATCATCCCGCCATTTTGCTCCAAATTCATCTGCACTGTTACACTATAGCATGAAATAATATGAGACAGTGTTTCATTTCAAGTTTTATTGCTGATTATTGTATGGCGATGCCAATTACCCGTTATCGGCCGTGTTATTTTGTGAAAATGGTGCGCCCTGAAGGACGAAGTCCGAACAAAAGAGATAGGCCGTGTTATTTTGTAAAAAAATGGTGCGGCCTGAAGGACGAAGTCCGAACAAAAGAGATAGGCCGTGTTATTTTGTAAAAAAATGGTGCGCCCTGAAGGACGAAGTCCGAACAAAAGAGATAGGCCGTACTATTTTTGTAAAAAAATGGTGCGGCCGAGAAGATTTGAACTTCCACGGGTTTTACCCCACAGCGACCTCAACGCTGCGCGTCTACCAGTTCCGCCACGGCCGCACACCGATCACACAGATGTCAGGCAGGTAACAAACTCCGGAACACTTGTGAAGTGCTATTGACAACAAAAATAAGATTGAAGGCAGATTTTAAGATGAGAGCCTAAGATCAGGCAGCAGCCTGAAAATCCAGAACGTCCGCAGAATCGGTAACCCTTATGCAGACTTTTTCGTTTTCTATTACAATCTCGCCGCGGGCAATCGGGTGATCATTTGCCAAAATCCAGACATCATCACCTTCAAAACTGTCCAACGGGATCACGGCTCCACGCCCCATACGCAATAGTTGCTCCATTGGAAGAATGCATCTCCCAAGAAGAACCGCAATTTCAACTTTGACCGCTCCTATTTGTGACACAGTAAATTCACCCTGTTATTTACACGATACGAAGGCCAAGTCTCTCGCTTTTGGGTTCCCGAAGGGTTAATATGGGCAAATTAAATGCAAAATTTTCTGGAATAAGCGCCTGATTCAATGAATTTCCCGCCAAAGAACAAGAAAATCCAATGGGCCAGATCAACCAGTTTCGTTGAATACGAAAATGCAGTTGAGATCATGAACGAGCGGGTGAAACAGATCCGCGAAGGTAATGCTGGTGAACTGGTCTGGATACTCGAACACCCTGCTATCATAACTGCTGGCACCAGTGCTAATAGCAGCGATTTGCTGCAACCGGAGCGGTTTCGGGTGTTTCATTCGGGGCGTGGCGGCCAATACACCTATCACGGGCCGGGGCAATTGGTGGCCTATGTGATGCTGGATCTTAACCAAAGGGAGCGCGATGTACGCGGATTTGTCCGCAAGCTGGAGCAATGGCTTATCGGAACTTTGGGAGGGTTCGATTTGGCTGCCCGGCGCTATGATGACAGGGTTGGTGTCTGGGTTGATCGCCTTGATGGTTCTGAGGCAAAAATCGCAGCCATTGGCATCAGGATAAGGCGCTGGGTCACTTTTCACGGAATATCGCTTAATGTTGCCCCTGATCTGTCGCACTTTGATGCTATTATTCCATGCGGAATTTCTAATCTGGGTGTCACCAGTTTTGAGGATTTGCAAATGCCTGTATCAATAACTGCTGCCGAGGAACAGCTGCGGGTCCAGTTTGCGGAAATTTTCGGCCCTGTTGAACTGTGCCCCCCTCCGGCCTGATAACAAGAACATCAAACCATAGGCAGGCAAGGTAAATATATCTTGGTGTATGGTGACGCAAAAGTCCCTTGTTGTTCATTGCGCCTCAATCTTAAGGGGAGAATATTTTTCAGCATTTACAATAAGTAGATCGCGGTTAGATTGTATTTTGATTCTGGAATCATTTTTGGAGTTTTGCATGTCCCGGTTGTTCTTTTCACTTATTGCGATTTATCTTGTTATATTGGGGGGCAGCACCGCTTCCTGGGCACAAGGCGAGCCTGGAGGTGAATATGGGGTAACTCAGCCTGAGAATGTTGAAACAGACTGGATTGTTCGGCAATTGGCCGAAGAGCGCCTGGTAATGCTGGGCACAGATTTACTCGGGGACAGCGTCGATCCTGATACTGGAGGTATTGTATTTTCGCACACAGATATATCTCTTCCTGGCAATTCGTCCCTGGATGTATCAGTTCGCAGACGCCTTGCGCAGGGCTGGACATACCGCCAAACAGTACAAGTTGATTTTGCTGATTGGGCTTTGGATATTCCCAAAATAACCGATATATATACTTTTGGCTCCGGTGGCCCGATGCCGGATCATTGCAGTGGTAGTCAAATTCCCAATCCTGATGAAAGCGGAACAGGTCCTACGACGATCATTCCGTATGACAAATACTCCAATGGCATTAGCCTGCATATTCCCGGACAAGGAGCGCGCTCTGTACAGAGGCTGGCCACCGGCCCGCAATGGCCTGCAGGAACGGAATTAGTCACGATTGATAATTGGGCTATCAAATGTCTGCCTGCTAGTGGCAATACTCTTGGGCGTGAGGGTTTTTCTGCAACGGCACCCAATGGAGATTATTACCGTTTTGATCGTATGATTACTCGTGATGCGACCATGGTTGGCTATGAAGGTGGCGGCATTGTTGATAGAGAGTATTACATATGGTTGGCCACAGAGGTTACCGATGTAAATGGCAATTGGGTGCGCTACAATTATGATGTCAATGGCCGACTGTTGGATATCACCAGCAATGATGGGCGCCGGATTGATTTTAACTATTCCGGCAGTTCCAAATTAATCGAAAGCATAAGTACTAATGGTCGTACATGGCAATATGACTATGATCAATACGGGCGTAATTTGAAATCTGTTACCAAACCTGATGGTAGGCAATGGACATTTAGTCTTGGGGGCATGCGGACTCGGCCAAGAACTGGTTATATCAATGCGCAATCTGGGCAAATGTGCGTTCAGCCAGACATTACTTTGTCATTGACTCACCCGACGGGCATGACAGGAACCTATACCTTAAAAGAGACCCGACATTGGAAAAAAGTTGGTTTACTTAAAAACTTGGCTGGAGATTGTGACTCAGTCCCTTCAAAAATCACAAAAGACCAGCCATTTTTTGAAACCATGTCGGTGACCCAAAAGACTTTATCTGGCCCCGGATATCCGGCGGCCAATTGGAATTGGAGTTATGAAGGCTGGAACGGTCAGAGTTATCAAACTGCTGGTGGTGAGTTGAAATGGACAACCATGACCGACCCGGAAGGCCGCGTTACCAAATGGTACCATAATCGAGTTGTTGGGGATTATGAGGGGCTTTTGATCCGACAGGAAGCATATCAAAACGGGAACTTGCTGCAAATCGTTTACAACACCTATACCATTGGGGCGTCTATCAGTGAACCGTTCCCGCTTTATACACCTGGGGCAAGAAAACCCCGCCCTCTGGCCACTAGCAACACCAGCCGCGATGGTGATATATTTTACATTGAAAATCAGTATAATATGAATACTGCCTCTGCCGATTACAGTTATGGCAATCCGATCATCAGCAAAAGCTGGAGCAGTGTCTCAACCACACCACGCGAAACGCTGACCACCTATCAACACGACAAGGTGAAATGGATATTGGGTCTGCCCACAACAATCACGGTAAATGGCCGGTTAGAAATCACCAATGGTTATGACGCTTTGGGGCGTAAATCATGGACAGACAGATATGGCGTGCGAATTGCCTCTTATGCCTATCACAGCAATCCGGCATATTTGGGTGCACCATATTCAATTACCAATGCCAATAATTTTACTACCTACGCGCTTGACTGGAAACGCGGCACGGCGCAGCAGATCACCCGTCCTGATGGTTTGTCGGAATATCAATATGTTGATGATAATGGCTGGTTAAGCTCTTTGGTTGACGCAAGGGGTTTTACCACTTCTTACACTCGTGATAATATGGGTAGGTTGACCAAGATCATTCCGTCAAAGACTGAAAATTCATGGCTGGATACGGATATATCCTATTCCTTTGGTGCCAATACGGTTCAAACCATCACCAAGGGTAATGCGCAAACCATTGTTACCTATGATGGAATGTTGCGCCCGGCCCTGGTGGAGACCAAGGATCTATCCACTGGAATATCCAGTTATGTGAATACAAGATATAATGGCCTGAACGAGACTGTTTTTACCTCTCAGCCCAGTTACGACCCAACCGAAGCTGCCGGTATTAACACCTTTTATGACGGTCTTGGCCGGGTAATTAGCACGGCAGAGACCGTGGCGCCATTTGCCACTACGTCTACTGAGTATTTGTCCGGTCACCGCACCCGAATTACCGATGCCTCTGGCGCACAGACCACCAATTATAATAATGGCTTTGGTGAGTTGATCCGCATTGAACAGCCATTGGGCGTAAACACCTATTTGAACCGTAATATCTGGGGACAGATGTTAAGCCTGCGCCAGGCCGGCACTCAAAACGGCATAACCATGGATCAGACTAACACTTACGTCTATGATGCCCAGCAACGCCTGTGTCGTCATCACACCAATGAGGGCGGTTCGACCCTTTACCAATATGATGCTGCGGGGCAGATGATTGCCTATTCCAAGGGCAATGCCGCTGGCAGTACATGTGTCACGCCATCGGGTCAAACCCGCGTTGATTTGTTTTATGATGATCTGGGGCGGAACTGGGCCGAGGTTTTTGCCGATGCCAACACCCCGACTATCAGCCGGATGTTTGACGCCAATGGCAATGTAACAGTTCTTGCCAGAGATGGAGTTAACTGGTTTTACTGGTATAACGAACTAAACATGCTAACCGCCGAGATATTACATGTAGACACGGAAAGCTTTAACTCTGGTTATGCTTATGACACTGCTGGTAATATGATTGCCCGAACTTATCCGACACCGGGCGTGGGCCTGATCAGTAGTTTTGACGGTCTTGGTCGTGTGACCAAATTACAATCTGCCACCCAAGTTTACGCTGATAATATCAATTATCATCCATCTGGTGCAATGGCGTCTATGACCTACGGAAACGGCCAAGTGTTTACCCAGACTTTGAATGCACGCCTGCAACCGTTTAACACCCGCACGGCTAAGCCCGGCGGAGCAGTGGCACTGGATTACACTTATGCTTATAATGTTCGTGGCAAAGTGACCTCGGTTACTGATTTAATCAACACTGCCAATAATCGTAATTACGCTTATGATCAATTGGGTCGTCTTACTTCGGCAAGTGGCCCGTGGGGCGCGGGAAGTTTTACTTATGATGCACTTGGTAATATCCGTACCAAGACATTGGGCACCCGGAATGTTATCAACAGCTATGACAGTCTTAACCGGGTTAGCCAGACCGCAGATAGTGTCAAGGGCACTCGTTCTATCTCTCATGATGTTCGTGGTAATGTTGTGCAACTGGGCGCGCAGGGGTTTGCTTACGACATGTCTGATCAACCGGTTAGTATCTTCGGTGCGGCCAGTGGGACATACACCTATGATGGCAATCGCAAGCGGGTGAAGTCGGTGGTAAATGGCAAGACGATTTATAACGTCTATGATGCTTCTGGAACTTTGGTTCATGTTTTTGATCAAAGTGCCAATAAGCGCACCGATTATATCGGCGAGATAGCGCGGATTACCAATGGCAATGTGACGTATCTGCACAAGGATCATCTAGGTTCGGCCAGTTCGGGAACCACCAGCACCGGCGCAGTAGCGTGGAACGAACAATACACACCCTTTGGTGAGACGATCCTAAACCCCGCCGCTAACGACAACCTTGATGGCTTTACCGGCCATATCAAAGATGCGGCCACCGGCCTGAATTACATGCAAGCGCGGTATTATGATCCCCTGATAGGTCGCTTCCTGTCTATCGACCCCGTGGGGTTTTCGCCAGACATGCCGTTCATGTTCGGGCGGTATACCTATGTCGGTAACGATCCCATCAACCTCACAGACCCAACGGGGAAGAATCCAGCAATTGACCGACGTGCCGACCAAGTATTCAAAGCGACTCAGGTATTAGTTGCTGATTATGATTTGGCCGTAGGTATTGTTGCTGAGCAAAGCAGATTATTTCCGGGAGTGGATAATGCAAACGATGCCATGAGACATGCAACTACGAGTAAACGTCTAACTGAGGAATTAGAAACTGGTGAATTAGGAGCAAAAGTTCTTAGTAATTTGAATGAATTGCGAGGGCAACATTCTGAAAATCCGGCGGGAGAAAAGAACACTCCACTCCAAAGGGAAATGGATCTAACCAACGATACGGAAGGACGTAATGCTGCATCTGAAGGGCGGGAAATAAACCCTGACAATCTAGTTGTTATCGAAACAGATGAAAACGGGACAAAGAAAATCGTTCCATTTCCTACGGAAGAATCAAAATAATAATTCATGTTTGGGAGATATTATAATGTTAGATGGTTTAAAGCGTTCCACAGCAATTGTGTTGGTAATAGCTTTATATGGATGCTCTAATTTGTATCGAGCGCAAGAGAAAATTTGTCTAAATACCAAGGCACATAGCTTTTCCAAAATTAAGATAACTGCCTGTGGACAATTTTTTCCGCTTCAAGAGATATCCGACAAAATTTGGTCAACAAAAGGCACTATAAATATAGGCAATTGTGAGGTGATTAATATCTTGGGAATTAGTGATGCTGGTGAAAATATCGAAATATCAAAAAGGTATTATGAGGCATTTTTTGGCAAAGGCGTTAGGACTAGTCGCTATGATATTGTAGATTTAAATGCAGAAAAGCCTTGGGAAAGAATTAAAATCACAGGATATGTCAAAGATAGGGACTTACCGTGTGATGCAGATATGCCGTTACCTGATTTTCTTAAAAAGCAACCAGCATCTCTGGTGCGGCCAGTGGGACATACACCTATGATGGCAATCGCAAGCGGGTGAAGTCGGTGGTAAATGGCAAGACGATTTATAACGTCTATGATGCTTCGCAGGTGGTTAGCGCAGCTAAATTTTCAGTCCGGTGGACTGAAAATAACCGAAGAAGGCCATGGCAATGGCATCTATGGATTTGTTATATTTGCAGCCAGTCTGGTTTTTTGAATGGCAGGTCCAGGTCACGGGCAACAGCGGCGTGGGTAATCTCGCCTTCGGCTACATTTAGTCCCAAAGCAAAGCCAGCATCGGAATTAAGGGCGCTTTGCACTCCCTGATCGAGCAAACGACGCAAATAAGGCAAGGTGGATTTTACCAAAGCAAAGGTCGATGTGCGCGCCACTGCTCCTGGCATATTGGCCACGCAATAATGCACCACCCCGTCAACCTCAAAAACAGGGTCATCATGAGTGGTGGCGTAGGAGGTTTCAAAGCATCCCCCCTGATCAATGGCAATGTCAACCAGAACTGCACCTGATTTCATGGTGCAAACCATTTCGCGGGTGACCAGCTTTGGCGCAGCCGCTCCGGGAACCAATACTGCCCCAATAATCAAATCCGCTTCCATGCAGGCATTGGCAACGGCTCTTTTGGTGGAGTATTCGGTCTTCAATCGCCCGCCATAAACCATGTCCAGCTCGTTTAGCCGGTTATCAGAAATATCAAAAATAGTTACATCAGCACGCAAACCCATGGCCATTTGCGCCGCATTGGTGCCGGAAACGCCACCGCCCAGGATTACCACTTTGGCCGGAGCTACCCCGGGAACACCGCCCAAGAGAACTCCGCGTCCACCTTTGGAGCGTTCCAGATAATTGGCCCCAACATGCACTGACATGCGGCCTGCGACTTCGGACATGGGTTGTAACAATGGCAATCCACCTTTGGGGCCGACAATGGTTTCATAAGCAATGGCGGTGCAACCTGATTGCCGCAGGCCCTCAGCCTGTGCCTTATCAGCCGCAAGGTGCAAATAGGTGAACAATGTCTGATCAGGACGCAGCATTTCATATTCAACCTGTTGCGGTTCTTTAACTTTGACGATCATTTCAGATTCATCAAATACCGCTTTGGCGTCGGGGGCTATTATGCAGCCCGCAGCCTCATAGTCTGCGTCTTCAAATCCAACACCCGCACCGGCATTTGTCTGCACCAGAACTCGGTGCCCGGCCTCAGTGATATCTGCGGCAGCATCAGGGGTCAGGCTGACGCGATATTCATGTGTCTTGATTTCTTTGGGAATGCCTATGCGCATAATTGTCTCACAAATCTTGTTTGAAACTAGGGTCGGTGCTGATGTGCGCGCAAGGTTAATCGTAATTTGGTTGAATGTGCTTGCTTTTTTGCGTAAAAAATATAGAAATTTGCAAAAATATTCGATTAAATCCTATATTATAGGGAGAATCTGTCATCAACATGGATAAAATTGATGTGGCTATTTTGCAGATTCTGCAGCGCAATGGCAGGATAAATAATGCTGATCTGGCCGGGCAGGTCGGGCTGTCGGCTTCGGCCTGTCATCGCCGGGTTCGGGCTTTGGAGAAAGCTGGCATTATTTCAAGTTATGTGGCTTTGCTTAGTGCCGAAAAGCTGGGCATGGCTTCTTCAGTTTTTGTGCAGGTTACTTTGGAGAACCAGCGCCGGGAGAACCTTAACCGTTTTGAAGAAGCCATTACTCATTGCCCGCAGATTATGGAATGTTTCCTGATGACTGGCGATGCCGATTATTTATTGCGGGTAAGTGTGCGCGATGCCACCGATTATGAGCGTTTGCATCATGATGTACTGACCCGTCTTCCGGGGGTAAAGCGGGTTAATTCCAATTATGCCATCCGCAAGGTGTTTCGCAGAACTGCCTTGCCGTTGGCCGTCAGTGAGGTTAATCAGATAAAATGACAAAAGATCCAAAAAACCTTACCCAATTGGGCGGTAATACTGAACTGCCTGCTTCACCGGAGTCTGCTGTTTTGGAGCGAGTGGCTGATCCGCATCCGGAGGATGAGTATCTGGTGCGGTTTTCTGCTCCTGAATTCACCTCCCTGTGCCCGGTAACCGGACAGCCTGATTTTGCTCATCTGGTGATTGATTATGTTCCGGATAAATGGCTGGTCGAGAGCAAGTCATTAAAATTATATCTGGGCAGTTTTCGTAATCATGGCGCATTTCACGAGGATTGCACCATTGCCATTGGTAAGCGTCTGGTGGATACGCTGGATCCCAAATGGCTTCGTATTGGTGGCTATTGGTATCCAAGAGGCGGTATTCCCATAGACGTGTTCTGGCAATCCGGCCCGGCGCCGAATGGGCTATGGCTACCGGAGCAGGGGGTTGCAAATTATCGTGGACGGGGGTGAGGCCGGGCTTCAGTACCAGTGTTTAAGGCCATGGTTCAGGTGCCCCATGCGATGGCGGTGAAAAATACATTTTACGCTATTGTGGTCGGTGCTGGCCCGGCAGGGAGCAGCGCGGCTACTGTGCTTTGCGAGCAAAGCGGGCTGGATGTTGCTCTGGTTGACCGCAAGAGCTTTCCCAGGGACAAGAGTTGTGGCGATGGCTTGGGGCCGGGAGTGGTTAATTGTCTGCATCGTCTTGGGCTTGAGCAGGAATTGGCCAGGTTTTCGGCGATTAAAACTGTTTGCGTACATGGCCCGTCAGGTGTTGAGGCTGCGGGTTATTTACCCAGAATTGATGGCAAGGGAGCTATAGGTTATGTGATCCCCCGCAAACGATTTGATAATATCCTGTTTGTACACGCTTTAAGGTCGGGGGCTGCAGATTATTCAGATCATTCGTGCAGCAGTCTGGATTTTGATCGCAAAGCCAAAATGTGGACGGTTACCTTGAAACGGAACAGCGATGGCGCAAGAGTCACGCTGCGCGCAAAGATTCTTATTGGTGCGGATGGTGCGACATCAAAGGTGCGCAGGCATTTGGGTGCGCCGCTTAATTCTGCGCAAACTACCGGGGTTGGTATTCGCTCTTACAGCCAGATGCAAAGCGCCAGTGATGAATTAAGGCTGGATTTTATTAAACCATTGCTTCCGGCCTATGGCTGGGCCTTTCCGCTTGCCGCCGGGCGAGCAAATTTCGGGATTGGCATTGATGCTCATCGGCTGCAGTTAGCAGGAACAAGTTTGGCTGAGTTGTTGGAGGGATATCGAATATGGGCTGTGCGCTGTCTGGGCACTCCGGTAGAACTATCGGATCACCTCTCGGCGCCTTTACCCTACGCGGCCCCGCTCTGCAGGTTGGCATTTGAAGACCAATCGGCAGCCCTGATCGGGGATGCGGCTTCCATGGTCAACCCGCTTACTGGCGAAGGTATTTTTTACGGCATGTTCGCCGGTATATCATGTGCCGAAGCTGTGCATCAGGCCTATGGTCAACAGGTTACATTATCAACGGCATTGAACAATTATCAGCAATTGTTTTATCAGCGTTTTGCGCACCATTTCTTGAGCAACTGGAAAATGAAGCAAATGATGGTCTCACGGTTCTGGTGTAATATGGTAGTTGCAGCTTGTGCGAAAAAACCGGCGATAATGGATGATCTGGTAAGTGTTACCATGGGCGACAAGGCCCGCCTGTCAGTGATGACGGGATTACAGATTGTTCTGCAAGGACTGTGGCGTTAGAGTAATTCCGTCTGAACTGGTCAAGGGTGGTATAGTAAGGGCATTTCAATCCAGATTGTGTGAGACATTTTGCCCTTTTATTTAGAATCAGTTTTGAGACATATTTGCGGCAAAGCCTAAAATGTCGCCGGATTATAGCCTAATATGATTTTTCATGTATTTTCAATAGCATAGGCGCATACGCAGAAAAACCTAGCTGAATCATCAGGTTGATAATTTTGTTTTCGTTATCAACGATACAGCAAATGTCAATATCAGTTGCAAAAATATTTTATTAACCCTGTGTGTCCAATGTTACCGCATCTACAACTTGTCAGCGGGAGCGCGCAATGAAGAAATTCCGTCGAAAAAGCCTTGCCTTATTTGTTTTGGCGGGGGTAATGGCACCATATTCTGCGCAGGCAGCTGAGCCTGATCCGATGGGCGGGTTTACAAAACTGGCCAAATCAATCTCCAAATCAACCAATGGCAAGGTCAATGTTAGCGGTTATATGAACGGCCATTATATGGTGCATGATGGTGCGCCAAAATTCGTTGACAAGAATATCAATAAGCCATTGTATCAATTGCGTGAGGCTAGTATTTTTGCGGATGTAAGTCTTTCGGATAATCTACTTTTTTCCACTGAGATGGAAACCAGTGTGGACTTTAGCGCCAAAAGCACTAGCGGTCGCGATGACAGGGTAAAGGTTGCATTTAATTATTACTATTTTGATTTTGATCTGGCTTCGGCTGCAGACTGGGATACAGATGCTTATGGGAATTTGAGTATTCGTGCGGGTCGTTTATTGGTGCCGTTTTTATCCTATAATGAAAACAAACCTTCCTTTAAGCAGGTTTTAATGAGCCAGCCATTTACGGCGCAAATGCTTTCACCTGTTAATAATGTTGCGGCAAGTTTTAATCGCTTTGGGTGGACAGATGTAGGAGCATCGGTCAATTGGTCTTATATCGTTGGTGACTCGGGCTTGTTTGACGTAAAGCTATCGATAATAAACGGGCTGTTTTCTGAGGGCCCGGCGCTTGATGGTAATTCAGCACAATTAATTACCGGGCCAACGGTTCGCCCGCGTGATGGCTTGTTTGCCAATAAATCAGATTGGGATCAATTTAGTGACAATAATTCCAATAAGGCAATCGTAGCCAAGGTGTCCTATGCCCCGTTTTCAATGCCTTTGGATGTTGGAGTTTCTTATTATACCGGTGCTTGGGATAATTCCGGTTCGCAAAACCTGTCCATGTATGGCTTTCACATGAACTATCTGGAGAAAAACTGGACGCTAAAGGGCGAATACGTAAAGGCGAATGTTGAACAGGTAGCCGGCATCAATCCGGTGACTGCACCAGGGCCGGCGGCATTAAACCAGACTACCGGCAATTATAATATGATGTCATGGTATGTTGAAGGTTCGGTAATTCCGTTTCGCTATGGCGACGAGGATGCCAGGTTTTTGCGAATGATTGCCAGATATGACGATGTCGATACCAATAATCAGGCTATGTTCAATCCGTTTGATCGCTCACGGGTTACGCTTGGCCTTGAGTGGGGGTTTTTGAACAATATCCGCGCCAGATATGAGTGGCAATCGCATAGTATTGACAACTTTGCCAATGCTCCGGCGCCGTTTATTGCGGCTGGCGGGGATCAAAAAATAAAAATGAACATGCTGTCTCTGATTTCATATTTTTAGGATCAAGAAAATGAATATCACAAGAAAAATTATCGTCGGCCTGGCTCTGTCTGCTTTGCTCGCATTATCTCCGGCGGCCTATGCTGTTGATATATATTTGGTTTATGCCGGATCTGATAAACCCATACAAAAGGAATTAAAGGCAGCACTGTCCAGTAATTTTCAGGTAAAATCCTACAATGTGGACATGTTGGCCATGGCTGATTACTCGGGCAAGCAAAAAGCCATTTCCAAAATAGCCAAGGCTAAGCTGGTGGTTCTGGTAAATAATAAGCCGGAAGAGGCTTTGGAAGGGGCTGAGTTTTCCAATGTTATCTCGGTGGATAGTGCGGATGATGTTGGTGCTATTACCGAGAAATTAAACTAAATAACAATGGTTTGTTGAAGGGGGCTGCGTATTTAGCTCATCGGTTAAGTGAAATATCCATTCGGGGCGTTTTATGAGAAACAAATTTCTGATTTTTACCGTGTTGAGTATTCTTGTAACTGTAATAGGAACGGTTTTCGCTATTACATTTGAGCACAAAAAGGGCTTGATGCAGGACGCATATGTAAAAGAGGACATGACTATTTCCTTTGCCAGTTCGGCCATTGAAGTGGGCTTGGCTAATGGGTTGATCCCTTATATTCAAAGCACAATGAAAGAGCTGCAGGAAGATGAAAGCTTCAATGGTGCGGTGGTTTTTGATGAAGACATGACCCCGATAATGTCAGCGCCATCAGAATTTGAGCTTTCCGATGCAATTATGGAAAAACTCGAAGCAGCTAGCGGGCAGATCAAATCCGGCCCGGTTTCAGTTTTCGAAGGTCAGTTAACTTACGCACTTTCAAGCATTTTGGACGAAGATGGCGAACAGCTTGGCTATTTAATGTTGTCATTTGACCGCGGAGTAATCCAAAGCACTATTAACAAGTCCATGCTGTATGCAGCAGGTGTTGCCACCATTATCGCCTTGTTGGTAATTGCATTCGTTGCCTGGCAGGTAACCATTATGATTGCCCCGATTTCCGGCGCTGCCAGAAGCATGAAAGATCTGGTGGAAGGTGATACAAATATCAATATTGTTGGTACCAGCCGCAAAGACGAAGTTGGCGAAATGGCACGGGCGCTGGAAGTTTTTAGGGAAAATGCAGTAGAAAAACTACAGTTCGAAGCAACACAGGCGCAGGTGGAAAAGCTGGCAGAAGAGGAAAAGATAAAAGAAAGAAACCAGCTTGCAGACAGTTTTGAAGATAAGGTTTCCGGAATTATTCAATCGGTTACCGCTGCCGCTGATCAATTGTATAAAAACTCCGAACTGGTATGCACTGTGGTCGAAAATACCAGCGAAAAAGTTGAAAGTGTATCAAAGGCCTCAACAGAAACTTCCGAAAATGTGCAGGCCGTAGCTTCCGCAACCGAAGAAATGTCAGCATCTGTACAGGAAATTTCACAACAGATTTCCCGATCAGACGAAGCAGTAAGTGCTGCGGTATCGGAAATGCAAAAGGCTGATCAAACCTCCAAAGAACTGGAAGAGGCCACAGACCGCATTGGCGAGATTGTAACCCTTATTGAAGATATTGCCGCCCAGATTAACCTGCTGGCGTTAAATGCAACTATTGAGTCGGCTCGTGCCGGTGATGCCGGGCGCGGGTTTGCGGTCGTTGCCAGCGAGGTCAAAAATTTGGCTACGCAAACCACTTCTGCCACCAGCGAAATCGGCGAAAGCATATCCAATATTCGAGAAGTTTCCAAACAGGTCGTTGGCGCCCTTGATTCCATACGACAAACTGTTGGCGGTGTTCATGATATATCCGCAGCCATTTCCAATGCGGTACAAGAACAAGGCTCTGTAACCAGCGAAATATCCTCAAGCATGAGTACAGCCTCAACCGGTACCAGCCAGATATCTGCAGATATAGAAGATGTAAATCACTCTTCAAATAAGGCGAGTGCATCGGCCTCCGAGACTTTAAGCGCTGCTAAATCCTTATCGAGTAAAGCAGAAGAGCTGAACCGTGAGGTGGAAGTATTCCTGCGGGAAATCAGGGCGGCTTAAGCATTTGCAAGCAAAAGTGGGAAGGTCTTTGTTTGCGCTATCGCCTGACGGCTATTTTTAGTGCGGGATTTTGCAGTTCAAAAATGCGATAAACAAAGATTAGAGCCAGTATGGTTCATTTTAACCTAACACCAGGCTGGGAATTTAGGGGCATGCTGCTAAGTATCATAATGCCACGGATTTTTTTGATTTTCCTGTCAGAAAATACTCCTGATCCTTTTGTAATACTTTTATGAGGAAGTCGAACACCAGTCGAATGCGCCGGTTTTTTGATAAATCATCATGGGCTACAATCCATAAATCCTGCAAATGCTCAAAATCAGGAAGTACTCGCACCAGCCCGTCCTGCCGTTCGGCTTGCAGATGCGCCAGTGCACCAATTCCATAGCCCGAGGCAATGGCCTCTTCCTGGGTGCGCAAGCTATTGGATAAAAAACTGATTTTCTGGGGAACAATGGACAAGTCATTAAGATTGATTGGCCATAGCGGGCTGGTTCTTGACATGCGTATACCCACAGCGGAATGATCGGCCAGTTGCTCAAGGGTTTTCGGGCACCCATGTTTTTCAAGATAACACTTGGAAGCATAAAGCCCAATGCCAAGGGTGATGACCTTGCGGCCAATCAGGGAATTTTGATTGCCTGGCCCCATCCAGCGCAAGGCGATATCTGCTTCACGCTTGGCCAGATTGGCCATTTGAATGTTTACATCAATAATAAATTCTATTTCCGGGTATTTGACGTGAAAAGGGCGCATGGCCTCAGGTAGCCACATATCGCCTACGCCTTGAGTGGCCGAGATGGTAACAGTGCCGGCCAGAGATTGATCGCTGGCAGCAGTGGCGCGGGTAATGGCTTCTGCTTCGTGTTCCATGCGGCGGATGTGGTCCAATACGGCCAGCCCCATTTCAGTGGGAGCAATTCCGGTGTTGGTTTTTTGTAACAGGGGGATCCCCATCTGCTCTTCCAATGCGTTCATGCGTCTGCTGACAGTGGGCTGGCTTAAACCCAGATCCCGGGCAGCTCCTGAAAGGTTACCGGCATTTACAACAGCCAGAAAAATTGGAAAGTCAGACCAGTTTATTTTCAGTTCCATGTTAAGACCAGTATTGTTGTTCTGCTAGCAATATATGGGATCATAGCGAAAATTTGAAAGGGTGTTTTGGCTTCTTTTCATTTGTGCATAGCACTTATGCAAAAAAAGTAAACATTGTTCACTTTTCAAACGAGCGAAATATGTTATGTTATATCCGTCGAAAACAAAACAGGAAATAACAATGTCCTCCCCAAATCTGTTAAAAGTATTCTCTCTTGGTCTTGCCATATCAATTGCGCCTCTGGTCACAGCATCCATTGCATCAGAAGCTGTACCGGAGTTTGCCACCAAATCTGTGTCCAATGGTAAAATTCGCGCTGGTATTGCCGCTTTTGATAAGGGTTCGTTCAAAAAGGCTGCGTTTTTTCAAGAAGCAGCATTAAAGAACAAATTGTCCAAGTCACGCAAGCTGGCGGCCTATACTAATTTATGTGCGGCCAAAGGCGCTCTTGGTGAGTTGAGTGCTGCTGCTAAGGCATGTGATGCAGCCCTGGCTATTTCCCCTGATAGCTGGCAGGCTTTGAACAATAAGGGTGTGGTTACCTGGTTGTCCGGTGATCATATTACAGCTTCTTCTCAGCTTTCAGCAGCCGCAAGAATCGCCGGTTCCGATAATGATCTAACCAATAAAAATGTAAAACTTGCTGCGGCTCATAAACTGGCTTCTACCAAATAAGTTCGTTTCATCTTCCAAGAAGGGCTGCTCCGTCCCCTCGGATCACAGCCAGAAAAGTCAACGGCTTTTCCACCTTAAGACCCCGCCTTCGGGCGGGGTTTTTTTGTGCAGGAGAAATAATTATTTCAGAATTTTTATCACTTATATCAACTTGAAGTATGTCAGATCACAGCTACCATGCATCTTTCTTTGTGTGCTGTTGGATTGTAAGCTTTGGCTAAAATATCATATGAACGATTTTCCGTCGCTCCGATGATGGATTGGTCTGATCGACATTTTCGCGCCTTCATCCGTTTGATCACCAAAAGGGCATTATTATATTCGGAAATGGTAACTTCCGCTGCAATCGTGTATGGAGATAAAGAACGTTTGTTGGGGTTTTCGCCATTGGAACATCCGGTGGCTCTACAATTAGGCGGATCTGATCCTGCTCAATTGGCCGAAGCTGCACGCATTGGCGAAGATTTTGGATATTGCGAAATAAACCTGAATGTGGGTTGTCCCTCTGATCGGGTGAAATCGGGACGTTTTGGTGCAGTGCTGATGCTGGAACCGGAGCTGGTAGCCAGGATTATTAGCTCCATGAGGGATGCTGTTACGGTGCCATTAACCGTCAAATGTCGCATTGGAGTTGATGAGCAGGTTGCAGAGGAAACCTTACCAAAATTCATAAAAACAGTATCAGATGCGGGGTGCAGGAAATTCATTATTCATGCCAGAAAAGCATGGTTAAAAGGTCTTAGCCCCAAGCAAAACCGGGAAATACCACCTCTGGACTATCCGTTGGTTCGGCAAATGAAACAGGATTTTGCAGATTTAAGTATCAGCTTGAATGGTGGTCTTGAAACTATTGATCAGGTTATTAGCGAAAGTCACGGGCTTGATGGGGTAATGGTCGGGCGGGCTGCCTATCATGATCCGTTTGAATGGTCGCAGGTGGATCAGATAATATTTAACGAAGAATCTGCTCCGGTCAGCCGCAAGCAAGTAGTGGAGGGGTTGATCGAATACGCCGCGCTTGAACAGGAAAATGGCACTCGCCTGCATGATATAACCCGGCATGTTATGGGATTGTTTTACAGACAGCCGGGGGCAAGGAACTGGCGACGCATACTATCCGAAGAAGGCGTAAAACCAGGTGCTGACTGGCGTGTAATTGCCAAAGCTGCTGCCGAGGTTATGGCATCACAGGGGGCAGCTGATGGAAGCGCTGGTGCAAAACATTGATCTTTTTTTAGCGCTCATTGCTGCTGGAGCATTTGCAGGCATGGTGGCCGGAATGTTTGGTGTTGGTGGCGGCGTGGTAATAGTTCCTGCACTTTATGCAGTGCTGATCCAGTTTGGTGTGGCTGATGATGTGGCAATGAAGTCTGCAATTGCCACATCTCTTGCAACCATTGTGGTAACATCGCTTAGGTCAGTATTTGCTCATTATAAGCGTGGGGCAGTGGATGTGTCCGTGTTAAAATCATGGATACCATGGATAGTGCCAGGAGTGATTGCAGGTGCGCTATTGGCTTCTTATCTGCCGGGGCATTGGTTGATCACAGGCTTTGGTGGTTTTATGATCCTTATTGCCTTGCAAATGGGGTTTGCCAACCAAGACTGGCGGCTTGCCTCCCAACTTCCCGGTGGATTGGCAAAGATAGGGCTAGCAGGATTTATCGGAATAAGTTCGGCCATGGCAGGTATTGGTGGCGGTGTGGTTGGGGTTATTCTTATGACTTTATGCGGCAAGCCGATCCACCGGGCTGTTGGTACTGCTGCCGGATTTGGGGTGGCTGTTGGTTTGCCTGCTGCCTTGCTTTATATGGTTACTGGCTGGTGGTCGCAAATATCGGTGCCGTTTTCGGTGGGGTTCGTAAATATACCAGGGTTTTTGGCTATTTCCATATTAACCGCTTCCCTGGCTCCGGTGGGGGCACGCATGGCTCACGCTTTACCGGCGCTTGCCTTGCGGAGATTGTTTGGAGTGTTATTGCTGGTAACCGGAATTTTGATGTTCCGTGATGGGCTTATTTCTTGAGAATCAACTGATTTTTGCTGGCCTCAAATTTTTGTAAACGTCCTAAAAAACTCATGCCAAGTAGGGAGTTATTCAAGCCTTCTTTTAGCACAACTGCCTGCACATCGCGCAAGGTAATTTGCCCGATTGAAACCTTATCCAGCATCACCGGAGCGCCAAAAGTCTCGCCTGAGGCTGTGCTTATGCGCATGGTGTAATTCAACTTATCAATAGCAATGCCGGCACGTATGGCGTCGTTCAATGTCAAGGCGATAATCGAGGCTCCGGTATCAACCAGAAACCTTACATGGGTATTATTGACCTTACCATTGGCGCGAAAATGGCCGTCATTGGATTTTGTAATGGCAACGGTAGAGCCGCTACCTTGTTCCTTATCGGTTTGCACAGGGATCGTCTTGCCGGGCATTAGTTCACCAGCCATCCGGTTTCCCATCATGGAAAAATCATGGCGAAATGAAAAGGCCAATACTACCAGCAAAAATATAGCTATCCAGATAAGGGCCTGTTTTAAGGCCAATGCCATCTGTGCACGATTAGTGCTAAATATACCGCCACCGATCAGGAATAACAGCAATAACAAGTAGATCAGTCTCATTTGCTGATCTTCGCCTTGTATTTGTTCAGGCGCAATCAGGCGCACCAAAAGTATCAATCCTGCCACCAGAAGTGCAAAGATTGCAAAATAACCCAAGGCAAAGCGCATGAAGCTCTCCATAAATTATGATCTTGAGATCAGAACTTATTAGCCTAGCAGTTACAAGCTGTCTAACAAACTTGTTATCTGTAAGGACTGTTCTTTGATGTCAAATTCATGCATATTGGTGGTCTTGACAGATTCTAGTAAAAGACGGGATCAAATCTTTGGCCCTTCCGCTTACAAACAGTCCATTTGATGATATCAGGGATCTGATCGCAAAAGTTCCTGATGCAGATATTGATGCAAAAAATGAAGCTGGAAAGCGACAGGTTGAAATTGCCCTGCCCTCAGGTGAGTTAGGTCTGCTTAGCGAACTTGCTATCTGGCTGGCAGGATGGCAGGGGCAAAGCCAACCAAGAGTGCAAAACTCACAAATTGTAGTTTTTGCCAGTTCTCATGGTGTGGCAAGGCAAAACGTCTCTGCCTATGGGGTTGACGAAACCATGAGCAAAATAAGTGATTTGACCGGAGGTAAAGGCGGAGTAAACCAGATTGCAGGCACGGTTGGTTGTGGGCTTAGAATTGTTGAGCTGGCTCCTGAAATGCCAACCAATGATATTACACTGGAAGCGGCAATGAGCGAAAAGGACTGTGCCGCTACTATCGCCTATGGCATGGAAGCGTTAAGCGAAAATCCTGATTTAATCGGGGTAGGTGCCGTTGGCGCTGGTGCCACCACTGCTGCCGGTGCGGTTGCCTTGGCCTTGTTCGGCGGTTCTGCCTCATTCTGGTCACAATCGGGATCAGCAATGAAAAAACCCGACCTGTTATTAGAAAAAACCAGAGCCATTGACGATGCAATCACCCGGGAGCAGGGGCAGCTTGGTGATCCGCTTGAGGTTATGAGGCGGTTGGGCGGGCGAGATCTGGCGGCGATTGCCGGGGCAATACTGGCCGCAAGATATCAGAAAGTGCCGGTTGTGCTGGACGGGTTTGTAGCTGCTGCCAGTGCCGCTATTTTGCATGCCATTGATCCCAAAAGCATAGATCATTGTGTTGCAGGTTCCGTAACCTCAAGAGACAGTCACCGGGCATTGCTGGATCGTATTGGCAAAAAGCCAATTCTGGATTTGGGTCTTGGGCTTGGTGATGGCTCTGGAGGGGCATTGGCTGTCAGCATTATCAAGGCAGCAGCGGCCTGCCACAGGGGAATTGGTGTAGGCGGAGTCTAGGGATTATACCCAGCGCATAACCCATCTGAAGCGCTTGGGTTCAAAATGAACTTAAAATTTGCATATCAGGGTTTTGTATTTTTTAACGTGCAGGCGCTTGCCAAGTCGTTAGTAGACTCTCACACTGTGGTTTTAATGCTGGAGCATGTGTTTTGAAACTATATGGTACAAAAGGCGCACCCAATGCGGAGCGTGTGTATTTTTTTCTGAAGGAAAAGAATATTACGGATCTTGAGCACGTCTTTATTGATCTGTTTCAAGGAGAACATCGAAGGGATGATTTTCGTGAACTAAGTCCGTTTGCACAGGTTCCGGTGCTGGAGCTGCAAAACGGTCAGGCTTTGACTGAAAGCCGGGCAATTTGCCGCTATCTGGAAGGGCTGTATCCTGATCCAAACCTGATGGGAGAAACTCCTTCAGAAACCGCTTTTATTGAAATGTGGGATCGCAGGGTTGAAATGATGTGGCTGATGCCGCTGGCATGGTGGTTGCGTCACGGACACCCGGCATTTGCGGCACTGGAAAAACAAATCCCGGAACTGGCTCCACGAGGCGAAAAGGGATTTGAAAACTTTGCCAAAACCCTGAACAGTGAGTTAAAGACCCGTGACTTTATTGCCGGTGATCGCTTTACTATTGCCGATATTACAGCCTTTGCCACTATTGGTTTTGCCCGGGTTGCAAGGTGGAAGCCTGATCAGGAAAAACTACCGCATCTACATGCATGGCGCGCACGGATGTTTGAAAGGCCATGTGGAAGCAAATCATGATAATGCGGTGGGCGCTGGTAATTACTGCGCTTATATTATTGAGCGCCTGTGTGCAAGCAACTATCGCCAGGGCAAGTCTGACACCCGAAGGGAGTGCTGCCCGCCCGCCGATTTTATCAGAGCAGCAGCAAGCGCAAGGCCCATCCAGTGCCGAGCCATTTTCTGCTTTTGCTACAGGTTTACAGGAAAATATATATGGCTATTTTCCGGACAGATCAGCAACGAATATAAAGCTTAAAACTGTCCTTGACCTTAAGGCGCTCTCAGGTAAGGCCCGGCTTGAAGAGTGGCAGATAGAAGTTGAAGCCGGTTTTGGTGCCAATGCTGCTTTGCAAAAATCCAATCGCGGACAGTTTAATCTGGTGGTGCTGATGCCTGCAAATATGGATGGCCCGGTGCCGGTCATAATGATGCAGACCTTTTGTCCGTCCAATGTGACTATTCCATTGGCTGGCATTAGCAAATTACCGGCACATCGTGGTTGTGAGGGCAACGGGCTAGTCTCAAAAATTGCCGGTTATGTATTTGGCCGCTATATTGCCACCCCGCCGATCGAGGAAATTATTGATCGTGGTTATGCAATCGCCACCCACTATCCGGGCGAAGTTTTCCCCGATAATACCAATACTGGCCCGGCAGCGCTTATTGCAATGTCCAGCGGTCATGAGAATGACGACACACGCTGGGGCGCAGTGGCGGCGTGGGCCTGGCTGCAGGGTCGGGTGGTTGATGCATTGCAATCTGATGATCGGTTTGATGCTATCATATCTTATGGTCACTCCCGTTATGGCAAAGCGTCATTGCTGGCTACGGCATTTGACCGGCGAATTGATGGTGTAATTGCCCATCAGTCAGGCACTGGTGGCGCATCTCTTAGCCGGGGCAATATTGGTGAAACCGTTGCTAAAATTGCCAAATCTTATCCGCACTGGTTTTCCAGAAAATTTGCATCATTTTCCAATAACACAGACAAGCTGCCGGTGGATCAGCACCAATTGCTGGCCTTGATTGCGCCGCGACCGGTATTTTTGGGAAATGCCAGACGTGATGTATGGTCTGATCCTAACGGGGCATTTCGTGCGGCGCAGGCTGCGAGCAGGGCGTGGGAGTTTTTTGGCGAAACCGGATTGCAGCAAGACAGGCTGGTTCCATTTAAGCCAGAGGCCAATATTGCGTTCTGGATACGTCCGGGAACTCACGGGGTAACCAAAGAGGACTGGCCGGCATTTCTACAATTTGCCGATGCTCATTTTGGTGCCAGCGCAAAGAGCAGTTTTAATCCGGTGGAAGCTTCAATTGCTGATGTGCTGGAAGCTCTAAACAACAAACAGATAAGTTGTCAGCAGCTTATTTCAAGATATCTTTGGCGAATTGCAAAATACGACCAGCAAAGCGGATTAAATGCCATTTCCATGATCAATACCAATGCTTTGCGTAAGGCAAGATCTTTGGATGAAGAGCAAAAGATTAGTGGAATCACCAAAGAATTGCACTGCGTGCCGGTTTTGGTGAAGGATAATTTTGATACTTATGATATGCCAACGACTGGTGGCTCCATTGCCTTGAAAAGCTCGATTCCGCCTGATGATGCCTTTATGGTGCAAAACTTGCGCAAAGCCGGAGCCATAGTGCTGGCAAAAACCAATATGGCAGAATGGGCATTTAGTCCCAGGGAAACCATTTCATCCTCGTTCGGGCGCACAAAAAACGCCTATGACCTGAACAGGGTTCCAGCAGGCTCTTCCGGTGGTACGGCTTCAGGTGTGGCCGCATCTTTTGCAGTGGCAGGTTTGGGTTCAGATACGGGCAATTCCATTCGCGGCCCCAGTTCGCATTTGGCATTGGTCGGCATTCGTTCGACCTTTGGTCTGACCAGTCGTGACGGGGTTATACCGCTTGCTTCTGATCGTGATATTGCCGGGCCGATGGCACGCTCTGTAGCAGATACTGCGCGGCTTTTTAATGTGCTGGCCGGCTATGATGCCAAAGATACGGCAACAGAGCTTGGCAAGGGCAAGCGCGAAGTAGATTACACAAAATTCCTTGATGAAGGGGCGCTAAAAGGCGCACGTATTGGTGTGTTGCGCGAATGGGTGGATCATGAAGATGCTGACCCCAAAGTCACCAGCTTATTCTTTCAGGCACTTAAAGATATGCAGGCGCAAGGAGCAATAATCATTGATCCGGTTGTTGTGCCAAACATACAAGAGTATCTGAAAAATGGTATGTTCTGCCCGGCCTTTGGTTATGACTTGCGTTCCTATCTAAGGACTTTGGGGGAGAATGCACCAATTAGCGGTATAGGGGAGGTGCTGCAATCTGGTCAATATGGCCCTGCTGCCAAAGGCGGACTGGAGTTTTTTGCCCAATACCCTGATGATCGCCCACCGGAGCAGTGGGATCAGCCATGTCAAAGGTTTGCCGCTAATGAAAAGCGTCAGATGTATCGCTCTGATGTGATAGCAGCAATGGATGCTGCGGATCTGGATGTGCTGGTCTATCCCACATGGAGCAATCCTCCTGCGCATATTGATCGCGGCAGTGCCGAATACAAAGGCGATAATTCGCAAAACCTTGCCCCAGCCACCGGGCTTCCGGCTATGACTATCCCTATGGGGTTTTCTTATCAGAAATGGCCAGCAGGGATTACAATGATTGCCCG
This sequence comes from Robiginitomaculum sp., assembly GCA_015485155.1. Classification (GTDB taxonomy): domain Bacteria; phylum Pseudomonadota; class Alphaproteobacteria; order Caulobacterales; family Maricaulaceae; genus Robiginitomaculum_B. The sequence goes on along the minus strand of WFUF01000027.1, from coordinate 4,138 downwards.
TCCATTTGATGAGAAGGAATTGTTTTCTTTAGGCTATTCGTATGAACAGGCAACAAGGCACCGGAAACCACCCATGGCGTTTGTTGATTGAGATCAGGATTTAATCATTCCTTGTAGGTGCAATCTGCGAACGTATCCAGTCAAGCAGGGTATTGCCTTTTAGCATTTCTTCATAAGCTGCATCCATAAAGCGCTCTAGAGCAGGGGGGTCAGCCAGCATGTCCATGCGGGTTTTGAACGGGCCGTCGGGGTTTAGCTGTTTCACGATTCTTGCAGGATTGCCTGCGACCACTACATTGGCGGGTACATTCTTTGTGACAATCGATCCGGCGCCAACAATGCTGTTTTTTCCTATGGTTACGCCTTTGCCAATAAAGGCATTGGTGCCGACCCAGACATTTTCTTCTAAAATTACAGGTTTTGCCTGCTCGTCGATTTCTGTACGGTCATAAATGCCATGCCAGTCGCAATCGCTGATTATTGCGCCGGAGGCAAACATGCAACCATCACCAATGGTGATGTTTTTGGCCGCTAACAGCCGGGTTCCTCCGGTAATCAACACGCAGTCTCCAAGCGTAATCTGCCCTGATTTTCCCGCGCCAGCCCATACGGTTAAGCGCACTGGAGCATCAAAACTTGCAATAATATGTAAGGCTCTGCCGGCATTGATGCCACGCCCGAAAACCTGAATGTGCCGGGGGCCAATGAATTTTGCATCCGGCCCTATTGTTTCAAAGTGAGGAAATACAAAGTGTTTAGCCCACCAGTCACGGAATTGGGTCATATAGTCAAAGAGCCATTTTGGTCGGCTGTCTCGGCGCATTTTTGTCTCCAGACGGGTTTGGGCGTTGTCCAAGTTTACCTGATATTTACTGTGTTTGGAAACCGCTCGGTTACTCTGCAGGTGTTATTGTTGGCGGATGAGAAATATGATGAAAAATTCTGCAGATTCATTTTCGGGATTATGGAAGAAGCCGAAGCCTGTCAAAACAGCAGCACCGGCAAAGCCTGTGTCTCGCAAATCGTTGGAAAGCGACAGGGTGCTTGCCAAATATTCCGGAGATCCTGAAATTGTTGCGATGCACGCAGCATGGGGCAGTGGGCGATTTTGGCCTGCGGATGAAGCATTTGAGCAAAAGGCCAGTTCCTGCTTTCAGTTGTCTGCAGACAAAATTGTCGGCGTTTTAGGCTGTGGCAGCGCAGGCGCTCCTTTACACATAGCCAAGATGCTACCCACCTTCGTGCATGGCTATGACTGGCGCTGCAAGGTTGAAGATACCGCTAAAGAGCTGATTGAACACTCAGGGCAAAGCGGCAAGGTTCTGGTCAGAACCATAGATCTGGACACGGTATTTCCACCTAAAACCAGATCCCATGGCATGATAGCTGTTGAGCCCGTCCTTACCTTTGCGCAGCCCAAAGTCATAGACTGGCTGGGATTGGCAGTTATTGGCGGTGGGACCATGGTATTTGAGGAACCAAGCCTCGAGCCTGGCGCACCTGAGATTTCATGGTTTGCCAATCGTTCAGCCAAAGAATGCTATTGGCAAAGTCCCGGAGAAAGGGAGAGCGCTTTGCGTCAGGCTGGTTTTACGGTGCAAAGAGTACAGGAAACCACAGGAGGTTCCATGCGGGCTTTGCGCGCAGCAATTGCAAAAGCCGAGTCTTCTGCGATTGAACTGAATAACGCAATAGATTTGGTGCCGATTCTTGAGCCTGTGCGCGATTTTTTCGTAAGAGAGCTGAATTCAGCAAAAAATCGCCTTCACGCACTTGAAGTAGGTGACGCAGCCGTTTATCGTTATCGGGTTATCAAGCAGCGCGCCGAGAGGTGAGGCCACCAAAAATCAGGTCCGCAGTTGGCGCAATTTCTGAACCCAAATCACAGGACCCCAGATTATAACGGTTTTGTGATTTCAAATGGCGAGCGGGCTTTATGAGCGTATTTGAAGACAGTGCGTATCGACACCATGAATCGGTACATTTTTTTGTTGATGAACCTACAGGAATGAGAGCGATTATTGCTATTCATTCGACGGATATTGGCCCTGCTTTGGGCGGGTGCCGCCTGGTGAATTATTCCAATTCCTCCGAAGCCTTAAATGATGTGTTGCGGTTATCGCGGGGAATGAGCCTGAAAAACTCACTGGCAGGATTAGAGCTTGGTGGTGGCAAGGCGGTTATCATGGTCCCTGAAAGCTGGAATAATAATCCGCGCTATCAAGGGCCGGAACGGGCAGAGCTGTTTAAGGCCTTTGGTCGGGCTGTAGATAGTCTGGGCGGTCGCTATATCACAGCAGAAGACATGAATGTAAGCGTTGAAGACGCCAGTAATATGCGTCTTACTACCACTCATGTGGTCGGGCTGGACAGTGGTATGGGTGATCCGTCGCCATTGACTGCGCAAGGGGTGTTTGTTGGCATGCGGGCCTGTATTGTAAGAGCGTTTTCAACAAACAGTTTTCAGGGGCTTAAAGTCGCAGTACAGGGGCTGGGCAAGGTTGGCTGGCGGTTGTGCGAGGATCTGCACAAGGCGGGTGCCAAATTGCTGGTCGCTGATATTGATGATGCCACTTTACAAAAAGCACAAAAAGAGTTCGGCGCTAAAATCGTGGATCCTGATCAAATAGTGGTCGAGACATGCGATATTTTTGCTCCATGCGCCAGAGGCGGTGTTATAAATGAGGACAATGTCGGGCAGTTGCAGGCCAAAGTTATCGCAGGGTCAGCCAATAATCAGTTGTCAAATGATGTGCTTGGAGAGCGTTTACACAAAGACGGGATTATTTATGCTCCTGATTATGTAATCAATGCTGGTGGAGTGATCAATATTGCTCCTGAGGTCAAGGGAGTTATTGATCACAAATGGGTTGACCAAAAAGTTGCAGGTATCGAGCAAACGGTTGCAGAGATTATTGATGCATCCTTGGCTAATGATATGTCCACGGTGACAGTGGCCGATGAAATCGCAACCAGACGCATATTGGCCGCCAGAGACAAAGGTTTAAAGGCAGCTTGATTTAAGGAAAGGGACATTCCGATTAGAGCATTTTAGGGCCAGGGTCTGTTAATTTGCTCTAATCTTTTATCTGTCGCATTTTTGGCCGCAAAACCCGCGCTCAAGTAGCGAAGCGGTAGCGCACAAAAGAGTCCTCAAGTAGCCGCTAGGCGGTAGCGAACAAAAACCTTCCCACTTTTGCTAAAAATGCAGAATCTTTGTTTATCGCATTTTTGGCCGCAAAACCGGTTCCCACTTTTGCTAAAAATGCTCTACACAAAACTGTGAGCAGCGCCGGGTTGCGTTGTCGGGGGCTTTTAGTAGATTGCGCTCATGCTTGAAACCATAGCCAATAATTTGAAAACCGGCATTATACTGATCAATTCGGTTACCGATGAACAGTATCAGGACAGCTCCGTTGCGCCTTATCACTCTAGCATTGGTAGCCATATCCGCCATGTTCTGGATATCTTTAACTGTATTTTTGAAGGCATGGCTGATTACAATGTTAATCTGGCAGCAAGGCAGCGTAATCGTAATATTGAGTATGATCGCCATGCTGCCTTAACCTATCTTGAGCATATCCTAAGCCAGATTGCCGATCTTCAAGGTGTTGATTTTGAACAAATTATCAGCGTTACCGATGATCTTGGCGCAGGTGAAGTAACCAACCTCTACACCCTGTCAGCACTGCTTATTCAAGCGCACAGCCATACGATTCATCATTTTGCTGCAATGGGATATGTGCTAACTCAATTGGGCCTGACGCCGCCATGCGCAGGCTTTGGTTATAATCCAACAACCCCTGATCAGATCCGCACTTAACGTCAGGAATATATCCCGCTTCATTGTTATAAAAACTTTTTATCGTTTTCTTCACGGGATAAGAGCCAGAGGCAGGGATATTTATACGACTGCCTGCTAAAATTGCTTGCGTAATGCATACTGGCAGAACCCTTTTGTTTTATTGGGTTTGAAAAGAAATATTTACCTGTCAAAGAGCATTTTGTCAGAGGCTTTAGCCCCAACCCTTACATTATAACAGCTCTGGCAAGGGCGGGCGCCTTTTACACTTATCCCCTAAACCAAAGGGTCAGTTAGTATATAGAAGGGTCATTTAAGGGTCAGTTTATTACCCTT
>WFUF01000026.1 GCA_015485155.1 Robiginitomaculum sp. | reverse complement strand
TTAGTATATAGAAGGGTCATTCAAGGGTCATTTGGTTATCAAAAAGTACTGCTTTGGTGTGATTACAGGGGGTATCAAGTATCACTCAAGGGACAGCGAAAAATGGCACTGACCCTAATAGTGACCCTTCACGGTGACCCTCGTCACTGACTCTCACCCTAACCGTCACTTGCGTCCTACGCGCCGTAAGTCCATCCCTGTAATTTGGTCGGGTGTCCACCTGCATATTTGGCATGGGTGTCATTCGGATACTTTTCTTAATCCCCCTTAAATAAAAATTCTTTTGTTTTTCAGTGTGTTGAAGATTTATTTTGCAAAAAATTACTGTTTATTACCAAAATTTTATCGTTTTACAGTAATTTTGTATTGATTGTTTTTCGATATGTGTTTATTGTTTATCGGCATGGATGGAAGCTAATCTGTTCATGAGGCCCGCTAAGAGGCCACAACGGTCCTGTAAGGAGAAACAAGATGGCCCGATTTGGTAATAATATATTTCAGTCAGTATTTGCTGTTGTGAGCTATGTTGGCATTACCGCTTTGATTGGTTTTGCAATAATAGAATCAGTTAGCAGCATATTGCTGTAATCGGCTCCCCCAAGTTTGCCGCAAGACGCAAACCTTAATAACAACATTAACCCTGCCCCCCAGCACACTTGACCCGAGGCTTTAAGCTTCGGGTTTTTCTTTATCTTTGCCAGGTTTGCAAGCCGGGGTTTTCCAGTATGCTGCTTGATGAATATTGTCTGAAATTTGGGCTGGTCAATCAAGATAATTAACGCTATATGGCGCCGGTATGTTGATAGAGGCAAGATTGTTTTCGCATCAATTGAGCGGTTAAATCGGAACCAAAGTCAACATGAACTGTGAACTGGCCGAAACCGGCCTGTTTGCAGACCAGAGTAAAAACAGTAATTAGCTGTTTTGCTGCATAAGCCGCTTTAGCTCAGCTGGTAGAGCATCTGATTTGTAATCAGAGGGTCGGGAGTTCGAGTCTCTCAAGCGGCACCATGTCTTGTGTCTCGCAGCGTGAGAATGTGTCTACGACAGTAAGGTAAGTAATCGCCTGAGCGCAGTCATATTTCTTAGGGCAGGCTCAAGCTTTGTCTGTCAATTCGTGCCAAATCTGTTCATTCTCATTAAATATAATTCAAGCATGACCCAGCCCCCTGATCCTGGCCAAATTGATGTTAGTAATCCGTTCACGTTTGTTTCTCTTATTTGGATTGTTGTCAAGGCCCGCTGAGCGGAGCCACCCAGTAGCTCAAGCGAAGCGGGCCGGTGGTTTCGGTTTTGCCGGGCATAGACAGCCGGAGCCAAACCGCCAAGTGATGTGTGTGGTCTTTGTGTGTTGTAGTAGATCCTCCAGTTTTCAATAATGTGCCGCGCTTCAGCCAGATTGCCAAACAGGCTTTCATTCAGGCATTCATCGCGCAGGCGACCGTTGAAGCTTTCAACAAAAGCATTTTGCGTTGGCTTTTCCGGTGCGATGTAGTGCCAGTTAATATCATTGTCCTGACACCATTTCAGAACCGCCTGAGACGTCATTTCCGTGCCATTGTCCGAGACAATCATATAAGGCTTGCCGCGCCGCCGGATAATTGCAGCCAGTTCACGGGTCATTCTTTCGCCAGACAGGGATATGTCAGCAACCGTTGCCAGTGCCTCGCGCGAGAAGTCATCGACAATGCACAAGATACGGAACCGGCGGCCATCACTGAAAGCACCTGACACAAAATCAAGGCTCCATCGGCAGTTTGCCCTGTCAGCCGCGAGCCGCAATTTTTCCTTAAACCCACCTCCATAACCCCATTTTATGATCAGATAAGCCAAAGTGGTCTGGAGGTGCAATACACATCAGCTAGCTGGCTGTGGAAGCTTGAAACCATTATCCGAAGTTCTAAAGTCGAGCAATTCTGGGCTGCAGTTGGCGGTTTTGAGTGGACCATATCCGGAGTTTTCTCCAGTGGTGCCGATCTTGGCCTGTTGCTGTAGTATAATTATGATGGACGTGATCCTATGCTTGCTCCAATTAGCATATATGACGATGACTTATTCCTGGGCACACGGCTGGCGTTAAATGATATTGATGATTCCAGCCTGCTGGTGGGGGCATTGCTTGATAGGAAAACCGATGCAATTGCAGTGTTCGCAGAAGCCTCGCGGCGGTTCGGGGATGACTGGATAATTGGGATTGAGTCTGGAATTTTTGCCAATGCAAAGTTTCCTGACCCAATAGCCTTTGTCAATAATGATGATTTTGTCACCATTACCCTCAAGCGATATTTTTAGGGCCTGAGCCCAGGGGCATAGCTTTGCCTAAAATGTTCCCTTTGCTTTGGCCAAAGTCATGTATATGGCGCCAAGGGCGCTGATTATGGCCATGCCGGCAAAAGCCGATTGTACGCTTAATCCGGCGATTCCGGTGTAAACCAGTGCAAATTGTCCAATAATTGCCGCAGCAGCATTCATCAGAGCGCTTCCAGCCATGGTACGGGCGCGCACATCAAAATGAGCGCGACGCTGAGCTATGGCCTGCAGGGGCACAACAAATACCCCCGAAGCCACTGAGGAGCCAAACAGGGAAAAGACCAATGGCCAGTTTCTTGAATCATTCAAAAATGGCCAGGCAGTGTTATAATTTAAGACTGGAAAGTTATTGCTCAGAAAATAGGTGCTTGTCGTAAAAGTCGCAAGCAGGATCAGGCCTGCTATTGAAAACAGGATGGCATTGCTTCTGGTTGATAAAATTCCGCACAAAACCGCACCCAAAGCGGCGCCAACACTAAAGAACACAATCAAAACCGCAACGACTGAATTATCCAATAGCAGAACATCTTTTACATAGGTGGGCAGTATTGCCAAAAACGCCCCACCCATGGCGTAAAACCAGGCAATACCCAAAACTGGTCGTAAAATTCGCAAATCCTCGCCAACAAATTTTAGCAAATTCCAGGTCTGCGCCATAAAATTAAGACTGATTTTCAAATTCTGTTCCGGTGGCGGGGATGAGGGCAAGAACCTGATTGCAATCCATCCGGCCAATGAGCAAGATATCAGCAGCAGGCTGATAAAAATGGGGCCATTCTCAGTAAATTGATAGGCTCCTTTATTCTGTGCCACCAGTGCAAGCGTGCCCACAAGGGACCCTGCCAGCGTAAACAGGAAAATATTGCCACTGACCAAAGCATTGCCGGGAACCAGTTCATCGCTATCTAGAAAATATGGCATGGAGGCAAGGCGCGCCGGAGCAAAAATCGCTGATTGGGTGCCCATTAAAAACAAGGCAAGAAATAATATCGGAGTGCTTTGCAGCAAAAATCCCACAGAGGCGATGACCATAAGAAGAATTTCGCCCAGTTTTGCCAATTGCATAATACGGGTGCGGTCAAATTTATCTGCCAATTGTCCGGAAACAGCAGAAAACAAAAAAATCGGAATAACAAATGTATTGGCTGCCAAAGGAACCATGTAACGATCAGGAATGGTTCCAAATTTTAACAGGCCATATCCGGTTGCAATCATTAGTGAAAACTTGATTATATTGTCATTAAAAGCTCCCAGCGCCTGTGCAAGCAACAGGGGTGCAAATTTTCGCTGTGTAAGTAATCGTCCGGTAATTTTTGCAGACATATCTGACCTTTTCGATTTGACAGGCTTAGGGGCCTGATTGCTCGGGCTACTCTTAAGGCGGTTGTCATTCAAATATTTATCAAAGGGTAGCGGGTTATTTGCTGCTTTGCCAAGTTTTTGTTATTTGATATTGGTGCCGGATAACCAGATGGATGTTTTGCCGCAAAAAACTATCGCTGATCGGTCTTTATGTGACTTTATTAACACGTTTATTTCGGAACTTTGTTGATTTGCGGCAAATTTGGCTAAAATCTCCAATTTGCTGCCATACGTGTATTGCTCCAGATTAACCATCTAAGGCATGTTAGGGAATCGCTGCTTTTGGCGGTATTTGCAAGAAAATTACGATTGAGGGTAAATCGATGAGTAAAAAAATACTATTAACAGGGGTTTCTGCACTGATGGTCAGTGCGGTGAGTGCTCCGGTAGCTCTGGCACAAGCGGATGCTGAGGCCTATGAAGACAACATTATTGTAACGGGTACTCGCCGTAAAGGCCGCTCTGCGGTTGATACACCGGCACCAGTTGACGTGATTTCCGGCTCTGATTTTGTAAATCAGGCAGGCGGCGATCTTACGGATCTGGTTCGGACCGCAGTTCCTTCATACAATGTGAACACCCAGCCTATCTCTGATGCTGCAACACTAATTCGTCCAGCCAATCTCCGTGGGCTTTCACCGGATCAGACTCTGGTTCTGGTAAATGGCAAACGGCTAAAGCGTGCAGCGGTGATTACCTTCCTTGGCGGTGGTATTTCCGATGGTGCTCAAGGCCCGGATATTTCGGTAATTCCGGCTTTGGCGCTTAAAAACCTGCAAGTGCTTCGTGATGGTGCGGCAACCCAATACGGTTCAGATGCCATTGCCGGCGTGATGAACTTTATCCTCAAAGACGCATCCGATGGTGCAACTGTCCAGGCTAAATACGGGTCAACCTATACTGGTGACGGTGACGAATGGTCTGTTGCTGCCAATGTGGGCCTGCCTTTGGGTGACAATGGCTTTTTCAATGTAACTGGCGAGTGGCGTAATGTGGACGACACTTCTCGTTCTGTTCAGCGCTCTGATGCTGCAGCTTTGATTGCTGCCGGCAATACTGCTGTGGCCAACCCGGCTCAGGTCTGGGGTCAGCCAAAAGTCGATGATGACATCAAGACATTCATTAACATGGGTGTGGATTTTGCCGATAATGGACAAATCTACGCATTTGGTAACTATGCGCAGCGTCGGGTTGAGGGTGGTTTCTTCTTCCGCAACCCAACCAATCGTGGCGGTGTGTTTGCCGGGCCGCTTGTTGATCCTCTTACCGGTATGCTTGATCCTAATGGCGTACCATCGGTGCGGGTTGGTGACATGTCCGGTGAGACTGCCGGTGACTGTATTGCCGGTATTCCGCTGACCGGTACAAATGGCTTGATCCCTGATGCCGGTCTGTTGGCATCAGTGGTAAATGATCCAAACTGCTTTACTTTCCTTGAAATGTTCCCAGGCGGGTTTACTCCGCGCTTTGGCGGTAATCTGCGAGACAAGGGTGTAACTGTTGGTGTTAAGGGTGACCTGCCATTTGCTGAAAAAGTTGCCTATGACATCAGCTATACCTATGGCAAAAATGATGTTGACTTCTTCATCTTTAATACCGTTAACGCGTCTTTGGGGCCAGATACTCCAACCTCGTTTAACCCAGGTGGATACAGCCAGGAAGAAAACATTGTAAATGCAGATTTTTCCTATGATATGCCAGTTGCAGGCTTTGCCTCTGACTTGAATATCGCTGCCGGTTTTGAGTTCCGCTCGGAAGCATTCTCAATTCGTGCTGGTGATCCTGCATCTTATGCAATCGGGCCGCTTTCGGCTCCTTCGCTGGCGTTTCCAAATGGACAGGGCTTCTCGTCCAGCTCTAACGGGTTTGGTGGCTTTACACCGGCAACTGCAGGAACCAGCAGCCAAAGCAATATTGCGCTTTACCTGCAAACAGAGGCTGATGTTACCGATCGCCTGATTATGCAAGCTGCGATCCGCTATGAGGATTACACAGCTTTCGGCACCACCACCAATTACAAGATTGGCGGTATTTTCGAGGTGACTGATGATTTCCGCCTGCGCAGTACCTATAGCACAGGCTTCCACGCACCTACTGCTGGACAGGCCAATGTAACTAATATTTCCACCGTGTTTGTTGGTACGCAATTGGTTGATCGCGGTACTATTCCGCTGACATCAGCTGCCGGTCAGTTCATCTCTGACTTCATCGTAAGCCAAGGCGGAACCCGTCCAACATTAGGCCCTGAGTCATCAGACAGCTTCACCTTGGGTACAGTGTTTAACATTGGTGCTGCTACGGTCACACTTGATTTGTTTAATATCAATGTGAAAGACCGGATTGCAACTTCAGGAACCCAGGACTTTATTGGTGCTTTACGTATTACAGCAACCAATAATGGTGTAGCTTTCAGCCCTAATGATTCAACGTCGCAATTGTTAAATGCGCTGGATGCTGCTGGTGTGCTAAATGCAGCAGATTTTGCCGGATCAGAAGATCTTACCAGTTTCAATTTCTTTAATAATGATTTTGATACTCGTACCAGAGGTGCTGATCTGGTTGTTACCATGCCATTTGATGTTGGTGCGGGTTCAACCAATGCAGTATGGACGGTAAATTACACTGATACCCAAGTCAGAAATGCCGGTTCATTGGGCGCGGGCCGTATCCGTCAACTGGAAGACAATCTTCCTGCATGGCGTAGCAGCTTTACCGTAACCCATGATCAAGGGTCATGGAACTTCCTTGCAAGAGCTAACTATTATGGCTCTTACTTTGAAGATCACCTTGATTCAAATGGTGCATTCCCGATCAATGCCGGGGATGAGATCACATTTGATGCCCAGGTTGGTTTTGATGTAAGTGAAAACTTTGAAATCGCTGTTGGCGCACAAAACCTGTTCAACAATTTCCCGGATCTAAATCCTTGGGGTGATATTGTCGGATCGAAATATCCTGCGACCTCCCCAATGGGATATAATGGTGGATTTTACTATGTTCGCCTGACCGGCAAAATGTAGGATCTACATTCATACTAAGGGAAAAGCCCCGGTCATTGCGACCGGGGCTTTTTTGTAACCGGAACAGTATTGCTTAAATAGGGTTAGCGGCAATGAGCTACATGCAGACCTGCGGGCAGTTTGGTAAACTTATCTCCACAAGCTTTGTTTAATTGTGATTGACGAATTTTGGCATGTTGTAAATCTGCGCCGGAAATCAATGCGCCTGATAAATTGGCTCCGGTAAAGTCTGCACCACCGAAATACCCACCAACCAATACAGCATTTTGCAAATTGGCGTTTCTGAAACTGGCGGAAGTAAACCTGCCACCAAACAGATTGCTTACTGACAGGTCTGCGCCGGAAAAATTAGCCAAATCCATTGTTGAAAGACTAAAATCTGATTGCCGCAATCGTGAGCCGGAAAAGTCCCGTTCTGATAAGTCCAGATAAGAAAAGTCTGCCTGAAACAAATTACACTTTTTGCAAGAATCTCCATGGCGGACACGTTCAATCTGTCCGGCATTTTGTGCCAGTGCAGACGCAGATGGTAATAACAATGCAATGGCTGCTATTGGAAACAGAACTTTCATTTATATGTCTCGTGCGATCTGTACATGGCCGCAATAAAGCACATATCCGTTGGTAATTTATGAACAACCGGTTGTGGATCCGCAAACATCACATTTCAGGCAGGTGCCATTTCTAACCAGAGTAAAATGCCCGCATTCGGTACAGGCATCACCGGTATAACCGCGGGCTCTGGATTGTTCACGAGTGCTGGAGCCAGGAGGAAGACCGTTTTTGGCAGTAGTGGCCGGACCTACGGCGTCCAGAATACTGGTGGTAGATGCTAGTTGTTGTTCTTCATTTACTGTTTCTATTTCTGCCCGTGAAGAATCTTTGGCTTCTGACCCGGTTGGCAGGAACATCACCACATTCTTTGGCACCTGTCCGCGGGCAAAGCCTTTGGATATATATTCACTGGCCGGAGCCTGATCCTGATGTTTGCCCTTGTCGGCATCAATGCCTTTGCCAATGTTTCCCGTTAGGCCTTCGGTGTCGATATGAGCCAGGTCATCACGGCCAAGATAGGAAACGGCAATTTCTCTAAACAGGTAATCAAGAATTGACGTGGCATTTTTAATTCTATCATTTCCTGTAACCAGACCTGCCGGTTCAAAGCGGGTAAACACATAAGCCTCGACAAACTCTTCCAGTGGAACGCCATATTGCAGGCCAATGGAAATGGCGATGGCAAAATTATTCATCAGGCTGCGAAAAGCGGCCCCTTCCTTGTGCATATCAATAAAGATTTCGCCAAGGCTGCCGTCTTCATATTCTCCAGTATGAAGATAAACCTTATGACCGCCGACGCTGGCCTTTTGGATATAGCCCTTGCGTCGATCTGGCAGCTTGTGCCGTCTGGCCGGGGCTTCCACCACTCGTTCAATGACTTTTTCAACAATTCTTTCGGCGGCAATTCTTGATTTTTCCGTCGTCGGGGTTTCTGCTTCTTCGAGCGCGTCCAGATCATCTGTTTCAAACAATGAACTGTTAAGCGGCTGTGATAGTTTGGAGCCATCCCGATACAAGGCCACGGCCTTTAATCCCAGTTTCCATGCTTTATGATAGGCAGTGCCACAGTCCTCGATACTGGCGCTGTTAGATAAATTGATTGTCTTTGAAATGGCTCCGGAAATGAATGGTTGTACGGCTGCCATCATCATCAAATGGGCATCAACAGATAAGGTGCGGGTGCCGGTGCGACCACATTGGCTGGCGCAATCAAATACGGCAAGGTGTTCATCTTGAAGCTGTGGTGCGCCTTCGACGGTCATGGCTCCGCAGCAATACAGATTTGCCTGTTCGATTTCATTCTTGCCAAACCCGATAGCTTCCAAAATATCCAGTGCCGGGTCTTCGAGTTGTTGACGATCAAGCCCCAAGGCATCTTCACAAAAGCCATCACCCAGTGTCCATCTGGTAAATGCAAAGCGAATATCAAAGGCATCGGCCAAAGCACCCTCGACCTTTTTAAGCTCATGGGAGGTCAGCCCCTTTGCCTTTAGGGTTTCATGATTGATAAAGGGTGCGTCTTTTAATGTGCCGGTACCAACTGCATAGCTGGCAATTTCATCGCGCTGTTGCTTGCTGTAACCAAGAGCCTGTAGCGCATCAAGTACCGAGCGGTTGATGATTTTCAGATAGCCGCCGCCGGCCAGCTTCTTGAATTTGACCAAAGCAAAATCAGGCTCGATTCCAGTGGTGTCGCAATCCATTATCAAGCCGATAGTGCCAGTAGGTGCAATCACGCTGACCTGTGCATTGCGAAATCCATATCTGCTTCCCATCTCCAAAGCGCTTTGCCAGACTTGTGCAGACAATTCGCTTAAGCCGGAAACAGGGCAATGTTCGTGATCAAGACTGGCTGGAGTTATGGCAAGTCCATCATATACCTTATCAGGGGTGTTTGCTGCTGCCAGTGCATGATTTGAGATAACCCGCAGCATTGGTTCGCGGTTTTTTTCAAACTCTGTAAACGCCCCCAGATCACGGGCCAGTTCAGCAGACGTCAGATAGCTTTGAGCGCTTAGTAATGATGCAATTGCCCCGGCCAAAGCCCGTCCTTCATCTGAATCATAAGCAATTCCGCTGCTCATTAAAAGACCGCCAATATTGGCAAAGCCCAAGCCGAGTGTGCGGAATTGATAAGACCTAAGCGCAATATTTTTTGCCGGGAACTGAGCCATGGTTACAGATATTTCCAGAACAATCGTCCATAATCTGCTTGCATGCTGAAAATCGTCTGCATTAAATCCGCCCGGCTCATGGGAAAACTTCTTCAAATTCAATGAGGCAAGGTTGCAGGCAGTATCATCAAGAAACATGTATTCAGAACAGGGGTTCGAGGCGGTAATGTCTCCGGAGTTTGAACAGGTGTTCCAACTGTTGATGGTATCATGAAATTGCAGGCCAGGGTCAGCGCAAGACCATGAGGCAAATGATATCTTATCCCACAGATCTGTTGCGGGGACGGTTTTTTTAATTTTTCCGTCCCTGCGCTGGATGAGATTCCATGGGGATTTCTCTATAACCGCCTGCATAAATTCATCAGTAACCCGTACCGAATTATTGGCGTTTTGTCCTGAGACACTGGTGTAGGCTTCTGAGTCCCAATCCGTATCAAATTCGATAAGATTTAAGGTTTTTATGCCGTTCTTTGCCTGCTGAATTACCCTTTCAATAGCCGCTTCGGGGACAGCATTAGCCCGGGCAATTTTGATTTCACGTTTCAGTGCCGGGTTCTTTGCCGGTATGAAGCAATCATCATTTTCGCCTTCACACAAAACGCAGGCATTAAAGACAGCCTGCAAATGGCGCTTTAGCATTTTTGAGCCGGTGACAAGCGCCGCGACTTTGGCTTCTTCTTTTACTTTCCAGTCAATGAATTCTTCTATATCGGGGTGATCAACATCGACTATCACCATCTTGGCTGCCCGGCGGGTGGTTCCTCCGGATTTAACAGCACCTGCAGCACGATCGCCAACGGCTAAAAAGCTCATCAGTCCTGAGCTGTATCCGCCGCCGGAAAGAGCCTCACCATGGGCGCGAAGGCTTGAAAAATTTGTGCCAGTGCCGGAGCCATATTTGAACAGGCGGGTTTCTCTGGCCCACAGATCCATAATTCCGCCTGTGCCAACCAGATCATCACGCAAAGACTGGATAAAACAGGCATGGGGTTGCGGGCGCTCATAGGCGGACGTGGACAAGTGTACGATTCCGGTTTCATGATCCACATAATAATGGCCCTGTGCCGGGCCGGTTGTGCCATAGGCCCAGTGCAGACCGCTATTAAACCATTGCGGGGAATTAGGAGCTGCCATTTGCGCAGCCAGCATATATCTTGTCTCATCAAAAAATGCTTTTGCATCCGATTCTTCATCAAAGACACCAGATTTCCAGCCCCAATAAGTCCAGGCACCAGCCATGCGCCGGAATACCTGTTTGGCGCTGGTTTCACTAATATAGCGCTCGGATTCAGGCAGTTGTTCCAGACGTTCTTCATCGGGGACGTGGCGTTGCAACCATGTGGGAACGCCATCCTCTGCAACAGGCTTGGTATGGGCTGGTATTCCTGCTTTTCGGAAATATTTCTGCGCCATGATATCAATGGCAACCTGCGACCATCCATTAGGAGCGGTGACATCACCAGAATCAAAAACAGTTTCCCCATCCGGATTTGAAATGGAGCTGGCTACGGTTTGAAAACCAATGTTTTCATACGGATCAGACAGGTTTTTGGTGAATTTACGTTCAATTTTCATAAGCTTATTCCCATTGATACCGCGACTCAGTAAAATATTTCGAATCCAGACTGTAGCGATCCAGGTTAACAAATTTCAACCCCGCTGCCGAGTGGCTGTTCGCTTTTGAGGGGAAACTGACTGATTTTGGCTGAAATTATTTTGCCACCATACGTTTTTTTAACGGGTTTCTCCTATAGGTGTAATGCTTGGGAAATACGGGGAATAAATGCAATACAGTAGTCGCATAAAACGTATGGATGTTATGTTGATTGACCCGGACAAAGTGTCGCGGGGTAATCTTGGGGCATTATTGCGTGACTTTGGCTGTTATTCAGTGCGGCCATTTGAGGATTGTGAAACTCCAATTGTGTCCATAATATCAAAGCCGCCATCGGTAGTGTTTTGCAACTGGGATCCGGATCAAAGATTTGCCGAGCAGGTTTTGCGCTCTGTTCGCTGTCAAAACTCTGACAAAATTGCTGCCACGGCCGTTATTCTTGTCTCCAGAAATCTTAATCGTAAAATGATGTCAGAAGGTTTGCGGGCTGGTGCCACCCAGTTTATTTCCAGCCCCGTGGTGCCTGCGGATTTATTGAAAAAGCTTGAATTTGTGCTGAATGATCAACGCCCGATGGTTCGTAAGAACGGACGATTGCAATATGCTGCTGCCCCTAGAAAATTGGTGAAAAAGCAACGTCCTTCTGTAAAAGTTATGGAGTTTACTGCCAAGTCGTCTGCGCCATCAGAGCCGGTACTGGCCAAACCTGTAAAATCGGATAAGTCAGCCTTAAACCCACCTATTACTGAGTCTGTTGCTCTTAAGCAGGTTCCGGAGGATCCCGACTCAGAACAGGCTTTGGATGACGTGCTGGAGCTATAGTCTTCAGTGGGTACTCCTGTAAAAAGGATAAAAATTATAAATTTTAACCTGTGAGCATGCTGCTTGTTTTGTAGACTGCGATCAACGATTCGTATTTCTTTTGGGACAGCAGGATGAGCCAGACATCAGATATTGATAACAGAATTGTTGAGGAATCCTTTGATGAAGCCCTTAGTAGTCGCTATCTGGCTTATTCCCTGTCAACAATTACCCAGCGCGCCTTACCGGATTTGCGCGATGGCTTAAAACCTGTGCACAGGCGTATATTGTACGCAATGCGGGAACTAAAGCTGCGCCCTGAAACCGGGTTCAAAAAATGTGCCAGAGTGGTCGGCGATGTAATCGGGCGGTTTCACCCTCATGGTGACCAGGCGGTATATGATGCAATGGTTCGATTGTCACAGGCATTTTCACAGCGTTACCCCCTGGTGGATGGGCAGGGTAATTTTGGCAATATTGATGGCGATGGTGCTGCGGCCATGCGTTATACCGAGGCTCGTCTTACCCATGCGGCTGAATTGCTGCTTGTTAGGATTGATGAGAATACGGTTGATTTTCGCCAGACCTTCTCCGGAGATGATGATGAACCGGTAGTGTTGCCGGCAGGTTTTCCAAATTTACTGGCCAATGGCACTTCGGGCATTGCCGTGGGCATGGCTACTGCGGTTCCTCCACACAATGCCAGCGAGTTAATTGCTGCCTGCCTGCATCTGATTAAACACCCCAATGCCTCAATATCCAGTTTGATGAAACATATTCCGGGGCCGGATTTTCCCACGGGTGGGGTGCTGGTAGAGGATGCTGCCAAAATTGAGGAGAGTTATGAAACCGGGCGTGGCGGGTTCAGGCTGCGCGCCAAATGGCAGATTGAGACATTGTCTCATGGTCAATGGCAGATTTTGGTCTCGGAAATTCCGTATATGGTGCAAAAGTCCCGGCTGATTGAACGCCTGGCAACGTTGATCGAAACCAAGAAACTGCCCCTGCTGGCTGATGTGCGCGATGAGTCTGCTGAAGAGGTGAGGGTGATTTTGGAGCCAAAAACCAAAACCATTGATCCTGAATTATTTATGGAATCCCTGTTCAGGCTTTCTGATCTGGAAGTCCGTATACCCTTGAACTTAAACGTGTTGGACAAGGATGGCAGGCCAGCTGTTCGTTCCTTGCGCGAGGCGTTGCTGGGATGGCTAGACCACCAAAGAGAAGTATTGCTCAGAAGCAGTAAATGGCGGCTGGAAAAAATTGAGCGCAGGCTGGATACTTTGGCTGGTTATTTGATTGCGTTTTTGAATCTGGATGAAGTAATTCGCATCATTCGTGAAGAAGATCATCCAAAGACACAATTGATGACTAGTTTCTCGCTGAACGAGGCTCAGGCTGAAGCCATTTTGAATATGCGGCTCCGTTCCTTGCGAAAACTTGAGGAAATGGAAATCCGGGTAGAAGACCAGAAACTGCGCGAAGAGCAATCAGAACTTGAAGAATTGCTGAAATCCGATGAACAGCAATGGAAAAAAATAACTGCTGATCTGCGGGCGGTCAAAAAACTACTGGCAGATGCCGATGACAATGATGCCAGAAGAACCCTTATATCCGAGGCCCCATTGGCCTCGACCGAGGATGTGTTAGAGGCGCTGGTGGTAAAAGAGCCGATAACAGTGGTATTGTCTGAACGAGGCTGGATCAGGGCGCTAAAAGGAAAAAATGTAGATGTGTCCGGAGTGAAATTCAAAGAGGGTGACCGGGCTGCCTTTGCAGTTTCTGCGGACACTACTGACAAGCTGGTTCTGTTTGCCAGCAATGGAAAGTTTTACACCCTTGGCTGTGATAAGCTTCCCGGTGGGCGCGGGCAGGGCGAGCCAATCCGTCTGATGATTGATATGGAAGAGCATCATGTAACCATAGCCATGTTCATTGCCGATCCGAACAGAAAACTGCTGGTTGCTTCATCAGCAGGCTATGGGTTTGTGGTGCGCGAGAAGAATGTCATGGCGATGACCAAAGGCGGTAAGCAGGTTCTGAATGTTTCAGGTTCGGTGGAGGCTTGTGTCTGTACTCCGGTGAAGGGCGATCATGTAGCGGTGATCGGTGAAAACAGGAAAGTTCTGATTTATCCGCTGGACGAGTTAAATGAAATGAACCGGGGCAAAGGTACAAAATTGCAATCATATAAGGATGGCGGACTGGCAGATGCTATTGTCTTTGATGGTGATGAGGGGCTGTTCTGGACATCATCAAGCGGCCGCCGTACTGCCTATCAGGACTGGAAGCTCTGGCTAGGAAAACGGGCGCAGGCCGGGCGCATTGCGCAACGGGGGTTTCCGGTTTCCACACGATTTTCAGAACCATTTGGCCGGGCATAGAAAGTGTGCTCCAAATTCAATTATTGGGGATGAAATTCTACAGATAGTTTGCTAGATCTAGATTTAAGAATTTTAAGAACAGGAGTAAAGAATGTTAATTACATTGGGCATTATTGTTGTCATCGGCCTGTATCTGGTAACTATTTACAACCGGCTGGTTGCTATGCGCCAGACCTGTAATCAGGCATGGTCGGACATAGATGTGCAGCTAAAACAGCGTTATGACCTGATCCCCAATCTGGTGGAAACAGTAAAAGGTTATGCCAAGCATGAAAAAGAAACCCTGCAGGCGGTAATAGATGCACGCAATACGGCCATGAGCGCAGGCAATGTGGCAGATCAGGCAGCTGCGGAAAATATGCTAACCGGTGCCTTAAAAAGCCTGTTTGCCCTGTCAGAAGCTTACCCTGATCTGAAGGCCAATACCAATTTCTTGCAATTGCAGTCCGAGCTTTCTGATATTGAGAATAAAATTGCTGCCGCCAGACGGTTTTTCAATAATTCCGTCGCCGAGTATAATACCGGACAGGAGCAGTTTCCTGCTGTTCTTCTGGCTAAAAGATTTGGCTTTAGCATTCAAGAGTTTTTTGAAGTGGCTGCCTCTGAGCGCGATGCTGTTAATTCCTCACCCAAGGTCAATTTTTAAGAGGATCACAGGATGGCGGCCTATGGCCTGCAAACACAGATTTGGAACAATAACCTAAAATCCATAATTTTATTATCTGGGTTTCCGGTATTGCTTGGTGCCTTATTGTTTGCCTTTTCCTTGTTGATGCAATCCATGTCAGGTCAGTATAGGGACCTGCAATCTGCCTTGTTTGCGGCAACTGCATCACTGCCATCTATTTTACCTATAGCTCTGTTTGGCGCAGCCATTTGGTTTGCAATTGCCTTTTTTGCTCATCAGCGCATGATTGATGCTTCCACCGGAGCCAGAAAGATTGAGCGCAAAGATAACCCCAAACTTTATAATATGCTGGAAAATTTATGTATTTCCAGAGGCATGCCAATGCCTGCTCTTCGTATTATCGACACCCCTGTATTGAATGCCTATGCCAGCGGTATTCGTGAAAACTCCATGTCAGTTACCCTGACCAGCGGATTGATCGAGCGTTTGGAGGATGAAGAAATCGAGGCAGTCATCGCCCATGAATTAACCCACATCCGTAACAAGGATGTACGGCTTTTGGTGGTGGCGATTATTTTTGTTGGTATTTTCTCTTTTGTCGGTGAAATTATATTTCGGGGCATGTTTCGGGTAAATATGGTACGCAGCAAAAGTTTCCGCCGCTCTGGAGGTGGTAATTCCGGGGCATTGATTTTAATAGCTTTTGTTATCGTTGGCATTACATGGCTGTTATCAGTTTTGATCAGATTTTCGCTTTCAAGGCGCAGGGAGTTTCTGGCTGATGCCGGCGCTGTGGAATTGACACGTAATCCCGATGCCATGATCCGGGCCTTGCAAAAAATATCGTCAAATTCAAAACTGCAAGCGCCACCGGATGTGCAGCAAATGTGCATTGAAAATGCTGCAACAGGTAGTTTTGCAGGTCTTTTTGCCACTCACCCGCCAATAGAAAAGCGCATAGCAGCATTAGTGATGATGGGCGGCCGTGCAGAGGCTAGGCGCACCGGGCCGTGGGGATAGCTGCATTTGCCGGTTTTGATATTGGTGGCCATTAAGTCTTCGGTGAGTATTTTGGCATCAAATTAAAAATTGATTCTTTTACACTTTAGAGGAAGTGCTTACCTGCGCTGGTTCCCATGGTTGAATTTTCCGAAGATTTCTTTTCTGCCGCTCCTGAAAATGCCAAGCGTGAAGCTAGGGACAGTATTGGCGGAATGCAGATCAGAGCCATAAAGGGGCAGGGGGCTTCGGGAAAACAGCGCAAAATATTGTCTATCCTGAAACGAGCAATGAGCGCCCACGCACAAGATCGCACCAAAGAGGCAATAAAGCTTGCTTTGCGAGCACTGGATATAGATGAAAATTCTGCTGTGGCTAATCATGTGTTGGCGGTGTCGGTGGAAAAAATGGGCCATTTGTCAAAGGCGCTTAGTTTTTATCAACGGGCATGGGAGCTTGATCCGACCGATGCCGATATTTATCAGAACCTGTCATTGGTGGCGTGGAAGCTTGATATGCTGCCGGCTGCCGAGAAATTTTTGCGGCTGTTTTTGGAGATGAAACCCGGTAATGTTGATGGCATCATCAATTTGTCCGGAGTGCTGCGCGATGATGGACGGTTTGGCGATGCAATCGAGTTATTGCGTACGGCCTTATTCACCAATGAGCAGGAACCAAATTTGTGGAATGCGCTGGGCACGGTATTGCTGGAACAGGGTAATCCGGATCAGGCTGTTACTTTTTATGAAGAGGCCCTGCGCCTCAATCCGGAGTTTTCCAGAGGCTGGCATAATATGGCCTATGCGGCAGGATTGATTGGTGACAGGCAAAGGGCAATTGCCGCCGGGCGCAAGGCTTTGGAAAACCCGGCTTCTGCCGAAGATCGTGAAACCATGCGCTATGGCTTGGGGGTCGGATTATTATCGGTGGGAGAAATCGAAGAAGGCTGGCAGGAATATGCAGCGCGTCTGCACCCTGATTATGAAAATTCCATGCTGTTTGTTATGGACTCTGCGCAAATACCTGTTGGCGGGGATGTGCATGGCAAAACCATATTATTGGTAGGCGAGCAGGGGCTTGGCGATGAAGTTATGTTCCTGAACGCCTGTAGCGACCTGCAAAAAGCTATCGGCCCGGATGGTAAATTAAAAATTGCGGTGGAGCGCCGGCTGGTGCCTCTGGTTTCGCGTTCATTTGCAAATGCTGAAGTGGGGGGACATAAAACCGCCAGTGCCGAGGGGCGAAAATTCCGGGTGGTGGAATGGAAGAATGAAACCGGCAATAATGATGGCTGGATACCAATGGCACAATTAGGGGCAATGTATCGCAATTCCCTGCTTGAGTTTCCAAAGACTAAACGCTTTTTGACGCCAGATAAGTTGCTGGTTAGCAAGTATAGGGAACAATTGGATAGCTTGCCTGACGGACCAAAGATCGGCGTGTCATGGAAATCTTTGTTGATGAATGTCAGTCGTTCAAAATATTATAGTTCATTTGAATCATGGAAACAGGTCTTTCAGGTGCCAGACGCAGTGTTCGTCAATATGCAATATGGTGAGTGCGCTGATGAAATAGCCCAAATTCAGGATGAACTTGGTGTGACAATCCACCAGATTGACGGTCTTGACCTAAAAGACGATCTGGATGGGGTAGCTGCAGCATGTTGCGCGTTGGATGTAATGATTGGTCCGATGAATGCCACCACCAATCTGGGCGCGGCCTGTGGTGCTGATATATGGTTTCTTACGACTGCTGAGGCATGGCCGCTATTGGGGCACAAAACTGCCAACCCATGGTATCCGAACGCAAAAGTATTTACGACACCAACATTGTCCGGTTGGGATGCGACCATGGGGCAAGTGGCGGCGCAACTGGGCAATATGGTTGAGAGCAAGTTAAAGGCTGCCTAATTAGCAGGTTCTGGCCTTAGATATTCAAGCTCCATTTCGATCATCAATTCAATCATTTGCCTAAAATCAACTTTTGGGCTCCAGCCGGTCAAGCGGCGCAGACGGCTGGCGTCACCAACAAGCGGCTGTACAAGGGTTGGTTTTTGTTGCTGATCTGGCTCTTCGGTTACATAGTCACGCCATTCAAGGCCAACTGTTTCAAAGGCTTGTTGTGCAAAGTCCTGAACCGAATGCAATTTGCCGCTGGCTATAACCAGATCATCTGGTTCGTCCATTTGCAACATCAGATGCATGGCGCGCACGACATCTGCGGCAAAGCTCCAGTCAACTTGCGCAGACAGATTGTGCAATATCAATTCTGATTGCTGGCCGCGTAAGATTCTTACTACTGATTGCACAATTTTACGGCTAAGAAAGTCGGGCTTGCGTCGCCAGCTTTCATGGTTGAACAGGTAGCCGCTTACGGCAAACAAGTTTTGGTTCTTGCGGGCATTTTGGCATAATCTTACCCCTTGTAGTTTTGTGTGTCCGTAAATCCCCTGTGGTGCAAAAGGGCTGGTTTCAGATATGGGAGCATCAGTAGATTTTGCCGCAAACAAATGCGAGCTGGCCGCATAAAACATTCGTGCAGATGGCGCATGCTTTTCCATTGCAGTTAAAAAATTTTGCAAGGATACAACATGAACTTTATGTGACAGCTCTTTTATCCTTTGGGAAGTCTGCCCTGGATCATCAGAGCTGTGATGTACTGCTGCCAGGAAGTAAATATGATCGGGATGAGTGTCGCTGATCAAGCTGGCGACCGCATCTGGATCAGTTATATCAATGGCAGGAAGGGGCGACCCTTTTGGATCAATGGTTTTAGTGCGGCTAATTCCCCATATTTCATGATCGCATGCGCGCAGATGCTGTCCCAAAAACCAACCATCTTGTCCATTTGCGCCAATAATCAAGGATTTGGTCACGTAGTTCTCCCAATTACTTCAATGTCGGGCAGTGGAAATATAAACTGCACTCCCGCATCAAGATAATTTTGTGCACGCTTCAGTATATTATCGCGAAAATGCCATGGCAGCACCAGAAAATAATCAGGATTTTCATCCATGATACCGGCTTCCGGTCGAATCGGAAGATCAGTTCCCGGTGTTCTGTGACCGAATTTTTCAGGATTAACCTCCACAACACCTGCAACCAGTTCAGGCCCAATACCATAATGTTGCAACAATACATTGCCCTTGGTTGAAGCTCCATACACCCAGACGGTTTTGCCTTTGGCGCGTAATTCTTCTAGCAAGGATATGGTCTCGTCTTGCAAGTGCTTAACCCGTTTGGCAAATTCCTCGTAAGGGGTGTTTGTATCAAGGGCCAGTTCTGTTTCTTGTTCCTGTAATTCAAGAATAGCTGCAATATTTGGTTTTAATGGCCCGGATTTTTTACCAAGGGCCAGACGAAAACTTCCTCCATTACAGTCATTTAGGGAAACATCCAGCACAACAAGATCATGCTTTTGGGCCAGCCAGTTAATTTGCGCCAATGAATAATATTCCAGATGTTCATGGCAAATGGTGTCAAAACTGTTGCGTTTCAACATGCTTGGCAAATAGCTTTGCTCCAATACCCAGACCCCGTCATCGGCCAAAGCCTGGGCAATACCAGATACAAAATCGTTAGGATCTGGAAGGTCGTAAAACATTGAAATAGAAGTAATAATTTTAGCTTTGCGCCCATCCAATATATTTTTAACCCCCATAGGGGTAAAGAAATCTGCTACTCGTTCTATGTGTTTCGGGTATAAATGGGCGAATTTATCCAATATTGGATCAACGGCGATCAATTGCAGGTCTTTTTGGTTCCATGTCGCTAATAGTGTGCCATCATTGGCCCCGATATCAATAATCACGTCATTGTTTTTAATGAAGAATCTGGTGGTTATCCATTGCTGTAATTCCTGCAAGTGGGTCTGCATGGCGCTGTTCAGGGATGATTGATAGCCATATTCATGGGTGAACATTTTTGCAGGATCAGTGGAGTGGCGTAACTGCACCAGATTACATTCAAGACAACGGCAAAGCACCAATGGGGCGCAAGGCGCAGATGGTTGTTCAGGGCCGGGAAAACACCCTGAAAGCGCTTGGATGCCAAGGTCAAAAAAGTCCTCAAGCTGACTGCTGGAACAAAGACGGCACTGCAATTGAACAGAATAGATCATGGGCAAAGCATATTATCAAAAATTTATCATCCAGACCTGTAAACCAATTTGGCACCTTGCACCAAGCCTTAACCTTTAACATGATCATTATTACGCGATGAAACTGGATATTCAAAATAATATGCCGCCGGTATCGGTGGTCTTGTGCGCACGCAATGAGGCCAGACGCATCCGAAAGTCACTGGAGGCCATCAAGCTGGCCAATCCTGCTGAAATTATTGTGGTTGACGGTAATTCAACAGATGAAACGGCCAAAATTGCCGCTGAATATACTGACCGGGTTATTGTATCAAAAGCCGGGTCACTTACCGCAGACAGGCAGGTTGGCATTGATGCCTGTAAACATGATTTGATTGCGATGATCGATGCTGATCACCGCATTTCAACAGATACATTTGCCGGGCTTTATGCCGACTTGTGCGAGTTTGATCTCGATATAGTGCAGGCGGATCTTGGAATTGAAAATACCGGGTTTTGGGCGGCTGCCGAGAATGATGCCTTTGATGTTTTTTTGAACAGGCCGGGGCCAAAAACCATGATTGGAACTGCGCCTGCAATGTATCGCAGCCGGGTGTTTGAGGTGAATAAGTTCGATGCACATATTACCCGTCACAAGGATGATGCGGATTTTTTTTATCGGCTGTCAAAAATTAAAGGTTATCGGTTCGGTTCAGGACGCACCCGGGTAATGCAGGAGCATTTTTCGTCATTTGCTGATTATGTCAAAAAATTTAGCTGGTATGGAATTGGTGATGCGGAGTTTTGCCGCAAACACCCCTCACGTGCGCCATCAATGTTTTTTCATTTATTCGTCCGCTATCCAATTATTCGCTCAAGCCTTGCCCTGTTTAAGGGCAAAAATAGGGCAATTTTATATTTCGTCCTGTGCGGATATGTTCGCGGTTGTTCCATGGTGTGGAACTTGTTGTTTCGCCAGAATAAGTAAAGCCTTTAAGGCTAAGGCTGGCCGGCCAGTGTAAAACATGGTTGACCCTGATTGCTGAGTGTGTGGCAGGCTTGCGCGGCACTTACTTGTTCAAGGCCGCGAAACCTGGCCCTGAACAAGGTTTTGTCACCGCGTTTTGCTGTTTCAACAACCGGTGATGCATTTTGCAGGGCTGGCAATAATAACTGGCTAATTGCATCTAGTCGTGCTTCAGCCTGACTTCGATCTGCATAGGCTCCAACCTGAATAATCCATGTTTTGGCAGTTTTGTCCTGATTGCGGTCTGTTTCTGGCAATTCCTGACCTTCAATCACTATGCGCACCCCGCGTTTTGCTGCGGAGCCCTGGGCAATTTCGCTGTGTAACCCGGCAGGGGCCTCGACGGGAATTTGTGTTAAGTCTGGCACCGGCTCAACAGGCGTTGCACTGGCAGATAGCAATTGGCGTTTGTTTAATTGCTGAAATGCTGCTTTTAACAGCTTTTTCACATGGTTGTCGCGCTGTGTTGCAGTGGCGCCACCAAATACCACGGCGATAATTCTGTGACCGTCCTGCTCGGCAGTAACAGCAATATTATATCCTGCGCCATTGGTATATCCAGTTTTTAGTCCATCAACCCCCGGCACCTTTCCAAGCAGCGAGTTATGATTATTATAGATGCGCTCGTTAAACACAAATTTTGTCAGGGAAAAATAGCGATACATATGGGGAAAATCCTTGCGGATTGCCGCCGCTAAAATCGCCATGTCTTTAGCCGTGCTTACCTGTCGTTTATCAGGCAGGCCGGAACTGTTGGCAAAACGTGTCCGGCGCATGCCCAGCAATTGGGCTGTCTTGGTCATTTTGCCGGCAAATTTTGCTTCACCACCGGAAATTCGCTCAGCAATAACGACAGCGACGTCATTAGCGCTTTTGGTCACCAAAGCCCGGATAGCATCTTCAACGGAAATAGTGCTATTGGCTTTTAATCCAAGTTTTGAGGGTCTGGTTTTTTCTGCTTTCTGGCTTACACGAAGACGGTCATCAAGGCCAATTTCCTTGCGCTCAATGGCATCAAACAGCAAATAAAGTGTCATAATTTTGGCCAGTGAGGCCGGGTGACGCAACCTGTTGGCATGGCGGGCGTGTAATACCTCGCCGGTTTGTTCAACAACCACAATAGATGCATAACGCTCTTTTGGAGCGGCAAAAGCCGAAGAACAAGCTAAAAGGGCCCAAAGGGCAGATATGATAACAAATATGCGCAAGTCTATTTCCGATCTGAAGCTTTTTATGTCAAAATCAGTTTCCTAAGAGTAAATTCTTGATGTTTTGCAGCGGTTTTGCCAAAAAAATGCCGTGTTCCCCTTTCAAACTCGGCGAAGCATCATAATGTTATAGAAGTGGAACAATTGGTTTTAGCCTCGGATAGATAGAGCCATGACTGAGAAAAAGAATAATCAAAGGGACGTAGATCCTGGCCGGCAAAGTGGTGTTGCAGAAAAAACCGACACCCGCACCAAACGTCCTGATATGTACAAGGTATTGTTATTAAATGATGACTACACGCCTATGGAGTTCGTGGTGCAATTGTTGCGACAGGTGTTTCACCTTGGCGAGGAGCAGGCGGTTCGCATCATGCTAAGCGTGCATCAGGAGGGGGTGGGCGTTTGCGGTATTTATTCCTTTGAGGTGGCAGAAACCAAGGTTGCTCAGGTTATTTCCGCTTCTCGAAGTTCAGAACATCCCTTACAATGTACCATGGAGAAAGCATAATGCCATCATTCACCCATGGACTGGAAGAAACCCTTCATCGCGCAGTTGCCGAGGCTAATAATCGCTCTCATGAACTGGTGACACTGGAACACTTGCTGCTTGCTTTGCTGTTCGATCCGCAGGCTTCTGAGGTTTTAGTGGCCTGTGAGGTGGACATTATGGCCATAAAAAATGATCTGGAAGCCTTCCTTGATAATGAAATGGACTCGCTGATTGTAAAGGCGGATTCTGTCGAGGCCAAGCCAACCACTGCATTTCAACGGGTGATTCAACGAGCAGTGATCCATGTGCAGTCTTCAAATAATACTGAGGTGAGCGGGGCCAATATATTGGTTGCCATGTTTGCGGAGCGAGAGAGCCATGCAGTGTTCTTCCTGCATGAACAGGACATCAGCCGGTTTGATGTTGTAAGTTATATTGCCCATGGCGCAGCCAGAGCTTATGGGGAAGATCATGAGCAAGTGTTAAGTGAACTTTCCATGGGGAAGAAGGCTACGGCTCTTGAGAAGTATTGTGTAAATCTCAATAAGAAAGCGCAAAATGGTGAAATTGATCCGCTAATTGGGCGCAGTGCCGAGCTTGAGCGCTGTATGCAGGTGCTGTGCCGCAGGCGCAAAAATAACCCGCTTCTGGTTGGCGATCCCGGTGTTGGCAAAACCGCCATAGCTGAGGGCATGGCCTATAAAATTGTCAATAAAGACGTTCCTGAGATTCTGTCGGGGGCAACAATTTTTTCGCTGGATATGGGCAGCCTGCTTGCAGGAACCAGATACCGTGGAGACTTTGAAGAGCGCTTAAAGGATGTGCTAAAAGACCTGGAAAAACAAGAGGACACAATCTTGTTCATTGATGAAATCCACACGATTGTTGGAGCAGGTTCGACTACCGGGGGGGCGTTGGATGCTTCTAATTTGCTAAAGCCCGCACTGCAAAGCGGTGCTTTGCGCTGTATGGGCTCTACCAGTTACAAGGAATTTCGGCAACATTTTGAAAAAGATCGTGCCCTGGCCCGAAGGTTCCAAAAGGTGGATATTGTCGAACCAAGTGTTTCTGACTCAATTAAGATATTGCAAGGCTTAAAGCCTTATTTTGAAAAATTTCACGACATACGCTACACGCAAGACGCAATTCGGGTGGCGGTGGAGTTATCTGCACGGTATTTGTCAGACAGGAAATTGCCGGACAAGGCCATTGATGTAATTGATGAAGTTGGCGCACGGCAGAGATTGTTCTCAAAATCACAGCGCAAGAAGACTGTTTCAGTCGCCGATATAGAGCAAATTATCGCAAAAATGGCTAGAATTCCTCCAAAGTCAGTCAATAAATCAGACGAGCTTGCGCTAAAATCCTTAGAAGATGACTTAAAGCGGGTGGTGTTTGGACAGGATAAAGCCATTGAACAGGTTGCAACCGCCATAAAAATGGCCCGTGCGGGCTTGCGTGAAATGCAAAAACCAATCGGATGTTATTTGTTTTCCGGGCCGACTGGTGTTGGAAAAACCGAAGTTGCTCGGCAGTTGGCCTCGGTTCTGGGGGTTGAACTGTTACGGTTTGATATGTCCGAATATATGGAGCGGCATTCTGTTTCCAGATTAATAGGGGCGCCTCCGGGCTATGTTGGATATGATCAAGGGGGGCTGCTTACGGACAAGGTGGACAATCACCCGCATTCAGTAGTGCTGCTGGACGAGATTGAAAAAGCACACCCTGATGTATTTAACGTGCTGTTGCAGGTCATGGACAATGGCACATTGACTGATAATAACGGCAAATCAATTGATTTTCGCAATGTGGTTTTAATTATGACCACCAATGCCGGGGCGGCCGATGCTGCCAAGAACTCCATAGGTTTTGGGCGGGGTAAACGCGACGATGAAAACGAAGAAGCCATCAAACGCCTGTTTACTCCTGAATTTAGAAATCGCCTTGATGATATTGTAGCGTTTTCTTCGCTGGACAAAGACAATATTCTGCGAGTGGTTGATAAGTTCGTACTCGAACTTGAAGTGCAATTACAAGATCGGGGAATTAGTTTTGAGCTAAGCCCGGCGGCCAGAGTGTGGTTGGCAGAGAAGGGGTTTGACGAAAGCTATGGTGCGCGTCCCCTTGGCCGAACTATTCAGAACTTTATCAAAAAGCCCTTATCTGATGCCATTTTGTTTGGTGAATTAAAAAATGGAGGTCTGGTCAAGGTGGATGTTGCCGATATGGATGCGGAAGAATTGGAATTTGACCTGTTTCCTGACAAATTAAAGGGCCGCAAAAGAAATAAGCCAAAAAAGCCAAAAACCCCGGCAAGTCAGTAATGTTCCGCCTGTCCTTGCTGCAAGGTCTTTATGCAGTTTGCAAGCTGGATGAGTGGCCTGTTAAGGCTCCAACGGGTCTTGATGAACAGCAAATATACAGTCTGACCAGAAACGGGTCTGAGGTATCATTGGTTTGTCCAAAGGAATTGGCACCACAATCTGCAATTATCGAGAATGACTGGCGGGCATTTGTTGTTGCCGGGCCGCTTGATTTTTCTCTTGTAGGAGTTCTGGCCTCTTTAACGGATGTTTTGGCGAAAGCTTCGGTTTCACTGTTTTCCATTTCCACTTATGATACTGATATTATTCTGGTCAAACAGGCGGATCTGGACGTGGCAAAACAGGCCCTGTCAAAAATAGCAAGGCTAACAATATAGTTTTGCCATTGTTAGAACTTAAAAGACACAGTCGCTAAACTCTGGCCCAGCCACTGCCTGGTCTGTCGTGTGTGTTTGCTGCAGATTGATCCAGTATCCACAGCTCCCCATCCTGGATATCAAACCATGCGCCGTGCAAGGACAGCTCACCTGCTTTTTCAGCGTTCCTGACAACGGGGAATCCGCGCAAGTTTTCAATGGATATGGCAACAGAAACACGCTCGGCCAGAGTTTGCCGCTGGGCATCATCAAGGCCGGTTTCTGATTTAGCGATTGCTGCAGGTGCTGCAAGTCTCTCGACCCATTTGCCAATAAAGTCACTGTTTTCAACGGTTTTTGGGGCCAAAGAGGCAGCAATTCCACCGCAACGACCATGTCCCATGATTACGATATGCTCTATTTTTAATGCCGTAATGGCAAATTCCAACGCCGCAGATGTTGAGTGACACTCTGTCTGTTGATCATTGGCAGGTACCAGATTTGCCACATTGCGTAAGACAAAAATTTCGCCAGGGGCTGCATCAAATATGGTTTCTGGTGCTGCTCTGGAGTCGCAACAGGCCACCATCATGACTTTGGGGCTTTGACCTTTTGTCGCCAGATGATTATAGCGATCCTGTAAGGATTGATAGGATCCGGCCCGAAAATTTCGATAGCCATTGAGCAGGTTTTGGGGAAAGTTTTTCATACGGCATCTGATACAAAACCCGGGTGGGAATATCAACAAAAACCGGAGCTAATCGATAGCTTTTGCAATTTTATCAGCTTGCTTACGCATTTCATCAATATCAGCCATTTGTCCGGTGCCGTGGGCAGGCTGGTTTTGATGCTGATTTTGGTATTTTGGGATGATATGGAAATGCATATGAAAGACGGTTTGCCCGGCCGGTTTTCCGTTAAACTGCGCAATGGCTATGCCATCAGGCTTAAAAACCCTGTTTACAGCAGCGGAAATACGTTTCACCGCGCAAATAACATGAATTAAATCATCTTCATTGGTATCCAGCAAATTGCGCCCGCCATTTTTGGGTATTACCAAAGTATGCCCGGTGGATTGGGGAAACATATCCATGAATGACAAAATAAATTCATTCTCCATGACTTTGGCAGCAGGGATTTCACCGCGCAAAATCTGTGCAAATACGTTGTTTTGATCATATTCACCATTCAGGCTCATGGGGTTTTCCTTTATTCAAAACTATTCTTAAAAGTGTACGCAAAGTCAGCCTCTTGGTCTATGGCCTGTTATCCTTATATGGAGAAGCGGCCAGACACGCATTAAAATCCTGTTTTACTATTTTGCTTTCTTCGTTCAGGAATTCCTGTACGGCATGGGAGAACCCTGAATTTACAATGTAATGAAATGAACGTGTAAGCACAGGGGAATATCCTCTGGCGATTTTGTGATCACCTTGAGCTCCGGCCTCCACCCGTGGTAGATTATGAGCAATGGCATATTCAATGGCGCGATGGTAACACAGCTCAAAATGCAGGCTGTCCTGATATTGAGTACAGCCCCAATAGCGTCCATAGAGGCAATCACCGCCAATAAAATGCAAGGCCCCAGCAATCCAGCAATTGTCCCTTTTGGCCAGTATAAGCAAGATATTTTTGCGCATGGTTTGGTGCAGCAGGTCAAAAAACTCCCGGTTCAAATAAGGCCTGCCCCATTTTCTGGCCCCTGTGTCCTGATAGAATTTGAAAAAGGCATCCCAATGCCTGGGCTGTAAATCATCTCCGGCAAGGCTTATTATTTCTATGTCTTTATTTGCCTTTTTGCGTTCTGAGCGTAAGGCCTTGCGTTTGCGGGAGCTAAGGGTGGCTAAGAATTCCTCATAGCTTGCATATCCGGGATTATGAAAATGAAACTGCATCCCCAATCTCTCCATCCACCCGGCTGCACGAAACAATCTGGCATCAGTATCAGTGCAAAAAGTAACATGGGTGGAGCTGATGCCAGATTTTGTGGTTATATCCTGCAAGGCATTGATCAATGTTTTGGCCTGTTTCTGATTAGAACAAAGCAGCCGCCTGTTGGTAACGGGGGTGAACGGCACACAGCCTTGCAGTTTTGGATAATAGGCTCCGCCAGCCTGCTCATAGGCACTGGCCCAGCCATGATCAAAGACATATTCGCCTTGTGAATGGTTCTTTTTATATAAGGGGATTATCCCTGTAATTTGTTTCCTGGTGCCCCTCATCACCAAATGCGCCGGTGTCCAGCCAGTATTATTGCCGACACACCCAGAGGCTTCTAATGCCATCAGAAAGTCATGACACAAGAACGGCTCAAATGACAGATCATCCGGATTGGCCAACTGGTTCCAGCTATCGGGGCTGATTGATGATATGGATGATACAATAACAGGATTTGAATTCATTATGGTGGCTGATTTTCACGTTTAACGCTTTTTCCAGCGGTGCTTACAATCATGGCATAAATGATTTTTGTCCTGGCGGCTGCCGGGATTGCCATTAATGCGGATGAGAACGACAACAGAATATTCGATCTGCGTGTGGTTTTAACAGATCCACATTGCGGGCAGGGGGCCACTGCATCTGATGGGGGGAGGTTTTGCTCATTTAATATGTTTTTTGCAGCATCAATATCAGCATCTATAACCAACACTCTAACCTTGCCGATGGTGGCACCACCGCCCCAATTGGTTGCTGATATGTGTTGGTCGGGTATCAGGCAAAACAAATCGGCAGCATCTAAAGCGGCCTTGATGCACAGTGCTTCGTAAACGTCTGAATATGTTCGCAGCAAAACAAGCTTTGCCATTGGCTATGTGACCTCGAACGTACCATCAACTTCTACTGCGCTACCCATGGGTAAGGATGAGCAACCAACAGCAAATCTGGCGTGTCGTCCCTGATTTCCGAATACCTCAACCATTAAATCAGAAGCGCCGTTCATCACACTGGGTATGTCGATAAAACCGGGGTCTGTCTGTACAAATCCGCCTAGCTTTACTACTTGTTTTACCTTGCTTAAATCTCCATTCAGTGCTGCTGATGCCTGCGCCAGCAGGTTAATAGCGCATAAGCGTGCTGCGTCTTTTCCGGTCGCTATATCCATATCCCGACCCAGAGTGCCGCTTGTTATACCGTGTTCACCAATGGCTATCTGTCCCGATATAAATAACAGATTCCCTGAGCGGACAAATGGTACATAATTGGCAATAGGTGCGGCAGGTTTTGGTAAAATAATACCAAGTTCTTTTAGCCGGGTGTCTATATCTGTCATATCTGGCTCGTTGTTGGTTGCAATATATGGATAATAGCAGGATTTATATTCTAGGCCAGTTTTCCTTGAAATTCAGATTGTATCAGCAAGTGTCAGCAAAAATGGTATTGACTTTACCCGCGCGTAAAGGGGCATATCTTGCGCCCGCGGAGGTTGATATGAGTGTGCTGGAGACAAAAATATTCTTTTCCGCTCGTGACGGGCAAAAACTTGGAGGGGTGTTGCTGGTGCCAAAGGCGCCAAAGGCAGCCCTGCTGATTTCTTCTGCCACAGCGGTTACCACTGATTTTTATAATTATTTTGCCCAATATGCGGCATCGCGTGGATTTGCCTGCCTGTTGTTTGATTGTCGCGGGGTCGGCATGTCCAGGCCAGAGCAATTAAAGGGGTATAAGGCAAAAATGTCTGACTGGGGAAAGTTGGACGCCCCGGCCGCTTTGGATGAATTGCAAAGACAAATGCCAGGATTGCCCTTGTTTACTCTTGGCCATTCAGTAGGTGGGCATTTTATCGGATTTATGGATAATCACGATAAAATCACCGCTAATGCCTTTGTCGGAGTTGGCTCAGGGTATTGGGGTGTACACCGGCCAAGTGAGTGGTTGCTTGAATTTATGTTCTTTTATCTTGTCGGGCCGTTTAATGTCTGGCGAAATGGCTATCTAAAGCAGCAGGGGCGTTGGCGCGGAACGGATCTGCCTGCGGGGGTCTATTGGCAATGGCGTAGATGGTGTCTGACGCGACAATATCTGGCCAGGGATCTGCATGCAGGCCATTTGGGGAGGCACTGGTTTGATCAGGTGCAATCACCGATTTGTTCATTTGGCTTTACTGATGATCCGGTTGTAACTGCTGCTTCTTTGGCCGAAGCTTTAAGCTGGTATCCAAAAGCTCCGCAGAAAACCGTGTGGGTAAGCCCAAAAAGCATTGGTTCTGAGCGCATTGGGCATATGGGCGCTTTTTCCCGTAAGAATGCCAGGTTTTGGGATCAGCCTCTGGATTGGTTCAAGACAATGCTCTGATCAAACAGGTTATTGGGGAATTCTTTGGTTCAAAATGAATTAAAATGATTTGAATCTTTTCCTGTCGCATTTTTTACCGCAAAGCCCGCGCTCAAGTAGCGAGGCTTGCCGTCGCGGTAGCGCAAACAAAGACTCCTCAAGCAGCCGCTAGGCGATAGGACACAAAAACCTTCCCACTTTTGCTAAAAATGCAAATCTCTGTTTATCGCATTTTTGGCCGCAAAACCGGTTCCCACTTTTGCTAAAAATGCAAATCTTTGTTTATCGCATTTTTGGCCGCAAAACCGGTTTCCACTTTTGCTAAAAATGCAAATCTTTGTTTATCGCATTTTTGGCCGCAAAACCGGTTCCCACTTTTGCTAAAAATGCTCTGATCAAACAGACTATTAGTAATCAGGCAAAGAGCGGCCCTTTATGATTGCATCATTGCCGAATTTGGCCCGGGTCTTGTCCATGGCCAGCTCTGTTCGGGCTCTTTTTTCGCGCGAACTTTCCAAAAGGTCGCTAACCGGTTCCACAAAACCTTCAGGAACTGTAATCAATGAGGAAATTCCCACCCCAAGCAGTCTGAAACTCATCATACCAATCTCTTTTTTCAGTTTCGGGCGTAATTCACGAAACAGGGTATCTGCCAATTGCACGGGATGATCTATTGTAATACTGCGGGTAATACGCCGATGATCAGCGGTTTTTAGTCTCAGTGTTAAGGTATATCCAGCATATCCTTTTTGCTTTGCCTGTTCCGAGACTTTCTCGCACAGTTGCCATAATATTTTTTCCAAAGGCTTTTCTTTGCTGATATTTTGCTCAAATGTAGTTTCACAGGAAACCGATTTTCTTTTTGATTCTGGATGAATGTTACTGGAGCCAATTCCTCTGGAAAGCTGCGACAGGCGCAAGCCGCTTTCTCCATATTTTTGCATTAACTCCCTCTCCGGTATCTCCCGGATCTGGCCAAGTGTATAAAGTCCATCACGGTGCAGCCTGCTTCCAAAGGCAGGACCAACGCCTTTTAGGATGGTTGGCGGTTTGCTGCCAAGAAACTCGAGTGTTTCGGCCTCGCCAATGACACTGAACCCGCGTGGTTTGTCCAGATCAGATGCAATTTTAGCCAAAAACCTGTTATGTGAAAGACCTATGGAAACCCCAAGCCCTAATTCGCGCTCTATTTTGTTTTGCAACTTCATGAGTATCTGTACCGGCGGGCCGTTATGTATTCGTCTGGTTCCCCTTAAGTCAAGATAGGCTTCATCAATGGAAACCGGCTCAACCAATGGTGTTAATTCGTGCATCATTTTGCGTATTTTTTTATCTTCACAAGCATATGCAGAAAACCTAGGTGCGATGATGACAGCATGTGGACACAGGCGTTTTGCCTCTGTCATTGACATGGCAGAACGGGCGCCAAAGGCCCTGGCTATATAACAGGCAGTTGCCACCACGGATCTGGGGCTGTTGCCGCCGATCAATACTGGCTGGCTTGCAAGTTCCGGCTTGTCGCGTTTTTCAACTGAAGCAAAAAAAGCATCACAATCCAGATGGGCAATGCCCAGCGTATCGGCCTCCTGATGAGAAAAAATACGTCGTGAATAACATTTGGGGCAGGAGTTTACTTTGCTGCCTATGGGCTTTTCGCAATCCCGACACCAATGAGTGCTCATAAATATGCCTCTGCTTCCTGTTTGCACGGGGTAATGTTCACGACTTGTTCACTTTGTTTTGTTTTTTTGGTCAGGTCAATGGAGTTTTAAGGAGTTTCGGGTTTAATAGCCTGCATAAGCAATCAACAGTCCCAAGGACGATAACTCGGTGGGCGTACGCGCCATGTTACAGGCCATGCCAAAAAAGATACTCATTGTTGAAGATAACGAATTAAACATGAAGCTGTTTCGTGATCTGCTTGAAGCTCATGGATATGAGACCATGCAGACCCGCGAAGGTCTGCAGGCATTGACGCTGGCGCGGGAGCATCGCCCCGACCTGATTTTGATGGATATTCAATTGCCGGAAGTTTCCGGACTGGAAGTAACCAAATGGCTCAAAGAAGATGATGAGCTATCTTCGATTCCGGTTATTGCTGTGACCGCATTTGCCATGAAGGGTGATGAGGAGCGCATACGTGAAGGCGGGTGTGAAGCTTATATCTCAAAACCGATTACCGTGATTCCGTTCATGGATACGATAAAATCCTTTCTTGAAGACTGACCGTAAAAGGCACTGCCATGACCGGTCGAATTTTAATAGTAGACGATATCGAGGCCAACATACGGGTTTTAACCGTAAGGTTGGAAGCTGAATACTATCAGGTAATTTGCGCGATGAATGGTCAGAGCGCAATTCAGATGGCTCGTGAGCAATCTCCGGATTTAATTCTGCTGGATGTGATGATGCCGGGTATGGACGGTTTTGAAACCTGTCGTCGTCTGAAAAATGATCCGATAACCCAGCATATTCCCGTTATAATGGTAACAGCGCTGGATGGGCAAGATGACCGGGTCAGAGGGTTGCAGGCTGGTGCTGATGACTTTTTGAGCAAGCCTATTGATGATGTTGCCCTGTTTGCCCGTGTCAGGTCTTTGCTGCGGTTAAATGCCGGGCTGGAAGAATTGCGCTCGCATATGGCGCTTAATCAGATTACGGAGGATCTGACTGATTCGTCTGCACTTACATCAGGCAAACTGCTAGTGGTCGAAGAAAGTGAGCGAATGGGCCAAAGAATAGTTCAAAAACTGGGTGGCTCTTATGAATGCCGGGTAGTGGTGGATCAGCGCAAGGCCTATGACATGGCAGGTGATGTTGATCTGGTGCTGGTCAATCTGGCGACAGCGGACTTTGATGGCTTGCGTCTTTGTGCAAGAATCCGTGCTGATGAGGCTACGCGCAATATACCCATTTTGTGCATGGTTAACCCTGATGAAAAAGAGCGATCTGTGCGGGCTTTGGACATGGGGGCAAATGATATTCTTGAGCGCCCGGTCGAGCGTCATGAATTGCGGGCAAGAGTAAAAACACTGTTACAGCGAAGGTTTTACGAGGTCAGGCTTCGTGACAGTCTGGGCTCGTCATTGGAAATGGCATTCACCGACCAGCTCACCAATCTGTATAACCGCCGTCACATGGAGCAAAAACTGCAAGAAATGGAGGCAAGGGCCAAAAGGGGAGTGGAACAATCGGTTGTTATGATCCTCGATATTGATCATTTCAAGGCGGTCAATGACACTTGGGGGCATAGGGCGGGGGATATTGTATTGCAGCAATTGGCCTCCTGCTTAACCAGCAGCTTTCGAGCCATAGATATCCCTTGTCGTTATGGCGGTGAGGAGTTTGTGGTATTGATGCCAAATACAAACATGGCTGATGCGCAAGCAGCAGCAAATCGGTTTTGCAAATATATAGCAGGCAGGACATTTTCTGTGGGCGATGATAAACCTGCCATTCAGGTTACTGTATCTTGTGGGTTGGCAAGCATTGATCCGCATAAACCTGATGCCGGCACATATAGTTTAAGTCAGGCCGATGCCGCCTTGTATTATGCCAAGAAAACCGGACGGAACCGGGTTATTGCTGCGGATGATATGGGCGAGCGCAAAACCTCAGGCGGCTTATAACCGCCTTATCTGGAATTGATTTCCCTTATTTAACTGAAGCAATGCAAGAGCAGATAAGCTGCTACTTGATTTTGCCTTCCTTGAATTCCACATGCTTGCGTGCCACCGGGTCGTATTTTTTCAACACCAGTTTTTCAGTCATGGTTCGGGCGTTTTTCTTGGTTACATAGAAAAACCCGGTCCCAGCGGTGGAATTTAAGCGGATTTTTATACCTGCTGGTTTGGCCATAGTCCAACTCCAATTGGAAAAGATACCGGATGTTCCGGCGATTGCGGCGGACAATACTGTTCAAAGTGAAACTGTCAACCGGATTTGTTATCACGATAAAATACAGTAAAGACCAAATAGGCCAGAGCAAACCCTGCCAGACCAAAAACGGCACCATGGGGGTTAAAAATATCCATTAGCGGGCCAATGATAAGCGGGCTCAAAATTGAGCCAATTCCATACATAAGCACGACTGCAGCGCTGGCAGTAGTGAGTTCTTTTTTATTGAACTTTTGTCCAAGCAGTACCAGTGCTAAAATGTACAGCCCTTGGCCAAACCCCACATAGACAAAGAATGCAGCATAAAGTGCAGTGAGTGATTGGCCAATTAGCAGCCACATTGCCAGCGGTGCTGCCAGAGTAATGGCTGCGCAGACTTTAAGTAATTGGTGTCGATCAACCTTGTCGCCAAGCCAGCCAATAGGGAATTGCAGGGCAATCACGCCAATGGCTCCCACAAAAACCAGCCGCAAGGCTGCCGTTTCTCCAATTCCGCTGCGCAAAGCCCAAACCGGAGTAAAATGCATGGCGGCGGTTTCTATGGCTCCGAATGCCAAAGCGGCCATCATGATCCGGGGCGAACGGACAAAGAATGACAGCAAAACCACAGGCGAAGCTGTGCTTGAATCGGGAGGCACCAATTGCGGGCCAGGGGCCAGCAATGGTATAATTCCGGAAGCGCAAATAACGGCTCCGGCGATAAATGGAGCCCATCCTGAAACGCCCAAAAATGCTACCAGCAGACCCCCGGCACCAAACCCTGCGGCCAGAGAGACCGAATATATGCTAAGCATTCTTGAACGAATATGTTCTGGTGCCAGTTGATTGATCCAGCTCTCACTGGCAACAAACAATATGGTTATGGCAAATCCTGACATAAAACGCATCAGTAACCACAGGGGAACTGAAGGCACCAGTTTATAGAAAATAAAACTAAACGAGGTTAGCAACAGGCTGAATATAAGAACCTGGCGAGCTGGCAGTCTGGACAGGATCATCGGTGCAAATGGCGCTGCTATCACAGTTGAAACAGCAGCAGCAAAAGCATTGGCTCCGATAATAAACCCTGACCCGGTCATTATTTCCAGATTCATAGCCAGCAATGGCAGGCCCAGTCCAAATGACACACCTACTATCGCCACACATGAAATCGCCGCGGTAATGGACATTTTCCAGTTATCGGTATGGGGGAGTGTTTCCTGCATTGGCTTATCCGTTTTATGAAGTTCGCCAGTATCGCTTATTGCCTGTTAGCAAAAGCAGGAAAAACAAGTTGCTGGCAGTTTATAGCAAGTGGTGATGTTTACGCCACGTTCAGGTT
Source organism: Robiginitomaculum sp. (assembly GCA_015485155.1). GTDB lineage: Bacteria > Pseudomonadota > Alphaproteobacteria > Caulobacterales > Maricaulaceae > Robiginitomaculum_B. The sequence continues at coordinate 5,956 of WFUF01000026.1, read as the reverse complement.
AACCTTCTGCACCAATAAGTGTATTGTCACAATAAAGCAACTTTACCGATTGGAAACCAAGTCGTGTTTAACTATAGCCATCGGGGGTGTTTTCATTGGGGTATATCATGAAGCAACTCGATCAAATGTGTGCCAAAATATCAAAGGCAGCCGATGCGCATTCAGTAATTGCAATTACTGATGCTATGGGGAAAATAATCCATGTAAACAAGAATTTTGAGGTCCTATCAGGATATTCCAAAGAGGAATTAATCGGTCAAACCCATAAACTGGTGAATTCCGGTCATCATTCCAAGGCGTTTTTTTCGCACATGTGGAAGCGGATCAAATCAGGTAAAATATGGCGTGGCCAGATCTGTAATCGCGACAAGAACGGAGCCTTGTACTGGGTTGATACTACAATCCATCCTATTCTTGACGAAAGAGGTATTATTTCGCAATTCGTCAGCATTCGTACCGATATTTCAAAAGTAGTTTTTGATCGCAATATGCAACGGCAGTTTCGTGAGAATGCGGAAATACTGAACCAATTGTCAGAGCTGAATATCCCGGAGTTTTCGTTGGAAAAGGTATTGGAAAAATCCTTGTCCCTTTTGTTGGATTTGCGTTGGTTGCGTACCTTAAAAAAAGGCGGGATATTTTTGCTGGATGCCTCATTGAATTGTTATGAGGGCGCCGCAAGCTATAATATGAGCGTGGAGGAACATGGTTATTGGGAAAAAAAGATATCTGGACCAGTTCTGGATATTGAACCTGTCGAGCAAGTCACAGGTTTGATTGATCTAGATACACCGGAGGGCTTTTGTATTCCAATCAGAGGCAGCGGAATACAGGTCGGGATATTAGTTATATATCTGGAAGAAGGTGTTTTTTTTGAGGCTCACCATGAGTCATTTCTTGATAATTTTTGCCATACTTTGGGGTTGATTATTGAGAATCGCCAACAAAGAAAGCATATGCAGATTTCCTATGTGGAAGCCATAAGGATGAAACAGTTGGCTGATATGGCTCGCCGGGAAGCTGAGCATGCAGCAGAGGCAAAAAGCCTGTTCATGGCTAGTATGAGCCATGAAATCCGTACACCAATGAACGGAGTTTTGGGCATGTTGGGGCTGCTCGAAAGCGAGGATTTAACCGAGGAGCAAAGGGAATTGGTTGATATTGCCAGTGGCTCGGCTAAATCGTTGATGGCTATCATCAATGATATATTGGATTTTTCCAAATACGAGACTGAAGGCTTCTCACTGGAGCAGCGTCCCGTTGATATTGTTGAAGAATGCAAAAGGGTTATCCGGCCATTGCAAGAGGCAGCAAGAGCCAAGCTTTTGGAATTGAAAGTGGATTTTTCCGATAGTTTGCCAAAAACCATTATGGGTGACGGGACCCGTTTGGGGCAGGTGATTACCAACCTGCTTTCAAATGCCATTAAATTTACCGAGACTGGGGAGGTGTGCTTGTGCGTCTCCAAAGATACATCTGCCGGGAATAATATGTTGGTGATCACTGTTGCTGATACGGGTATTGGCATGGACAAGAGCGCACAGGCCACAGTATTTGACCGCTTCAGTCAGGCAGATAGCTCAATCAATCGCCAGTTCGGAGGCACCGGGCTGGGGCTGGCCATCGTGAAGCAACTTGCCGAGGCCATGGGCGGAGAAATAACCTTAAAAAGCTTTCCGGGTAAGGGAAGCAAGTTTCGTTTTTGCATTCCCTTGCAAGAGGCAGAAGCAAGCTCTTTGGTTGAGGAAGAGCAAGACCTGCTGCCACAGGAGCCGTTAAATATTCTGGTGGCTGAAGACAATCATGCTAATCAGCTATTGCTTACAAAAATTCTGGAAGCCGCCGGGCACCAGATCACACTTGTTGAAAATGGCAGACAGGCCGTGGATACTGTTGCGACTGGTGATTTTGATGTGGTATTAATGGATGTTCAAATGCCGGTATTGGATGGTTTGGCCGCCAGCAGGGAAATCCGTTCGCTATCAGGTGTAAACAGGGATATTCCAATTATTGCAGTAACGGCTGATGTGATTCCATCCCAGATAGTAAAGATTTTGGATTCAGGGGTCGATGACCATGTGGGCAAGCCAATAAACCCGGCGCAGTTGTTTGAAGCTCTGGCAAATATATCAAACAAAGAAGTTATCACGCTCCCGGCGCAGGCCAAAGCATAGGTTTGGTTCCTGACCCTAGCCTAAATTCCGGGATTTATTTTCTATTTTTGCAAGATTGCGGGCCGCCCGGATACGTCGGCGGATGGTCATGAGGATCATTGTGCCGAGTATGGCGATACTGACCCCATAACATATTAAAATAAATGAGCTGTTTTTTCCAAAATCAAAAATATCAGGCATCAGGGTTTCCTTTTGACTGGGCGCTGGCCTTTGATGCAATGCGTCCCGATGCTCTTTGCACAAGAGCATAAGCCCGTCGTTCGTCCAGTTCACTTTGCATTTGCTGTAATACCAGCCAGCCAAACAGGCAGGCATATCCTGCTATGGACATGTAAAGCGGCCATGACATCGAAGCGTCTATGGCCGGCCCGCCAGCACGAAGCAGGGAGGCCGGTTGGTGCAGGCTGGACCACCAATCCACCGAAAATTTTATTATGGGTAAGTTTATAGCACCAATCATTGCTGTTATTGCGGCAATTCTGGTGCTGGCCACTTCATCGCGAATTGCGCTGCGAATAGCAATATAACCAAGAAACAGAAATAACATAATCAGGGTTGAGGTAAGCCGCGCATCCCAAACCCAATAGGCTCCCCACATTGGCTTTCCCCACAAGGCACCTGTAAACAACCCCAAGAAGGTAAGCGCAGCGCCAACAGGGGCGGCGGCTTTGGCTGCGGTGTCGGCCAGTGAATGACGCCAGACAAAGCTTACAAAACTGGCTCCTGCCAGAAAGGCATAGGCCAAAGAGGCCACGATAACTGCAGGAACATGCACATAAATAATCCTGAAAGTGTCGCCCTGTTGATAGTCTGGAGGCACAAGGAACAGCCCCATTACCCATGCCGGTACAATTAATAATAGTGCGCCAATACCCAAAACCGGAACCAGTATGCGGCAAAGATTTTGAAATCGGACAGGATTGGCAAAATATGAAAACATTTGTGAGTCTAATCCTTTATTCCAGATGCACCTTAAGCGCCAATGTTGCAATCACAGGGGCTATAACCATGGCTCCAAGGGAAATTGCACCGAGTATTTTTAATTCTGAACTGGCAATATCTGCTGTTTGTACAGCGCCCACCCCAAAAATCAAAGGGGCTGCGAGCAGGGGGCCGGAAATCAGCACAATAAGTAATCCGGAACCTCGCAAATTGGCAGTAAGCGCAGAAACCATACCGCCCATAAACACCAGCGCCGGCCCGCCGATAGCAAGTGAGATAAATGTCAGGGCCAGTATGGAAACTGGCGCGCCCAGCATCAGTGCCGCTAAGGGAGACAGTATCAAGATCGGGGTAAACACCACTAGCCAATGAGAAATAAATTTGCCAATGGAAAATTCCACCAGTGATTGACCATCTACAAACCAGCACTCCAGGGTACCATCACGTAAGTCTTCGGCAAACAGGCGGTCAAGTGATAGCTGACTGGCCAGACTTGCGGCAAGCCAGACTAGAGCTGGCGCCAGATTCGATCTGAATTCCTGCTCTGGGCCAAGCGCAAAAGCAGACAGCACTGTAAATAGAATAAAAAAAACAGCCCCTTGCGCCCAGCTTCCGCCGGATCTGCCTGCTTTGCGTATTTCGCGCCCAATCAATCCTGTTATTGCCGATGTCATGGCGTGTTGCTCTGATACAATTGAATAAAACTGGTAGGAGCTTCAGGGTGTAATGGCTCATGAGAAGCAATTATGGCGCTTCCGCCGTTTTTGGTATGCTCCACAAGCAGTCCCTCAATCAATTGCCGGCCTTTCCTGTCAAGATTGGCGCTTGGCTCGTCAAGTATCCATACGGGCCAGTTTCCCAATAACAGCTTGGCCAGATTAAGGCGTCTGAATTGTCCGGCGGAAAGGCTTCTGGCTGTCTGGTTTTTGAAATCAGAAAGTCCAACCCTGTCAATTGTTTGTGAGACCTGAACATGGCTTTTGAATATTTTTTGCCAAAATACCAGGTTCTCTTCTACGGTTAACTCAAGGCTTAATCCGTTTTTATGACCCATCCAGCCAATAGCTCCATGGGCAGGGCCGTTTATCCATGGATTATCTGCTAGCTTGTAACGTATTTTGCCTGAGTAAAAACTCGAAAACCCGGCAAGAATTCTTAACAGGCTGGTTTTACCAGACCCGTTTCCCCCCCGAATCATCAGCACTTCGCCAAAGGACAGGCTCAGATTTACTCCGCTGAAAACTGGTACTGAGCCACGGGAAAATTCCAGATTATCAGTACTGATGCAATAGGGAGGAAAAGAGTTGTTGTTTGGCATAAATTAGCGCCACCAGAACATTTCGCAGGGCCATTCTTTGAAACCGGATCAACAGGCATGTCAATCTAAAATGGTGTGCGGCATCTTGTAAAGTTGCACTGATCGGGATTGTGTGAGTGGCCACAGATCATATATAGTTATACCATGACAAGGCGTGATTTTGCGCCAGTTTTATCAGATCAGGTGAACTTATATGAAACCACAGCGAAGAAATCAGCGACTAACAGTATTGGCTGTGGGGCTGGTTGCTCTGGTCGGGGCATTGGCATTGGCTTCAGTTGGGCTGAAAGACAGTATTTCTTATTTTTATGCACCCACTGAGCTGGTTGAATCACCACCAGATCCTGGAAAAAAAATCCGTTTGGGGGGAATGGTCTTGGCCGGTTCCATCGAGCGTCTTGACGGATACAAGGTGGTATTTACGGTTTCAGATTATGAGAACAGCGTAGTGGTTAATTTTGATGGCATTTTGCCTGATTTGTTTCGGGAGGGGCAAGGTGTGGTCGCTGAAGGTGTTATGAACGATAACGGTCAGTTTATTGCCAGCAGGGTTCTGGCCAAGCATGATGAAAAATATATGCCGCCGGAAGTCGCAGACTCCTTGAAAAAATAATCACTCTACAGTAAATTTTAGTCTGATGTGTGGCGGCAAAGGCACAGGTGCGGCATTTTCAAAAAAACTCGACTTTTTTAATGATTTTTGCTGGTAAAAGCTAGAGGCTTACTGTAGGTTTTGAACTAGCTTGTGTGTTTTTGCGAAATGGTTCGCCAAAGGTTTTTATCAGGCTGTCTTGTTCAGGTTTCAGGTTTGAGACTGTTATATAAACTTATGTCGAGAATATCTCGGGAGGGGAAGTATGAGGAAAACTTTATTGTCAGCCGTAGCAGTTGCTGCTTTGGTTACACTGCCGGGAGTTGCTCTAGCCGGTGAAAATGGCTGGTATGCTCGTGCCGGTGTTGGTATTGGTGCGCTGGAAGATATGGATTTTTCTGTTGCACTGATTGGTGTGGCTAATTCGAAAAGTTCAATCCGCCCTACAGTCGGTTTCGGCAAGCATCTTAATGATGGCTGGAGGTTAGATTTTGATTTAACCCAGCGCTATAATGATACTGGATCTGTTGGAAATTATGATTATGGGTCCACGGATTTTCAATCATGGTCGGGCATGGTCAATATCATCAAGGACTTTGATGTAGGCAGTCCAATCAAGCCGTATATCGGTATTGGTGCCGGTGTTGCTCAGGTGACATTGTCGGCTGCCGGTTATCAAAATGGTTTGCCAACGGATCCTTATACGAGTCTTCGTGATCGTAATACAGGGTTTGCCTGGAACGGTCTTGTTGGTTTGGGAATGGATGTTTCTGATCGCTGGGCGCTGGATCTTGGTTATCGCTATTTTCAGGGCGGCAATCAAAGTTTTTCATCGCCAACCAGGGCAATAGAAACCGGCAATTATCAGTCTCATGATGTGTTTGCGCAATTGCGCTACAGCTTCGGCGCGACACCTCCGCCACCACCGCC
>WFUF01000025.1 GCA_015485155.1 Robiginitomaculum sp. | reverse complement strand
CCAACAATATCGCCCACCCGCACGACATCTGGCCGATATTGTGGGAGCTGGCCAATGATGGCAGGGACTCAGATGAATTTATGACCTCAGCCGAAAGAGCAAAAAAAAGAGCCGAAGAAAAGGCTAAACGAAAAGCCGCCGGTTCTTAAAACCAGTTAGCAATCTTTACTGAAAATTACCGAGCCATTGGTGCCGCCAAAGCCAAATGAATTTGACATTACCGAGTTAAGTTCAGCATCAGTGGTTTTGGTAATAATATTGGCGCCATCAATTTCCGGGTCAATGGTTTCGATATTTATGCTCGGCGCAATAAAGCCGTGCTTCATCATCAACAGGCTGTAAATTGCCTCTTGCGCTCCGGCACCGCCCAATGAGTGTCCGGTCATTGATTTGGTGGCTGATATGGCTGGCATTTCACTTTCACCAAAAATCCTGCGGATAGCAGCAATTTCAGTACCATCACCGGCCGGGGTCGAAGTGGCATGGGGGTTGATATAATCAATGGGCGTTTTGCTGGTTTCCATAGCAAGACGCATCGCCCTCTCTGCACCTTCACCGGAGGGTGCAACCATATCATGGCCATCAGATGTGGCGGCATAACCGGTTATTTCGGCGTAAATATCCGCACCTCTGGCAATCGCGGCTTCACGTTCCTCAAGAATTACAATTCCAGAACCGCCCGCAATCACAAAACCATCGCGATTAGCATCAAATGCCCGTGAAGCAAGCTCTGGCGTATCATTATACTTGCTGCTCATTGCGCCCATAGCATCAAACATTACCGACATATTCCAGTGCAATTCCTCGCCACCACCGGCGATCATGATATCCTGTTTGCCCCACTGGATTTGCTCGGCGGCTGAGCCGATACAGTGTAGGGAAGTAGTGCAGGCGCTGGAGATGGAAAAACTCATCCCCTTGATTTTAAGCCCGGTGGCAAGAGTTGCAGAAGTGGTTGAGGACATGGCTTTTGGTACAGCAAACGGGCCGACCCTTCTTGGGCCTTTGGCGCGGGTAATGTCAGAAACCCGCAACAATTCTTCCGTTGAAGGCCCGCCGGAGCCAACAATCAGGCCAGTGCGCAAATTTGATACCTGCTCCGGCGCAAGACCGGCATCTTTAATGGCTTCTTCAGCGGCAACCCAACACCATTTTGAGGCATCGCCCATAAAGCGGGCAATGCGTTTATCTATCCGGCCCGTAAGATCAATATCAGGGGCTGCCTTTACCTGACACCTAAATCCAAGTTCAGCAAAATCCTCTGCTGCACTTACTCCGGATTTCCCCATACGCAAGGCCTGGACAACCTCATCAGCATTATTGCCAATGCTGGAAACTATACCAATTCCGGTGACAACAACTCGGCGCATCAATTCTTCCTAATTTTCTTCAATTGCCGCAGGTCTGACCAGGCCAACCTGCAAATCCTTGGTGGTGTAAAAAACTTCGCCATCGGCGCGCATTTCGCCATCGGCAATTCCCATGACCAGCGAGCGATTTACCACTCGCTTTAAGTCAATCCGGTATGATACGGTTTTAACCGTGGGCAAAACCTGTCCACTAAAGCGAACCTTGCCAACGCCCAAAGCCCGGCCCCGGCCCTGCCCGCCGATCCAGCCCAGATAAAACCCGACCATTTGCCATAAGGCGTCCAGACCCAAACATCCCGGCATTACCGGATCAGAAGGGAAATGACAGTCAAAAAACCAAAGATCAGGACGAATATCCAACTCGGCTTCCATAAAACCTTTATCATATGCACCGCCATCACTTTGCACATTTGTAATACGATCCATCATCAACATTGGCGGAGCCGGTAATTTAGCATTACCCGGGCCAAACAGGCTAGATTGTCCTGATTGGATCAATTCATCGTAATTATAGCTGGATTTTTGTTCAAACATGGCTGAAATACTGTCTCCAAAAGGGGTGGCCGGGCAAAAGCCTGCCCATTTTTGATATATAAACTGCAAGACAACAAGCTCGCCAAGACAGTCAATCTGTGCCTGACTAGCACGGCAAATTGTGCGGCTCAAGCGGTGTAAGCACGCGACAATATATCGCTTAAAAAAATGGGCAAGTCGAATGTCAACGCGACCAAATCAATAGACCATGGGAAATTACCGATGTACAAAGTTGCAAAACGAATCTCTTGCCTGCAGAAAGGAAGAAAATGACAAATTCCAGCTCCCCCTCCCATCCTGATAGTTTTAAGTGCCGCTCCAGCTTGCAGGTTGATGGCAAGTCATACACCTATTTTGACCTAAAAAAGGCAGAGGCAAATGGCCTGTCTGGTATAGGCAAATTACCGTTTTCCTTAAAGGTTCTGCTGGAAAACCTGTTACGCAAGGAAGATGGCATCAATGTAAAGCGTGAGGACATTCAGGCCATCGCCGATTGGCTAAAGAGCAAAAAATCTACTCATGAAATTGCATTTTCTCCGGCGCGGGTGCTGATGCAGGACTTTACCGGAGTTCCTGCCGTGGTTGATCTGGCCGCAATGCGTGATGCTGCTGTTGATCTTGGAGCCGGTGCCGATGCCATCAACCCGTTAGTTCCGGTTGATCTGGTAATTGATCACTCGGTCATGGTGGACAATTTTGGCCATTTGGACAGCTTTAGGAAAAATGTAGCCCGTGAGTATGAACGCAATGGCGAACGCTATACATTTTTGCGCTGGGGTGGCGAAGCCTTTGAAAACTTGCGGGTGGTGCCACCTGGAACCGGAATTTGCCATCAGGTAAATCTTGAATACCTGGCGCAGACCGTATGGACAAAAGAAGAAAACGGCGAAACCATTGCCTATCCTGATACGCTGGTTGGTACTGACAGCCACACCACAATGATCAATGGATTGTCAGTATTGGGCTGGGGCGTGGGCGGTATCGAGGCCGAGGCTGCGATGTTGGGACAACCCATATCCATGTTAATTCCCGAAGTTATCGGTTTTGAGCTAAAAGGAAAAATGCCCGAAGGAGCAACGGCAACCGATCTGGTGCTAACTGTTGTTCAAATGCTGCGCGAACGCGGTGTAGTGGGCAAATTTGTAGAGTTTTACGGCGATGGGCTGGATAACTTGTCCTTGGAAGATGAGGCAACTTTAGCCAATATGGCCCCGGAATATGGTGCAACTTGCGGGTTCTTCCCGGTAGATGATGACACCATTAAATATCTTAGCTCTACTGGTCGTGATCCATCACGGGTTAAACTTGTGGAGCAATACGCCAAAGCGCAAGGCCTGTGGCGTGAGCCGGGAAACCATCCGGTCTATACAGATGCCCTGCACCTTGATCTTTCCAGTGTGCAGCCTTCTATTTCCGGGCCAAAACGGCCACAGGACAGGATTTTACTATCCGAAGCACCAAAGAGCTTTGCAGCTTCGCTAACAGACGAATTCCATGTAAAAACCGGAGCCGATGAGCGCTTTGCCGTGGAAGGCGAAGACTTTGATCTTGGCCACGGTGATGTGGTAATAGCTGCGATTACTTCATGTACCAATACCTCAAACCCGTCAGTAATGCTGGGCGCTGGGCTTCTGGCAAAGAAAGCCCGGGCCAAAGGTCTTAACGTAAAACCATGGGTGAAGACTTCGCTGGCACCGGGGTCAAAGGTTGTAACTGATTATCTAGCAAAGGCTGGCTTGCAGGATGACCTGAACGCCCTTGGTTTTGATCTGGTCGGTTATGGCTGTACCACCTGTATTGGAAACTCTGGCCCACTGCCTCCAGCAATTTCCAAAGCTATCAATGATCATGATTTAACCTCATGCTCGGTATTATCTGGAAACCGGAATTTTGAGGGACGTATCGGGCCGGATATTCGTGCCAATTATCTGGCATCACCGCCCCTGGTGGTTGCCTATGCCATTGCTGGTAATATGAATATCAATCTTGCCACTGATCCGCTTGGCAATGACAGTGATGGAAACCCCGTCTATCTGAAGGATATCTGGCCAAGTTCTGCCGAAATTGCCGAAACTGTCCGTACCTGCGTTACCCCTCAAATGTTTGCAAGCCGCTATGCCGACGTATTCAAAGGCGATGAGGGCTGGCATCAAATTAAGGTTTCCGGCGGCAAAACATATGATTGGGCGCCGGGGTCCACATATATTCGCAATCCACCGTTCTTTACGGGCATGTCGCTGGATTTACCGCAAATAACAGATATTAAAGACGCTCGAATTCTGGGATTGTTTGGTGATTCGATCACCACTGATCATATCTCGCCTGCCGGTGCAATTTCAGTGTCATCACCTGCGGGTAAGTATCTGAAAGACCACCAAATATCACCTAAGGAGTTTAACTCCTATGGTTCACGGCGCGGCAATCATGAGGTTATGATGCGCGGCACCTTTGCCAATATCCGCATAAAAAACCAAATGCTCGATAATGTGGAAGGCGGCTTTACCAAACACTTCCCCGGTGGCGAAGTTAAACCAATTTATGACGCGGCCATGGCCTATCAGGCTGAAGCACAGCCATTGGTAATTATCACCGGCAAGGAATATGGTACAGGGTCCTCACGGGACTGGGCAGCCAAGGGCACCAGATTGCTTGGAGTCCGGGCGGTTCTAGCAGCAAGCTTTGAGCGTATCCATCGCTCCAACCTGATCGGCATGGGAGTACTACCTCTGCAGTTTATGGAGGGACAGGATCGCAATAGCCTTGGGTTAAATGGTGATGAGCTGATCAGTATTTCCGGTTTTGACAGGATAAGTCCTCGTGGACAGGTTAATGTTAACATCAGATTTGCTGATGGCCAGACACAAGACCTGCAGGCATTGGTGCGCATTGATACGGATACTGAACTGGAATATTTCAAAAATGGCGGGATTTTGCACTATGTATTGCGCAATCTGGCCAAAGCGGCCGCAGAATAGGAGAAACTGATAGAACTTGCCCGGATACCCTTCCCGTTAAACCAAGCTCGCGTAAAGTTGAGCAAAGTGTGTATGGAAAAAATCAAAGGCTGGCGCTAGCATAGATTTATGAAACGGCTTTTTCTTTATACACTTGTTTTTCTTGTCATGGCTTTTGGGTTTTCGGACATTGCTGCCGAAACGACAGCTGCCGACAGCGACCAGCGCCCGGTTCTGGTTGAGCTGTTCACAGCACAAGGTTGCGTGAACTGTCCAGAAGCGAACCGGTTTCTGGGCGAGCTGTCCAAAGATCCGGATTTAATTACATTAAGTCTGGCCGTGGACTATTGGGATTATCTGGGATGGGCTGACACCTATGCAATGTCAGACTTTTCCAAACGGCAAAAAGAATATGGTGAAGCCGTACACTCCCGGCGTCCCTTTACTCCGCAAATTATCATAGATGGCAAGGCGTCGGTGCGCGCCACCCGCCCTGAGAAAGTTCGTAGAATAATTCGCGATATAGCAAAAGAACAGGCTGCTGGGCCAAAAATGTCAATGGTACGCGATGGCAAACAAATCCGCCTTGATATTGCTGCAGGTGATGCACCCAAAGGCGGTGCAGTGATTTTCATAGCTGATTATATCCCAGGCACCGAAACTGTGAACGTAAAATCTGGTGAGAACAGAGGTAAAACGCTGGAACAGGTCAATATGGTCACCCGCCTGCGTAAAATTGGCCACTGGAATGGTGAAGCAATGAGCCTTAAATTGCCGCTTATGCAAACTGGATCATGCGTGGCAATTCTACAAGAGCCAGGCCCTGGCAAAGTTCTGGCTGTTACCAGGCTGGCCGGCTGATCCAATGGGGCGGGTTTTATCAAATACTGTCGACCGGAGCAGGATTTTCCGCCTGACCCGGGGGGCTGGGGGGGCTGTCTGGAAACCGAGGCTAACGAAAAATGCTTCGCTGCATCCGGTCGACAAAACAAACATGATGGCAAGATGAGGCAAGTTCTGGTCCTAAATGTGGCAGTTGTGTGACCTTGTCTAAAATCAAAGTAATGTTCCAAAGCATAATTGGTCAAATCTCCTGTTAGAATTGACCTCTTGACCTTGACCCGGCGCCCATTCAAAACCTGTTCCATGACTCGTATTCAGCTTCTGCCTCGCAAAACCATAAACCAGATTGCTGCTGGTGAAGTAATTGAACGCCCGGCTTCGGTGGTAAAAGAACTGGTGGAAAATGCGCTGGATGCAGGAGCTACACAAATAGATATCATCGTGGATGAAGGTGGCAAATCCCGCATTATCGTACAGGACAATGGCCACGGCATGTCAGCGGACGAAATGAAGCTGTCTATCGAACGTCATGCAACTTCCAAACTATCTGCTGATGAACAAGGAAATTGGGATCTGCTCAACATTTCCACAATGGGCTTTCGCGGCGAAGCCCTGCCCAGCATTGGCTCGGTATCACGCATGCAAATCAAGTCCCAGTACATAAGCGGCGAAGCATGGGAGTTGCGCGTTGAAGGCGGGAGAATATCTGATTTGCAGCCGTGCCCGCCCTTTGGCGACAGCGGAACCCGCATAAAGATAAGTGATTTGTTCTTTGCGGTTCCAGCACGTTTGAAATTCCTTAAAACCGATCGTGCGGAAAACATGGCTATTTCCGACACCCTAAAGCGCCTGGCCATGGCACGGCCCGATGTGGGGTTTTCCCTTGTTTCTTCAGGACGCAAAAGCTTTACCTATTTTGCCCATAGCGGCAAAGATGCTGGCTTGCAGCGCATGGGTGAGGTGCTAGGCAAAAATTTTGCCGAAAATGCCATGGTACTTGATCATATTCGTGATGAGGTGCGTATCTTCGGCTTTGCTGGTCTTCCGACTTATCACCAAAGCTCAAGCCGGCACCAATATATGTTCGTAAACAGTCGCCCGGTTCGCGACAAATTATTGCATGGAGCAGTACGCGGAGCTTATCGGGACTTTCTTGCCCGGGATCGCCATCCGGTATTGGCGTTGTTTGTAGAGTTGGATCCGCATCAGGTGGACGTGAACGTACATCCAGCCAAATCAGAAGTCCGGTTTCGTGACCCGGGACTGGTAAGAGGCCTGATTGTAGGCGCCTTGCGTCATGGCTTAGCTGGTGCCGGACATCGTGCATCTACCAGCATTGCTGATTATGCGTTGGGCAAGATGAAAGCGCCGCAATTCGCACCGGATCGCAGCACCATAGCTGCGAACGGTGCAAAGGCATTTCCTCAACAAAGCGACTTTGCCGAAAACCCTGCTGGCACAGACTTTTCCACCCTTGCCGCCCGTCATGAATATGCACCGGGAGAAATACAAGATGAGTCGCCTGCATTGGAGCTGCCACTGGGTGCCGCTCGGGCACAGGTGCATGAAACCTATATTCTGGCACAAACCACAGACGGCATTGTGATTGTTGACCAACACGCCGCTCATGAACGACTGGTTTATGAGAAAATGAAACAGCAATTGGCCGAAGGAAAAGTACCGGCACAAAACCTGTTAATACCGGAAATCGTTGAAATGGAAGAAGCTGCTGCTGAACGGCTTTTATCACGAACCGATGAACTGGCGGCCCTTGGCCTGGTGATTGAAGCCTTTGGCGCCGGCGCAATTGCAATCCGGGCCACACCGGCCTTACTCGGACAGATGAACGCCGCGCAATTAGTGCGTGATCTTGCAGAGGATCTATTGCAATTTGATGCCGCCCATTCGCTATCAGAGCGTCTTGAAGATGTGTGCTCTACAATGGCCTGCCATGGCTCGGTACGGGCCGGGCGCAGACTTGGTGCCGAAGAAATGAATGCGCTATTGCGCCAGATGGAAGCAACGCCTCATTCTGGTCAATGCAATCATGGCAGACCTACCTATGTAGAGCTAAAACTCGCTGATATTGAACGACTGTTTGGCCGTCGCTAGAGTATCCGCGTTGATCAAATCTAACTTTGAACCATTTTCTCTCTCCCTCAACGGTACATTTGCGGTTATGACAACGATGGGGGGCGTGTAGAGAGTCTGGCGCGGATTGGCTTCGGAACAGCAATGGATTCTAAGAGACGCGTCCTTTCGGGACGCCTTTTTTGTGCTACAAGCAAGACAACAGGGAAGGTGAATCATGCGAATTAGCTTTATTATATTAAGTGCGATGCTGGTATTGTCTGCATGTTCCAACAGACAGGAAGTTGATCGCATATTCATTGGTGGAACCATTCACACTGCAAATGATGCGCAAGCGGTGGCGCAAATGCTAGCAGTAGATAATGGAAGAATTGTTTTTGTAGGAGATGCCAGCTCGGCAGGTAATTTTAATGCTGCTATTGTTACGGACTTAAAAGGCGCGCACTTGTATCCAGGTTTTACTGATGCTCATGCTCATCTGTCAGGCATTGGTCTTCGTGAAAGTAGCCTGAACCTTGAAGGTAGCAAATCGCTTCAGGAAATGCTGGAGTGGTTGGCAGATGCGGCAGAAGCGCAAAAACAGGGCGTGCTTATTGGCCGGGGCTGGATAGAAACCCATTGGCCTGAAAATCGGCCGCCTGATCGCAAAGACCTTGATGCGATTGTTCCGGGCCGCCCAGTGGTTCTGGCCCGTGCCGATGGACACGCTTATTTGTTAAATTCCAGTGCTCTTGAAATGGTTGGAATTGATAAAACAAGCATCGATCCGCAAGGGGGGCGTATTGAGCGTGACGCTTCTGGACAGCCTAATGGTATTTTGGTGGACAAGGCTATGGATATGGCATCTCCCTTGTTTAGCGAACCATCAGCACAGCGCCGCCGGCAGATATTGCAAGTCGGGGCGAAAGTAATGGCCTCCTATGGATGGACTGGTGTGCATAATATGTCGGTGAGCAAAGCCGATATGACAGAAATAGAAGCTCTGGCCGAAGCCGGGTTAATGCCAATTCGGGTTTATAATGGCATAGTTCCTGAAGATATATCGGTTCTGGCTGCAGGAGGCCGGTTTATAGCTGATGACCGGGTGATCACCCGCGCCATTAAAATCATTACTGATGGTGCTCTTGGTTCCAGAGGAGCTGCACTGCTTGCACCTTATGCCGATCAGCCTAGTAATACAGGCTTGATGCTGGCTTTGCCCGAAGAAACCGGGAACTTGCTACGCAAGGCCCTGCAGGAAGGCTGGCAGATCAATGCCCATGCCATTGGGGACAGGGCCAATCGGGAAATTCTGGATTGGATGGAGCAGGCATTTACCGCAATTCCGGTTGCAGAGCGTAAAGTTCCCGATCCGAGGTGGCGGGTTGAACATGCGCAAATTATTGACCCTGCAGATATTCCAAGGTTTGCAGAACTTGGTATTATTCCATCAATGCAGCCCTCTCATGCCATTGGAGATTTGTTCTTTGCTGAAGACCGGCTTGGTGTTTTACGTCTGAAAGGGGCTTATGCCTGGCAGGGTTTAATTGATAATGGCTCTATCATTGTTGCCGGATCCGATGCGCCGGTGGAGCGTGGCGATCCCCGTATCGAATTTTACGGGGCTATTGCCCGTACGGCACTAACCGGGTTTCAGGGTGAAAACTGGCACAAAGAACAGGCTGTTTCGCGTGATACTGCCTTAAAAATGTTTACCTTGTGGCCGGCAATAGCTTCGTTTCGCGAAGATGAACTTGGTAGTATTGAAATTGGCAAACGCGCTGATTTTACTGTTTTTGATCGTGATCTTATGAGTGTGCCTGCCAAAGAAGTTCTGGATGCTGTGGTGCTGTGGACTATTGTTGATGGCAAGGATTCATACAAAGCTAAAACTTCAGTGCCATAAGCCTTTTGCCAGATATATCTACTAGGTTACACACATGAAAAGCAAATTACTCGAAATAGCCCGTGGCAAAAACGCATTGCGCGGTCTGTTTGGGGTTTCATTCATTGAAAGCTCGGTGTTTCCAATTCCGCCGGATGTTATGCTGATACCTATGGTGATGGCACGCCCGAACAATGCCTGGCTAATTGCCGGCGTTTGCACTTTAGGTTCGGTACTTGGCGGCATATTCGGCTATGCAATCGGGTGGTTTGCCTGGGAAACCATTGGCCAGCCTGTACTGGAAATATATGGCAAGCAGGAATCTTATGATGTGTTTAAGCAATGGTTTGAAAAATGGGGGTTCTGGTCTGTATTTGGTGCCGGATTTACACCATTTCCCTATAAGGTAATTACCATTACCTCCGGCTCGGTGCATCTTAATTTTCTGGCCTTTGTGATAGCCAGCGTGCTGGCGCGCGGAGCAAGATTCTTTCTGGTGGCAGCAATTATCAGAATTGCCGGAGAGCGGGCGCACGGTCTTATTGAGAAATATTTTGGCTGGATCACGCTTTTATTGTTTGCCGGGGCCATTGCAGGCCTGTTTGCGTTAAAACTGCTTTAGGGTCAAACCGTCGCAATTTTAATCATTGGCAACTGGAACAAAACCGGGCAAACTGTGTTTATGAAAATCTCTGATATATTAAATGATCGCAACTGGTTGTGGCTGGCAGCATTGGCCAGCGCCCTGATGTTGGCCAGTGCCCACGGGTTTGAACATATTGGTGGCTTGCAACCCTGTGCCTTGTGCTTGCGACAAAGAGAAGTGTACTGGGCGGCATTGCTGCTGGCTGCTATATTTTTGGTATTGCGTTGGCTTGGTCATGATGCGCGCACCAGACGAATTGCAAATGCCGTTTTGGGGCTGACATTTTTAACCGGGGCTCTGGTTGCAGGTTATCACAGCGGGGTTGAGTTAAAACTTTGGGCCGGGCCATCGGGATGTTCAGGATCAATTGATGCTTTGGGGTCAATGAGTGGTGACTTGCTAAGTTCACTTGCACAGCCAGTAACAGCACCTAGTTGCGGTGATATTCCATGGTCTTTTGCCGGCATTTCCATGGCTGGCTGGAATGGGATTATTTCATTGATTTTAGCTGGAATTAGCTTTTGGTTCGCATTTAATCGCAAAACAAAAGAGGCCGTGCTTTGACATCAAACACTTCTAGCAGAAAGCCAAAGCCGGTTCTTCCTGGCTCCGGCCCGGCCGGTCGTGTGGAGCAAATGCTGCGGGTGGATCATGCTGGTGAAACTGCGGCAGTACAGATTTATAAGGGTCAGCAGGCCATTTTCAAACATGTTAGAAACAAACAATCACTGGCCGGAGAGTTTGCGCGGATGCAAGCGGAAGAACAGGTGCATCTTGATGCCTTTGAAGCTCAGATGCGTGAGCGCGGCCACCGTCCAACAGCGGCAATCGGGCTGTGGCAGGGTATGAGCTATGCTCTTGGAGTGGGAACGGCCCTGCTTGGTGAAAAGGCAGCTCATGCTTGTACTGAATCTGTGGAAAGTGTGATTGAAGAGCATTATGCCGGGCAGATAGACGAATTAAAACGCAGCAAAAGTGAGCCAGAATTGCAGGAAATGTTTGAAAAATTTCGCAATGATGAACTGGATCATCGTGACCGGGCCATAGAATCAGGTGCCGAGCAGGCTCCCGGTTATACATTATTGTCGGCGGTAATCCGTCTGGGCTGTAAAGCGGCAATTCGTATTTCAGAAAAAATTTAAGCCGGCTGCGCTGATTATTAAGCAGCCAATCCCTTATAAGAATATCAGGAGCAAGATAATGAAACCAGAACAAACAGGCCGTGGCGGCATCTTTGATAATATGGCTGCGACCATGGGCAACACACCATTGGTCAGGCTATCACGGTTGGCTGATGCTCATGATGTTAGCGCCGAAATTCTCGCCAAGCTGGAGTTTTTTAACCCGCTGGCCTCAGTAAAAGACCGAATCGGCGTAGCAATGATCGAGGATCTGGAACAAAGCGGCCAACTGGCCCCCGGCGGCACTATTGTTGAGCCTACTTCGGGAAATACCGGAATTGCTCTGGCATTTGTGGCAGCAGCCAAGGGCTATAATCTGATTTTGACCATGCCGGCCAGCATGTCCATTGAGCGGCGCAAAATGCTTACCCATTTAGGTGCAAAAATTGAACTTACCGACCCGGCGCTGGGAATGAAGGGAGCCATTGCCCGGGCCGACGAAGTAGCGGCAAAAACCCCGGGCGCTATTATTGCCCGGCAGTTTTCCAATCCGGCCAATCCGGACATACATATCAAGACCACTGCTGAGGAGATATGGACTGATACGGGCGGAGAGCTGGATGCCTTTGTTGCCGGTGTGGGAACAGGTGGAACCATAACCGGCGTGGCCAGAGTGCTAAAGCCGCGGTTGCCAGAGTTGAAAATCATTGCGGTAGAGCCTTCAGAAAGTCCGGTTATTGCCGGGGGCGAAGCTGGACCCCACAAAATTCAGGGTATTGGAGCTGGATTTATTCCAGACAATCTGGATGTAGACCTGGTTGACAGGGTAATGGCGGTAAACACGCCAGGGGCTATCGAAATGGCGCAACAGGCAGCTCATATCGAAGGTCTGCCTTGCGGGATTTCCTCTGGTGCTGCGTTAAGTGCCGCCTTGAAACTTGGCAAGGAAATGCCGAACAAGCGAATTGTGGTAATTATTCCATCATTTGCCGAGCGTTATTTATCAACGTCCCTATTTGAGCCAGAATGAGCTTTAACTACGATCAAATAGAGCGTTATTCCCGGCATCTGGTGCTAAAAGAGATTGGCGGGCCGGGGCAACAGGCCCTGTCTGCGGCTAAAGTCTTGCTGGTGGGCGTGGGCGGGCTGGGCTGTCCGGCGGCCATGTATCTGGCGGCGGCTGGTGTTGGAACTCTTGGCCTGCTCGATGATGACAGTGTGGCGCTTAGCAATTTGCAGCGACAGATATTGTTTGCAACAACAGATATTGGCAAATCCAAGGCCAGACAGGCCCGGCACCATCTTCAGCAGCAAAATCCTGATCCTAATATCATTGCTCATAATTTCCGGCTAACAGATAGCAATGCTCATGAGCTGTTTGCCAGTTATGATATTATCATTGATGGGTGCGATAATTTTGCTACCCGGTTTTTGGTCAATAAAGCCTGTCATGAGCTGGGCAAGGTTCTGATAAGTGCGGCAGTGGGCCGATTTGACGGGCAGGTCTCTGTTCACAATTCAGGTAACAATTCGCATCCCAAAACCGCCTGTTATCAATGTCTGGTTCCTTCAATTCCGCCAGAAGCAGAAACCTGCGAACAGGTAGGAGTGGTCGGAGCCTTAACCGGAATTATTGGCTCAACTATGGCGCTGGAATGTATCAAACTAATTACCGGTGCCGGCACACCGCTTTTGGGTAAATTGCTGATATGGGATGGTCTAAAAGCTGCTGCACGCACCATTGATCTGCCTGTTGATCCTGCATGTATTGTTTGTGGGTCTGAGCATGGTCAAAATAATCCTGTTTAACAGTTATATGGTTATGCCCCTTAATGCTGGTTGTCAGTTTCGCGTTTTTCAGCAGGTTCGTCTTCGTCTGTTTGCCAGCTTTTAATCAAGTCCTGATCCGGCGGCGGGCCGGCAAGTCCTTTTAGGTGCCTTGCGAAGAATAGTTCTATTTTGTGCATTGATCTGGCTTCATCCAATATTGACCAATTGCTGTGCCCTGCATTTTCCAGTTTAATGAACTGGCTGTCTTTTCCTGATGCCAGCAGGGCTTGGTGCATAAATTCTGATTGTTGCATGGGGACGATGCTGTCCTGACTTCCGTGAAACAGCAAAACCGGAATGTTAATTCTGTGGGCCTGACGGGCAGGGGAATAGCGTATGATATCATCCCTGTCGGCTCCTGGGTCACCCATTCTTTGTTTCCATATTTGGTAGGTTTGTGATTTTCTGCCATCTTCTTTTCTGATGTGTTTTAGCATTTCCAGCAGATCGGTTACACCGGATATCGAGACAGCACATTGGTAAAGATCAGGGGTAAAACTAGCTCCGGCCAGCGCGGCATAACCACCATAGCTTGCGCCAAAAATACAAATTCTGTTTGCGTCAACCATGCCAGAATTTACCAGATGTTTTACACCATCGGTGATGTCATCTTGCATACTACGGCCCCATTGCCCGTGGCCCATTTTTGCAAATTCATTGCCAAATCCGCCGGAGCCGCGAAAGTTCGGCTGGAAAACCAGATAGCCACGAGAGGCAAGAAACTGACCGTATAAATTAAATTCATAGCTGTCTCTTAGTTCTGGCCCGCCATGAGGCATTACAATCATTGGCAGGTTTTTTCTTTGGAGGGCAAGGGCCGGGTATGTCAAATATCCGCTCAAATTTGTTCCATCACGCCCCTGCCAGTGGACAGTTTCCATGGGATTTAACTTTCCCACCAGTCCCGGTCGCTCATCTGCTACTAATGCAATGTGGGTGTTTTTGACATTATACAAATAATAACTGCCCTCTATGGTCGGCCCGGTGACATAAAGCAGCAATTGGTTTTGGTCTGTGTCCATGCCAGCGACAACCACATTGGCTTCATAATTAAAAAACCTGTTTATGCCCTGCATGTGCCTGTTAATTTTGTCATCGGCAAATTTATAAACCAGACGATCCTCGACATAAACAGCGCCCAGATAAGCATTGCTGCCGACTGCAGTTAACACTTTTTCTATATCGACCCGTTTGCTGGTGGCTATTGGGTCTCCAATTGTATTGCTAGCCAGATCATATAAATAAACCCCGGCCCGTTCGGCCTTTTCGGGGCGTGCAATGACATAAACCACCCCCGGAGTTTCTGAGGCTGCCTGTGGCCAGAATTCACCAAAATCATCTTGTTTTATGGTTCTGATCTTTCGCCATCTCCCGGTTTCAGGATTGCGGGAAAAAATCCGGTACAGGTTCTTTCGCCGGTTACTGTCAATGCGCAAGACTGCTTTACCGGTGATGTCGGTAATCCAACCCATGGTATAGGATCGCCCTTTTTCAATTCTTACCGCATCGCCGGTTTGGATATTTACTTTCCATAAATTTTTGACCGAGCCGTGTGTAACAGGCATTAAAACATGATCGGGATCATCAGGAAGCAGGTCTGTTATCCGTGACAGGTTCAGACTTTTCTGTATGCGTCTGGAGGCGCCATCAAATAACGTGATGATATTACTGCCATCGCGATTGATTGCTATGGTTCGATATTTGGGGCCAAAATAAATTGTGTTCCTGTGGCGATATGCTCCCCATCCATTATATGTGGCAATCAACAAGCGGTCATTATTGGCCCAACGCACCCACTGTATCATCCCGTCTTTAATGGGAATGCCAATTTCTGATGCAGTTGGATCCTTCAAATTGGTGATGATCAGGAATAATTTGCCATCAATACGTCGGCTTGCCGTGTAATAGTCACCCTCAGGAGATAGATTTACATCTGTTGTGGCGGGCGGTTTAAAGAAACTTTCAATGGGTAACAGGTTCGGAGTATTGGCAAAAGCTGCCGAACCATAAGCACTGCCAATAGCGGTAAATAGTAAAGCCAACAACCTGATCATAAAAGGATCTATAGCATTTTTCCGGTTCAAATGAACCAAAAGTTTGCTCTAAACCCTTATCTGTAGCATTTTTGAAACGCAAAACCCGTCCTCAAGTAGCCGCTAGGCGATAGGACATTAAAAGAGTCCTCAAGTAGCCGATAGGCGATAGGACATTAAAAGAGTCCTCAAGTAGCCGATAGGCGATAGGACACAAAAAAACCTTCCCACTTTTGCTAAAAATGCAAATCTCTTATCTGTCGCATTTTTGAACCGCAAAACCGGTTCCCACTTTTGCTAAAAATGCAAATCTCTTATCTGTCGCATTTTTGAACCGCAAAACCGGTTCCCACTTTTGCTAAAAATGCTCTCCTGCTTGCATAAGCCCGTGGATTACGCGATCCGGTGGCTTGTGCCCGTCTTCAAAGGCTTTGATATTGATAATCATGCGCTCGCCCATTGCGGTTCGAGCCTCCAGTGTTGATGAGCCCATATGCGGCAAGGCCACCACCTGCTTCATTTTTAACAACTCCGGTGTTACCTTTGGCTCAAACTCATAAACATCAAGCCCGGCCCCGGCCAGTTTCCGGGTTTGCAAGGCTTTTACCAGAGCCTGTTCGTCAATCAGTTTTCCCCGTGCCGTATTGATCAGAACTGCATGATCCGGCATTCGTGACAATAGTTCTTCATCAATTAAATGGTGGGTTTGATCACTTAACGGGCAGTTTAGGGATATGAAATCCATTTCCGCCATCATGGCTTTCAGATCAGGCCAGTACAAAGCCTGCAGAGTGTCAGAAATGGCAGAGGAAACCGGATGTCGGTTGTGATAATGAATTTCCATGCCAAAGGTCCGGGCTCGTGCCGCCACTGCCTGTCCAATTCGGCCCATGCCCACAATACCAAGTTTTTTTCCACCAAGCGAACGACCCATCATCCAGGTGGGTGACCACCCTTCCTCATAGCCACCTTGTCGTAATAATTCTGCACCTTCAATGATTCTTCTGGGCACCGCCAACAGCAAGGCCATGGTCAGATCCGCGGTGTCCTCGGTTAATACATCGGGGGTGTTGGTGACCATGATGTTATTTTCTGATGCTGATTTTAAGTCAATATGATCAGTGCCAGCACCAAAATTAGCCAATAATTTCAGAGTATTGCCACCAGCCTTGATAACTTCTTCATCTATGGTGTCGGTAACCGTAGGACACAAGACTGTACAGCTTGCAGCCATGTTTAGTAAATCATGGCGGGTTAGGGCGCCATCACTTTCATTCATTTGCACATCAAACAGGGTTTGCATGCGCTGTTTTGTGGGAAGGGGTAGTTTACGGGTAATTCCGACTTTTGTTTTAGTCTTGGAAGCCATTAATATACCTGCCAGTGATTTGCCTTAGCGTGGTATTGTAGGGCACAAAATTTTTTCAGGCCAGCAAGATTGCAAATTTTTGGTGGTTTTGCGTAAACTTATTAGGTTCTGCGGATAAATGATTTGATGAAATTTCTACATAATTGCTTGTTTGTCCTGTTAATCATATTGGGTTTTGCAAGCGCGATCAATTCTGCCCATGGACAGGAAGATATCGCGTCCGGCAAACCGGCAGAGGCTGCCGACTGGGCCAGTCTGGTTTATGGCAGAACCAATGGTCGGGCCGGGCCAGATAAGGATTTTAAGATTAGCTGGGTTTATCATCAACGTTATTTGCCGGTTAAGGTCTTGCGCCGAGCCAGTGAGTGGAGCAGAATCGAGGATATGGACGGTGATGTTTTGTGGATGCATAATTCCGTACTTGGCGAACGCCGCACAGCAATTATTATTTCTCGGCAGCCAGAACCATTGCAACAAAGTGCCAGTCCGACATCAAGAACTCTGGCCCGTATTGCCCCAAAGGTAATTGTAAGAGTGCTGCACTGCACCGCCAGCAGATGTCAGGTTTCTGTAAAAGGAAAACAGGGCTGGGTGAATTCAAATGCCCTTTGGGGCGCAGTTTATTAGGCACTGATCCCAACCTGTTCCAAAGTCAATCCACACCGTGCAAGATGGTTCGCCGGGGCCACTGGCAAGCTTGCCAAAACCTACCGAGTGGACGCTTTGCTGCTGGCCCGGTTTGGCGAATTACTGGAACCGCCTCTCAATGAGGCTCAGAGCCAAACCCTTGAGGATCTTGGCGAACTTGTGAAGGCGCGTCGCGCACTCATTAAGAACAGAACAGCAGTAAAGAACCGGTGCATAGCCTGACTTCTCCACTTCTCAAACGCCAGGCAACAAGAGCTTGCGAGACAGGAAAAGGGAACCTGCAAAGAGTCTCCATAACCGTAATCATGCGAAAACTAATCATACCCCAAACGCACTGTTAAGAGGCCAAAGAAAATGGGATAAACTAACCCTTGATCAAAACGAATGTTCTAGTTGATAACCGCCATTTTTTGTACCTCTCGGGGGCTTAGGCCCGTTGCGCGCAGGCTGCGCAAGCTGGTAGATCCGTCCCGTTTAGCCAGACGGTTTCCCTTGCTATCAAGCAACAGGCCATGATGGTAATATGTCGGTGTTGGCCAGCCGAGCAGTGCTTGCAACAATACATGTATATGGGTGCTTCCAAACAGGTCTTGTCCTCTGATTACATGGCTAATGCATTGCTTTGCATCATCATGGGTAACCGCCAGATGATATGAGGTTTGAATATCCTTGCGCGCCAACACCACATCGCCCAAAAGCTCAGGCTTGGCCTTAATGTGCCCGCTCTGGCCATCAGGGCCGCTTCCGGTTTCGAGCCAGCATAATTGCTGCCATTGATCGCCAAGTTGATCGCGGGCACGGGCCAGTGACAAACGCCAAGCAAAAGGTTTTTTTTGTTGCAGCAAATAGTGTTCTTCATCTTCTGATAGCTGTTTTCTGGGACCGAGATAGATTTTCTGTACGCCATGTGGGGCTTGCAAACTGGTGGCTAATATTTCTGAGCGAGTTAAAAAACACCGATATACCAAACCCATGTTTTGCAGATTTTTAAGGGCATCTTCATATTCAGCCATATGGTTTGACTGTCTGCGCACCGGGTTTTCCCATTGCAAACACAACCAGTGCAAATCTTCAAAAATCGACGCTTCAAACTCAGGCTTACAGCGCGTGTGGTCAATATCCTCGATGCGCAGGTGAAATTTTGCGCCCTGTCTCCTCGCCCATGAAAACGCCAATAGCGCACTGGCAGCGTGACCCAAATGCAACAATCCGGTGGGAGATGGGGCAAAACGGGTGCTGTATTGGCTCATATGGCTTTAATATTCTGATTTTAACTTGATGCGAATAGCAAATTTTACAATTTTGGGGGTAGCAATGATTTGCATAATCGATATTCGTTCAAGGGGAGAGCCTTCAAAACAATCAGCACAGCCACTATAGGTCATATATTTGGGCATATCTTGCAGCACGAGCAGCAAGGATGGGTGTTATGAACGCGATAACTCCTGCGGCCAAAGGTTGGCCCTGCCTAGTTTTGAATGCTGATTTTGTTCCGCTTAGCTATCAGCCCCTGTCCTTAATTCCCTGGCAGGATGCGATCAGGTCAGTTTTCTTGGACAAGGTGCAAACCATTGCCAGTTATGATCACGTTGTTCGCTCACCCAATGCCCGTATGAAGCTGCCGTCAGTGGTGGCGCTAAAGTCCTATGTGCACCCAAAACAGCAAGTGGCCTTTACCCGGTTTAATGTGTTTTTGCGGGATGGTTTTTCCTGTGTGTATTGTGGCTCCGATTCTGATCTTACTTTTGATCATCTTATCCCCCGTTCCAAAGGTGGAACCACTAATTGGGAGAATATTGTAACCGCCTGTTCGCCATGCAATTTGCGTAAAGGTGGAAAATTGCCGCAAGTTTGCGGAATGATACCAAAAACAGCGCCACGTCGTCCTACATCATTTGAGCTTCAGGCCATGGGCCGAAAGTTTCCTCCGAATTTTTTACACCAAAGCTGGATGGATTATTTGTACTGGGATGTAGAACTGGAGAACTAGGGTCAGGGTCATGGGGCCCTTAGGCTTATTTATTTTACCAAACCCATATCTTTATTTGCTTCCGCGTCTTGGTCGATGTTTTCTACGGGGACCAGGCTTTTGTGATTTTGCCGCAGTTGTCGGCTTGTGACGGAGTGCAGAAACCGCTTGCTTTTCGGTATTCTTTTTCTTCTTTGACCGCCTCTTTTTACGTGCATGAGGTTTGTTTACGGGTGCGGTATTCTTGACTATCGGGGCCGCTTCAATGGTTTTGCTGCCTGCGGGCTGGTTTTGTTTTTCTATGGTTGTGCCGATTAGTTTTTCTATGCTTCGCAAAAAGGGGCGCTCTGATATATCACATAGAGAAATGGCAATTCCGCCTTTGCCGGCCCGGGCTGTACGCCCAATACGGTGTACATAGGTTTCAGCTATATTGGGAATTTCAAAATTTATTACATGGCTGATATCATCAATATCAATGCCTCTGGCGGCAATGTCTGTTGCAACCAGCACATTTAACTGTGCTCCCTTGAATGCAGATAGGGTTTTTTCTCGTTGACGCTGGCTTTTATTGCCATGAATGGCCGCAGCCTTAATGCCTGCTTTTTCAAGATTTTGCACAACCTTGTTGGCGCCGTGCTTGGTTCGCGTAAATACAATGGCGCGACGAACATCATCATCCGCAAGCAAGTCAATAAGCAGCTCTCGTTTTGCCGGTTTTTCAACAAAATAAACCTTTTGCGTAATCCGCTCAATGGGTTGTGATTGCGGTGCCACCGAGATTTCAACTGGGCTGGACAAAAATTCTGCCGCCAAAACGCGGATTTGCTTTGGCATGGTAGCTGACAGCAGCAAGGTTTGGTGTTTGGTGGGCAATTGGCCAAGCAGACGGCGAATGGCAGGCATAAACCCAAGGTCGAGCATTTGGTCTGCTTCGTCCAGCACTATTGTTTTGGTTCTATCCAGACGAAATTTACGGGAACTGATCAGGTCTTCCAGTCGGCCCGGTGTGGCAACAACAATATCAACTCCCTGACTCAAGGCTTTTACTTGTGGCCCCGGCTTTACCCCTCCGACAATTACCGCCACCTTGTGAGACAGCAGTCGGCCATAGGTGCGGATACTGTCGGCAATCTGTGTTGCCAATTCACGGGTCGGAGCCAAAATCAGGGCATGACATGATTTTGGCCCGGGCCGTCCATGCATTTGCTCGTGCTGATGTAATAATGGCAGCACAAAGGCTGCGGTTTTACCGGTGCCGGTCTGGGCAATGCCAACTATATCCGCTCCATTTAGCATTGCGGGTATGACTTTGGCCTGAATGGGTGTCGGATGCTTGTATCCTTCTTCGGTAATTGCACGCAGCAAAAGACCATCAAGGCCAAGTTCAGAGAATTGTATCATAAAATTTCTTTCATATGGCAGTGAGCCTGAAATGCTCAGTGCCAGCGGCCCATTGTCACACTAATTGTTACAACTATGGGGGCAGATTGGTAGCTAAAGCCGTGATTTTACTTCTTTATAGGATTCAACTTTTACTTTGAGACTGTATGTTTTGGCAGTTCGGGTTTGTGTGTACTGCTTTGATGGGTTAGAAGCAAGGCTCGACCGTTTAGAAGATAAAATCAGGATATTTATATGGATCCGGAACCAAAAGGTGGCCCTGTTGCAGGTTCATCGCCAAAACAGCAAAACTGGATCCCGATACTGGCGCAATACTGGAAGCCGGATTTTGGGCGTAGCGTGCTTGAAATCATTATGACTTTAGTGCCATTTTTGCTGTTATGGGCGGCAGCGTGGGCATCGCTTTCAATTAGTTATTGGCTAACACTGGCGCTAAGCATACCGGCGGCGGGGTTTATGGTTCGTCTGTTTCTGATTCAACATGATTGCGGCCATGGCGCATTTTTCCAAAAACGAGCCTTTAACGATTGGGTCGGGCGATGTTTTGGAATTATTACCCTTACGCCTTATTATGTGTGGCGTCGCTCCCATGCCATGCATCACGCAACTTCCGGCAATCTGGACAAGCGTGGCATGGGTGATATCGAAGTTATGACTTTGAGCGAGTATCGAAAACTATCGCCACTGGGCCGTTTTGGCTATCGTTTATATCGACACCCTCTGGTTTTGTTTGGTATCGGGCCTGCCTATAATTTCTGGATTCGCCAGCGCCTGCCATTCGGATTTATGGGTGCTGGCTGGCGCTATTGGCTAAGCGCTATGGGAACTAATCTGGCGATCCTGATAGCTGCGGCGCTTTTGATCCGGTCAATCGGAATTGGCCCGTTCCTGCTAGTGCATATTCCAATTACTGCTGTGGCAACTTCGGTTGGTGTCTGGTTGTTTTATGTGCAGCACCAGTTTGAAAACACGTTTTGGAGTCGTGACAAGGAATGGGACTTGCAAAATGCGGCCCTGCTTGGAAGCTCCTATTATGATCTGCCTGGGGTTTTGCGCTGGTTTACTGCCAATATCGGCATTCATCATGTGCATCACCTAAACTCCAGAATCCCCTATTACCGGTTGCCGCAGGTATTGCGCGACCATCCAGAGTTGGCCGATATTCGGCGTATTACCTTGTGGACAAGCTTGCGCTCTATTCGTCTTGGCCTGTGGGACGAGGGCAAGCAAAAACTTATCCCATTTGCCGATGCATAACCTGTTTTACCGTCTGTTTGGCTGTTTTGACTTTGTAAATCAGGTAAAACCTGTATGATGACGCCTTAAAACAGGTGTCCCTCGTGCAAGATGAACTTGAAAATGCGGCAAGCAATCTATCCCAATGGTGGGACGATGCCGGGGTGGATATTGCTCCATTGTCCTCTGCCTTGCTACAAAAATCCGGATCAGGAAAATCAGGCGGCACAGCAAAACCCGAACTGCAAAAACCGGCCACATTCAGACCGGCATCAATTGATCGTGTGGCAATAGCCCGCGAAAGGGCCGCATCCTGTAAAACTCTGGATGAGCTGATTGCCGCCATTAGTACGTTTGATGCTGGCAGCTTGTCTTTGAATGCCAGCAAGGCAGTAATTGCCCGCGGAAACCCCAAGGCTGAGATAATGCTGATCGGTGAAGCCCCGGGCCGCGATGAAGACAGGGTTGGCAAGCCCTTTGTCGGCCGCTCAGGGCAGTTTCTGGACAAAATGTTTGCCAGTATCGGTCTGGGCGAGGACGATCTTTACATTACCAATGCAGTTTTTTGGCGGCCAAAGGGCAATCGTACGCCAGATTCGGAAGAATCAGCCATGTGCCTGCCATTTGTGGAGCGGCATATTTCACTGCTCAAGCCTAAAATTCTGGTTTCAATTGGTGGCAGTTCAACAAAAACCCTGCTGGCAACGGATACAGGAATTACCCGCCTGCGTGGAAAATGGGCGGAATATCACATGCAGAATGGCCATACTGCGAATACTGTTATTCCGTTATTGCCGATATTTCACCCGGCATTTGTATTACGCAAACCCATCAGCAAGCGAGAATGCTGGCAGGATTTACTTAGCCTGCGCACAAAAATTGATGCGCTTTAGGGCAGTATTTTGCTATGCACTCAAGGGAGCTGTATAAAAATTGAATCAAGAAATCTTAAGGGTTTTAGCAAATGCATAATAATATTCTCTCAGCTCTAGATGCAACATATGCGTTTTCCGAGTCCGAATGGCGCTTTGATAACGAAGCAGAGTTTAAGCACGAACTCTTCCACCAATTGGCACTCACAAAGTACAAAGGCGTGCCGCTTTCCCAGGCCGAAAATGGCGCATTAACACCTAGACTCCATGCTGAAGGAAAGGTGGAAAATGGAAACCCTAAGAAAGCAGACCTGCTATTGTGTGACCCATTTGTGTTTCAAAAGTTCAATTACAAGGTGGATCACATCATCGAATTGAAGGTCAAACTAGGCGAAAAGGAACTTGGCGATGAGATTAAAAAGCTGGACAGCTATAACAGAAGAGCTGACGGAATATGGTTAGTTTCGCTGAACCCGCTTGAAATACCGGCTGAGCACATACCCAAAAAACATCCCGCGACAGATTCATTTCGTGTTATTGGGGGTCCTAAGATCACGGGGGTCGCGACGACCAACAAACATTTCGATCAAAAAATACCATCAATGGATGGGGTCGTTCAAATCGTCAGCAGTTGTATTGATAAGTGCCTCAACCTTTACGGAAATGGAAAAGGGCAATTTCAGAGCTATTTCTGGTGTAATTTTGAGCATGAACAGGAGCGAGGCCATAGTTTTCCCTGTGAGGGTGACTTCAATGCTTTACTTTATCACTATTTGCGGGAAGATTTACCTTCCTCATTGAGAATTCGCAGCGAGTATAAGCCGGGATCTCTATCACGTCGGCGAATTGATTTTCTCATTCAAGGCCCGAGGAACGAATGGGCTATCCCGATAGAGGTCAAAATGAACTGGGATCAGTTCAAACCCAAATACAAGAATAAAAAACTAGTTCAATCTGAAGCACTCACAATTCTTGAAAGATTCTCTGCTGTTAAGAAGGAAGTGACACGCATTTATCCAATATTGGTAGTCATCCAAGGAGAATGGCGGCGGAAGACCAAAATGCTCAATAAAGAGAACGCCATATTTGACCTAAAGGCGACCAATTTTCCAGTTGAACTCGTGTACTATGATGAAAGACTAAACATTATCTCACGCCAAAATTATGGTAGCCTCCAGGCTTAATAATCTTGGCATATATTGTATCGCGCCACTTGAATTTATAGCATCCGTTTTAATCAAGGACTAATTTTGAACCTTGAAAGAGGGATATAGTTGCTCTGGCAAGGCAAGTTGAGGCGCTAGACAAGAGAACTACCACGGATTTCATTGTGACAAGTGCATACTGGAAGCCGCTAAGCCCTACTTTGTCTGCACTAGAACCCGCCATTTCTATTTGTAAGCACTTGAAACTCATGGAAAATTTCTCCCAGAATTAAATGGGATAAATTCCCATACAAAATTTGTTGTTGTTTATTAGTTATGCCTAATATATAAATTTCCACAATAAGTAGAAACTGTTGCGCCATAGAGGCGTGCCAGTATCCATATGTTTTAAGTGCTGCATTAGGGGACTAATATGCAAAATAGAAATAATTTTCCAATATGGTTAAGCGCCATTATTGTTTTTTTTACTTCTTTCTTTGGACAGCCAAATAACGGCCAGGCGCAGCCTGCAGAACTACCTTTATGGCAACTTCAACAAGATGGCTCGTCCAGCTCTATACGCGCAAACCTTTTGTTCAAAGATGACATAAACAAAGTGCAAAAGGGGGATTTGCTACAAGTACAGGCCCTGAACGGAGAACAAATTTCTATTATGGTGACCAATGTGCAGCCTTTGCATTTAGGCGGCACCCTGCTGCAAGGCTATGCAGAGAAATCCGGTCACCGTCTGGAGTTGCTGGTATCCGGTGGACGTGGATTTGGTCAATTGAGTATAAATGGCAATCCAAGCTATATGATTCACAGTGAGGCACTAACTCCTACCTCTTTGGTTGCTGCAAACTCCTCAAGCCTGCTATCGGCCAAACTGGAAATAAAAACCTTGCTAAGCCAGGCCTTAACCCTAAACTCCGGTTCCGCCGTTGCCTGGTTTACTTCTGAATTTGAAGATAAGTACGGCCTATCTACAACAGCAAGACTGCAATATATCACCAGCCGGATGAATCAGCTTCGCGCAGAAAACTCTCTGGCTCCAATTGAGCTTGTTGCCACCAGAAAAGCGCCAGATTCTTATACGGACACGGTATTGAAAGCTTCCGGCGCTACGATTGCTACTGCCGCACCATTGGTAGCTGATGAGAATGTCGCTCTGGTTGCCGCTGTTTTACCTTCCTCACGCTCGGTAAAGACCGGGATAGCGGCAACAGCATTTGCCACAATCATTAACCCTGCTTCCACTGATGCGCTGGACTGCGGATTATCGATGAATGGTGCTGGCCCTGCAGGCACCTTTAGCTTTCAGCAAACAGATGCCTCAAATTTGCCAGTTGGCACGGTCAATCAAAGAGTGGTCATTGCAGCAAATGCCGCACAAAGCTTTGTTTTTTCTTTTACGGCCAACTCTGCACAAAATCCCGGTCTGGACCTTCCCATAGAGTTTTCATGTTCAAACCGGCAATCAGCCGTGATCATTTCCGGGCTTAATACCTTGTTCTTTTCTGCCTCGGATACAGATGTTCCTGATATTATCGCGGTAAGTGAAACAGGTTCTGCTGTTGGTTTAAACACCGAAGCAGGCGTGGTTGATATGATCGACCGTGAAAAAGGTGGCGCCTTTGTTGTTGCCACATCAAATGTCGGAGTTAGCGGTGAGATCACAGTCACGGCACAATCTACCGCAGATTCATCCTACCCGGTTTCATTGCTGGTCTGTCAAACCGACCCCAATAGCGGTGCATGCCTAGCAAATCCTGCCACAGAAACCGTTTTGACCATCGGCGCAGGAGAAACCCCGTCTTTTGCAGTTTTTGCCGACTCAAACACGGTTTGGCAATATGACCCCGCCCTGCGACGGGTCAATATTTTGTTCAAAGAGGGTACAGCCATTCGTGGCTCAACTTCTGTTGCCTTGCGTACCTTGCAAGGCACCCCGGACTTGCCGGCTGTGCAGCTTGATTATGTCTCAGCGGCCGAAAACCTGCCCGCCCATATTACTCAAACCGTATTGATGGGCCCCGGTCAAACCACGGCCATCGCTACTGACAATACGCCTGCCAATAATCCGGTTACCAATGCTGGCGCTACCTTGGGCCGGGTTTTATTCTATGATAAACGCCTGAGCATAAATGACACCGTATCTTGCGCATCATGCCATGATCAGGCAATCGGATTTTCAGATTCGAACCGCCTAAGCATAGGCTTTGACCAAGGCCTCACCGGGCGTCATTCCATGGGATTGGCCAACTCACGATTTTATGCCCCGGAAGCATTTTTCTGGGATGAACGGGCTGCAACACTTGAAGAACAGGTCTTGATGCCCATTCAGGATCACGTTGAAATGGGTATGAGTTTGGCAACACTGGTACCAAAATTACAAGCTGTTACGTTTTACCCTGCTTTATTTGATACCGCATTTGGTGACAGTGCCATAACACCGGACAGAATATCCAAAGCTCTGGCTCAATTCGTACGCTCGATGGTCTCCGTAAACTCAAAGTATGATCAAGCCTATATCGCCGGTACACCTTCGCAGCCAGATTTTGCAAGCGTGTTTACCGATCAGGAAAGGCTGGGGCTGGCACTGTTTCAGCCGACGCCAGGTTCTGGTGTACAATCCCTAATGTGTTCCAGTTGTCATGCCACTGTGGTTCAGTCACTTGATATGGCCCACAATAATGGCCTTGATGCAAATACTGATGCTGATCAGGGAGCAGGAAACGGTAGGTTCAAATCACCTTCATTGCGAAACATAGCGATCCGCCCACCCTTTATGCATGATGGACGCTTTAACACCTTAGAGGAAGTTGTGGAGTTCTATAATTCCGGCATTCAGGATCACCCAGACCTCTCACCGCGGCTGCGTGATCCGCAAACAGGCCTGCCCCGTCGCTTTAATTTATCAGCAACGGAAAAAGCGGCTCTGGTTGCATTCCTTGAGACCCTGACTGATGAAAGCTTTTTGAACGATTCTCGTTATTCTGATCCGTTCAAAAAACGTTGATACACCAACCCAAAGCCAGTTTGAACTCCAAGGGTTCGAACTGGCTGTTAGCTGTTTAAACTAACCCAAGCAAAACCTGCTGCTCGACCAATCCACAGCCGGGAGTAGCCCGCATGCCATGAAAAAACGATAATGGTGGAGAGTTCGGAACGAAGTCGAACTTGATGCCTAGCGCCCGACCGGGCGCCGCGCGGTCAGCGCACCCCATCGGAGCAGTGAGCGCAGCGAACTGGCGCGATATCAAAAAAATGGCGGAGAGACAGGGATTCGAACCCTGGGAACGCGCAAACGCTCAACGGTTTTCGAGACCGCCCCATTCGACCACTCTGGCACCTCTCCTGATGATCTGTCGGGCAAAATACTACCCATTTTGGCTATTGCAAGCTAAGTTGTCTGTAGAGGCTTGCTGCTTAGCGATTATACGCAAGTATTGGAGCAAGCCATCGTTCGGCCTCGTCCATAGCCATGCCCTTGCGCTTGGCATAATCTGCAACCTGATCTTTGTTTATTTTCCCCACTGCAAAATAAACAGATTCCGGGTGCGAAAAGTATAATCCGGAAACACTTGCCGGCGGGGTCATGGCACAGCTTGAAGTTAGATCCACACCGATTCGGCTTTTAGCTTGTAACAAGTTAAACAAGGTGCGTTTTTCTGTGTGATCCGGCTGTGAAGGATATCCGGGAGCCGGGCGAATTCCCTGATAAACTTCTTGTATCATCTGTTGATTGGTAAGTTGTTCTTTTGGCGCATACCCCCAAAATTCCTTTCGGACTTTTGCGTGCAATGCTTCCGCCAGAGCTTCGGCCAGCCGGTCGGCCAGCGCCTTTAACATGATTGCGCTGTAATCATCACCTGCTCTTTGAAATCTGGTAGAAATTTCCAACTCACCATGGCCGGCACTGACTACAAAGCCGCCGACCCAGTCGACCTTACCGCTGGAACTGGGAGCAACAAAGTCTGCCAATGCAAAATTAGGCTTACCCGTATCCTTGGGCATTTGCTGGCGCAGGGTATGGAATGTCGCTTTGGTTTTTTTTGATTTTTCATCCTCCCACAAAATAATATCATCGCCCCTGGAACTGGCTGGCCAGAAATCAAGTACCGCACGCGGTTGCAACCATTGCTCCCGCACCAGCTTGTCCAGCATGATCTTGCCATCAAGCAATAATTGTCGGGCTTCGGCGCCCATTTTCTCATTGTCCAGAATTTGCGGATACCGTCCTTTGATATCCCATGCGAGAAAAAATGGCGTCCAGTCAATATATGGAACCAGCTCTTCGAGTTTCCAATTATCAATAACCAGCGCTTTGTCTATTTTAGGTCTTGGCGGAGAATAGTCAGACCAGTCCAGTTTCATGGCTCTGGCTCTTGCTTCTTCTATCCGAATTCTGGGCTTGGCATTGCGTCCTGTTTTATGTGACCTGCGGGTGTGTGCGTAATCTTCGCGGGTTTGTTTGATGAACGGCTCTCGGGTTTCCGGGGTAAACAATGTGCGCACCACGCCAACGGCCCGACTGGCATCTGGCACATAAATCGTCGGGCCATTGCTGTAGGATGGTTCAATTTTAACTGCAGTATGGGTGGGTGAAGTGGTAGCCCCGCCAATAAGCAAGGGGGTAGACCATCCTCCCCTTTGCATCTCGGCGGCAATATGAGTCATTTCCTCAAGGCTTGGGGTAATAAGACCCGACAGCCCAATAGCATCAACATTTTGTTCCTTAGCCACTTTTAAGATGGTTTCACAGGGCACCATCACTCCCAGATCAATCACCTCATAGCCATTGCACTGCAACACTACTGCCACAATATTTTTGCCAATATCATGAACATCGCCCTTAACTGTAGCCAGCAGGATTTTACCATTGGACATGTCAGCAAGACCGGAAAGCTGTTTTTCTTCTTCTAAGAATGGCAGTAAATGGGCCACCGCAGCTTTCATTACCCGCGCTGATTTTACCACTTGCGGCAAGAACATTTTGCCGGCACCAAACAAGTCCCCCACAGCATTCATACCAGCCATTAACGGTCCTTCGAT
This sequence comes from Robiginitomaculum sp., assembly GCA_015485155.1. Taxonomy (GTDB): domain Bacteria; phylum Pseudomonadota; class Alphaproteobacteria; order Caulobacterales; family Maricaulaceae; genus Robiginitomaculum_B. The sequence goes on along the minus strand of WFUF01000025.1, from coordinate 287,454 downwards.
AACGTGCAAGGGTTTATCGGCAGCTTGGCGGGCCTCTTCGGTATCCTCAACAATAAACTCGGTAATTCCATGTACAAGCGCATGTTTTAACCGTGCAGCCACATCTTCCTTTCGCCATGCAACATCCCGGCGTGAGGCTCTGGATTTGTGGGCTCCGCCACGGTATTGCTCTGCCAATTCAAGCAAGGCTTCAGAGGCATCCGGGTTGCGGTTCAAGATCACATCTTCGCAAACTGTGCGCAATTCTGGTTCAATATCATCATAAATATCCAATTGCCCGGCATTAACGATGGCCATATCAAGACCAGCCTTTATCCCATGATACAAGAATACCGAGTGCATGGCTCGGCGCACCGGTTCATTGCCACGAAACGAGAAAGACAGATTGGACAGACCGCCAGAAACTCTGGCATGAGGCAGGGTCTGTTTGATTATCCTGGTGGCATTGATAAAATCAACGCCGTAATTGTTGTGCTCTGACAGGCCGGTGGCAACAGCAAAAATATTCGGGTCAAAAATAATATCCTCAGGCGCAAAGCCATCATTGACCAGCAAATGATAAGCCCGGGTACAAATTTCTACCTTGCGCTCTTGCGTATCAGCCTGGCCCCTTTCATCAAAGGCCATTACCATTACTGCTGCACCATAACGACGTATCTGGCGGGATTTTTGCAAAAAATCCGCTTCACCCTCTTTCATCGATATGGAGTTTACCACCCCCTTGCCCTGAATACACTTCAAGCCCGCTTCAATTACCTCCCATCGCGAACTGTCGATCATGATCGGCACCCGACAAATATCAGGTTCCACAGCGATCAAATTTAAGAAACTGGTCATGGCCTGAACTCCGTCCAACAGGCCGTCATCCATATTGATATCTATAATCTGGGCACCATTTTCAACTTGCTCGCGGGCGATATCCAAAGCGCTGGCATAATCTTGTTCAACAATCAGGCGCTTGAATTTGGCAGACCCTGATACATTGGTTCTTTCACCAATATTGATAAAATTTGCAGAGCTTAACGTCATGACGCGGCTCTGGGGCAATGAGCAGATAACAGACAGTTTCTAAATCCATATAGCATTTGCACATCAATCCTCCAGCCGAAACGGCTCCAGACCCGACAGCCGCAATGCAGTGGGCTGAGTGGCAATTTTTCTGGGAGGAATACCATCCACAGAGCGCGCAATGGCTGCAATATGCTGCTCATTTGTGCCGCAACAACCTCCGACCAGATTGACCAGACCGTCCTTAGCCCACTCTGATAGATGTTTGCTGGTGGTTTCGGGAGTTTCATCATATTCACCAAAGGCATTAGGCAATCCGGCATTGGGAAACGCAATGATTTTGCAATCAGCAATTCGCGCCATATCTGCAATATGAGGTCGCATTTCTTCGGCACCCAAAGCACAGTTCAGCCCCACTGCCCATGGCTTGGCGTGGGCAATGGATATCCAAAAGGCCTCGGTGGTTTGCCCGGAAAGTGTGCGCCCGGAACTGTCGGTAATCGTGCCTGAAATAATCAGGGGAATTTCAAACCCGACCTGCTCCATTGCGTCTTGGGCGGCCACAATTGCGGCCTTGGCGTTTAGGGTATCAAACACGGTCTCGATGATTAAAAAGTCCACAAACTCAAGCATGGCACAGGCCTGCTCAAAATAAGCTTCCCGCACCTGTTCAAAATTAACTTCGCGAAAACCAGGGTCTTCGACTTTTGGTGACAGGGATAGCGTTTTACTTAACGGGCCCATTGCTCCGGCCACCATTGCCGGGCGCATCGGGTGCTGTTTGTGCCAGTCATCGGCTGCTTGACGGGCAATGCGGGCACCGGCTTTGGCAATTTTAGCGGCCATTCTCTGAAGACCGTAATCGGCCTGACTGATGCTGGTGGCATTAAAGGTATTAGTCTCAATCAAATCGGCACCAGCTCGCAAAAAACCCTTGTGGATATGGGCTATTTCCTGTGGTCTGGTCAGGTTCAAAAGATCGTTGTTTCCCTGCACTGCCGTTGGCCAGTCTGCAAAAAGTTGTGCCCTAAACTCGGTTTCAGAAAGCTTTAACTGCTGAATACTTGTCCCCATGGCACCATCAATAATGCCTATTCTGGTCTGCAGAATTTCTTCAAACTGACGAAGACGCAACTCACGGGTCATTGGCTTGCCTTTGGCTGGGGCCGCAGACCTAAAAGCCGACAGGTGGCATAGGCAAAATCAGCACTGTTCAGAGTATAAAAATGAAATCTGCGAAATCCTGCTTCTTGTAGGTTTGTGCAATATTCTGCAACTATGTTTGCCGTAAGCAATTGTCTGGTGACCGGGTCGTTTTCAGTGCCTTCAAAGACATTGAACATCCATTTGGGAATGGTGGTACCACACATTTTTGCCATCCGCACCAATCCGGTAAAATTAGGCTGCAGCATAATGCCGGGCACCAGAGGAATGGAAATACCCTCGGCAAGCAAACGGTCTTGAAAATCAATCATGACATCAGGGTCAAATCCAAACTGTGTTATAGCCTGATCGGCACCTGCATCTATTTTACGACGTAAATTATCGAGCTCTTCCTGCCAACTGCCAGATTCAGGGTGGCGTTCAGGGTAAGCTGCTACGCTAACCTTGATTTTGGAGTCTGACTTAATAGCACGCACCAGATCAGCAGCATAAGAATAACCATCAAGAGCAGGTTCGTATTTTGCGTTTATTCCCGATACTGGATCACCGCGCAAAGCAACAATATGCTTAATGCCGGCATCACGATAGCTCCTGACCACTTCATCAACCTGTGCTTTGCTGGCATCGATGCAAGTAAGGTGCGCAGCTACATTAATGCCGGTTTGCTCTGACATAGCCAGTACGGTTTTCTGGGTTCGATCACGAGTAGAACCACCGGCCCCGTAGGTAACAGACATAAAGGCCGGGTTTAAGGGGGTCAGTTTTTTAACGGACTGCCACAGCTTTTCTTCCATTTGTGGAGTTTTAGGGGGAAAAAACTCAAAAGACACCTCAATTGGACGGTAGGTGCCCGAATTAATTCTGGCCAAAGAGCCTGTCATGATGTCCTCCCGTGGGCTATCCAGATTCTAACGGTCAAAGAAGGTTCGTCCACAAGACTGTCAAGCGGTGGCAAAGAGTGAACATCTGCATAGCGCAACCCTGCAGCTTCCAACCATTTTCTCATTTCACTGTTGGAAAAACCAAGACGCCGGTGAGCATGGTTTTCCCGCAAAAATTCCCACTTGTGAGGCGCAAAGTCCACTACCGCCATAGTGCCGCCGGGCCGTAAGACCCGGGCGGCTTCGGCCAAGGCTGCCGGGGGGTCGCTAAGATAATGCAGAACCTGATGGATGGTGATCAGGTCTTGGGTGTTGTCACTAAGGGGCAGATCAAACAGGTCTGCCTGCTGCACAAAACAATTTTCGATATTTTGTAATTTGGAACGGGCAAAACCTAACATTGCCACGCTTTGATCAATACCAAGCCCATGATCAATACGTTTCGATAACAGCTCCAACATTCTGCCCGAACCGGTGCCAATATCCAGCATATTGGAAAATCGCCCCGGGCCGATGGCGTTAATCAGACAGGCCTCAACTTCCTGCTCGCACAGGTGCAATGATCGAATTTGATCCCAATCGGAGGCGGCTTTTTGAAAATAATTTGCTGCGGCCTGTGCCCGTTCTTCTTTTATTTGTTCCAAGCATTTCATATCCTCCACAACAATAACATCCGTAGCAGGCACCGCTGCTAAAATGTCCTGTAACAGATTGGCCAGCGCTCCGTCGCGAACAAGCCTTGAAAAAACCCAGCTCCCTTCAGGTATCCGGTCAACCAGCCCGGCACGCACCAGCAGGCCAATATGCCTCGAAACCCGCGGCTGACTCTGCTGCAAAACCTGTGTCAATTCTCGCACGGTTAGCTCGCCATGGCTCAGCAATACCAGAATTCGCAATCTGGTTGGCTCAGCGATAGCGCGCAATGCTTTGACCAGTTTATCCACCTTAAAACCTTTTTCAAACATGGTCACCACGACCTTGGCGGCCAACATAAAGAAATCTTTATGTCAATTTCAACACAATTTTGTTAATTTCACTGAGAAAACTTGAAAACTACTGACAAATTGCCACATGATTGCGCAAATACTGTGCTCGGGGGCGCACAAAAAGGGGCATTGGACATGTTTCGCTTTATTATTATCGGTGCTTTTGGCTTATGTGCTGGCTGCACAGCACGGGCAGAGCCCGATATAATCGACCCGTGGGCCAGATATAATCATCCTGTGTTTTCCGGAAACCGGGCCGTTGATGAAGCCATGTTTGAGCCGGTTGCCAAGCAATATAAAAAGGTAACGCCAGAGCCGGTGCGCACGGGCCTGGACAATTTTTTATCAAATTTGCGAGCCCCAACGGATTTGTTGAATAATGTTTTGCAGGGAAATTCAGAAGGGGCACTAACTACAATTGGCCGGTTTGGTATTAACTCAACTATTGGCCTTGCTGGCATAATGGATCCTGCTGTTGATATGGGCCTGCAGCCGCACAAAGAAGATTTTGGCCAAACACTGGCAGTCTGGGGTGTCGGGCCTGGACCATATCTGGTTTTGCCGTTTTTTGGACCCTCCAATCCCAGGGATGCTACCGGACTGGTTGTAGATGTGGTGACGCACCCGCTTTTTCTGGTCAGCTATCCCGGAGCCACCATTGTGCAAATAAGCCGGTTTAGCGCTAATTCACTGGCGCAGCGCACAGCGGCTATTGAACTTTTAGACAATCTTCAGGTAAACTCACTGGACGAATATGCATCCTATCGTTCCTTGTATGAGCAATCCCGTGAAGATGCCATACACAATGGGCGATTGCGGTTAGATGCATTGCCGGATTTTGATGAGTTCGATGAGTTTGATGATGAATAGTATATTGCTTGCGGCCAAAACCGTTCTGCCGTGGATAGTCATTACCATGATGATTATTTCCACCCCAGTCTTTTCCGGCACCCTCGAAGAAGAATTTGTCCGGCAGAACGCTGATAAGGGATTAGCTATTTTACGCGATCAATCCTTGAGCAATACTGAGCGAGCCGAGCAGTTTGGGTTGTTTATTGATCAAACTGTAGACGGTAAAAGGGTGGCCAGATTTGTTCTTGGCAAATATGCGCGCGGGCTGGACAAGACAGTATTGGCAGAGTTTCAAGAAGCTTTTACGCGCTATGCAAAAAGCATTTATCAGGACAATTTATCCAAATATGGCGGAGAAACTATCATTGTCACTGGCTCCGTGGATCGCAAACCGGGCGACTCCATTGTTGAAACCACAATCTCAGGAGGAGCGCTGGACAAACCACTTAATGTTCGCTGGCGGGTTCGTACAAAAAACGGTATCAGCAAAATAATAGACCTGGAGGCATTTGGAATTTGGCTGGCAGTGCAACAGCGCAGTGAAATTACCGCCTATATTGCCAATAATGGCGGCACGGTATCTGCAGCAACGCTGATGCTACAAGAACGGATTGCAGACTAATCACCTAAAACGGAACCCCGGGCAAATTATCCCACAAACCAATAAGTGCGCCTACTGCAATTAGCGTTCCTGGAATCACCGAACCAAAGAAAAAGAAAATCAGTCCAAAACTGGAAGCGAATGTGGCTTTGTGTAATTGATTGTTTGTGGTTCCTTGAAGGCCCAGCATAATATAACGGCTTAAAGACAAAACCATGGTCCAGCCCATGATTTCCACCAGTATCCATGCGGGAAGCACCGACGAAAATGGCCAAAAAGATGCAAGCGCCCCAGCCAGCAGAATAAACGGCCCATAATGCAGGGCCGCATGGTGAGCAATATCAATATAAGTGTGTGCCTGCCCATTTTCTGCAGCAAGCATGGCCCGCCATTTCCACACTCCGGTTAATAGGGCAGCCAAAAAATAAAACACGGAAAAAAACAAAGCCACGTGCAAGGCCGGAGGTAATTGTGTAAACATTAGAGCGCCTCTTTTGCGAATATCTCCTTGTACCAGGCAAGAATATCCTGCCAGAACAATTCACGTCTTTCATTCATTATCATATGGCCAATATCAGGATACAAAAGCAGCCTGGCATTTGGAATATCCTTATCAAGGCGCATGGTTTGTTCATGGGGAATTACCGGGTCGTGCTCCCCTGCAACAATCAGAACAGGCTGTTTTATTTGCGGGATTTGCTGCCAGATATCGACATCCCTTATGCCGGCAAAAAAGGCGATTAGTTGATCATGATCCTGCTTGCGGGCATCACGGCGCATAAAGGCCAGTGCGGTTTTGCTTGGCTCATCGTTCAAAAACGCTTTGCGATCATAGGCAAACATAGATGCGGTTCTTGCGTGCAGCCACGGCCAGCGAGTTGTGATCCATGAGGTGATACGCAAAGCTGTCGGGCCAAATGCCCCAAGTTTCTCTCGGCGCGCCATTAGCTGCATATCGCCCTCAAGCCCGTTCCACTGACCATCAGCAAAACCGCCAACACTTATGACGGCGCGCACCTGTTCGGGCCGCTCCATCGCAAGGCACAAAGCTGCAAAGCCGCCAGTTGAGTGGCCAACAATTACCACATCGCGCCCCTTTAGTACCTTATCCAGTACTGCACCATACAAATTATTAAAAAGCTCAGGGGTTACATCACTGGAGCTAAAGCCTTCTGGGCCTTTTGATGGGGCATGGATCGGTAAAGCCAATGATATCCACGGAGCACTGCGGGAAAAGCTTAGCGGCATTAACGGCTCCCAAAAGGCCGGTGTCACCGCAATACCATGAATAAATACCCATACCGTTCCCTGCCGGGATTTTAAGTCCTGCGGGTGCTCAAATGCCAGTTCATGCCCGTCAACATGCAAACTTGACCTGATTATTGCATTTTGTGAGTTATTGCTCATAATTCATAAAGTAACCAGTTACTTTATATATGTCCATTCGCATTATAGAATTTATACGCAACGTAAATGAAAACTATTAAAAAGCCATTATTATCAGTGCGTAAGCTTCCAAAACAGCAACGATCAAAAAAGATGGTGGAAGCTATATTGCAAGCATCTGCTCACATTTTAGAACAAGGAGTTGAGCCCTTTACCACCAACCATATTGCCAAAAAGGCTGGGGTCAGCATTGGTTCTTTATATCAGTATTTTCCCAATGCAGATGCCATTATGGCTGCTCTGATTGAGTTTCATGTGGAAGAAGAAATCAGCTCGGCACAGCATATCTTAAGCACACGCCCGCAATCTGCGAGGCAGACATTACAGCAACTGATTTTGGCATTTGTTGAAGCTCACGCCAAGGCACCAAGGCTAACGGCGCAACTTCATACACTTGCTCCATTGTTTGGCCTGCAAGATTATCTGGCGCACTCCAGAAATCTACAAGCGACACAAATAGCGGAAGCCTTGAACCTGCCAGAATCTGAGGTTCAGATAGCGGTCATTGCCATTGAAGGGGTTGTGCTTGCCATGTTGACACAAAACCCAAAATGCTTGCGGGATGATGAATTTATCAACCGGCTTTTTGCAATTGCACAAGCCCTGTTACGACCAAAGGACTGATTTACCGCAATAAATCATTAATAGCGGTTTTGGCCCTGGTTTGCGCATCCACTGTTTTTACAATGACAGCACAGGCCAAAGAAGGCCCACCTTTTGAATCAGGAAGTGTTCCAGGCACCACAACCGAATATGGCGGAACCTCACCATAAAGAATTTCGCCGGTTTCCCGATTTACGATCTTAGTGCTTTTGGTGATAAAAACCCCCATTGCCAGTACTGATCCCTCACCTATTTTTACCCCTTCCACCACTTCGGAACGGGCACCGATAAAGCAATTATCCTCAATAATCACCGGGTCAGCCTGCAAAGGCTCTAGAACCCCGCCAATGCCGGCTCCTGCAGAAATATGACAATTTGCGCCAACTTGCGCACAAGATCCAACCGATGCCCAGGTATCGACCATAGTACCCTCACCCACATAAGCCCCCACATTGACAAAAGAAGGCATCAACACAACGCCAGGCCCTATATAGGCTCCCCACCTTACATTGGCTGGTGGAACCATGCGAAACCCGGCTCTGGCAAAGTCGTCGGCACCCCATCCTTCGGTTTTACGGGGCATTTTATCAAAATTATTACCCAGATCTCCGCGCTCTACCACTTGCGAAGAAAACAGCCGGAAACTAAGCAAAACCGCCTGCTTCAGCCAAGGATTAACCTGCCATGATCCTTGCGCTGGTGAGGCAATTCTAACACTCCCGTCATCAAGGGCCGCAAAGGCTAAATTAACGGCATCACGAACTTCATCTTCTGGCAAGTCCTTGCCGGAAAAAGCAGTTTCGATAATAGCTTGGGCAGTTTGCAGGTTCATTTTAAGACCTCATTACTGGAAATACTTGATAGGAATTGGACTAAATTACTGGTTGAAAAATCTACATGTTCATAGTTGTCGCCGACAGATGCCGGACGCGCCCCTTCCGGCTCATGACCCCAGTCTTTTTGCGAACAAACCAGAACCGTAAAAAACCCCATCTGCTTGGCCGGCTCCAGATTGCGGGCCAGATCCTCAAACAATACGGTTTCATCAGGTACCAGATCATGAGTTTGCACTAGAAAATCATACGCAGATTGATGAGGCTTGGGCACATAGCCAGTAGCCTCAATATCAACAATTTCATCAAATAATTCGGCCATGCCCAGTGCATCCAGAACCTGTAAAGCATGATTGTTGGAGGCATTGGTGAAAATAATTTTTTTTCCATCAAGTGCTGATATTTGCTGTTTCAGCTCATAATCGGCAGCTAAAACCGAATGATCAATATCGTGCACGAAATCCAGAAAGTCCTCTGGAGATAATTGATGGTTGGCCATTAACCCGTTTAAGGTTGTGCCATAGTTCAAGTAATAGTGTTTTTGCAATATCCGCGCACTTGCTGGTTCAACGCTCAAAAATCTGGACACAAACTCAGTCATGCGTCGGTCAATCTGTGCAAACAGATCACTTTCCGGTGGATACAGGGTATTATCAAGATCAAACACCCAGTTACGACAATATTTTAATCGATCAACCACAATCATTCCCTGTAAAAGTCAAAACTATCATGGCCAGCAAAATCTTCGGCGGCAAGACGAATGTTAATCAACGAAGATTTTGTCAAATTTATTTTCCGGAACTTGGCCTTTGTATAGCCTCTAGACTGGCAGTCATGGCGCCCGGGAATTGCAAAGCGCACCTCGGAAACACAAAATGTTTCAGTGGCATCCGCAAGCGGTCTTTCACCTTTAGAATTGATCAATCCGGCGTATAAATAATATTTTTCACGTTTTTGCAGAGGTTCATTTACCAACTGCACGCAAGTGTCTGGCTCCACAGCCCACCAGCCGCGGCTTTGCCATTGATTGTTCCTCCACCTTGCATAGGCGGTCCAGACAGTGCCTTCAGCCTCGTTGCAGACTTGTAATCCGCTGGTTGGCTTTAGTGATCTGGCAGACTTTTCCAACATGTCGATAAATTCCGGATCAGGAGGACGATTCTTTATTCCGGATTTTTTAAGATATTTTCTAATGGCAAGCCGTGTCCGGCGGCCACTATATCCATCTATCTTGCGTATATTCAGTCCATTATCTCTTAGCAGGCGCTGCAAACCTGCAAGAACTGCACGTTCGCCATGATCATTAGCTTCCGTAAAAATGGTTTTTCGCCCCTTAGGAGCATTAGCATCAATAATGCGAAAATTACGGGTTTCCAAACCCAGACTTTCGCAATTAGCCAGTCCTGAAACTGAAAAATCTGTTTGGTCCACGCAAATCGGGGTTGGGCCACTCCATTGCCTGATACCCCCTCGATGGGCATCAGATGAACGGGCAAATACAAAATACTCCCCCGGAGGAACCGGGGCCGGTATCAAGACGCGGCATTGTCCGGGACGCAATCTTGTCCACCCCTTGGCTACCAGTGAAGTCTGTTCAGGAAAGGCAATGGCAGTATAAAGAATATAGCTGGTTTCATTGCAAAACTCCTGACCTTCGGCTCTGGCACTGGCGCTGAAAGACCAGACAAGAGATATAGTTATTGCTACAAACAAAAACCTCCAGAACCTGATCATTCTTTGCTTTCCTCCGACTTGTGCACTTCATTGCACGCAAGACTGGCAATATGCGCGCGAAGCAGGGCAATACCATCGCCCTTTAGCGAAGAAACAACAAGAACTTCCGGGTGGGCCGCAGGCCGTTTGACAATAATTTTTTGGGTTTTGGCTATGGTCCTGGCGCGTTCTGCCTGTTTAATTTTATCAACTTTGGTCAGGACAATCTGATACACTACAGCAGCCTCATCAAACTCGTCCATAATTTCCAGATCAATCGGCTTTATGCCATGCCGACTGTCAATCAACAAAAAGCATCTGGCCAGCGAGGCCCTTCCTTTAAGATAAGCCCGTGTCAGGGCTGTCCATTTTTCAACCGTAATGCGCGAGGTGCGAGCATAGCCATAGCCTGGCAGATCAACCAGCATCAGGCGCTCATCAAGGTTAAAGAAATTAAGCTCACGGGTGCGTCCCGGAGTGTTCGAAGCCCGAGCCAGTGATTTGCGCCCGGTTAGCGCATTTAACAGGGAGGACTTACCGACATTTGATCGTCCGGCAAACGCCACTTCCGGCAAATCAGTGACAGGCAAGGCACTTAGTGAGACCGCGCCAAGCACAAACTTACACTCACGGGCAAATAGCAATCTGCCCGCTTCTAACCTTGCTTCGTCAATGCCATTTTTTGGTGCGTCACTCAGCTTTCTTCCCGCCCAGCCATTTATCAAGAGGCGTCTCAACGCCATTCTTTTTCGTAATTATATATTGTTGTATCAAGGACAGGAAATTATTCCATGACCAGTAGATAACCAGACCTGCTGCAAATGGTGCCATTAAAATGGTAAATACCACAGGCATGAACGCAAATATCTTACGCTGTATAGGGTCTGGCGCTGGCGGGTTTAGCAATTGCTGCGCACCCATGGTTAAGCCCATCAAAAGCGGCCAGATACCAACAGCCAGCACCGCCCCAAGAAACGGTACCGAAGCAGGATCCCACGGGATCAGACCAAACAAATTGCCGATTGCCGTGGGGTCTGGTTCCGACAAATCCTTGATCCAGCCAAAAAATGGTGAATGTCGCATTTCAAGAGAAATATAAAGAGTCTTATAAAGCGCAAAAAATATCGGTATCTGAATTAAAATCGGCAAACAACCGCCAAACGGATTGACCTTCTCGCGCTTGTACAACGCCATGGTCTCTTGCTGCATTCTTTGCGGATCATCCTTGAACTGGCCTTTCAGCTCTTCCATTTTGGGCTGCAGGGCTTTCATGCGAGCCATTGATTCATATGATTTGTTGGCCAGCGGGAAGAACACCGCCTTAATCATGACCGTAAAGGCCATAATCGCCAATCCGAAATTACCCACAATTCCATAGAGCCAATCAAGAATTTTGAAATATGGCCGGGTCAGGAACCAAAACATCCCCCAGTCAATAGCTTCGTCAAACCGAACAATACCCAGCTTGTCCTGATATGTCTGCAAGATGTCAACTTCCTTGGCTCCGGCAAACAATCGCATTTGCACAATCGTTTTGGTGCCTGGTGCTATTTCACGGGCACTGCCTAACAGGCTGGCCTCAAAAACATCTTCGCCACTGCTGGATCGAAACATCCGTGATTTGGACTCCAGCACCTCATCAGACGGTGCGATAATGGCTGTCAGCCAGTATTTTGACGTAAATCCTATCCAGCCGCCAGTACCAGCATCAACGCCGCCGCCTTTGCGGATTTTTTTATAATTATATTTAACCCCTTTGCCATCAATCGCGCCGATAACGCCCTGATGAGAAACAAAGCTTCCCCGAAGTTTACGCTTATCCATGGGGGTTGCGTCTTTTGGCAGCCTGGTTGGGTCACCATATTTACGCACCTGTCCAAACGGACGAATAGAACGGCTAAGATTGCCCGTATTTTCAACCGTATCGGTAATGGTAAACATATATTGGTCGTCAAGCTCAATAAGTCGTGTAAAAACAAGACCTTCTGGGCTTTCATAGCGCAAGGTTACAGGCGAGCCAATGCTAAGCATATCGCCCTCAATTATAGTCCACCCTGTCTCCAGCCCTGGCAAGGTATTGTTTGCACCCTCATCTGCTGCCCGCCAGCCGAACATGGCAAATTCCCCACCCTTGACCAATGCCGGATCAAGCAGGCGCACCTCAGGGCTGTTCGGGTCAAGCTCCTCACGATATTTACGCAAGGATAAGTCATTAAACCGGCTGCCATAGGTTGATATTGATCCGTCTACAGTTGCATTATCAACCATGACTTTAGGAGCAGAAGCCATTGCCTGCTGGGCAATCTGGGTGGCAAGTTTTTTTGCTGTTTGATTATTTGCTGCAGATTGTTGAGCTAGTTGCTGTTCTATTTGTTGCTGTGCCCGTCTTTGCTGTGCTGCAGGCTCCACCACCATAAACTGATAAATTGTTAGAACCAGTAGCGCCAAGGCAATGGCTAGAAACATGTTTTTTTGATCGCCCATTTTAAGAAAAATTCCTTATTATCTACTGATTACATTTTGTTTTATGGCGGAGGCTTAGCAATGCAGCTTTCGCCTCGTCAAGCAATTGGTTCCATTTGATATCGGCTGTGTTGTTTCGTGCAATAAAAACATAGTCCCAGCCCGGCCTGCCCAAACTCTCCAACAAGATATGACTTACTGCGCGCAATCGTCTTTTGGCACGATTTCTGCGTACTGCATTTCCGGTTTTTTTTGTTGCAGTAAAACCTGCCCTGATACCCTCATGTGCCGGGTCAGCCTTCCTAGCCTGCACCACAAGCGCAGACTTGGCCGCATACGCACCCTTGGCCACGTATAAAAACTGTTTGCGTTGGGTCAGGCGTGTTTTCGCCATCAGCAGACTTGCAAAGGCGATTACGCGCTAAGCACCTTACGGCCACGGCTTCTGCGCCGGGACAGAATTTGACGCCCGGATTTCGTCGCCATTCTTGCGCGAAAACCATGACGCCGCGCGCGCACGATCTTGCTTGGTTGGAATGTACGTTTCATGGCACCAGCCCTATTTCGAGGATTTGTTTTGAGCGGCGGGTTTTAGGGGGCAAGTTCGGACAAGTCAAGCGTTACCGGGTGATTTTAGTGTGTTTGATACCAGTTACTTTATCGGCTAACCTTTCAGCTAGCAGATAAGGGGATGTGTGTAATCACGGCACAAGTGAAAATGAGTCTTAAGTCAAATACATCCCGTTCTTCGGCAAAAACTCCGTTCAGGCAGATTCGGGTTTCCTTGAGCATGCAATTGCTAGGGCTAACAGTTCTGTTTGTGATGCTGGCTGAAATTACCATCTTCTTACCATCGGCAGCACAATTTAGAACTCAATGGTTGCAAGACAGGGTACAAGCGGCGCGATTGGTGGTTATAGGAGTTGAGGCCGCTCAGGACATGATGGTATCAGAAGATGTAGCCAGACAAATGCTGGAAACCGCAGGTATTAAAGCCGTTCGGATAAACCGCGATGGAATAAGTGAGATTGTCTTACCAGCACCATTAGAGCCGGGGGAAAATGTGCTGGTTGATTTACGCTCACTGTCGTTATCCCAAAGCCTGATTGGCACGTGTGATTCTTTGTTGTTGCGACAACCTGCTTATTTGCGGGTAATCGACCATATGGGATCAGATGAAAATAATTTTCTGGAGGTTATGGTACTTGAGGCCGACTTGCGCAAAGAGTTGCTGGCTTTCTCCATCCGCACCTTTTGGCTGTCTTTGGCCATATCAATTCTGGCTGGAGCGCTGATTTATGGCGCATTGCTCTATGTATTGGTGCGCCCCATGCATCGTTTATCACTGGAAATGACCAAATTCCGCAAAGCCCCTGATGACCCAACCAGAATTATTACTCCTTCTGGTCGTCCCGATGAAATCGGGGCTGTAGAAGATGATCTGGCCTTGCTACAGGGCGAGGTATTGCAGGCCTTGCAGCAAAAGGCCCGTCTGGCCGACCTTGGTGAAGCTGTTGCCAAAATCAATCATGATATGCGAAACATCCTGACCAGCGCCCAACTCATTTCTGATCGTCTGGCCAATTCCAAAGATCCGGCCATTCGTAAAATGGGAGAGCGGCTGGTTCGTTCCATTGATCGCGGGGTGGCTTTAAGCCAAAATACTCTTGAATATGGCCGCTCAACTGAACCGGAGCCACTACCACAAACCCTGTCTTTATACCTGGCGGTTGAAGATGCCTGGCAGGATGCATGCCCAGCCGAACACTGTCAGGTGCAGTGGAGCAACAAGATTAGCCGTGACATTGACGTGCGGGTTGACCCTGATCATTTATATCGGATTTTGGTGAATTTATTGCGCAATGCTACTCAAGCCATGGGCGGCTCCGGGAAGTTAACCACGCACATTACTGTTGTTGAGAACACTGTTGAATTACGCATTACAGATACCGGCCCGGGTATTGCCAGGTCAGTACAAAAAGACCTGTTTTCGCCATTTGCCGGCTCCACCCGCAAAAACGGCTCTGGACTTGGTTTGGCCATTGCCCGTGAACTGGCCCGTTCTAATAGCGGGGATATTACACTGGAAAACACCAAAGAAACCGGCACGACATTCCTGATAAAACTGCCGCTGGCATAGGACCTATTCATACACAACCCTGGTTAAATACAGTCCAAAGGGCGGCGCAACCGGCCCGCAGGCCGAGCGATCTTTTGCTTCAAAGGCTTTAAGGAAATCATGCCTGCTCCATTTGCCAAAACCAACCTGCATCAGCGAACCAACCATGGAGCGCACTTGTGAATGCAAAAAACTGCGTGCCTCACATATTATTTGAACTTCATCGCCCATTTGCAGCACATCACAGCGATCAAGTGTCTTTATCGGGCTTTTGGCTTGACAATCACTGTCACGAAAGGTGGAAAAATCATGCTCACCGATCAATATCTGTGCCGCTTCATCCATCGCCTGAACATCTACATGCCGCGGAATTTGCCAGAGCTTTCCCTTGTCCAGAGTTAAAGGAGGACGTCGGGATTTAATCCGATATAAATAATGTCTGGCTACGGCGCTGAACCGAGCATGAAACTCATCATCGACCTGCTCAACCTGCAATATGGCTACAGGATTGGGACGCAAGTGATGATTTAGCGCGTCACGTAATCTGTCCGGCGCAAGCTGGCGCTGCATATCCATATGAGCAATTTGTGCCAAAGCATGAACCCCGGCATCGGTTCTTCCGGCGCCCTGCACTATTACCGGACATCCATCCAAAGCAGTAGCTGCTCGTTGCAAAACTCCTTGCACTGTTGGCACATTATCCTGTTTCTGCCAGCCAAAAAACGGGCCGCCATCGTATTCTATTGTCAATTTATAGCGGGTCATAAAACCTGATCACCTAATTGTAGATGAAATCTCCTGACCAGATCACTCCCTCCCTGAGGCTTGCTGCCTGCCGGTTGCACCTTAAGCAGACGCACAGCTCCAGAACCGGCAGCAATGGTTAGCTGCTCATCCAGAATTTCACCGGGCTTGCCCCGAAGCTGAACAAATTCACTTAGCAGAGCCTTGACCCGCAATGGCCCTTTGGGGGTCGGTATCTCAAACCAGGCACCGGGAAAGGGCGCAAGCCCGCGAATGTGGCAATCCAGCTCCGGCCCCGGCACATTCCAGTTAATACGAGCCTCTGCCTTGTCGATTTTTTCCGCATAGGTAATCCCGTTTTGGTTTTGCGCTACCGGCAGTAAGGCATCACGTTCAAGTACGGATACCGCCCTAACCATCAAATCTGCGCCAACACTCATCATCACATCATGCAGGCTTCCCGCCGTATCGGTATCCGAAATCTTTATGGTTTCCGAAAGCAGTACATCGCCGGTATCCAGCCCTTCATCCATTTGCATTACCTGTACGGCCGTCTGCCTGTCACCCGCCATTATTGCCCGCTGGATCGGCGCCGCTCCGCGCCAGCGCGGCAGTGCCGAGCCATGTAAATTAAAACATCCCTTTGCCGGAGCTGATAAAATTGCTGCAGGTAAAATCAGGCCATAGGCAACCACTATTGCCAGATCCAGCTTCAGGGCTGCAAATTCTGTCTGCACACCCTTGTCACGCAGGGTTTCTGGAGTTCTCACTTCAATACCAAAGGCTTCTGCCATTTGATGAACAGGGGTTTTTTGCAAGCTCTTGCCCCGGCCCGCTGGTTTTGGCTTTCGTGTATAAACGCAGACAATCTCATGATCAGAAGCAATTAACGCTGCCAAAGTAGTGGCTGCAAATTCCGGGGTGCCAAAGAAGGCAATACGCAAGCTCATTACTCGCTTGTTTCCAATTGCTTGTCCCGTGCAGCCTTTTTTACCTTGCGAATTGCCCGCTGGCGCTTTAGCCGGGACAGATGATCAATGAAAAGTACGCCGTTTAAGTGATCCATTTCATGCTGAATACAGGTGGCATACATGCCTTCGGCCCATTCAACCACTTCCTCGCCATAATAATTCAAATATCTTAATTTTACCCGTTCAGGGCGCTCCACCTCTTCATAAAAGTCCGGCACCGACAAGCAGCCCTCTTCCCATGCTTTTAATTCTTCTACGTCCTCGATTATTTCCGGATTGACAAAATATCTGGGTGCCGGTTTCTCATCCTCACCTGCCAGATCCATGACAATTACCCGCAAAGGAATGCCGATTTGAATGGCCGCCAGCCCAATACCAGGCGCAGCATACATGGTCTGTAACATATCATCCATCAGTTTACGGGTATCATCGGTCACATTTTCAACGGGACGAGATACCTGTTTTAAGACAGGATTAGGTACGGTTAATATCTGTTTGATGCTCATTTCTACAATCTGGGTTGGTGAAAGGGTTTCGTCAAGATTAGCCAGAGCTTGCGAATCAGTTATAACAGCCACATGCAAGAACAATTAATGAACACTGATCCCGTATTTGCCGCTGTCACGCTTGTATTGATTGCAATCATACTTGCCGGCTGGATGTTTATACACAAAACTTCCAAAACTGAAGCCCTGTTAAAAGAGCAATTATTGCGACTTGCTGAAAATCAGGCGCGTATGGAAGGAACATTCGCCTCCATGCATGAAACCACACAGTCCGGACAGAACGAGATCCGGCGCAATATGGATGAACGCTTGGAATCCATGGGTAAGCGCCTTGGTGATGGTTTGGCTGAAACTCGCGAAAAAACCCATGAAAACCTTAAAAGCCTTGGCGAACGGCTGGCTATTATTGATCGGGCACAAAAAAATATCGAAATGTTGGGGCAGGAAGTGAACTCGCTGCAAGGCATTTTATCCAACAAGCAAAGCCGTGGACAATTTGGCGAAATGCGCATGCAGGACATGGTTGAAGACAGCCTGCCACCCAGCGCCTATTCTTTTCAGACAACATTGAGTAATGGCAGAAGGGTTGATTGCCTGATACGTTTGCCCAACAGCAAAGAAGGCATAGCCGTAGATGCTAAATTCCCGCTGGAAAGCTGGAGGGCTCTACAAGACGCCAGTGATGAGGGCTTTGCCAAATCGGCGGCTTCCGGATTACGAAAAGATGTAAGAAAGCACATTAAGGATATTGCCGATAAATATATCCTGCCGGGAGAAACCACAGATACGGCCCTGTTATTTTTACCTTCAGAAGCCATTTATGCTGATCTGCATGCGCATTTCCCTGATTTGATTACATCGGCATTTAAGTCTAAAGTAATGATCGTCTCGCCTACGACATTTATGGCGACCATGCTTACTATTTCATCGCTGATGAAAGATGCCAGAATGCGCGAGCAGGCTCATTTGATCCAAAAAGAAGTCATGACCATGATGGAGGATGTACGAAGACTTGATGAGCGCACAAGAAAGCTTGATCGCCATTTCAAACAGGTTGAGGGTGATATTGACGACATATTGACCTCGACCGGTAAAATTGATGCCCGAGCCACAAAAATCAACGCTGTTGACGTAGCTGTCAGCGAGGAAGAGAAGCCCGGCATGATAAAAAGCCCCATTCCGCAAATAAAAACTGGTTCCTGATGAGGTTTTTTTATCCTAGTGTTTTCTATACCCTGCTGGTTTTCTTTGGCATGGGAGATCTACAGGCCAAAGCTGCGCCATTTGCCATTATCCATCAGGAAGAAACCAAACATGGAAATATAAAACTGGTGCAGATCACCGATCAACTAGAGTCCCCCTGGGGGTTGGTGTTTTTGCCTGACGGGGATGCACTTATTACTCAAAAAACCGGTGGTATTGTTAAGGTTTCCATGCAAAGCGGCACGGTTAACCAGATAAGCGGCGGGCCACAGCCATTGGTTCTGGGCCAGGGCGGCTTGCTGGATATTGCCTTATCGCCGGATTTTGCCACCGATCCGTGGGTGTATATCAGCTATTCTGAGGGCACACGAAAACAAAACCACACCAGCATTGCCCGCGCCCGGTTACAAGAGGACTATTTTAATGACCTGCAAATAATTTTTCAGGCCAATACCGACGAAAAAAGCGGCGGGGCGCACTTTGGCTCCCGGCTGGTTTTTGATCGCGATGGTTATTTATATGCCTCAATTGGAGATGGGTTTAGCTGGAGCAAGCAGGCACAAAACCCAAAAAACCATTTTGGGGCCATTGTCCGACTGAACGCTAATGGCTCCATACCCGATGATAACCCTTTTGCTGATGGGGTATCCGGTGCACCTGAGGTCTGGAGTTTTGGTCATCGCAATCCGCAAGGACTGGCTCTGCACCCGAAAACTGGTGCTCTTTGGCAAAGCGAGCACGGGCCTAAGGGCGGAGATGAAATTAACATTATCAGCAAAGGCGGGAATTATGGTTGGCCCAAAGCCACTCATGGTCGGGGTTATTCAGGGAGGGTTATTTCTGAATTCTCTTCCCTACCCGGCATGATAGATCCGGTTTTACACTGGACACCATCAATCGCACCCTCAGGTTTGACTTTTTACAGGGGCGAAAAGTTTCCCCGCTGGCAGGGTGACTTATTTTCCGGAGCGCTGGCTGCAAAGCATCTTCGACGCGTAAAACTAAATGGTACAATAGTCACAGAACAAGAAGAATTATTAAACGAACTTGGCCAGCGTATTCGCCATGTGGTGCTTGGCCCTGACCAGCTTTTGTATATCCTGACCGATAGCGGGCTATTATTGCGAATAGAGCCTGATGAGTGATTGGCGTGTGCTCACTGGCAGGCTATGAACCCCTGACTTTAAAACCTTTATAAACCCGGCAAAAATTATGAATGAGCTAAAAGAGTATGAGTATTTTGCCTCCCATCTGGCAGAAAAGGCCAGAGAGCCTACCATGCAATGGTTTCGCCATCATCCTGATATTGAAAACAAGCTGTCTGCCGGCGGATTTGATCCGGTGACACAGGCCGACAAGCAAGTTGAGAAAATCATACGGACGCAGATCGAAGAAACCTATCCTGATCACGGTATCCGCGGTGAAGAGTTTGGTGAAAAACCGGCCCGTTCACCATGGGTGTGGGTGATTGATCCGATTGACGGTACCCGGGCCTATATTTCCGGCTTGCCGGTCTGGGGAATATTGATCGCCTTATTATATGAAGGCGAGCCAGTTTTGGGTCTGATGGATCAGCCATTTACCAGGGAGCGGTTTATCGGTTATGCGGACAAGGCGGCTTTGCATCACGATAAAGAGCAAAAAATCATTAGAACCCGCCCGTGCGCTGAGCTTTCAAAAGCCACTATTGCCACTACTGATCCCTACCTGTTTTGTGAAAAAGAAACTGCCGGCTTTGAACAAATACGCACCGGCTCAAGGCTGCAACGTTATGGTCTTGATTGTTATGCTTATTGCGCTTTGGCTTTGGGCACAATTGATCTGGTAATTGAATCAGGTTTGCAGGAATATGATATTGCTGCCTTGATCCCGTTGATTGCAGCTTCCGGGGGACAAATTACCAATTGGCGCGGAGAAAGCGCCGCCAAAGGCGGACAGATTATTGCCACCGGTGACAATCTTCTGCATCAACAGGCATTAGCAATATTACGCCCATTTGCTGAAGTTTAATTTTAGAATCAAAAGACCCCCGCAACAAATTTGGTGCGAGGGCCTGTGTTGAGCTAAACCTAGCAATTGTATCTTTTAAGCTGTTTTACGGCTTTAGACGTTCCCATGTAGTTTTCAGGATCGCTGTAAGCGATGCTGCAGCCAATACCGAGCCATAGGCTGTGAATATGCCGTTAAAATATTCACCAAGCGTCGGAATAGACCCCCAGGCACTGGCGCCACCTGCAACCAATAAGAATATGGCGGCAATAATTAAACCGCGCCGATGATCCACATCAACGAACCAGCCCGAGACCAGCCCAAGCAAAGCCAAAATCAGCGCTGCATACTGAAAATCATTCATGAAAGAAAACAATATCGCTGCCAGAAAACTGACAATCCATAGAATTTTTGCGATAGACATAAGAGTACTCCCCTATTTGCGAATGAAAACGTGCATGTATTCCTCATGCTTGACCCCATAAGCCAAAGAAGGATTGAGCAAAAAGGCAAGGAAAAAATGAAATAGTTCGTGAGGTGTATATTATGCCACCCTAATATACCACTAGGGTGCATTAGTGTTTTTATCAATAATTAAAGCTAACTTATTGAATTTACTGATAAGAATAATAGTGCGCAATATGAGCGTGCAGGGATTGTTGCAAATCCAGCCCGTGCCGCAAATTCACCATCTAGCTGAAAAATACGCCAGTCAGCTTAAAATTGCCGATGTCCACAGAGGGATTCGGCTACTGCACCATTGGTTTGTTGCCTTAAAACCAAAGACAACCGATTGGGCATTTTCGGGTTCCGGCACTGAACTGTCGATTATGCTCTGCATTAAAAGCCGCAAGGTTCTAGCCTGTTTTTTAGTCGGAAAGGCAACAGCAAAACCGCCCTCCATACAGGCCTGAAACCTTGGTGGCAGTAATTTATCCAGACGTTGATATTGTTCCTCACTTAAGGGTAGAGCTTTGCGGCGGGCATGGCGGTTCTCTTCTGAAAAACTGATAGAGGTGTAAATAGCTGCCGCCGCAATCAAGTCCCGCTCACGCTCGCCCAAAGCACTGGCAACAGCCGGACTGCCAATCCAAACAAGGAGCATGATCAAACCAAACCCAAATCCGATTGGCTTTGCCCATTTAAGCGAGCAAAATTGAGCCAAATTAGAAATACCAGACTTAAACATCTGTCAGGGTTATGTTCTGGAGCCGGGCTGAGGCCAGCAGGGTATTTCTAAGCAGGCAGGCAATGGTCATTGGCCCAACACCGCCGGGAACCGGAGTTATGGCGCCCGCAATATCAACGGCTTTGGCAAAATTTACATCGCCAACAAGACGGGTTTTACCCTCGCCGCGCTCAGGAGCATCAATACGATTAATGCCCACATCAATAACGCAGGCACCAGGCTTAATCCAATTGCCTTCAATCATTTGCGCCCGGCCAACAGCGGCAATTAGAATATCGGCAGATCGGCACAGCTCTTTTAAGTTTTTTGTGCGCGAATGAGCAATGGTAACAGTGCAGTTTTTATCTAAAAACAACATAGCAGCAGGCTTGCCCACCAAAATTGATCTGCCAACAATGACACAGGATTTGCCACTTAAATCACCAAGCGCGTCCTCAGCCAGCATTACGCAACCGGTAGGAGTACAGGGGCGCAAGCCTGCCTTGCCAAGAAACAGTCTTCCAGCAGAGGCTTCTGTTAATCCATCCACATCCTTGGCAGGATCAATCTGGGCCAGGATAGCAGCTTCATCCAGATGCGGGGGCAAGGGCAATTGCACTAAAATTCCGTCTATTTCCGGATCTTGATTCAAACAGCGAACCACTTCTGCCACTTCCTGCTGACTGGAATTGGCGTCCATTCTTCGCTCAACAGAACGCATGCCGATATCTGTGGTTTGGCGAATCTTGTTGCGAACATAAACCTGACTGGCCGGATCATCACCAACCAGCACCACGGCCAGAGCAGGAACTCGTGGCAATAATGGCACAGCAGCAGCAAGCCGCTCGCGCAAGTTTTTAGCAAAAGCCTTACCATCAATAATTTGCGCTGCCATTAAAACACTCGCAGATTGCCAAAGACCAGACCAGGCAATAACCAATCACGAACAAACAAGATTAACAACAGCAAAATAACTGGTGAAAAATCAAACCCAGCCATTGGCGGAAGAACTCTGCGGATCGGTTGAATCAGTGGCTCTGATAACCGACCTGATATATCCCATACCGCAGCAACAAAACGATTGTGCAAATTGACCACATTAAACGAGATAAGCCAGGACATAACCACGCGAATGATAATCAGCCAAAACAGCAGGGTTAAAACCGGCAGCAGAAAAAAGGCGTACAAAGCTTGAAATAGGGACATCGGGGTTTGACTTCCATTTTGAACTGATTTGAAGGGTGTTCGAGTTCATCAATCTAGCGGTTTTTCACTTACGGGCCAAGGAGCTTTTTGCCCTTAGGGACCTAGCGCATCTTCAGGTAAAATTTATGACTGATCGGGGGCCGGGGTTTTATCGCGATACCTGCACAATTTGGAAATCCGGCACAAATAGCATCTTGGCTTGCGGGCCACGCAAGTATATCGGCCATGCAGGATCAACCAGTGATGAGCGTGCTGCAGGAACTCTGTCGGTGTTACCCGCATTAAGACATCTTCCACCTGATCCGGGGTTTTACCCGGTGCCATACCTGTGCGATTGCCAACCCGAAAAATATGAGTATCCACGGCAATAGTTGGCTGACCAAAGGCTACATTTAACACCACATTGGCGGTTTTGCGGCCAACTCCGGGCAAGCGTATCAAATCGTCCCGGCTTTGTGGCACCTCTCCGTTAAATTCCGTAAGCAGCATTTTGGACAGGCCAATTACGTTTTTTGCCTTATTGCGATAAAGACCGATGGTTTTGATAAGCTCCCTTACCTTTTCCTCACCAAGCTTTAGCATGTCTTTTGGATTATCTGCCATTGCAAACAAATGTTTTGTAGCCTTGTTAACCCCAACATCAGTCGCCTGTGCCGACAAGGCAACGGCCACCACCAGAGTAAACGGATTGGTATAGTGCAATTCAGTTTTCGGCTCGGGATCAAGTTCGCGCAAATGTGCATAAATTTCAGCTATTTTGGCGCGAGTAATCGGGCGCATTGACGCTGGTGGTTTTTTTGTCAAAACAAGTCTCTAATAATGGTCATGTCGGTTTTCGGGTGGTTTGATGTCTGTGATATACGCTATATCTGACAAATGAGTACTTTGAAACATCTGCAGCAGGCAAATCAGGACTTTGAGCGGGTAAACCGGGCTTTATCCTATCTTGATACCAATTGGCGAAGGCGACCTGATCTATCAGCGCTTGCCGCCCATTGTGGTCTGGGTGCCGATCAGTTTCACCGGGTATTTACGAGATGGACAGGAACTTCGGCCAAACGACTTATGGATGCTTTGGCTCATGATGATGCCAGATACGCATTACTGCGTGGAACAAGTGTCATGGACGCTGCCTTAAACGCCGGGCTTTCCGGACCCTCACGCTTGCATGATCTGTTTTTAGCCTTTGAGGCGGTAACTCCAGGTGAAGCAAAACGACGCGGTGCCGGTCTTAAATTTATCTGGGGCACGGCGCCAACTCCATTTGGTCTTGGGGTGTTTTTGGTGGCGCCGCGCGGGCTTTCGGCTTTGGGTTTTGTAGATGATGGCAATGAACATACAGGGTTTTTAGACTTTCAGACCAGATACCCGGCGGCGAGCTTTAAGCGCAATGACCAAATCGCAACAGATTGGGCGCAGAAAATCTTTGTTGACCACGCCCCCTTGCCGCTGGCGCTTTATGGCACAAGCTGGCAAAGACAGGTCTGGCGCGCTTTAATTGCTATCCCGGCGGGTAAGACGATAACCTATGGACAGTTGGCACAGCAGCTAGGAGATGCCAAAGCTGCGCGCGCTGTTGGAACTGCCGTGGGTCGCAATCCGATTTCATGGCTGATCCCATGTCATCGGGTTCTGGGTAAAGACCGACGGCTTACAGGTTATCACTGGGGTGTAAATCGTAAAAGATCCATGCTGGCGTGGGAGGCTGCAAACAGCTAGTATGGCTCTTACATATGTTAAGGAGACAAGCAGATGAACACAGGGCCGTTGATTGCGTCAGGGCTTATTATTCTTATTTTCTGTGTTGGTGTAGCCCGGGTCTTTTTTGGTTATTGGGTGGTGCGCCGTGATGCTGATGAGGAATGGGAAACATTCTGCCAGCAAAACCCAAAACAGGCAAAAAAAACCACGCAGGAAAAATTCACAAACACCTACCGTCTAACACACAATCCACGGGGGCTTGCATACAGTACCGCAGCTCTGGCCGCAGCGGCACTGATCACACCAATTTCCGTGATGTTGTTGACCTTGTTTTATGATCAAGTGATCGTACAGGAGTTTGACCCAAATGCACCAGCAGCAAGCACCGTTGCCGAAGAGGTTCGCAGACAATTTCGCCGGGACGGGCCACTGGTTTATTCCTTTTTCATTTTCTTTGGGTTGATCGCAAGCTGGGGCGCGGTGGCTTATGTTACGGCCCGTATGTTTCACGCAAAAGACAGGCTGGCCAGCCATGATGATTTGCGTGAAATTCAAGGGTTGCCACCGCTTGAATCCATAGAGCCGGTACGAAAGCGACCCAAATGGTCTCCGTTGGTCAAGGGAAAAGACGGTCTGGTCTTAAGCAAAAATCACAAAAGCCCAAGCTCCAATCAAACACAGGAATAATTATGCGATACTTACACACCATGGTCAGGATAGGTGATATTGAAAACTCGCTGGCATTTTATTGTGATGGTCTGGGTTTGGTGGAGTTACGGCGCGTCGACAATGAGGCCGGTCGCTTTACTTTGATATTTCTGGCCAGTGCGCAGGATATTGAAAAATATAACGGGCCAAAGCAAACACTGGCCGCAGGCTTGCCCATGGTGGAATTGACCCATAACTGGGATGAGACAGAATATGAGGGCGGGCGCAATTTTGGCCATTTGGCTTTTCAGGTAGATAATATTTACAAGATGTGCGAGCACCTGATTAGCAAGGGTATTACCATTAACCGCCCGCCGCGTGATGGCCGCATGGCCTTTGTACGTTCACCGGATGGGATTTCCGTTGAACTGTTACAAAAAGGCGATGCACTTGCACCCGCCGAGCCATGGGCCTCCATGAGCAATAATGGTCAATGGTAGCAAAGCCCATATCATTCAGCTCATGAGCCTAAAACATCGCTCATAGCATATAGCCCTGGCTTTTGGCCGACAATCCATCTGGCGGCACGTAAAGCTCCACGGGCGAATATTTCCCGATCCAATGCAGTATGACCTAGCACTACTTGTTCATTATCCTTAGTAAACTCTACGGAATGCTCGCCAATGACATCGCTTTTACGATAGCAGATAATCGGCAGTATATCAGGACTGTTATTTTCTAGCTTTTCCGGCCAAAGCGTTGATTTTATACGCTTCTCGCAACCAATACCATCCATTACCGCCTGTGCAATCATCAGGGCAGTACCTGATGGATAATCTTTCTTGTTTATATGATGGGTTTCACTGATCTTTATCTGTGCCTCTTTACCAAAAGCTTTGGCTGTTTGCTTAACTTGCAAAAGTAACTGATTGACACCAATAGAGAAATTACCGCAAAGCAATACAGGGATATGCTCTGATGCCTTCTGGATTTTATCTTTCTGGTCGGCGGTAAAACCGGTAACACCAATGACCAGCGGCAAGTTCAAGTCCAGCACTACCGGAAGACGCTGGATAACCCCTTCACAGGATGAAACATCCAGCACCATGTCACATTTGCTGTCGGCATTTAGCAGACCGCCAAAAGGAGACTTGCGGCTTAATCTGGTCTCAAGATATGTGCCATGATCCGTCTCCATGGCTTTGCATATCTGGCTACCCAGTCGCCCCTTTGGCCCGGCCAGCGCGATATATATGTTTGAGTGAGACATGAGGTGCCTGTTCACGCAGTTATTATCAATCGCTCACATATATGCCAGATGGCTAAATGCACAAACCTAATTTGAAGTGATTGAGAATAATACGCACACACAGCTTGCGGTTGGCCCGCGTTTCTTAATCAGCTATAACGATTTGCGATAATAGTGGCAGCAACATAAGAACATATGTCTTTACTGGATAAAAACTTGGAAAAGAAGAAAGTAATGCTCCTACGCTCATTAACAAAACACATAAAAGACCAAAACTGGTTCGCGGTGGCGTTGGATTTTATTATTGTGGTTGCGGGTATTCTGATCGCGTTTCAGATTACCAATTGGAATGAGGAGCGGGCGCTGAAAAAACGAACAAATGCGCTCATAGAGCGTCTGGAAACGAACTTCGGAAGCGATGTTTGGGTTGTTATCAGTCTATACAATTACCACCAACAGGTTTACGCAGATGCGCTTCGCGTGCTGAACGATATCACTGGCCGTGAACCAATGTCCGACGAAGCATTTTTAATCTCTGCGTATCGAGCTACTCAATTTAATAGATTTTCCCAAACAGCGGGAGTTTACGAGGAGCTCGTTGCAACGGGCGGGTTAGAACTGGTTGCAAATACAAAGATGGGGGCAACAGCGTCCCTCTTTTACAGCACGAGCACAATATCAGCCTACGAACGTTTTGGCCAATCGTCGGAGTATCGAAATTTATACCGTAGTATTATGCCGATCAACATCCAGATGGTTGTTGGCAGTGCTTGCGGTGATCGAGCATTGACGATTGACCAAGTCATGAATGAAGAAAATTCGATCGGATACGAATGCGCCCTTGACCTTCCGCCAGAGCAAATAGAAGAAGCTGCGCAAATCTTGCGCCAACATCCGTCTGCTGCCCCGGCGCTACGTCACCGCGTTGCGACCCTGAAAACACAAAATTCCGATGTTAAGAATATTATTCAGATGATTTGGCCTTTTCGCGCCACTCGGAAAGTGCTGGAGACTCGGCCAGAGCTGGAGAACAGCTCGCAGATCAATATTCGGAGTGAAGAATAATGCGCCTACGCTCCCTAACAAAACACGTGCGTGACCAAAACTGGTTTGCGGTGGCGCTAGATTTTGTGATTGTAGTAGTTGGTATCCTGATCGCATTCCAAATCACCAGTTGGAATGAGGGGCGGGTTGAACAAAGGCTTGAGCGGCAGTATTTGGAGCGGTTACGGGATGATCTGACACGGTCAAAAATAGCGGCGATAGAGAGTATTGATACGGTACAAAAGCAGATCGATAATCAAGGCGTGATGGTTAAAGCATTGCAAGCCTGTGAATTGAACGAGGCAACACGTCCAGTATTTCATGAGGGTCTTCGTACAATCGGGCAAACCCAACCGCTCTCGCTGGTGCGCGGCACTTTGGATGAACTTCAATCAACCGGCAGAACTGGCCTGATCCGCAATCTCGAGCTACGCACGGCGATCAATGATTTACTTGAAAATTATGAGGATCAGGCCAAAATTCTTGAATTTATTACCGCAAGGTTTTCGCCGCAGATGGCATATGTTGATGGGCGTATGGTCTTTGATCTGCCCGACGGTATTGTGACGGCGGACGAATACCCAATTGCTGACAGATCCATATCCTATGACTTTCCGGTTTTATGTAAGGACACACACTATATTAGCGCTATTTCCGCAATCCAGTTTGCGAACGCGGTTCTCGCCCGCAATGAAAACAGGCGGATGCAGCAATATCAGAACATATTGCTTTTGCTGGATAGAGAATTGGAAACAAAATAATGCGCCTACGCCGTGTAACCAAGCACGTTAAAGCGCAGAGCCGGTTTGTAGTCGCACTGGGTTTTTATGGATGTTCCATAAATTTTCACATCAAGCGGAGCCAACAAAATGACCCTTAATGATATTTACCTCATCTCGCAGATTTTGGCCGTGGCCGCTTTGATACCTTCAGTTCTTTATCTAGCCATGCAGGTGCGGCAGAATACCATGCAGGGCCGGGCCAGTGCCCGTTTTCAGTGGGTGGAAGCCTCCGGGCAATTCAATGCGCTTATCGCTGGCAACACATCTACAGCATCGGTTTTTCAACGGGGTTGGGATGACCCAGATGCACTTGATGACGCCGAGCGTATGCAATTTCTCGTTATGCTAGGCCACTTCATGCAAATTTATTCCACCATGTTTGAACAGCATCAAGACAAATTGCTGCCTGATACCCAATGGCATAATTGCCGCAAAGATATGATCGCGGTAATGAACAGTCCTGGTGGTCTATGGGTGTGGAACACGTTCGGCAAAAAGGGACTTGGGCCTGACTTCGTTAATTATATGGAGGCGCTTGTTACAGGAGAGGAAACATCTTTTGACCTGACTAAAGTTGGCAAAAGCAAGGGCACAGATACAGAAGAGGCCGTTAACAGCAAATAAAAATAAAGTTGATAGTGTCAGTCAATCGCTCATATATATGCCAGATGGCTAAATGCACAAACCTAATTTGAAGTGATTGAGAATAATACGCACACACAGCTTGCGGTTGGCCCGCGTTTCTTAATCAGCTATAACAATCTGCGAGAAACTGAATACGGCCATCCGGTTGCGGTTGGCCCGCGTTTCTTAATCAGCTATAACAGATTGCGACCATGGAGACGGCTGCAGAGCGTTGCGGTTGGCCCGCGTTTCTTAATCAGCTATAACACCTGCTTTTTCTGGCTGAAGAAACCGAGCGTTGCGGTTGGCCCGCGTTTCTTAATCAGCTATAACTCGCCGTAAGCAGCTCAGAAAAACTCAGCTGTTGCGGTTGGCCCGCGTTTCTTAATCAGCTATAACGTACAACAACAATATCAGGTAATACAGTAGTTGCGGTTGGCCCGCGTTTCTTAATCAGCTATAACAATCGTATGCGTGGCCAACGCCGGCCACAAGTTGCGGTTGGCCCGCGTTTCTTAATCAGCTATAACGTCTGGTGTAGAGTTGGGTAAGGGCCAATAGTTGCGGTTGGCCCGCGTTTCTTAATCAGCTATAACGTTCATAACGTTGCCCTTAATGGCAAATATGTTGCGGTTGGCCCGCGTTTCTTAATCAGCTATAACGTTTTCTCTTGAGGATGCCGAAGACGTTTTGTTGCGGTTGGCCCGCGTTTCTTAATCAGCTATAACAACCGAAGCCCTGGACGGTGGGCCGACTGAGTTGCGGTTGGCCCGCGTTTCTTAATCAGCTATAACAGATCAATGGTTAAGCTCTTGTTTTCAAGAGTTTTTCCATTGTTCTGGCGAGCACGGTTCAGCGAATTTCGGCTAAAAAAGCAGTAATTGTTCCGGGTTCTGCGGTGACGAATCACTTTTTGTTCCTCTAAAGCAATGGATATTTTCATACTGCTTGTCAGTAAATTGCAATATATCAACTTTTCCGCCCGATGGCAAAGATGCGCTGATTTTACGAATATAATTTTCCACCGCCTCTTTTCCAGAGGTATGACGGATATAGACCGAAAACTGCGCCATTTCAAAACCAAGGTCTTTGAGATATAATCTAAAATCACTTGCTTCTTTACGTTCCTTCTTTGTGCCGACCGGAAGGTCGAACAATACCATCATCCACATAATTTTATATCCTGATAATTGTTTCATAGATTTGCAGCCTCCAGCGGCAGCGGAGCGCCCGGTAATTCCAGTTTTGTTGCTTCACCGGTAAACATTTGCGCCAATGACACGCAAAGCCGCTCCAGACAAACGCGAACAGGTGACGCCCCTTTTGGCCCGGTTAAATCAAAATCGGTGACCGCTGCCAATTTGCGCTTGCTATCTGGGCTTAAGTCTTGTTCAGGATCAGTAGACAGATGATACACCACCAGATCCACAAACGGGCGAAATGGCTCCATCACATCATCAGCAAGACGTAAGGCTTCGCCGCGTGAAATGTGACGTACGGACAAGGATGGGTGCAAGCCTGCGCCCAAAATGGAACGGGCGGCGGCTGCGCGCAATACGGTATAACCATAGTTGAGATGAGCGTTGATACCGCCCATGGCCTGGTCACGGCGAAAAGTTTTACCGAACAATAATGGCCAATAACGCCGGGCGGCCTGTGCCTCCAGATTATCAGGATCACCGGCTTTGACCGTGCGATGCAAATGGCGAACCGTATCACCGTTTTTGCCGCAAGCATCCAGCACATCACCCTGGGCGATGATTTTGGCCTTGATCAGATCACGCCATATCCGGCCTCGTTTTCGCTTGCTGGCATCAGCCTGGGCGCGCATGCGCTTACCCTGTTCAAAATGACCATGTAAGGGCAAGACAAAAGCAATCGGATTGTGGTTGGCGGCACACATTACCATTGGCGTGCCGCGCTCGGCCAAACGGATAACCAGATTGGCACTATAGGTTGCACCGTGGGCATGAATCAGTAGTGCAGCAATGTCATCCAATGCCACTTGCCCGATTTGTTCACGATCCTTGCTGATTTTCATAAAACCCCGTGTAACCGAGAGATGCACGCCATCACTGGTAATATCAATAATGCGCCCGCCAATCATGATGCTGGCCCCGGATAATATAATTTACCGGACGGGGTAACGGTAACACGGCGCGCCTTGGCTTTTTGCAAGGAGGATGGAGCCATTTGAATTGATTTTAGGTCTTTTTCTCTTACGCGGGCATCAACATTGGCTTCATAGTGCTCTGCCATGTTTATCATGCCCTTTGAAAACTTATAAATTTGAAGTAGCTTGATTTGATCATCTTGTTCCAGTTGAACATAATCATTCTTACGAATACGCATAATCAATGGCTTGCCATTGCGGGCGGTTTTAGAACGCCAGTCAAAGCCTTTCTGGTTGGCATCAAAAGTTGATATGACCTCGCCTTCCCATTTACCTTTATCGCCCATCCAAATGTCGTAACAATAATTGCTATCACCCTTATAGCCCTTGTAGGGCTTACCGGATTTGTTGTTTATCGTAATAACCTTCAGTTTTTCCTCAATCCGGATTTTTCTTACTGGCGGGGTCATATTTTCACCGGCCTGCAAGAGCGCAGCCTTAAAATCTTTGCCGGTCAGGCCCTCGGTCTCCTGTAGCAGGTGGGATTGAATTACATGATCCCTAATTTTCCCAAGGGAGGCCGGATTATCAAAGCTGTCCAACGGCACACGTCGTACAACCGTTCTTACCCCTTTCTTATCTGGTTCTCCTTCTGCGCCTTTGACAAGACCGTACGCCGTATCATTGTGCAAAGCCCCCTGAATACCGTGATCTGGTTTGTGGGAGACTTTGATCTCGCCGATTGACTTTGCCACATCTTCGCGGAAACCTTTCCAGGGTTCCTGTAGATCGCAAAGCAGGCGATTATTCCATTTTTCATGGTTTTTTCTGGCTTGATTTGAGGCCTTCTTTACCATGCTACGATCTGTAAGAGCGATGACAATGGCATCAATGGCATGATGGCGGTGGTCATTGCGGTTCTTCTTAACATCCCCCCCAATTGCTGAATTATGTCCGGCAAGAACGCTATCCAAGCCCAATTGCCAGCGCAAATCAGAGGTTAAGCGACCATTTACACTCCAGACTCTATTTTCTATGCCCTTGCTTCCCTGACCACCAAAAATTGCGCCTACATATTGCCGGGCCAAGCGGGCAATATAGCGGGTATCGGTAAGCTGTCTTGGCATAAAGCCTTTATGGTCTTTTTCAAATATTTCACGGGCGTTCCCGCTAAAGCGCCATTGCTTGCTTCTGGGCAAGGCAGCGGAGCGCGCAGATATTTCATCCCAGTCATAATGAATGCCGTTAATAACAGGGCTATGACCAAAAGCCTCAAAAGGAGTTCTGTTGCCCTTGGCACGATTGGCTTCTCGCATACACAAAACCTTGTTGCCAATACCATCATCAAAACTCCAGCTAAATGGCAGTAAATGCTCTATTTCCACCTCAGGGGAAAACAGCATTTCACGGCCAATAATCCTGCCGGTAAAGACGCAGGCGCGCCCTATTACGTCTAATTCCTCCCAAAGACGCAAGCGCATACGATTTTCATAGTTATTGGGAACCTTGAAATCTTCTTCTAATTCTTTGGCGCGTTTTTCATTGGCCTCCTGATTTTTCTTTTGACTGCTTTCCAGTTCGCGCTTGCCATCAGCAGACATGGGCAAATCCCGGGCAAGCTCAAGTACAATCTGTTCAGGCGGGCCGAAACGTTTCAATAAATCATTGATAACGGCACGAATTTGATTCATGGAAACATGCACAGTTGGATTAGCAAGTTTCCCATATCGCTTTTCCGGCAAATCTTTTGGGTCCCCGGTTCCAAATGCTACATGACGGGTCAGAATTTCACCGTAATACGGCAAGGCCTCATCAAAAACTTCGCCGGTTTCAAAGTTGGAATGACTGGTTCCAAATGCTTTTCCAACTGCATCGCTGTAAACAATAACATCATCCATAAATACGAGCAAAAGTTTGCCAATCGCCTTAGAAGATAACATGCCATAACCAGCAGGCAGGCTTGCGTTGGCGATGGCTTGGGCACGAGCAGCAGAGAAGCCATAATCAGACTGCAGCCAGCTTAAAACCTTTTCCTCGCTTTCTTCATCAAGCAGTTTAGTAATAATTGCATCTTGCTCAGTAAGTGACAGGTCAAGCCACGCTTTGCCCCAACATTTGTCATTCTTCATAATCATGGCAGTTTCATCGCCCTTGAGGTCTTTGCGCTTTTCGCTCTCAAGATTAAACCTCTCACCTGTCGGGATTTTGAGAAGTTTGCGCAGGCTGGCAAATGTTGGCTTTCCCGTTGTTTTTAATTTCTCAACAAGGGTGTTGCGCTCGTCCATATTAAGCGGGCGATCGACCCGGCCTGTATAGCCAACCCGCAGATTGTTGACCTCCTGATAAATCCGCACCAATTGTGAGGAGGGCAACGCTTTGGGCGCACGTGGCTCTTCTGGTAGTAAAGTACATTTGCCCACGGGCTGTGGCTTTAATGGCCATTGCCAGAGCAGGGTCTCTTTTATGGCAGATTTGGCTTTATCGGTAAGAATATCAGAATGATAAGCAGATTGTGCTTTCCATAATTCATCAAATTCATGCTCAATAAGAGCGCGAGTTGGATAATAGTCATAGGCCCACTTCGCACCCTCGCCCGACTTGCGAACCCGAGCAAGCGGTTGGGGCTTACGCTTTCCTCTTGGCGCTGTTTTGTTAAATTCCTGGGCTTTTAACCTTGGCTTTCCAAACAGCTCACCAAGTGTTGTTACGCCTTGTTCGTCCATTTGCGCCAAGGTGCGCTTGGTCGCATCTGCAACTTTGCCGCTTTCCTTGTCGCCCCGATCAGTTTTGCGATTAGATTTGAAACCACGCCTTTGGTGCAAATGAAACAGGGCGCGACCCAATTGATGAATGTCCAGTTTCTGGTGCAAACCTTGGGCCCGTAAAATCCATGGGTCAAAGCTTTCCAGTAACTTTTGCGCGGCTTTGTCCTTTGGCATTAAGCCAAACTGCACCAATTCATTGAACAGGCGCTTGCGGCGGTTTTTATACCTGTCCCGATTACGCCTTGCGGCTCTAGGCTCGCGCCGCTCTGCGGCATTGGACTGCTTGCTCTTGGCGTTGCGCCCATCAGAGAATACCCGTACTCCGCTGTCTATTAACCTTGTGGGCTGGCCCAATGGTTTGCCCCGATCATCAACCCCATCGGTAATTTCTAACGCTGCCCAACCCAATGAGTTGGTTCCCACATCCAATCCAAGTCGCCATTTCATCGTGTTTTCTCCCGCTTTACATCCATAAAGGGCATTAAAGCACTTGAACCACACAAAGAATAGGGGTATTGAAAAGTTCTAATTGTAGCTGATTAGGAAACGCGGTCTTTCCGTTAACAAGGTTTAGACCACAAAATGCCCCTCTAGCTTGCTAGAGGGGTTATTTGTTACCAAGACATAAAATCAATGTTCAAAGACCTGCGGGGTCACGGTTGAAGGCGCAGGAGCCGTTAACCCTTAGAGCAGTCCAAAGACATATCCATGCGATAGGTCTGCATGTATTCTTCCATCGACAGATCCATTACCTTTAGCAGTTCCACATCAAAGACCAGAACCTCATTTGGCCCGATTGGCCCGCCGGGCGTGCCGCTTGCTCCATAGGCAAGTTCTGATGGTATAACCAACTCCCACTTATCGCCGGCGCGCATCATGCCCAAAGCTTCAACCCATCCGGGAATAAGCGCATTGGAGGGAAATGCCGCAGGCACGCCCCGGCTGTATGAGCTGTCAAACTCCTCTCCGGAAATCAGAGAACCGCGATAATGAACACAAACAATCTGCCCCGGAGCAGGCGTCGGGCCGTCCTTATCACCACTGGCCAGAACCTGATATTGCAGGCCGCTGTCCGTGGTAATGATTCCCTGCTGACTTTTGCGTTCATCCATAAATGCCCGGCCCATCATCATCGCCTTTTGGGACGGATCCATTTCTCCGGCAGCCTCCGGCATATCACTACTAACAGCAGGTGCCGATGTATCATTTTCTTTTGGTGCCGGGGCTTGCGGGTTACAGGCGACTAACAGGCCAAGCGGGATAATTGCTAAAAATAAGAATTTCATGAACGTAGACTCCAGTGATTTGGCCAAATGTGACGCAATCTAATGCCGAAGTCGAGAAAAACCTTATACTGCCTCAAGCCAGACCGCGATAAACATCAATACGACGCATGACCTTGCCCGGCAATAATGAGGCCCTGCCAAGCGGTAGCGCCTCCACCATTTGCCGCAAGCGATATTCAGTTCCTCGTATAGCTGAAGCAACAGGGCATCCGGCTACAAACCCGGCAATGAGCGGTCTGCTAAAGCTGGCCAAGGCGGTCTTAAACCTATAATCTCCTGCGCCAAGGTCTAGCTGCTTGATACTACCGCCTGCAAGGTTCTCTATCATCTGTTCAAATAAAACCTGTCCTGGAGAATAGCGGGAAAACTCTGGATTATGAGCAATAAACCATGAATGCAGAACCTCACCGTCTGCCAGACAAAAATTAGCTGCAACCAGTTCATCTCCGGCAAACAGAGCAAATAAGGCACCGCCAAATCCGCCTTTTCCTCTACACTCAAAAACCCGCTGAACCAGTGCCGACGCCCAAGGGCTGGCAAACACATCCGGAACATGAGTGCGGCGATACTGGTTGCGCTTCCAGTTAAGCAATTTGTCAAAAATATCCTGTTTTCTTGACCAGGCTTCCAGCCTTATTGGCCCAATGTCTTTTGCAAGCTTTCGTGCCCGCTTTCGCGCCCGTTTGTTCTCATAAGAGCCTCTGGTTCTGCGCTGTTGCAAATATCCCGGCCAGCCTAAAGAAAGATCAATAATGTGGCTGTCATGATCGATCTGGGCAAAGGCTGAAAAACTGACCTGCTCTTCGGGTATATTTGAAAAGTCCAGCCTGTCGATTTTCATTTGTCTGACAATTTGTGCCAAATCAATTTTATAATCAGGCCTTGAGATCAATCCGTGATAATCACTAAGCGCGCCGCCAACAGGAATGGCTATGCGACCTTTGGGTTGCTGTACGGGTAAAAACCCGTTGATTTTGCCTCTCTCATCAAGAATTACCGCAATGCGAATATCATTGCGCAAAGCAGATACATGCCTTGTCCACTCACAGGAAAAATAAGGGCTGGATAATGCTGATCCCGTTTTACGCAAATCTTCCCAGGCCTCACTCTCCGAGCGGCCAAGTTCTAAGCCGTTTATTACCTCAACTTTAGTCATAAAACGCCAGTTTTCCACGTGTCCCACACAGACATTAGCAAAACGGCTTTAAAGAATTTGCGAAAAAATAGATAAAATTTGATGGATCAACTTTGATTTAGGCAGGATTGCGGCTGACCCCTCACAGCCAGCGCCTCACCCGTTTTTGATATTCCTGATACTCATGACCAAAGGTTCGGGTCAAATACGCCTCTTCACCCTTGATTACATATTGATTTATCACCAAAATCACCGGCAAAATCAGTATCATAGCAAGCCCTGAGCCCAGTTGCAGACTAAGCCCAAGATACAATAGTGCCATGCCGGCATACATTGGATTGCGTGAAAACCTGTATGGCCCGGCGGTCAGCAGTTTGGAATCTGGTGTCCATGGCAATAGGGATGTCTTATGGGTAAGAAACGGCATTGTTGACCAGACAAAAAGGACCACCCCAAGCCCCAACAAAACCAGCGCTGCCACCTGTAATAGCGGGCTTAAAGAAAAAACAAGAAAACCTGTGACCTTACCGACAAACCAGCCAGCAAGCCCGGTCAGAAAAAAAATCAATGGCGGTGGAAATCTCACACCTGGATTATCTGTTTTTGGGTCCTCTTTGCTCATGATGCTAATAATCCTTTTGAACTGGCACAGGCATCATGTTCTGCAACAAAATGCTCTGGGCTAACTTCGATCAGTTTTGGACGATATTGTTCTGTCGTCTCATCTCCTGTAATCCGAGATGGCAAAAACTGAAGCCCGGCCCGGCTGTCCATCGGTGATGGCAGCTCACCGACCAGGGCGACTGATTTGCGATTTCGCTCTGTTTTTGGATCAGGAACCGGCACTGCTGCTATCAGGGCTTTGGTATAGGGGTGGCGTGCATCTTCATAAATCGCATCGCGATCAGCCAGTTCAACAATACGCCCCATGTAAAGCACCATAATCCGATGTGATATCTCGCGAACTACAGCCAGATCATGGCTGATGAAAATCATCGACATTCCGGTTTCTTTTTGCAACCGGGCCAATAGTTTAATGACTTGCGCCTGCACCGAAACATCCAAGGCTGATACGGCCTCATCACATATTACCAGTTTTGGGTCTCCGATCATGGCTCTGGCAATACCGACGCGCTGGTTTTGACCTCCTGATAATTCATGAGGATAGCGGTTGATCATATTAGGGGACAGATCAACCTTTTGCAGCATTTCCTTTACCTTATTGCGGCGCTGTTCCTTATCCATTTGCGGAGCAAAGGTTTGCAATGGTTCGGCAATGGATTGTCCTATGGTCATTCGCGGATCCAAAGATGCCAATGGGTCCTGAAAAACAATCTGCAGATCCTGACGATGTGCCCGCATCTGTTTCTTGTCCAGATCCAGCAAATTACTGCCAATCCAGCTTACCTGCCCGGATTTAACCGGAACCAGCCGAAGAACCGCCCGGGCCAAAGTTGATTTTCCACAGCCGGACTCACCAACAATTCCTAAGGTTTCTCCATCACCCAGAGTAAAACTGACCCCGTCCACTGCGCGAAGCGGGCGGGTTTTTGGAAACACTCCGCCAGATACCTGTACGGGGAAATGAACTTTGACATCATCCACCTCCAAGACCGTTTTCACGCCATTTCTCTTTGTTTCAGCTATACTTAATATCTGTCCCGGCCTGTCCAGACGCGGCATAGATGATAGCAACATTTTTGTATAATCATGTTCTGGATGATAAAAAATATTATCGGCACTGTTTTTTTCTACATAAACTCCCTTTTCCATTACGCAGATTTTTTCACACATTCGGGCAACAACACCCATATCATGAGTGATCAGGGCAATTGCAGCCTTGGTTTCGTTTTTAAGCTCATTCATCAAATCCAGCACCTGCGCCTGCACAGTTACATCCAAAGCCGTAGTAGGCTCATCAGCAATAAGCAGCTCCGGATCACATAACATGGCCATGGCAATCATTACCCGCTGTCGCATACCACCTGACAATTCGTGTGGATACTGCTTCATCCTGCGTGCCGCCTCTGGCAGTCGCACCCTGTCAAGCCAGTCAATACAATGCTTTTGTGCCTGTTCACCGCGCATATTCTTATGAATGGCAAGAACCTCCATCAATTGGGCACCAACCCGTTTGTGCGGGGTCAATGAAGTCAGAGGATCCTGAAAAATCATGGTCATTTTTGCGCCGCGAACCTGATTTAGCTCACGTCGCGGCAAATTCAAAATCTCCCGACCACGAAACTTAATAGAACCAGTAGCTTTGCCATTACTGGCCAAAAGCCCCATGGCCGCAAGGAAGCTTTGGCTCTTGCCAGAGCCGGATTCGCCTACGACCCCAACACACTGACCAGGCTCAATGGTCATCGAAACACCACGCACCGCATTTACCTCCCCATCCGGGGTAGTAAAATTCACATTCAAATCCTGAAGTTCCAATACCGGGGCATTTGTTTTAGACATGAATAATTTCTCTTTGATGGCAATTTTATTCAGGACATATTACCCGTACAAAACGCCTTGGCCAGTAGTACGGGTGCAGATAGTTTATACAGGCAGGGCAAAATCAAAGACCTTGTGCAGTTTGCTCAATAATTTGATCCACCACCTGACACAAGGCTTCATGCTCATCATCACCATTTGCAATGGCGCTGTCGAATGTGGCCAATTGCTGGCTGGCAGAGGAGCCGCGCTTAACTATGGTGCGCGCATGCTCTACTTCGGCAACACAGTTTAATGCAACGGCATCTTCGGCCACCAGCTCAATAATTTCGTCCATCAATTCGGAGAATTGCACCATTTCACTCTTTCCCAGGTCAACCAGCTTTTCCTGTACGCCGTTTCTGGCTGCCAGAAATCTGTTTTCCTGCAATAACAGATCAGGATAAATGCGCCACTTCATATTAGAGCGCTTTAACCTGGCCAGCCACCTGAGCAAACATTGATATAAAGCGGCAATGGTAAGCGCATCTTCAAGGCGCGGGCATATGTCAGTAATGCGCATTTCCAAGGTTGGAAATTTGGCACTGGGCCGCAAGTCCCACCATATTTTGGAGGCATCCTCGATAGCTCCGGCCCTGATCAGCGCCTGTGTCAAGCGCTCATATTCACCCCAGCTTTGGAACTGATTGGAAATTCCGTTTCTGGGCATGCCGTCCCAGACATTGGTTCGATAGGACATCATTCCCATTTTACGCCCGGCCCAAAACGGAGAGGATGCGGACAAAGCCAGCAGGTGCGGCAAAAAATAATTCATCTGATTCATCAGATCAATTCTCAAATCAGGATCCTCAATCCCCGCATGGACATGCATGCCACAAATCAACATGCGACGAATTACCCCGCCCATATCCTGATTTAGTTTGTCATACCGTGGCGCACGGGTGTGGTGTTGCCCGACCCAACTGGCAAAAGGGTGAGTTGAGGCCGCCATCAATTCAAGCCCCATATGTTGCGCGTTCTTTTTAATACATGTGCGCAGACGAATTAAATGCTCACGGGCTTCAGATATGTTCTGGCAAACAGGTGTGCCCACCTCGATCTGGCATTTTAGAAATTCCGGGCTAACGCTTTCACCAAGTTCTGCCTTGCAATTTTCAAGTAATTCCGGTGGTGGATCAGAGGCCAGATCGCGGGTTTTTGGATCAACCAGCAAATATTC
Source organism: Robiginitomaculum sp. (assembly GCA_015485155.1). Classification (GTDB taxonomy): domain Bacteria; phylum Pseudomonadota; class Alphaproteobacteria; order Caulobacterales; family Maricaulaceae; genus Robiginitomaculum_B. Next base: position 247,990 of record WFUF01000025.1, on the reverse strand, counting down.
TTCTTCTATGCCGATGGTCAAAGCCGGCAAGTCCATCTGCGCCCCCTGCTCTTGTTTATCTGCCTCGTATCAAAGCCTGTAATGGTGGAAAAAGCAAATCACGCATACGATTTATTGCCGCCCTATCCGCAAGTAAATCCTGGCGAACCTCCAGGGTAATATGCCTAAAACCTCTGGGGACAATATGCCGATTGACTGAATAATTATAAAGCTTGGCTGAATATGGCTGGTTGTCACCAACGATTATTTCGTTTTTTTGCAAATGCTTCATCAGAGCTTGCGCGCTGGCTTCATCATCACACCACAGCAGGCCTATTTGCCACGGCCTGATAACCTCTGAGCTCCTGATTTTTTGGGCAAAGGAATGAATGGAAACAACAAATGGATCAGAATGGGCCGAGCCAAGAGCGTCAAGCTCTTCTGATAATAGCTGATGATAGGGGTCAAAATACTCTTGTATTCGGGCTTGTTTTTGATTGTGGGACAGTCCCTGATTGCCCGGAATTTCAATCGTATCACTAATTTGCAAGATCAAATCATCGCGCTCTACCCCACGATTTGGGTCAATAAGCAGCCTGGAAAACTGACAAAACAGGGCCCGGGACTGTAATTTATCTGCCAAAGCCTCGGTCAAGGCCGCCGCACCTGGATCAAATGCTATGTGATCCTGCAATAAATCAGCCCCCAGCCCCAGAAAGGAAAACTTCTCTGGAATTGCGTTACCGGCATGATCACAAAACAAAAAGACAGGGCTTTGGCCTTTTGCGCCCACGGTGCGGGCAATTTCAAAATCAGGCATTTAAGATCCAGAATCACTTACACTAATTACAGGTAGAGCCTATTGGTGAATCCAGTCTTTTTTCAATGGCTTGATAGCCAGAAAAAACAGTACCGAAGCCAGTATATATAAAGCTGAGCAGACAAAAATAGCATAGCGCAGACTGTCATCCCCATAAGATGGTTTTAACACGTCTGATATTCTTCCAATTAACGGATCACCAATTGCCAGCCCCAATAAATTATTGATCAGCAAAAATATGGCTGTTGCTGTCGCACGCATGCTGGTTGGCACGATATGCTGAATGGATGAAACCACTGGCCCCAGCCATGCCAGACTCAAAGCCACAGGAAACAACAGGACAAAAAACAACAGGCCCAAAGATGATAGCATCATGCCTGTCATATAAAATGGCGCCGTTATTAAAAATGCCAAAGCTGGCACTATCACATAAGCAGATTTATTCTTGGTTCCGAACTTGTCAGCTAAAAATCCGCCAAGGAATATGCCAATAACCCCGCCGATCAGCATAACTAATCCAAAATAATAAGAAACATAAATAATAGGGTTGGGATTTGGTGTCATCCAACCGGGAAGAAAACTCATAAATTCGGGCAGCTCTACCCCAAAAGTAAGCACAAGAAATTTAGGAATCCATGCAAAAGCCCCATAGCCGACAATCGATGAGGCCGCAGCACCAAAAGAAATCAACCAGAAAGACTTTTTAGACAACAACAAAGCAAAAACTTGAGAGAATGAAGCTTTTTCGATCTTTGCTCCCGGCTTGTCAAAACGGCCTCTTTTTGGTTCGCGCACAGTTAAAATAAACAGGGGGGCCAATAGCACACCAAGCCCACCAATAACAAAAAACGCCATGCGCCATCCATAAAGTGCGGCCATTACCCCGCCAAAGACAATGCCGACAGCACTGCCAATAGGTATACCCATCGAGAATATTCCCAACATGGTGGCGCGTTTGTGTGGCGGAAAATAATCGGCAATGATCGAATAAGACGGTGCAATGCCGCCTGCTTCACCAACACCCACTCCCATGCGGGCAAAAAATAATTGCAGCGCATTACCCGCCAAACCGCAAACGGCGGTCATGCCACTCCAAAGTGCCAGGGCAAGGCCAATAATCCACACCCTGTTATGTCGATCAGCCAGCCACGCCACCGGAACTCCAAGAGTGGAATATAAAATTGCAAATGCCAGCCCGCGCATCAGCCCGATTTGCATATCAGAGACTTCCAGCTCTTCTTGAATTGGAATAGCCAAAATACTGATGATCGAACGATCAACAAAATTAAACGTATAAACCAGAACCAGCGTAAACATTACCCAGCCTAAATAGGCTGTACTTTCAGGTTGGCTGATTTGTGCGGGTGCCTCGGGATCTTTGCTCAAAGCGCTTTCCTTTTCATCCAAATTCAGCCTCACAACAAGGCGATCTTACAGATACACTAATTATTGCGTATCTTCGCATGCCTGCCTGTTAAACAGCAACGACTACATTCTGTGTTGTTTGTAAACAATACCGTGGGCTACTTGTAATTCACGCACATATTGAATTATGCCGCCAATTTCTGAGTCTTTGACCTCAGGGCGAGGCGGCATATTGCCAAATTGCCAATGGTGCTGAACTGTTCCTTGAGTTATGGCTCTAAAAAAAGCATTGTCCCCATGGTGGCCGGGATTGTAGATTTCATGTATCAATGGTGGCCCCATATCGGTTCCCATGACGTCCAGGCCATGACATTGAGCACAACTCCTGTCGTAATAGACTTTACCCTGTTCAGCCAAGGCTGATAATTTTAGTGTGTTTGCTGCATCTGATGTTTTTGCATTATCTGGTTCTGTGGTTGGTGATGACTCGCCACATGCAGCAAGGGCAAAAACACTAAAAAGAACAACTGCACTGGCAAACAGACCTGATCGTTTTTTAATGGACATGATAATTCCTTATATCTGTATTTGAGTTCAGACTAGCGCATTTTGTTCAAATTATAAGCCTCTTTTTTCCCGCATGCTGGTTTTTTCAATTTTCTTTTTGCAGAACTTTGCTATGCACAGGTACAGGAGTTTATGTGATCATAACAATATGGGGCAGCCAACATATGGCCATTCAATTTTCCGCCGACTTCGCCACAAACCTTCATGATGAAAACTTGCGCAAAAATGTTCTTTCCACAGTTGGCGCGCTTTGTGATGCAGCTAAAGAAATATCCGACCTGTGCGCGCAGGGGCCATTAATCAGCGGATTGGGAGCGGTTACCGGAATAGAAAATGCTGACGGCGATGACCAAAAGGCACTTGACGTCCAATCAGATGAAATAATCATTGCAAAATTACGGCAGGAGCCAGTGGCTTATTATGCCTCTGAAGAAGAAGAAGGCATCAACACCCTTGCCCCCGGCGCTGCACTTAGTGTTGCAGCAGACCCGCTTGATGGCTCCTCCAATATTGATACCAATGTATCGATTGGAACCATTTTTTCTATTTTCCCAACAGCACCAGGAGCGGCAGAAAATTCATTCTTCCGGCCCGGTAATGAGCAATTGGTTGGCGGGTTTTTTGTCTATGGACCGCAAACCACCTTGATTGTTACCTGTGGCAATGGGGTGGAATTATATGTGCTGGAGCCAAAATCCGGACAATTTGTTCTGGCTGTCCCGAAACTTCGTCTGGCTGAAGCGCGGGCGGAATACGGAATAAATGCCGCCAATGCCCGGCACTGGCAGACACCTGTTCAACTTTTTATCAGTGACTGCCTGACCGGAGAGCCCGGGCCATTGGGCGAGAATTACAATATGCGCTGGGTGGGCTCATTAGTTGCCGATGCTTCCAGAATTTTATCTCGTGGCGGGATATTTTTATATCCGGCGGATAATCGCCCTGGCTATGAGAAAGGCCGCCTACGACAATTATACGAAGCTAACCCGGTCTCGTTTGTGATCGAGCAGGCTGGCGGAATGGCAACCAACGGCACAAGCCGGATTCTCGACCTGCCCTTAAGTGAGTTGCACCAAAGAGTAGCCTTCGTGTTTGGATCTAACAAGCAGGTCGAGCTGGTGCGCAGCTATTTTAAACCTTAACAGGAAAACGGACATGACTTCAGCCCCTACAGCAGACTCACAGCAAATGGCCAATGCAATCCGGTTTCTGGCCATAGATGCCATACAGGCCGCCAATTCCGGCCACCCCGGGGCACCAATGGGTCTGGCAGATGCTGCCACGGTGTTGTTCACCAAACACATAAAGCTGGACGTAAAGAACCCTGATTGGCCGGATCGTGACCGGTTTATACTTTCAGCGGGCCATGCCTCCATGTTGCAATATGCGGTGCACTATCTGCTTGGCTATGAGGATATGAGTCTCGAGCAGATAAAAAACTTTCGCCAATTAGGGGCTATAACCGCCGGTCATCCTGAATATGGGCACGCAGCCGGAATAGAAGCCACCACCGGACCTTTGGGACAGGGTATCACCATGGCTGTCGGCATGGCGCTGGCCGAAAGACTGCAAAACAGCCGATTTGGAGATGAACTAGTCGATCATTATACATGGGTAATGGCCGGAGATGGCTGTTTAATGGAAGGAATAAGTCACGAAGCTATCGACATGGCCGGACATTTGGCCCTTGGAAAGCTGATAGTATTCTGGGATGATAATTCAATCACCATTGATGGTTCCACCGATCTGTCCACTGCCACTGATCAGAAAAAACGGTTTTTAGCTGCCGGATGGCAGGTTCTCAGTGTGGACGGCCATGACCAGAGCGCCATTCACAAGGCAATTCTGACAGCAAAACGCAAGCACACACAACCAACGCTGATTGCCTTAAAAACTATAATCGGCAAGGGCTCACCCAATAAGGCCGGAACAAGCAAGGTACACGGCGCACCACTTGGTGCAGAAGAAATTGCGGCCACCCGCAAAGCCCTTAACTGGCCCTATGCAGCCTTTGAAATTCCTGATGCCATATTGAACCAATGGCGCAAATCCGGTAAAAAAGGCGCTGCAAAACGTCAAAAATGGCAGAAGCTGCTGCAATCCTCCGTTAATGGCGCTGAGTTTGAACAATCCCTGCACGGACAACCCTCTAAAATACTGTCAGAGGTGATTGAGCAGCTAAAATCAACATTGGTTCAAGAGCAACCGAAACAGGCCACAAGAATTGCATCACAAAAAACCCTGCAGGCCATAAACCCTGTTATTGACAACACTATTGGCGGATCGGCTGATCTTACCGGCTCCAACAATACGCTTACTGCGGATATGGGCATTATAGCCCCTGATGATTTTAGCGGGCGCTATCTGTATTATGGGGTGCGCGAACATGCCATGGCCGCAGTGATGAACGGTCTGGCATTACATGGCGGATTTATTCCCTATGGCGGGACTTTTTTAGTGTTTGCCGGTTATATGTTAGGCGCAATGCGGCTTTCAGCTCTGATGGGGCTAAGGGTTGTCTATGTGCTTACCCATGACAGTATCGGCCTTGGTGAGGACGGGCCAACCCATCAACCAGTTGAAACGCTGGCCAGCTTGCGAAGCCTGCCGGGCATGTATGTTTATCGCCCCTGTGATTCTGTGGAAACCGCAGAATGCTGGCAGGCTGCACTGGAACAAAATGATGCCCCTTCAACCCTCGCTCTTACCCGTCAGGCCTTGCCTACATTGCGTCAAAAACCGGAGTCACAAAATCTGTGCGCACGCGGAGCTTATGTTTTGCACGAAAGCAAAGGAAGCCGTGACATAACCCTGATCGCGACTGGTTCTGAAGTACATCTGGCAGTGGAAGCAGCACAAAAGCTAGGCGAACAGGGAATACAAGCAGCAGTGGTCTCCATGCCCTGTCAGGAAAAGTTTGAACAGCAATCCAAAGAATACCGCGAACAAATATTAGGCAAGGCCCCGCGGATTGCGGTGGAAGCAGCCGTGGAATTTGGCTGGTCACGCTATACAGGGTCTTCGGAAAACTTCGTCGGCATGAGCGGGTTTGGCGCCTCGGCTCCGGCACCTGATCTGTTTGATCATTTTGGCATTACCGCAAAGGCAATTGTCGACAAGGCAATGTCCTGTCTGAAAGTATGATCATGACCAAAATAGCACCAAGTATTTTATCTGCCGACTTTGCGCAATTAGGCACCGAAATAAGAGCCATTGAGCAAGCCGGTTGCGATTGGGTGCATGTGGATGTGATGGACGGGCATTATGTGCCAAATATAACCATTGGCCCAGATGTGTGCGCTGCCATTCGGCCCCACATCAAAACCATAATGGACGTCCATCTAATGATAGAGCCGGTGGACAGATATTTGGAAACCTTTGCCAAGGCTGGCGCTGATCATATATCCATCCACCCTGAGGCCGGGCCGCATCTGGATCGCAGCTTACAGCTAATTCGTGATCTGGGCTGTAAGGCCGGAGCTGCACTTAACCCCTCCACGCCGGAAACCGCGTTGGAAAATGTACTGGATCGCCTTGATCTGGTTATTGTTATGAGTGTTAACCCCGGCTTTGGCGGTCAGAGCTTTTTGCCCAGTCAGATTGCCAAAATTAAACGCCTGAAAGCCATGATTGCGGATCGTGACATTTTAATCGAGGTAGATGGTGGCATTAACCCCAACACCGCGCCGCTGGTTATGAGTGCCGGGGCTGATGTGCTGGTTGCAGGTTCTGCTGTTTTTGGCAAAGGGGCGCAAGACACGGGGGTTTACCAAGCAAATATCAGCGCCATTCGTGATGCCGGAAACAGCGCGATAAAAGCCAGTTAGGTGTTTAGATCAAACGAACCAAAGTTTATTAAACCTTTATCTTGGCACATTTCGACCCAAAACCCCGTCCTCAAGTAGTGAAGCGGTAGCGCAGCAAGGAGTCCTCAAGTAGCCGATAGGCGGTAGGACATTAAAAGAGCTTCCCACTTTTGCTAAAAATGCTTAGTAATGATACTGATTGCGTCGAGGATCAGGTTTTTTCCAAAACCACATTCATGTGTGATTGAATAATTTGTTCATAGCCATTTTCTTCGGCCAATGCGATGCAGTCGGTTTTCCAAGATTCATTTCTTTCCATAATTAACAGGCCGGGTAAATCTGTGGCAGGGGTTTGCTTGAAAAACAGGGGCAATACCTGATCCTCTGCGCCCTCAATGTCTATTTTTAAGGCATCGGCACCGTTCATATTGTGCCTATCAAGTATTTCGGCCAAAGGCAGGGTTGGCACAATAAATTCTTCATCAGCTTGTTTGCCGGAACGCAAGTCAAAGCCAGAGGCACCCCGGTTGCGCTGTGATATCTGCATTCGTGCCAGACCTTTCTTGTCAGACACGGCGCAATCTTCATGGATTATGTCAAAACCCGGGTTTGTTAGCAGATTAAATTGCAAGCGCTGTTTAATTATTGGCTGTGGTTCAATGGCCAGTATTTTGCCCTTAAACTGCGGCTGGGCGGCGACAAAAAGCGAATAAAGGCCCACATTGGCACCCACATCCACAAATTTGAAATCAGAATGTATGCGGTGTTGCAGGGCATTACGCTCCTGAACATCAAACTTGTCTGGTGATAACAAGGCTCGCTTTTCGCATAAATTGTCATTGGGATAGAGGCGAAATTTTGCGCCCCACAATCGTACATCCAGCGGATGCTTCAAGCCGGTTAGAACCAGTCGGCGGCAAAATGAGCCCCAAAGACTATCGGGGCGCTTATTGCTTTGCTCAATGGCCCAGGCATGTAATTTATTTGGTGCAAACCGGCCCCAGTTGTCAGCGGTATTTTGTTCCATTTTAGGTCTGCCTTGTTTTTTCAAACCCTGTTATAACATTAAATACCCGCTGGCATTAAATTTCAGACTAAAAACCCGCTGCATTTCTGCTGAGCGCAACACGGTTTGAGGCTCCCCTTCACAAACTATTTGCCCAAAATCCAGCAGAATTAAATTATCGGCAAACCGTGCCGCCAAAGGCAAATCATGCAAAACGCACAATATGGTTTTCCCTTTTTTTGCCTGTTTCCCCAAAATTTTCATCATGTCTAGCTGCCGCGCCGGATCAAGGGAAGAGGTAGGCTCATCAACCAGCAACACCTCTGCATTTGCTGCCAAAAGTCGTGCCAGAAGCACCCGCGCCCGCTCCCCGCCGGAAATCTGGTCAATCCGGCGGTCTGCAAGATGTAAAACCCCGCAATCATCCATAGTGCGATAAACAGCATCTGGTGGGTTTTTGCTATTTGGGCAACCAAGGGCAACCAGATGGCGAACCAGCAGCGGCCAGTGGACAGGCGGGTTTTGTGCCAAATAAGCCATCCATTGCGCACGATTTGCGGATTTTGTGCTAAGGACATCCTGGCCGCGCCACAAAATCCGGCCGCTTTTTACAGGGATTAAACCTGCAATTGCACGTATCAGCGATGTTTTACCAGAACCATTAGGCCCGATCACAATGTTAAGGCCCGGCGGCACTTGCAGGCTTAAATCCCGCAAAACCGGGCGGGCATTCATATCCAGTGATATTTTACAAACTTCCAGCATATCAGATACTTTGCCGTTGAGCTTTAAAGACCAGAATAAGAAATAGCGGGGCACCAAGCAGGGCGGTAACCACGCCAAGATAAAGCGGGGTTCCAGGGCCACTTAACAGGCGTGAAACCATGTCGGCAATCAATAAAAGCCCGCCACCAACCAGCGCAGAGGGCAAAATAATCCTGCTTGGCATATAGCCAAAAAAGGGCCGCACCAAATGCGGAGCAGCCAGCCCTACAAACCCGACAGCTCCGGCGCTGGCCACCCCGGTTCCAACGCACAGCATAGAGCCTGTTATTACCCAAAAGCTGGTTCGGGTTATGGAAATACCCGATGTTATTGCGGTATCTTCACCAAGAGCCAGCAGATCAAGGCCGCGCCCGCTTTGCATTAAGGCAAACACCCCAATGCCAACCAGCGGGGCTGCAATTGCAACATCAGCTAATGACCGGTCAGCTACCGAGCCCATCAGCCAATAGGCAATTTCTGATAATGCCCAGGGGTTTGGCGACAAATTCATCAATAACGCCGTTAGCGATGTGGCAATAGCAGATAAGGCAACACCGCCAAGGATCAGGCTGGTAACCGATGCGCGCAAGGCCGACAGGGTTGTAAGAAATATTGCTGCCAGCCCTGCTCCGGATAATGCGCCGACAAATAAGGATCCGGGCAAGCTTGTGGCGATTCCGGTATAAATCGCAAGGGCAGCAAACAGGCTTGCAGTTGAGGAAATTCCCACCACCCCCGGATCGGCCAAAGGATTGCGTAGCAGGCCCTGCAAAGCAGCTCCGCTGGCACCCAGGCCAGCCCCAACGATAATGGCCAGCAAGGATCTAGGCAGTCTGATCTGCCACAAGACTGTTTGCTCTGCGGTATCGGCCTTGCCAAAGAGCGCAGCAAAAACCTCTGCCAGCGAAATATTGTATGGGCCCAATGTTAATGACAGGAGCAGTAAAACCAACAAAACAAACAGCAAAGTTGCAACAATCCGTATCATCATGGCCGCCTTCCTTGCAATTGTTGCAACTCATTGGCAATCAGTTCTGCCGCCGTAATAAGGTGCGGCCCGGCACAGACCCAAAGCGCACCGGAAATATGTATGACGGGAACCTGTTTTCGTAGATTGCGTAAAATGGAGTGGTTGGAGCGAAATTGCAGAACGGAATGAGTTTTGGCGGAGAAAAAGCTGCTGACAATTAGGTCGGGGGGATTGGAAATCAGCCGTTCCAGCGGTATCTGTCCCCATCCGGAAATACCATATTCTGTAGCAAGGTTGATCCCGCCGGCAGCAGTAATGGCGCTGTCAACGAGGGTGTTGGAGCCGGCGGTTCCTAACGTTGGCGTAAGATACAGCACTTTTAAGCGCCCGCTTTCATTGTGCTTTTTCGCTGCAAGATCAGCTATTCGCTGATTTTGCTTTTCTATGATTGTCTCGGCCTGTTCGGTTTTGCCTAAAAATCGGGCTAAATTTCTGCGGTTTTGGTTAATTTGCTCAAAATTGCTGGCAGGTAGCAATTGAAAAACCTCTGAGCCTCTTTCTATCGCCAGCTTGCCTATCTTAACATTGGTGCCCGCGTCAAATACAAGCTGCGCCGGGGCAAGAGCCAGCAGGGTTTCGGCCTCCACCCAGGCGCCAGCAAGTGACTGCAAGGGTTTTGGCGCGAGGGAAAGCGGGCTGCCTGCCTGCCATGAAAGCGCTTTTATGCGCTCTGGTTCTACCATCTCCAGAACATAAGCATCAGAGCAAAGCGAGGTCGATGCCACCCCCTGCGCCAGCGTATTGCTGGTAGCAAACAGGGCCAATACAGCAACAAGGTTGCCAATGGCCCTGAAGACTGACCGGTTAGAATTGCGCAGAAATACCGCCATATAGCGTCCTTTCCTGTGCCCGATATCCAACCACTTCGGTATAGCGGGAATTGGACAGGTTTTCGCCTCTAACATAAATGTTTAGCTTGTCGCTTACTCTTCTGGAAATTTTACCGCGCAGCAATGTGTACGCCGGCAGGGTTACGGTTTGAAATGTACTAAAATCAATATCTGTCATTTTACCGTTTTGATCCAGACCAAGAGCAATTTGCCAGTTCTCCGCCGGATCGCTCCAAAAAACCGAGAAGCTGGCCATAAAGTTGGGACGGCGAATTTCTTGCACACCGGCCTCCTGTGATCGAAGAAAGCTCATGGAGCCAGAAGCGCCAAGCCCTCTGGATAAATTGATATCAGCAGCAAGCTCCACCCCTTCACGGGTGCTATTATTTGCCCGGTTGCGGGCAGTGGCCGGAAAGGCACCAAAATCTGTATAGATCTCGTTTTGCAGCTCTGAGCTAAACACTGTTACCGAGGCAGAGCCGTTGGAAAAACCCTGCACCCAGCCCAGCTCAAACCCGGTGGATTTTTCTGGCTTCAAATTGGGGTTTCCGACAAAAAATGCCGGAAAATAACCAAACAATTCAAAAAAACCGGGGTTCTTGACGCCCTGACCTGCGGAGGCGTGGATTTTGCTGTTGGTGGCAGCAATGTTCCAGGCCAGCCCGGCACGAAAGGCATTTGCATTTTCAAACAAATCATTTTGATCATGCCGCGCTGAAACCGAGAACGTTACAGGCCCGCGATCTGCCTGATAGTCAAAAGCGCCTGAAACCTGATTTGATTCTTGGCGCTGATTGATGCCTGACCCGGCACCGCCGTCATTTTGATAGGTTTCGAACCGGCCCTCAATTATTCCTGTGAGTCGGTGCTGTATAGATCCTGTTTCCCAGTCAGTGCTGATCTGCCAGCCAAGGCGAGTTCGTTGACCAATGGAGGTGTTGCCGCCGGATCTGGTTGTGCTTCGTAAATAAGAGGCGGATATCTCATTTGTCAGGCGGTCATTCAGGCTGTTTCCCACCAAAGCTATCCGACCCAAAGACAAATCGCTGTCAAGCTCGGACAAGGTATCGTTCAGCCGACCGTCAAAGTCAGTATCACTGTCAAACTGAGCATTGGCCTTTGTGCTTCGTCCACGCAATTTAACAGCCCAATTTGCGCCAATGTCATAATTAATGCCGCCGGAAGCTGAAAGTTGCGAAAATCCGTCTTGTTCGCCATTTTGACCAGAGACGTCATAGCCTGCGGTTTGCATGCCGGACAAATTAAGCCATAGCTTTGTCTGTCCGCGTACTTTTGCCGCATCCAAAGATCCGGAACGGGTTTGCAAGGAGCCTGCTTCAAACCGTGTTTCCAGACTTTCGCCCTGCTTGTCAGGCTCGGTCAGTATCTGGATAACCCCGCCAATGGCATCGGTTCCCCACAGGGCAGATTGCTCACCGCGCAGAATTTCAATCCTTTGTACTCCGGCACTGGTTAGGGATGAAAACCCGAAACTGCCGGAAAAGGGGTCGCTGGCCTCAATTCCATCTATCAGAACCAGAACCTGATTAGCCTCCGATCCACGCAGGCGCACCTGAGTTAAAGCCCCAACAGGTCCAGAGCGATTAACCGCCACACCTGGAATACGGCGCAAGGCATCGGTTACAAACTCATCGCCCCGTGCCAGAATTTGTTTTTCATCAAGCACACTTGCTGATCCGGTATATTTAGTTACCGGCACCGGAACTCTGGCGCCGGTAACCAGTATGATCTCATCCGGTTCTTTTATAGATTTTTCTTCCGGCTCTTGTGCCAGAGCAGGAAATGCAAGGCCAAGCAGGCCTGTAGATATAATAAGGGATAATTTGACTCTCAATGTCGTTCTCCATGACAAATTACGGCTCTTGAACAGGTCAATTGCCGAAAACCAAAACATTTCGCCACGAACGGTATTGATGTACCCGCGCTTTGATGATCTGACCCCGGATCAGAAGCGGACGAGTGTCGGCAGGTCTTCCGACTTACGGATTAACAGCCATTGAGCACCCCTTCCCAAAGCATTTTCTAACGATCTGCTCCAGTGGGTTTTGCGCTCGGCCAACCGCTTACGGCTGCGGGCACAGTTACGGATTTGAAATAAATTTCTCACCGTATTCCCTGTTGTCATGTTTGCAGGCTCAGCCATTACCCATGGCCTTGCTTGCAAACATACCGACGGGATAAGGGTTACGAAGATTCAAGGTATTGCGTCAAGTCTTTGTGCTGCCGGTTTGTGTTTCCAAAGATACCGGATTTTGCGTATCCTGCTTGCTTTTGCAGTTTTTTTGCCATTGCCACCAGAGCAAAATAATTTTTGGGCCGGTAACCAGATAGCGCCGCCACATCCGCCTGGGCTCACTAAGCAGGCGGTGCAGCCATTCAATCCGCGCTTTTTGCATCCATTTTGGGGCGCGGGCGACTTTTCCGGCCAGAAAATCCAGGCTTGCGCCGACACAAAGACCTGTTCCTTCGCAATCCCCCCGGCGCAAACAGGCTCTGGCAACCATTTCCTGCTGGGGAGAGCCAACACACAAGAAGGTAAACCGGGCCGGGTTCATGGCGACAAATTCCGCACATTGCTCTATAGCCAGCAGGTTCTTGCGCAACCCCATCGGTGGCTCATGCCAGCGTATATCAGTCAAGCCATAACGCACAGCCAGCGCATCTATTACCGCCCTGCTTGCACCAACAATAGTAATTGGTTCGTGCCGATCGATATGGTTTTCAAACAAGCTTTCTGTCAAATCAGATCCCGGCGTTACCGCAAGCTTTTCACCTGACAGCCAGGCCATCAGTTCCAAAATTCTGGAATCACAGACGGTAAGCCAAGCCTCTGCATATATTTTTTTTATCCAGTCTGGCTCGCTTTGCATCCGAACCAGATGATCAACATTCGGGGTAACCACGAAACGAAATGCTGAGCCAGTGGGCCGCTCGGTGATGCGTTCAACGGTTTGGTTAAAGTCAATCTTGTCAAACAGACTGTTTATGAAGTGCAGATGCCTTTGACCTTTGCGCCGCTCTTTGAACTCAGGATAGGGGAACTCAGGATAAGGTGCTTGCTTGTCGTTCATATGCCCGCTCTTTTGACAGGGTTCTTAATTGTTGTCAGCAATATAGGGCAATCTGGTTAATAATCAGTTTGGCTGGTCTGTTTTGCGTTTTGCCAGCAATTTATGTTTTTTCAGATAATGGCGCATTTGATCATAGCTTAGATCAAGCGCCTTTGCGCTTTTGCCAATATGTTGCTGATTGGCTCGCATGGCGCGGCGCAATAATACCCTCTCAAAGCGGTTGGTCTGCTCTATAAACGGTTTTGCCAAATCTGGCTCCGGCAAATTCATCTCCTGCCCGGTTTTCGTATTGCCGGTTTGGATTGTTGCCGAAGTATCCGGCCGCCATGGAGAGCTAAAGGGATCCAGTAAAATATCCTCAACAATAGTCTGTTTAAGCTCATTCCTGGCATGGGCGTGATAAGTATTGCGCTCCACTACATTTTTAAGCTCACGAATATTGCCCGGCCAATGGTGTGTCATCAACACCTCCATGGCCTCCATTGAGAACCCGCCAAAAGGGTTTTGCCCGGTTTCACGGGTTATGTTTTGAGCAAAATGCTGGGCTAAAACCGGAATGTCCTCCCAGCGCGCTCGTAAGGGAGGCAGAGTGATCACCTCAAAAGCCAGCCTGTCGAGCAGGTCGGCGCGAAATTTTCCTGCTTGAACCTGTTTTGGCAAATCAAGATTGGTTGCCCCGATCAAGCGAACATCACAGCGCAGGGTTTTTGTTCCCCCCACCCGTTCAAACTCGCCATATTCGACAATTCGCAGGACTTTCTCCTGCACCCTTAAAGAGGCCCCGGCAATCTCGTCAAGAAACAATGTGCCTTTATTTGCTCGCTCAAAACGCCCGATATAGCGTTTGGTTGCCCCGGTAAAGGCCCCGGCCTCATGACCAAACAATTCGCTTTCGAGCAAGGTTTCGGACAGGGCCGCGCAATTTACCGAAATATAGTTTTCTGCCCAGCGGTTTGATAAAAAATGAGCGCGGGCCGCCATCAATTCCTTGCCGGTGCCCCGCTCCCCGATAATTAGCAGAGGCCGGTCAAGCCCTGCCGCTTTGGATATTCGATCCAGCGTGCTTAAAAACTCTACGGACTGGCCGATCAATGGCGGGAGCGCATCTTCTGACAACATCTGTGAATAGTACCAGGTTTTCTGTGATTTTCAATAAAAATAAGTGATTTTCACGTTATTGAGTTTGTGAATTAGAGCCCCCACAGAATTTACTCAAATATAACATATAGTTATGACTCTGGCACAAACTGGCACGGTGCTTGCTATCTATTAACCACACCGGATTATTGCCGGATATCTACAACCAGGTTTAACAAGTGAGCAGGAAATGACAAAAAAATATGACCCTTACGAAGATATAAGAGACCCAAGATCACAGGCGGCTGCTGATGACTGGCGCGAGATAACATCAAAATTCTGGCGCTATTTGCGAACCCGGCCGATGGAGTGCTGGGGTTTCTTTATTGCCGGATTGTTGATTGGTGGATTGTTCTTTTAAGGCGATCCATTGATCCGGTGTTTCATATAAATCAGGAGAAAGATTATGGGTATTTTTTCGCGAATGGGCGATATTATCAATTCAAACATCAATTCCATGCTGGAGCGGGCCGAAGATCCTGAAAAAATTGCCCGGCTGATCATTCAGGAAATGGAAGATACGTTAATTGAGGTGCGCACCGCAGCAGCCAGGGCTATTGCCGACAAAAAGGATGTTAGTCGCAAACTGACCAGGTTTAAGGCGTCTTGTGCGGAGTGGTCGGACAAGGCAGAGCTGGCAGTTAGCAAGGGCCGCGAGGATCTGGCCAGAGGAGCACTGCAGGCCAAAGCCAAGGCTGCAAGCATGGTTGAGGCTTTGCGCAATGAGCTGGATATTATTGATCAGGCAATTGATAAGGCTGAATCGGATATGGCAAAACTTCAGGACAAGCTGGATGAGGCCAAGGCCAAGCACAAAGCCCTGTTAATCCGCGCAGGAACCGCACAAAACCGGCTAAGGGTGCGTGAAACCGTTGCTGATCACAAGATCGAGGATGCTTTAAGCCGCTATGCGGCGTTGGAGCGCAAAGTAGATGAGCTGGAGGCCCAGGCAGATGCCTTTGACCTTAATCAGGCCAAAAGCTTGAAAAGTCAGTTTGAGGAATTGGAAGGCGAGGAAAATGTCGAGCTTGAGCTATCGGAATTAAAAGCTCAAATGGCCAGCAAACACAAAGCAAAAGCAAAAGCAAAAGCGTAATCCGCATATGGCCATTAAAAAGAGAGAAGTTTCATGGAAGAGCTAGTTATCATATTTACCTTTATTCTGGCTGTGGTGTGGATTGTTTTCCACCATATTACAAAATGGGCAGAGGGTAAGGGCTTGTCAGCTGAGGATGAGCACATGCTTGAGGATTTGTGGCGCAGTGCCCGGCGGATGGAAAGCCGCATTGTTTCCCTAGAAGCGATTTTAGATGCCGAGCAGCCAGATTGGAGAAAAAAAAATGAGGAATAATGAGTATTCAAGACCACCTAATCCACACCGTTTGTATCGTAACAAGCTAAATGGGGTTTTGTGTGGTGTTTGTGCCGGGTTTGCCGATTATTTCAATATAGACGTTATTCTGGTTCGCATTGGCTGGTTTGTGTCAATTTTTATTCTTGGGCCGATTTCAATTATTGCATATTTTGTCGCCTGTCTCTTTATGCCGGTCCGCAATAGGGATATGCGGACAAACTTAAGACCGGATGAAGATGCGTTCTGGCGGGCGGTGGAAAAACACCCCTCTACCACATTTTCGAATTTGCGGTATCAGTTCCGGGATATGGATGATCGACTGGCCGATCTTGAGCGCTCTGTCACTTCAAAGGAGTGGAAATTGCGCAGGGAATTTCGGGATCTGGAAAACTAGGATCAGATCCAAGCAGCTTCCAGCGCTAAAGCTTTACAACGGGGACACTCATGTTTTTAAGAATACTTGTTATCTCTGCCATTTTGCCTTGGCTGGCTAGCTCTGCTGGCGAGGCGGAGGAGCCCGGCAAAAATATTGACGCGCCTCTGGAACAACGGGCCGTTGCCACCTTATGCCTTGGGCCAATGACGCTGCAAATTGCGCCTAAGGATCGGGGGGCTTTATTGCTGGCCTTTGGGCAAGGCGGTTGCTCTCGAGAAAAGGATAAAAACCTTCTTGGCCTGCGCTTAGGGTCCATAGTTCGACCAGAGACCGCTAAATCAGCCTCAGGTTTCTAAGGGTTACATTTTGAACCCAAAACCGGTTCTTAAAGTATGAAGCGATAGAACAAACAAGAACTTCCTGCTTTTGCTAAAAATGCAAATCTTTGTTTATCGCATTTTTGAACCGCAAAACCCGTCCTCAAGTAGCGAAGCGGTAGGACACTAAAAGACTCCTCAAGTAGCCGCTAGGCGATAGGCGATAGGACATTAAAAGAGTTTCCCACTTTTGCTAAAAATGCTTTAGCTCACAGCCGTTACCGATAATTCGCGCATTTGCGTATTGGCAATGGCCAGCTTGGCAAGTGTCCACTGCCCTTTGTCAAGCTCCACCAAGGCGGTCTGGGCATGCTCTACAGCAGAGGCGTTGACACGAGAAAAAGATTCCAGCGCATTTTTAGCCCAAGCGCGAGTTGGTTTTTGTTTTCCCTCTCCCAGCCCATTAGACAGCAACGTAATATGAGACATGGCCGCACGGGTAAGGCGTTGCTGGGCGCGATAAAAATCCTCGATTAGTCTGCGAACCGCCAGCCTGTCCCAATGGTCGGCAGCATGTAAGGTGCTGGCGGCACCGCGCAAGCGATCAAACCAGAATACATCCCCAAACCCATGATACAGGCAGGCCACAGAAAGTAGTGGCCAGTCTTCTTGTGCGGACAAATCAATTATATCACTTGCAGAAACCAGAGTCCGTAAATTAGCGATTTCTTTGGAAAGGGCTTTGGGAACACCTGAATCAATCAGGCTGTTTGCCCGCGATTCGGCTTTTTCTATTTCATACTGGGATAAAAATTTATTGATGTTCTTTGACATTACCTCAATGCCCGGACGATAGGTTTCAAACAGCCCGCCAAGACCGTTCTTTAGCACTTCCGGGTGCCGGGCCATCCAATAGCTTTTACGGCGCAATACGCTCATGATCTCATAGTGTGCATGATAAACAGATTTTGCCGGTATTTTATTGTCAAGGGCATTTACTCTGGCAACCAGCTCTTCATAGCCAAATAGTTCGCGAACTCCCTCAAAGCAAAGCGCTGCTGTATTTGCATCAACCCCAGCACTACCGCATAAGCGATAGCAAAAAGTAGGGCCGCCGCGATCAAGCATGTCATTGGCAAGCATTGTGGCAATTATTTCCCGGTGCAGCCGGTGATGCTCGCGCTCTTGCTTAAAGTTTTGAACATTCTTTGGAAAATACTGCAGCAGTTTTTTGGCAAAATGCGGATCATCGGGAGCAGATCCTGCAATCAGGTCTTCGACCAGCGTGTTTTTGGCATAAGCCATTAGTGTAGCAATTTCAGGCCGTGTCATGCCAGGCCCATCAGCATAGCGCGCAGAGATATGGTCGGCATCTGGCAGGGTTTCAACTTCCCGATCAAGACGGTCTTCGGCTTCTAAATGATCCATAAAGCGCCCATAGGCATCCATGTCGGCCTGTCCGGTTAATTCAGCCAATGACAGGGTTAGGGTTTGCTGATAATTGTGCTCCAGAACATTCTTTGCCACATCATCGGTCATGCTGGCGAGAATCTTGTTACGCTCCTCTGTTGATATCTTTTTGGCCTGCACGGCGCTGTTTAGCAAAATTTTCAGATTAACTTCATTGTCTGAAGTGTCGACGCCAGCGGAATTGTCAACAAAATCAGCGTTAATCCGGCCGCCATGACAGGCAAAAATAATTCGCCCCTTTTGTGTAATGCCCAGATTTGCGCCTTCGCCTATTACCTTGGCGCGAACTTCGTCAGCATTTACCCTTATTGCATCATTGGCTTTGTCGCCGACTTCCCAGTTTTGTTCTTCTGCAGATTTTATATAGGTGCCAATGCCGCCAAACCATAATAACTCCACATCAGCCTTTAGCAGAGCGGTCATAAGCTCTACCGGAGTGGTCTCGCCCCCGGATAATCCGGTGAGTTGGCGCATCTCTTTGGAAAGGGGTATGGCTTTGGCGCTGCGTGAAAAAACCCCACCACCTTCTGAGATTAGTTCTGTGTTATAGTCCCTCCAGCTTGATCGCGGCATATCAAACAGGCGCTTTCTTTCATTCCAGTTTGCATCCAGATCTACCGGGTCTGGATCAATAAAAATATCTCGATGATCGAAGGCTGCTACCAGTTTGATTTTTTTGGATAAAAGCATGCCATTGCCAAAAACATCTCCTGACATATCGCCAATGCCAATAACTGAAAAAGGCTCAGTCTGGGTGTTTTTCCCCATTTCCCGGAAATGACGCTTTACCGCCTCCCAGGCGCCTTTGGCAGTAATTCCCATTTTTTTATGGTCATATCCAACAGAGCCTCCGGATGCAAAGGCATCGCCCAGCCAGAAATTATATTCTTCGGCCAAAGAGTTTGCGATATCGGAAAAGGTCGCGGTTCCCTTATCAGCAGCAACCACCAGATAGGGGTCTTCATCATCCCAGATAACAGTGTTTTTGGGATGTATTACATCGCCATCACCAGAAAGGGTGTCAGTAATATCCAGAAGCCCCCTGATAAAGGTTTTATAGGAACGAATCCCTTCTTTCATGAAGGCTTCACGGTCATCAGGCTTTGGAAGCAGTTTGGGAAAAAAGCAGCCCTTGGAGCCAACGGGCACAATTACCGAGTTTTTTACCTGCTGTGCTTTTACAAGCCCCAATACTTCTGTGCGAAAGTCCTCCCGGCGATCTGACCAGCGCAATCCGCCCCTTGCCACGGGACCAAAGCGCAAGTGCACCCCTTCAACCCGCGGTGACCAGACGAATATCTCCCGATAGGGCTTGGGCGCAGGAAGGGTTGCAAGTTCACGGCTGGCGATTTTAATTGAAATTCGCTCCAATGGTTCGCCATTGGCGTCGGTTTGATAAAAGCTGGTGCGGTAAATAGCACATATTAAGCGCATTAAACGGCGAAGCACTTTATCATGATCTAGGCTGGGAACCGAGTTCAGGGCCTCGATAATTTCACCAAGCAGTTTTTCCTGTTTGCTTTGTCGTGCGCTTATGGATTTTCGGCCATCGGGGCGGAACCGGACTTTAGCCAATTCAAGCAAGAGCCGGGCGATTTGCGGATTTTCCACCAATGCTTCTTCTTGCACATATTGGCTGGGATCAAGGCCGGTTTGCTGCCGGTATTTTGCGCAAGTACGTAAAAACGCCACAGAGCGCCAGCTTACGCCCAAAGACAAGATAAGCTGGTTGAAGCCGTCATTTTCTGACTTACCACTCCAGATTGCCACAAATGCATCTTCAACGGGTTTTTTGATCAGCGATAAATCTACCGCCTCGCCGTCAGCACGAACCATTTCAAAGACATGAACCCAAACCAATTCCTGCTGTTTTCGTTTTACAGGATAGCTGGCCTCGCTGACAACGTTTAGGCCCATTTCCTCAAACATTGGCATAACTGAGGACAGATTCAAACTTTCACCGGCGCGAAACAACTTAACCTGAATCACTGATGGTGGGTCGTTTTCCAACTGGTAAATATTGGCAAGCAGGCCAGAGCTTTGATCAAGTTTTTCTATTATTAGAATATCATCCAGCGCCTGCCGTGCGGAGAAAGCTTCACGATAAGCCACCGAAAAGGCTTCGCGATAGGTTCTGACCCGCGAGTGCAGCCGCCTGGAAAGCGCGGCCTCTCTGGCTCTGGTTTCCAGACGATCATGCCAGGACCGCGCCATTTCAACCAGTCTTGCTTCCAGATCATCCAGATTTGGCCTGGAGTGGTTTTTTGGATCCAGCCCGATAATAAAATGAACCCGCGCCAGTGGCCCATCACCAAAATGTGGATAATAAGCAGACAGTCGTCCACCATATGCCTTTCGCAACATTTCGCCGACATTTTGGCGCATCTGGGTATTGTAGCGCTCACGGGGCACAAATACGAAAACCGAAACAAAGCGATTAAACCGATCATGGCGCACAAATAATTTCGGTCGTGGCCGATCAAACAAATGCAAAATTCCACGAGAAATTTCCAGCAATTCCTCTTCGGATATTTGAAATAATTCATCGCGGGGATAGTTTTCTACGATATTCTGCAAGCGCTTGGTGTTATGGGTGCCAGCCCCGCGTTTTGCCCGCACTAATACCCGCCGGACTTTTCTGCGGATCAAGGGCACGTCTCTGGCCATCCGGTCATAGGCCTCAGCAGTAAACAGGCCAACAAAGCGGGTTTCCCCGATCACCTGCCCATCTTCATTCCATCGTTTTACACCTATATAATCCATATATACCTGACGATGCACTCGCGAGCGCAGGTTTGATTTGGCGACCACCAAAGGAGTTGGATTGTTTACAAAGTCCTTTATGGCCGGGGTCAGCAGGGAAGGCTCTGAGGCCCGCCGCAGAACATTTGCCTCTTCATTACGCAAAATACCAAGACTGGTTCCTTCAACAATATCTGGCTCCAGTGGCAGCAAGTTTCCTTCATTATCAACAGGAAAGACATATTGCCTTGAGCCAAGGAACGCAAAGTGTTCATCACGAAGCCAGCGCAGAAATTCAATACACTCAACCACTTCTTCTTCGGGGGCAACAGCCGGTGCATTGTGCAATTCCTCAATCGCCCGGTTCATGGCCTCGCGCATTGCCATCCAGTCGCCGGTAGCCAAAGCCACATCAGACAAGGTGGATTTTATTCCCTCTAAAACCTGTTCTCGAACCTCAGGACTTAAAGGCTCCATATAAACCTGAATTATTGATTCGCGAATCAGTGGCGCCGTATCTGATCTTGGGCCGGCATCAGAGCGCCCCAGATCAAATACCGGGTGAAACATGGCCCTAGTCTGCACTTCCAGACGAGTAAGCTCACCCATGACAGAATCAACCAAAAACGGTTTGTCCCCGGTCACTATTTCCAGAATATCCCGTTCTATTTCACGGCCATCAGCTCCGGTGGCTGGAATGATTCGAACCAGTGTTTCTCCTGGCATTCTGTTTTCAGCAAAATTCCAAATGCCAACGGCCAAATGCAATACATCTTCCATTTCAAGGCCAAGCAGGTCATCAGCTACCGCATTTTCCTGTATTCCAGAGAGAAACTGCCGGGCGGCTGGCGTCAGTTTTCCGTTCTTTTGAAAAACAGCTCCGGGCTTTTTAGAGGCTAAACCTAAAAATGCACCTGTCTCAAAAGCCAAGTGGCCGCCATTGGTTGCGCTCATAAAACCCTCCTGGATCGGCGCCGCCCCGAAGCCCCATGTTCCGGGGTGTTCTTGCCAGTTGCAAGCAACCGGTAAGAACTGTCAGTTAGTTACAGCAATAATCGGGTTCGGCCTGCTTCTGCAACCTTTATTTTAAGCGTTCTGGGGAGGGTTTTATAAAATCCGTGTGGGCCGCCAAACGGGGACAGTGCCTGGCGACCCACAAGACCGAATATGCGGGCTGGGACACGCACACAGGCCTTGCGTCAAACCGGATTATTTGTTCAGCTTAAGTGAACAAACGGCTCGATAAACAGTAGCAACACTGCCAATTAGCAGTGACCACAACCATTATACGCCTGTGGGCGCTTAAAACCTCATCGTTTTGGGGTTTTTTGATTCTTTTTGCGGCTCAGTCGTTAGTTTTAATGCTTTTAATGCCCTTTTCGGGTTGCCCGTCCATGGAAAGCAAAATTGCAATCCATCTGGTACCCTTGAATTGTGCCAGCACCAGCATGAGCATCACCGTAAGCGGCGCAGAAAGGAACATTCCGGGTATTCCCCAGATCGCGCCCCAAAGCGATAGAGATAAAATAACAACCAGAGTTGATAAATTCATGCTGTTCCCTTGCATTTTAGGTTGCAGAAAAGTTCCAATTGAAAACTGGAAAAAACCAACGCCGGCCAGCACTATTACAGGCTGCCAATAGGTTTCAAACTGCACCAAAGCAAACAGAACAGGTAGTATAGTGCCTACTATCGGGCCAATGGTCGGAACATAGTTCAGCAGGAAAATCACAAATGCCCAGAATAATGCCTGATCTACACCGACTGCCACCATAACAACCCACGAGCCAACGGCTGTTGCAGCTGCTGTTACAGTTTGCACCCACAGATATTTTTCAATGGCTACCCGCATGGAACCGGCCAGATTATTTGCTCTTTTTAGTTTTTCTGCCTCTGGAAACATGGCGGCAATTTTAGCTGGAAAATTTGACTGGGCCCCAAATAAAAACCCCACATAAACGGCAACAAACAAGGCGTCAGAGGTCAGGCTTTGCAAGGATTGGGCAATGGCACCAATTAGTCTGGCCGGATTGGCGCGGGTGAATAATTGGTCCAGTGTCGGGGCGGGCTGGGAGCTGAAAATTGCATATATACTTGCAGCCAGTTCATTTATCCGGGCAGCATAGGCATCTGAATTGCTAACCATTCCGTTGGCGGTATCAATTATGACAATGCCGATTATGATAATACACAAAGTAACTACAATCAGCGCCAGTGAAAGCGCAAACCAGCGTGGCAGAACTTTCAGGATTTTTTCAATCAGATCGGTAAAGCCATCAATGATAAGCCACAAAAACACCGCCAGAGCAAATGGAGCCAATACTTCGCGGAACCAGTACAGACCAACAATTGTTGCGGCGCTCGCCAATAGTAAAATGCCGGTTTTGGTTGCGGTATCCATATTTTCCCCGATATTGATTTTCAGGCAGATTGTCTTTTGCCAGACAAAACGCATATTGATCTTAAATGGCGGCAAACACAAGTTGGGAACAGGGGTTTCATATGATGGTTGCCAATATGCCTGAAATTGATTTTACCAGCGCCGCTTTTCGGCATCGACTGATCAATGGTGGTGGCCGTGGACAAGCTCTGGCCCGGGCTGTTGGTTTTGGCAAGGGTCGCGAGCCACATATTGTTGATGCTACAGCAGGCCTGGGCCGGGATGGGTTTGTTCTGGCCCATCTTGGGGCGAAAGTGACCATGATAGAGCGACAGGAAAAGGTGGCAGCATCTCTAGCTAGGGCTTTGCAATCTGCAAAAAACGCTGAAGCCCTGTTTGCAGAGCCGGCACGGCGCATCACGTTAATTACTGCTGATGCCATATCGGCTCTTTACGGCCTAAACCCGGAAGTAGTCTATATCGACCCCATGCACCCGGCCCGCAGCAAATCCGCATTGGTAAAACAGCCCATGCGCGATTTAAGAAAGCTGGTTGGCCCTGATAAGGATAGCGCAGAATTGATACTCGCAGCTTTGCGCTGTGCTCAAAAGCGGGTGGTGGTAAAATGGCCAAGGAAAGCAGATTTGCCGCCAGCAATTGCAAAACCGTCTTATGAGCTAAATGGCAAAACCACCAGATATTGCATTTTTCTTGTTGGCAAGCAGGCTTGAGTCTGCTCCCGGCGAAGGGTCACTTTTAGGGTCAGCGCAAATTTTCACTGTCCCTTGAGTAATACTTGCGCCACCCTGTAATCACACCAAAACAGCACTTGTGGTTAATAAACTTACCCTTAAATGACCCTTGATGACACTGACTGACCCTTGAGGTGTGAGGATAAGTGCAAAAGATGCCCGCATGCCCAAAAACTGTTATAATGCAAGGGTTGGGGTGCCTTGCACCCAAACAGAAGCTCTTTGACAGGTGAATACTTCTTTTCAGCCCTATAGGGAACCAATACTCATAAGGGTTTCAGGTTTTGGTATTTTACCGAGTGCAGGCAAACCATTTACAGTCCTTGCCGAATTTACCGTGTCTGTGTCAGATTTTAGGCGGTGGATAAGGCTCTTGACCAAAATTTTGTTTGGGCGGCAGCAATCCGCAGCCAGACCCGCTATCAGCTCAATAGATGAAGGTATGGATTATTTTGAAGCTCAACTGGAGCGGGCGATGAGATTCGAACTCACGACCTAAACCTTGGCAAGGTTTCGCTCTACCCCTGAGCTACGCCCGCATCCAATAGAAATTTCCGTCTGATCAATGGCAGACAGGCGCGCCTTATTGCGCAAACTCGTCGCTAATGCAAGACATGGTTTTTAAGATTTAACAGCTTTTGGAAAAATTGATGCCAATTGATCGCTCAGAGCTTTTTGCTTTTCTCGATAATTTGGGCATTGCCCATAAAACCACTGAACATCGCCCAGTTTTTACTGTGGAAGAAGGCGCTGACATAAAGGCTTCCCTGCCCGGCTCCCACAGCAAGAATTTATTCTTGAAAGATAAAAAGGGTAAGCTGTTCCTGTTAAGCGCCCTGGATCAGACACAAATTCGTTTGAATCAACTCCATAAAGTATTGGGCTGTGCCCGACTTTCTTTTGGCAAGGCGGAGTTGATGGAAGAGGTTTTGGGCGTCACCCCGGGTTCGGTTACGGCATTTGCTTTGCTAAATGATACTAAAAATCAGATCAGTTTTGTGCTGGACGCTGCTCTTTTACGCAAAAATCCGGTTAATTTTCATCCGCTGAAAAATGACGCAACTACTGCTATTAAGGCAAAAGACCTGTTGCGATTTGCTGAAGCTACGGGTCACCCTGCGACTATTGTGGATTTTGCCGCAGATAAAGATGGGTTACCCACTCTTGTTTTGCCTGATGATCCGGGCCATTTGTAAGCAGATAGTTTTACGTGAAGGCTAAACCGATGACCAACGAAGATAATTTTGATCCAAATGAGCTGATTAAAGATGGCTCCGATGCAACATTTATGGCCGACGTGGTAGAGGCTTCCAAAACCGTGCCGGTAATTGTGGATTTTTGGGCTCCGTGGTGCGGGCCTTGTCGGCAATTAGGCCCGGCTTTGGAAAAAGTTGTGCAAAAGGCTGCAGGAAAAGTCCGCATGGTAAAAATCAATGTTGATGAAAATCCCGGAATTTCCGGACAATTGCAGGTGCGCTCAATTCCTGCGGTTTTTGCGTTCAAGGATGGTAAGCCGGTTGATGGATTTGCCGGTGCTTTGCCCACAAGTCAACTGCAGTCATTTGTGGATAAATTAACCGGTGACATGGATGTGGACAAGGAGGTGCAGCAACTGGTTGATCGTGCCAACAAAAGCCTTGAGCTTGGCGATATGGGCGGTGCAGCACAGGATTTTGCTGCCGCCCTTGGCCTGAATGATAAAAGCCCCCAGGCTTTGGCCGGAATGGCGAGGGTTTATCTGGCAAATTCTGATCTTCAAGGGGCAAAAAGCGTTTTGGCCATGGTTGCCGAAGAAGATTTAAATGATGCTTCGGTTAAGGGTGCGCAGCAGGCGCTGGAATTGGCGCAAAACGCGCCATCTGATGATGAGCTTGGGTCATTGCTTGATGCTGTAAAGAACAATCCGACAGACTGGCAGGCGCGATATGCATTGGCCGAAGCCCTCTCTGGTACAGGCAAGATAGAAGCCGCAATTGAAGAGCTGTTTGTCATTTTGGAAGCAGACCTGAACTGGAATGATCAGGCAGCCCGCAAAATGCTGCTAAAATTATTTGATGTGGCAGGTGCAACCTCCGAGGTAACGGCTTCGGGCCGCCGCCGATTGTCGTCGCTTTTGTTTAATTAGGAAAAACCATGGTAAAGGATGCTGAGCCGCGTAACCCGGATCCAAAACTGCTTGAGCTGCTGGTTTGCCCTGTTACCCATGGGGCACTGGTTTATGATAGGGAAAAACAGGAATTGGTTTCTAAAAAAGCCCGGTTGGCATTTCCGGTTCGTGACGGCGTGCCGATAATGCTCGAAGAAGAAGCCAGACCTCTGGAAGATTAGGGTTTGACCCCTAGGGTAGTTCGCCACGCAACAGGTTTGGCAGTGACCCGATACCGCCTCCGGCCTCAAGGGCGAAAAACCTCCGGGCCGGGCCAATGGCATCTACGGCACTCATCCCCAGTCCTCGCAAGTGCCTGATCGGGGCAATGTCATTGGAGAACAGACGCACAAACATATCGGTTGCTGCCAGCAGGGACGCATTGTCAAATCTGCGCCTTTGCTCATAGGTTTTCAAGGCAGTAGCATCATCTGTCGCCAGGCCATTGCGCAAATTGCCTGCCAGTATATCGGCCAATACTGCGGCATCTCTTATGCCGGCATTAAACCCCTGTCCGGCAATCGGGTGCATGCCATGAGCCGCATCGCCAACCAGAACCAGGCCAGGAGCTGTATATTGCTCTACTGCCATCAGGGTTAGCGGATATGCCCAACGCGGCCCGGTTGCTGTTAGCTTGCCAAGAAAATCTCCAAACCGACGTTCCAGTTCCGCTTGAAAAAACTCTTGCTCACAGGATTGTAAAAACTGGGCAGCAGCCGGCTTTTCTGTCCAGACCAGCGAACAGCGCCTGCCTGAGAGGGGCAGAATGGCAAAGGGTCCTGCTGGCAGGAAATATTCATGGGCAATGCCGTGGTGCTCATGTTCGTGCTCTACGGTGGCTACCACCCCCCACTGATTATAGCCCCATTCATGAGTGCGAATGCCGGCAGCTTCGCGCAGGGGTGAGCTTCGTCCCTCTGCTCCGATCAGCAATTCTGCAATTAACTCCTGCCCGTTATCCAGCCTTATTTGCCATCTGGAGTGCTCTTGCTGTTTTTGCCTTATTCTGGTTTCCGGGATCAGGGTGATGTTCTGGCTCTTTCGTGCTTGCGCCAGCAGAGCAATGCGCATATGGCGATTTTCCACCATCCAGCCCAAAGGTTCTCCAGCGTCTGGCTCTTGCAGTTCATCTCGATCAAAATGCAGTAGATACGGACCCGGCCCACCCCGGCGCAATCCGTCACCAGGACGGCCATCTGAGACTAAAATCTGGTTGATGGGGCCGATGTTTGTTGTAAGCTGCTTGCGCACTCCCAGGGCGTCTAACATTCGCATATTTGCAAATGAAATGGCTGAAGCCCGGCCATCGAATTTAGTTGCGAGCTGGGTTTCAAATGAGGCTGTATCCACAACTGCAATTCGCAAACCGGCACTTTCAAGTGCCAGGGCAGTGGTTAGGCCCACCAGCCCACCGCCTGCGATCAGCGCGTCATATTTACGTGTTCGTTGTTCCATGAGCGCAAATTAACCGGAATTCAGAAATAGGCCAGCCTGAAATCATTTGCTTTCATCTTTTCTCAAGCAAAATTAACTAAAGTTTACCAAGTACTGTTATTTTAGCCTGTTTCTATCGAATAGTGAGCAATTGCATGTCGGAAATTTCATATAACCAACAGGTAGTTGGTATGAATTTCATACGAATGGTGCCATTGTCCATAAGGCGCAAGGTGCGCGGACTGGTTCTGTTTGGTCTGGGCGTTTTTGTGTTTGCCTCGCTTCTGGATCATGCGGCGCTTGATCCTTCATGGAATACTGCGTCGGAACAAGTAGCAACCAATGTGTTTGGTGC
The DNA here is from genome assembly GCA_015485155.1 of Robiginitomaculum sp. Taxonomy (GTDB): domain Bacteria; phylum Pseudomonadota; class Alphaproteobacteria; order Caulobacterales; family Maricaulaceae; genus Robiginitomaculum_B. Next base: position 220,267 of record WFUF01000025.1, on the reverse strand, counting down.
TCCCGGAGCCATAGTTTCCGATCTGGTTCTGCAGATATTTGGTTGGGGGGGCTATGGGTTTGCCGCCGGATTCTTCGTCTGGGGGGCTACCAGCATATTGCGCCCTGTAAGGTTTCGTCTGTTCTCCCGGGGTCAGGTGTTTGCAGTAATTGGCGCTTCTTTGCTTTTGTCTGTCTCGGCATCATCATTACCAGTACCTATGGCCTGGCCATTTTCTACCGGCCTTGGCGGTTTGTTTGGTGATGTGATTTTTTTGCCTGTTCAAGGGTTTTTAGGGGGGCCGTTTGGAGGAACTGCCTTTGGGTTGTTGAGTTTTGGGCTGGCTGTAATCGGGTTTTTATGGGGCTTTGCCTTGCGAAAGGATGATGCGGGCAAACTTGCTGATGCCGCCTATGATGTTGCACAAACCTTGCTTTTCTGGGGGCGGGCCATTTTCAAAAAGCCGGTACTAGCTTCTCCGCCTAAATCAAGAAAGCCCCAAAAACCGGCACCCAAAGCCAGAGCCATAAAGCCAAAAACCAAAGTGGCTCCGGTAAAAAAGCGTAAGACAGGAGCGCGTGCGCAACAAGAAAAGCAGTTAAAAATGCCATTTGTGAAGGCGGCAGATTTTGAGCTTCCCCATTTGGAATTATTGTCTGAACCAAAATCCAGGAATCATGCGGTTGATGAGGCTAGTTTGCGTCAAAACGCTGAGCTGCTGGAGACGGTTTTAAATGATTTTGGCATTAAGGGAGACATTACACACGTTCAGCCCGGCCCGGTTGTCACCTTGTACGAACTTGAGCCAGCGCCGGGCTTAAAATCATCTAGGGTTATTTCCTTGTCTGATGACATTGCCCGTTCGATGAGCGCAATTGCCTGCCGGGTTGCAGTAATACCGGGTCGTAATGTTATTGGGATTGAATTACCCAATGCCCGCCGTGAAACGGTGTATTTGCGTGATACACTGTCATCTGTTCAGTTTGAAAAATCCAAAGCAGCATTACCTTTGGCATTGGGTGAGAGCATAGCTGGAGATCCGTTTATTGCTGATTTGGCCCGGATGCCGCATATGCTTATTGCCGGAACTACAGGCTCGGGCAAGTCTGTGGGCGTTAATGCTATGATCCTGTCCTTGTTGTATCGACATGGACCGGATCAGTGCCGTTTCATAATGATTGACCCCAAAATGCTGGAGCTATCAGTTTATGATGGCATTCCGCACCTGTTGTCTCCGGTGGTTACAGACCCGAAGAAAGCTGTTTCGGCATTGCGCTGGGCGGTTCGGGAAATGGAGCTTCGCTATAAAAAAATGGCAAAAGTCGGCGTGCGTAATGTTGCCGGATATAATGCCATGGCCGAACAGGCGGCCAAAAAAGGCAAAAAGGCGCAACGTACCGTTCAAACCGGCTATGATAGTGAAACCGGCCAGCCAATTTTTGAAACTGAACAGCTAGAACTGGAACACTTGCCACACATAGTCGTGGTCATTGATGAAATGGCAGACTTGATGATAGTGGCCGGAAAAGAAATTGAGGCTGCAGTACAACGACTTGCACAAATGGCACGAGCCGCAGGTATTCATGTTATTATGGCAACCCAGCGGCCATCGGTGGATGTTATCACAGGCACTATCAAGGCAAATTTTCCAACACGGATCAGCTTTCAGGTTACCTCTAAAATTGACAGCCGAACTATTTTGGGCGACCAGGGCGCAGAGCAATTGCTGGGCATGGGTGACATGCTGTTCATGGCAGGCGGCGGCAGGGTCAGGCGTCTGCATGGGCCGTTTGTTTCTGATGAAGAAGTAGAAGCAGTAGCGGCCTTTTTGAAGAAACAGGGTGCGCCGGTTTATCTTGAGGAGGTTACCGCAGAAGATATTTCCGGAGATGCTCCAGACGTGTTTGGCACGCCATCAACAGGGGATGATCTGTTTGACAAGGCTGTGGCCATTATTGCCAGAGACCGAAAGGCTTCCACCTCCTATTTACAACGAAGACTGCAAATTGGCTATAATCGTGCCGCCACCTTAATTGAGCGCCTGGAAGACGAGGGTATGATCGGAGCTGCCAGTCGTACGGGAAAACGTGAAATTTTGCTTCCTGAGACCGAAGAATTGTGAGAGTACGTGAATGGCGGCTGAACGGCTTTGCCTCATTTTTGTCGTGTCTTGCTGATAGGCTGCTCACACAATAAACAGGAAGTAGACGATGAAAACTTTGATATTGGGTGTAAGTCTTGCGTTGATAAGCGTATTGCCAGTGGCAAGCGCAAACACTTCAAAAACGCCAGAAACGGAGCCAGCAAGCAGCACAAAGCCAGCTCCCGCGCTTGATATGGATAAAGAAATAAAACGCCTGAACAGTTTTGTGCGATCTATTCGCACTATTAAGGGTGAATTTGTGCAAACAGCAGATAATGGCTCACTTGCCACGGGCAGGTTTTATTGGCGACGCCCGGCAAGGCTGCGCATAGAATACGATGAAAGCCCGCTGCTTATCGTTGCCGATGGCTCAAACATTGCGCAGATAGACAAGGATCTGGAAACTATTGATCAGGTTCGTATTTCATGGACTCCATACAAGTTTTTGCTTTCCAGGCGCTTTGACCTGACCCGGGGTATGGAGCTGGTTGGTGTAGAAAAACTACCACATCAAACAAGGGTTACAGTAAAGGATCCCGATGGTGAGGTGGACGGGGAGTTTACCCTTATTTTTTCGGAGCCTGAACTTGGCCTGCTTGGTTGGACATGGTCAAATCCTTTTGATGGACAAGTTGACTTTGTTCTAAAAGATACTGAGGAAGGCTCAAAACTGGCTTCTTCCCTGTTTGTAATTCGCGAGCAGGACAGACGACGCGGCGGTCGCAGGCGATAAAGCGTTGCCAAAATAGCACAGGCAATACCTTACATAGATTTCATTTGATTTTTATTTAATCTTGTGCTTTTATGCACACATACGAAGCATTGGCGTGGATCGGCTCATCCCCCCCCCGCAAACTGATTCACCGAATTCGTATATTAAGCGCCCGGTCGATCTCCCCTCTCGACCGGGCGTTCTACATTATACTGTAATTTTTTAGTATTTTATTGTGATGTTTTACTGTCCTGAGCTAGACAGGGGCATTGCTTGCGATATTGGTAGGGTTATGAGTACGGATTATTCCTCCTTGTTGGGTGAAATACCGCATTTGCTGCGAGCGCGGGCATTTTCTGATAGCATATCTGCATCTACACTGTTTTCCCGGACAGGCCAGGCTTTGGATGAGCAGGATCTGCATTTAGCTGAGGGTTATGTGCAGAACCTTGGCCTTGCCCATGTTTACCCGGCGCGGGTTTTGCACCTGGCCGAGGCAATGGGGGTTGCAGAGGCGCTGGACTTTGACCCTGCTGCATGGGAAGCCGAAGAGCAATTGCGCTCCAGCCTGCACCATAGTGTTCTGGAGCAGACCAGCGAAGAAGGGTCAGAACAATTACTTAAGCTGATTGCTGCCAAATCTGCGGAAACGGCACAGCAAGCAGTCTTGGACAGTTTTGCCCACAATTCACAAATAGATGAAACCGCAACCAACGCCATGGTTGGCCATGTTGTTCTAGCTGCCCATTGCATGGGGCTGTTGATTTTGTCGGATATGGATCAGGATCAAGCTGACCACCCGTTTGCATTGCGTTGGTCCTTGTTTAATCGTGGCCGCTGGCCCATTGGCATTACAGGCTCCAGTTACAATGTGTTTTAGGATTAGGTTCATTACGATGCGTAATGCCCGGTCTTCGTAAAAAGGAATATTTTGTGAAACTTTCTTCCTGGAATGTAAATTCGGTACGCCTTCGCCTGCCACAGATTGAGCGCTTCTTATCTGAAACCGCTCCGGATATATTATGTCTGCAGGAGATAAAGTGCCTTGAAGATCAGTTTCCTGCAAAGGCTTTTGCTGAAGCGGGCTATCCCTTTCAATCAGTTTGCGGGCAAAAGGGAATGCATGGTGTTGCCATTGTTTCAAGACTGCCATTGCAGGCTGCTGATTCGCTGGATTTTTGCCCGCAGGAAGAAGCGCGAGCCCAAGCTGTAAAAGTTGCGGGCTTTGAGCTTTTTAATCTCTATGTTCCTGCTGGCGGTGATGAGCCAGATGTTAACAGCAACCCAAAATTTGCCCATAAACTTGAATATCTGGATCGCATGAAATCCAGTTTTGCCGCCCGGTCTGATCAAAACCAGGCTCCAATTGTGCTGGTTGGTGATCTGAATATTGCTCCCGGGGAGTTTGATGTGTGGTCTCACAAGCAGTTATTGCGGGTGGTGAGCCATACGCCGGTAGAAGTGGCGGCATTAAAAGCAGTTCAAGACAGTTTTGATTTTGTTGATATGGCCAGAATTTGTGTGCCTGAGCCTGAGCTGTTATTTACCTGGTGGAGTTATCGCTCCAAAGACTGGACAAAGAATAATCGTGGTCGCCGGCTGGATCATATCTGGTTATCCAAAGCCTTGGCTTTGCAAGGCGACAATGATAATTTCAGATTTGAGGCCCATAGTCATTGCCGCTCATGGGAGCGCCCGTCGGATCATGCGCCAGTTACACTGGAATTTATGGCTCCAGAGCAATAGGGCCAAGCGCAAATATAGGCCCGCTGGTCTTGGCTAGATCATGGAAGTCATAGAGAACTCTCAGTTTCCATATTGGCCGAAAATGCTTTAGCGCGACAGACGATAACCGCCTGCCTCGGTTAGCAGAATTTTTGCCTCTCCGGGATTTGACTCAATTTTCTGGCGTAGCCGGTAAATATGGGTTTCTAGTGTGTGAGTTGTGACATTTGCATTATAGCCCCAAACCTCGTGCAATAATTCGTCGCGCAATACTGGCTTTCCTCCGGCACGATACAGGTATTTTAGAATTCCGGTTTCTTTTTCCGTTAATCGAATTTTCCGGTCATCCTGGGTAAGCAATTGTTTCATGCTCGGCCGAAAAGTGTAGGGACCAACCGTAAATACAGCTTCTTCACTTTGCTCATGGGAGCGCAAATGTGCACGAATACGAGCCAGCAATACGCTGAATTTGAAGGGCTTTAAGACATAATCATTAGCCCCGGAATCCAGACCCAGAATCTGGTCGGCATCTGTTCTGGCTCCCGTAAGCATCAAAATGGGAACCGCAATGCCGGTTTTGCGTAGCAATCTGCACGCCTCACGGCCATCCATATCAGGAAGATCAACATCCAGCAGAATCACATTTACATGCTCTGATTTTGCTGCTGCAACCCCGTCACCGGCATTGGCGGCACACAGAACCCGGAACTCCTCGTGCAGATCAAACTGCTCGCTCAATGTTTCACGCAAATCATCATCGTCATCGATGATTAAAATTGTTTTTGTCGTACTCATTAGTGCAACATGCCGCCTTGTTGCAAAACTTGCAAGTTGGGTTTTGTACTTAAACACGCTATTGTGTAGTGATGAAACTGGTTCTTGAAACTGATAATTGCCTGCGCTGGCCAAACGGCCATTGTCCGGCTGTGATAGGCAAAGGCGGGCTGATTGCTCTTGATAACAAGCGTGAGGGTGACGGCGCCACTCCCTGTGGAGAGTTTGAATTTCGCCGGGTTTTGTATCGTGCTGACAGGCTTGATGCTCCGCAAACCAGCCTGCCGTGCCGGGCCATTGACCCAAATGATGGCTGGTGTGATGACCCGGACGACCCTGCTTATAATCAGCCAGTGTACTTACCTTATAGGGCTTCCGCAGAGTCATTGTTCCGCGATGATCATTTGTATGATTTGCTGGTAGTTCTGGGCCATAATGACCAACCTCCGCAGCCAGGATTTGGCAGTGCTATTTTTTTCCACCTAGCCCGCAAAGATGGCTCGGGAACCAGAGGCTGCATCGCAATTGCCAAAGAGGACATGCAACGCATTTTGCAACTTGTAACCAAAGCCAGTGTTTTGATTATTCCAGAGCCAGAACCTTGTGCCCTATAATCCCGACCCAATACACCCGCGAAGCGCCGCAACCAGCGCCAGCGGCTGATCCAGCAAGACATGGTGCTGTGCCACAGGTATGGATAAATGGTGCGGCCCCTTTGGAAAAGCCTGCTTCATAAAACTCCACAATTCATCACTTAGCAATGAGGATTGCTCACCCCTGATCAGGGTAACCGGGCATTTAAACTCGTTCAACACTTCGATGGCGGCGCGCATATCATAGCGCATTTTTGACCACAGCTCAGGATCAAATCGCCATGTCCATCCGCCCTCGACCTGCTTTAGGGAATGGCGGGCAATATGATCAATTAAAAACAGGTTTTCACAAGGCTGAGAGGGCAACAGCCTAAACCTGGCCAAAGCCATCTCAATAGTGTCATAGACCTTGCCGCCTCGCGATGGCGGAGCGCTCTTTCGTTGTTTGTCAGCAGACCTTACCGGGCTGTCGATTACGACGGCTCCTTGAATTTTTGTGCCATGGCGCGCCGCAAACCCCATGGTAACAAAACCGCCAAAGGAATGGCCCACCAGCCATGGTTTTTCGCTGGCCAGAAACAGGTCGGCATGTTCGGCGCAGGCCATAACCTCATCGGCATAGGTCATCATATCATATGTTTTGCGCCAATCACTGTGCCCCATTCCCGATAGATCAAGAGCCATAACCCGGTATTGCGGCGTAAAAAACGGGGCAATGAAGTCCCACCAGCCCTTGTGAGCCACCCCGCCATGAACAAGGATCAGTCCCGGGCGGCCCTTTTCTCCCCATACCCGATATTGGATATTGGCCCCATTAACCAGTACACTGTCTTCAGAGGTCTCTGCAGCAAGACACTCAGCAAACCATGCAGGCGCTTCAGGTTTGGCGCCATGTAATTCGGCCAGAGGCAGCACTGGGGTCTGGCGCCTTTGTTCTTGTTTTTTATCATTGTTGTCAGGTGTTTTTGTCATTGGGAGCGGATAGCCGCCTGAGACGGCTTCGTCAATCAATGAGATTGCATAGGGCTGTTTCAAAATGAAGCGTTAACCGATGCGTAACCAACAAAACTAACCGGAATTTTACAGTGACTGGTTCATATTGCGCGCAAATGATGTTTAAGCGGACTGCAAGACGCACAATAGAAGGCGTGAAAAATGACTAAGACAATTTTGATAGTGGATGACGACCCGACTCAACGCCGGTTGATGCAGCTGGTCATCGAAAAGCAGGGATTTGTCGCCGCTCATGCTGAGAGCGGAGAAGCTGCGCTGGAAGCATTGACCACACAGGGCAATATCAACGTGATCCTGCTTGATCTGGTGATGCCGGGAATAGGGGGCATGAAGGCACTGGGTGAAATTCGGGCCCGGGCACCGCATATTCCGGTTATTGTACTAACCGGTCAGGGCGGTATTGATACGGTGGTAAAGGCTATGCAGGCCGGGGCTGCAGATTTCTTTGTCAAACCGGTAAGTCCGGAGCGGCTTGCTGTTTCCATAAGAAATGTTTTGAAAATGGGTGAGTTGCAGGGGGAAGTTGTGCGCCTGCGCAAGACAGCCACTGGCGCATTGACCTTTGGCGACATGATTGCCGACGCACCAGCCATGCGGCAGGTTGTACGGCTGGGTGAACGAGCTGCAAAGTCTAACATTCCGGTACTGGTTCTAGGAGAAAGCGGCGTGGGCAAGGAATTGATTGCCCGCGCTATTCATGGCGCTTCATCGCGGGCTGGCAAGCCTATGATTACTGTTAATTGTGGCGCCTTGCCGGAGAATTTGGTCGAGAGCGTTTTATTTGGCCATGAAAAGGGATCTTTTACCGGCGCAGTCTCCAAACATATGGGCAAGTTTCGCGAGGCCGATGGCGGCACACTGTTCCTGGACGAGGTGGGAGATCTGCCTCAGGACATGCAGGTCAAGCTTTTGCGCGCCCTGCAAGAGGGCGAGATTGATCCCGTGGGTGCCAAGCGGTCGGTCAAGGTCGATGTGAGGATTATTTCTGCAACCAATCGTGACCTTACAGAGGATGTAACCAAAGGCCGATTTCGTGAAGACCTGTTTTACCGGCTAAATGTTTTTCCGATTGATGTACCGCCATTGCGTGAGCGTATGGAGGATCTGCCGGAACTGGTTCGCCATTTTATCGGCAGGTTTAATGCCCAGGAAGGCACTCACATTACCGGGGTCAAGGGCGAAACCATGAGCCTTCTCAGGAACTTTAACTGGCCGGGCAATGTCCGCCAGCTTGAAAACGCAATTTTCCGGGCTGTGGTTCTGTGTGAAGGCGGCGAGTTGGAAGCCGAGGATTTTCCACATATTTCAGGCGTTTGTCGCCAAATTGAAGCTGATGAGCAAGAAGATGCCTTGGTTGTTGAGCAGGAAGGATCAAAACCTGCTAAAGCAGCATTGTCCAGTGCAGAGGGCCCGGTGAACATCACCAACAGGTCCGGGCATATCCGGGCCCTAGAATCGATTGAGCGTGATTTAATAGAATTTGCCATTGGTGCCTATTCTGGACACATGTCAGAAATTGCCCGACGCTTGGGCATTGGTCGCTCAACCTTGTATCGCAAGGTGCGCGAACATGATCTTGACCCCCGGGCCAGCAAGGTGGCGGAATAATAAAATTTACGAGATTTAAGTCTCGCAAAACTTACCATGTGTTTATCCTATGGGCAAAATAACCAAAACCGCCAGCTATTGCCGGGGTTTGGGCCAGTTCTATTTGCTTGCTCCGGCATCAGAGCGCAGAAAACCAATGGTTCTTTTTCATGTTTTTGGCGTTTACCATGTCAAAGAGCGTAGAATCAGGCAGTATCTGGCTGATTATTGCTTTAATATAGCAAATTATCTCACCATGGGCATGGGTGGGTTTTATCCCCGCATCGCAACGGTCACTTAGGGTCACTATTTGTCAAATAAGGGTCAGTTTTTTGGCAAATAACGGTTAAAACAGGGTGTTTTGAGTATCAGGTATTGTAAGCGGTAATACAGCAGATGACCCTGGCGATGACCCTTGATTTATCAACAAAACAGATGGCTCAGGCAATAATATCCGGGGTGATCTGGTTTTGCAGTTTTATGATTTCATCCTTTAGGGCAAGTTTTCTTTTTTTCAGTCGCGCCAGTTTAATCTGGTCGTTAATTCCGGTTTCAATCAGGGCGCAAATAGCGCTGTCCAGATCGCCGTGCTGCTCGGTTAAATCAGCCAGTTTTTGCCGCAATTTGTCCGAATCATCTGTAAATGACAAAGGGGCCTCCCATACAGTTCCTCTCGCTAATCCTAGCGCTAAACCCTGTGCAAACCCTTGTGCGAATCAGGGGTTCCAGCGCCTGCTGTCTGCTGGCGCCAGATCAAAACAATCTAGCACACGCTGAACGGTATGATCTACCATTTCTTCAAGGTTTTGCGGTTTTAGGTAAAATGCCGGCACCGGGGGCGCAATAACTGCGCCCATTTCAGACAGGGTTGTAAGTGATCGTAAATGCCCTAAATGCAAGGGACTTTCTCGCACCATTAACACCAGCTTGCGCTGTTCCTTTAAGGTTACATCTGCAGCCCTGGTCAGTAAGGAGGAGGTAACCCCGGTAGCGATTTCCGACCAGGTACGCACCGAGCACGGAGCAATGATCATGCCGCGAGAGACAAATGACCCGGAGGCGATTGCCGCCCCCACATCAGAAATCTTGTAAACTTTACTGGCCAAAGTCTTGAAATCACGGGCCCTTAGGTCTGTTTCCAGTGAAAGCGCTAATTCTGCGGACTTGCTCATTACCAAATGGGTTGGCACCTGCATTTCCTGTAGGATTTGTAACAGCCGCAGCGCATATATGCTGCCCGAAGCACCGGACACACCGACAATAACAGGTGCTTTGGCATCGGTTTTTTTCATTGAATTGTCCGTTTAGCTGAAAATTTCATGTGACGAATACACGATTTTCTGTCAAACTGACAGCCTTAAAGTCACTAAAGGAGATGCTTATGACCATGCAGGCTCGGATCAGGGAACTAAACAATCGCCATGCAATATTAGAAACGAAAATCACCAAAGAGCTAACACATCCATCCCGCGATCAGATACGCATTTCAGAGCTTAAACGGCAAAAACTGGCTTTAAAAGAGCAAATTGCCAACCTTAAAAAACTAAACTAGAGCGTTTATTCAACCGCAAAACCTGTCCTTAAAGCAGCGAAGCGATAAGACACAGAAAACTTTCCATATTGGCCGAAAATGCTCTAAGCGGTTTATTTTATGCTTTTATTGTAATGCGCGCACATGCCTTGCGCGTCACAGGAGATTGTCATGTCACATGAGCGGGTGGTTTTAATTACCGGTGGAGCCAAGGGAATTGGCTTGGCGTGCGCCCGGCGGTTTGCGCAACAAAAGGCCAAAATCATCATTGCCGATAGTGATGAGCAGGCCGGAGAGCAGGCCGCACAGGATTTGGCGACTGAAAAAGCGGAGGTTTCATTTGTTTGCTGTGATGTGTCGGATCTGCTTTGCGTGCGCAATTTATTTGCGCAAATCCGCTCTAATTTTGGCAGGCTTGATGTATTGGTCAATAATGCAGGTATTGTTGCACCGGGAGATATCCTGTCACTGGATGTAGAGGATTATGACCGGGTAATGGGGGTCAATCTGCGCGGTAGTTTTCTGGTGGCACGCGAAGCTGCCCGGCAAATGGTTGCGCAAGTGGAAGACGAACAGCAGCGTAATCGCGAGCGCCTAGCCAATTACGCAATTATCAATATGTCTTCGGTGAACGCGGTTATGGCTATTGCTGATCAACTGGCCTATGTCACCACCAAGGGCGGTATAAATCAGATGACCAAGGCCATGGCTTTAAGCCTTGCAGAATATGGCATACGTGTAAATGCGGTCGGGCCGGGCAGTATCAATACCGATGTATTAAAATCAGTGGCGGGGAACCCTGAAGCCAAACGCAAAATCCTGTCCAGAACTCCGCTGGGACATATAGCGGAGCCGGAACAAATCGCCGGGATTGTGTTCTTTTTGGCATCCGCTGATGCCAGTTATATGACCGGCCAGTGCCTCTATGCTGATGGTGGCCGTCTGGCGCTAAATTATACGGTTGAGCCGCAATAATTACTGTTCTGATTCTGCATGCCGATAGGTCTCATCAAGCAGGTGTTGCAGGCCTTTACTGTCAAGTACTTCTGGATTGCTGTCTGAGGCATAGCAAAAGTCATCGGCCACTGGAGATGCACCATCATCAAGATAGGCCTGCCGCCGCCAGCTATCATGACTTGGCAGCAGAACATAGCGATCCTCAAGCTCCAGAGTTGAATGGGCATCATCAATTGGAACCATGGTTTCATGGAGCTTTTCGCCGGGGCGAATGCCAATAATTTTATGTGCAAGTCCCGGTGCCAGGGTTTCGGCCATGGCTACGGTGCTCATCGAGGGAATTTTAGGAACAAAAATTTCACCACCCTTGGACATGGCCATGGATGAGAGAACAAAATTTACAGACTGGGTCAGGGTAATCCAGAATCTGGTCATGCGCGGGTCGGTAATGGGCAGCTCACGCGCCCCTTCTGCTACCAGCTTGCGAAAGAACGGTGCCACCGACCCTCTGGAGCCTACTACATTGCCGTAGCGCACTACAGAAAATGTCGGCCCCTTTTGCCCGGCCATGGCGTGGGCTGCAGAAAAAATTTTGTCCGCAGCTAATTTGGAGGCTCCGTACAGATTGATCGGGTTGGCTGCCTTGTCGGTGGACAGGGCGCAAACATGTGTAACCTGGGCATCAATGGCAGCACGAACAATATTTTCGGCGCCAACTACATTGGTTTTGATGCACTCAAAAGGATTATACTCAGCAATGGTTACGTGTTTTAAGGCTGCAGCATGAATGACAAAGTCTACCCCGCGCATGGCCTGACACAATCTGCTTTCATCGCGTACATCACCAATGAAATAACGAATATATGGAATTTCTGACTGCGGAAACAACTGCGCCATTTCGTACTGTTTTAATTCATCGCGCGAAAAAATAATCAATTTCGCCGGAGTAAATTCAGAGACGATGGTACGCACCAGCTTGCGGCCAAAACTACCAGTGCCGCCGGTGATCAATATGACCTTGCCGTTAAGGTCAATGCGGGGTTTTAAAAAATCACGATACGGACAGCCCGGCTCAAGCGGAAAGCCTGAGGAGACGTCCTTCGTGTGGTTCGATGGGGGAATTTCGGTCATAGTGGTGATCCTGACAAGTGCAGCAGTCAATGCTAGAGTCTGCTTCTATGGTTAACCAGACGTTAGCAAGCAGGTTATAAAGTGATGTCATGACAGTTGCCGTAATCGTTCAGGCCAGAAAAGGCTCCTCCCGGCTGCCGGGCAAGGTGCTGGAGCAGATAGGCTCCAAACCGGCTTTGCTGTGGTGTCTTGATCGGTGCCGGAATATTGCCGGGGTTGATGACGTGGTCTGTGCGGTTCCCGGCTCTCGTGAAAATGATGAGGTTGCTGAGCTTGCTGCTGATTCGGGGTATTTTGTGACGCGCGGTTCAGAACAGGACGTTTTAGCCCGTTATGCCAAGGCGGCTCGTGAAATCGGGGCCAAAACCATTATCCGGGTTACCTCGGATTGTCCGCTGCTTGATCCGCAAATTGCTGCAAAGGTTCTGGATCTGCTCATTAGTTCAAGGGTGGACTATGCCTGCAACAATATGCCTCCAGGTTTTCCGCATGGTCTGGATTGTGAAGCATTTGGTGCTGATTTGCTGTTTGCTGCTGAGGATCAGGCCAAGAAACCCTTTGAGCGTGAACATGTTACCCCGTGGTTCCGCACGCATCCGGCAGTAAACCGGGTTAATTTGCTAGGGCCTGCAGGCGGAGTTGAGAAAATGCGTTGGACATTGGATTTGCCTGAAGACTTGGAGTTTTTTCGGGCTCTGATCGCAGAGTTTGGCGAAAATGCCGAAACGGCCAGTGCTGCGGAATTGGTGGCATTTTGCCTGCGGCGCCCTGATATTTCCCGCATCAATGAAGGCGGTATTGATAAACAGCGCCTGCAAGGCTCAAGCAGGGCAGATTTGCAAAGCGCTCCCAGCCGCTTATTGGATGTAGCCTGAAGTGAGGGCGCTGATTTTAGGTGGCACCGGGTTGTTGGGGCGGGCTTTTAGCCAAAGAGCCAAACAACAGCAATATCAGGCTTTGGCTGTAGCGCGTAGCGGCGGCGACATTGATCTTGATATAACAGATAGCGGTGCATTGCATGAGCTGCTTGCGCAAACATCTCCCGACCTGATCATCAATGCCGCAGCAAATGTGAATTTGGCAGATTGTGAGAGTAATACCGAAGAGGCCTTTGCAATCAACGCTGAACCGGCAAAGGTTCTGGCCAAATGGAGCCAAAAAACCGAACGGCCATTTGTACAAGTTTCCAGTGATCATTTTTTTGATGGTGACGGATCTGCCAAACATGATGAAACCGCACCGGTTGTTTTGCTGAATAAATATGCCGCCAGCAAGCGTGCCGGTGAAGTTTACGCGCTACAGGCAAAAAGCGCTTTGATCTTGCGCACCAGCATTGCAGGATTTCACCCTGATGGTCGGGGCTTTGCTGCGTGGGCGCTGAACTCTATAGCCGGGCGCAAGCCAATGACCCTGTTTGATGATTTTTATGGATCAACCATAGATATAAACACTTTTTGCGTGGCTGCATTTGATCTGATCGAGCAAGGAGCCAGCGGATTGTTAAATCTTGCCAGTTCCGAGGTTTCCTCAAAACAGGAATTTATCATGATGCTGGCAAGACTTGTTAATGTGGAGCTGGACTGGGTAAGTTCGGGATCTGTGGCTATGTTAAAGCCGCGCCGGGCACGATCATTAGGGCTTGATGTAAGTCGGGCCGAACAATTGCTTGGCCGTGACCTGCCCGGCATGCACGATGTTTGTGTGAATCTGGTGAATGAGTGGAAAAGAAACCATGAAATGGAATAGTAAAATAACCCTTGGACAGCGGCATCTGGCGCAAGATCAGCCGGTTTATTTCATTGCGGATATTGCCTCATCTCATGATGGCGAATTGGCGCGGGCCGTGGATCTTATTCATTTGGCTGCCGAAGCGGGTGCCGATTGCGCCAAGTTTCAGCATTTTCTGGCAAAAGATATCGTATCTGATGAAGGTTTTCGGGCGCTTGGCGGCCAGGTCGCCCATCAGGCAAAGTGGAAGCAAAGCGTTTATGAGATTTTTGAAAAATATGAAACGCCAAGAGACTGGACGCAAACTTTGGTTGCTGAGTGCCAAAAGGCCGGTCTTGACTATATGACAACACCTTATGATATGGCGGCGCTGCAGCTGATGGATCCGATGGTGCAGGCATATAAAATCGGCTCTGGAGATATTGGTTGGACGGACTTTTTGGAGGCAGTAGCCAAACGCCGCAAGCCGGTATTTCTGGCTACGGGCGCCGCAGATATTACAGATGTGAAACAAGCTGTGGGTGCGATTTTGGCGCACACCCCGGATTTATGCCTAATGCAGTGCAACACAAATTACACAGGTGAAATAAATAATTTCAAATATATAAACTTAAATGTATTGCGCACTTATGCAAAGTGTTTCCCGCAAATGGTGCTGGGCCTGTCTGATCACACGCCGGGCCATGCCACAGTGCTTGGCGCAATAGCTTTGGGTGCGCGGGCGGTAGAGAAGCATTTTACCGATGACAATTCCCGTGATGGCCCGGATCACGGGTTTTCAATGAACCCGCAAAGCTGGCGGGAAATGGTCGATCGCTCCCGGGAGCTGGAATTGGCTTTGGGGGACGGTGTAAAACGAATTGAAGACAATGAGTTTGATGCCGCCATTGTGCAGCGCCGTTGTCTGCGGGCAGCTTCTGACCTGCCAGCCGGCCATGTATTGCAAGCAAAAGACCTGCAGGCTTTGCGTCCCCGCCCCAATGGCTCGCTGGAGCCCTGGCAGCAACAAGATGTGCTGGGCAAACCTTTGCCGCGCGCCTTTGCCCGGGGCGAAGCCTTGATGCGGGATGATTTTTCATGACCCAGCCTGACACTATTCTGACCGGCAAGAATGTGCAATTGCGCAATATTGATCTCGATGATCTGGAAGTATTGCGACAGTGGCGCAATAAGCCACATTTTCGTAAATTTTTTCGCGAGTATCGTGATATTTCTACTGCCATGCAGCAAAAATGGTATGAGAATACAGTGCTGGCTGACGATCAGGTTCGCATGTTCGCCATAACCGCAACTTCCAGCCAGAAATTATTAGGCGCCTGCGGGCTTTGCTATATTGACTGGCGTAATTTAAGCGCTGATTTTTCTATCTATATTGGTGCCGATGATCTTTACATTGATGATAAATATGCCCCGGAAACAGCTAAGTTATTGCTAAAATACGGATTCTCGGAGTTAAAATTACACCGGATATGGGCGGAGATTTATGCCATTGATCAGGCCAAGCGAGCATTTTTGCCAAAGATCGGCTTTGTTCTGGATGGCCGCCACCGCGAAGCTCATCGCCTTGAAAATGGCACATGGACTGATTGCCTGTTTTATGGCTTGTTGGCTGCAGAACAATAATACCAAAACACAGCTAATATTTAAGTTTCGTCCACGATTCTTTTGGGGCTTTAAGTCAATGGCAGGGTTTGTACGCTAAAATGCGCCCACAAACGGGAATTTACGCTTATGGCGCAGGATGGTATATTTGGATTAGGTGGTTTTAGCCCTGATCTGCTGCTTAGCAGCTATCAGGCTCAAAGCGCCTTGCGGCAGGCCCGGTTAAATCCCGGATCAGTGCAGCTTGCCAGCCCCGACTCTGCCAAGCCGGATACCTCAGTGCCGCCGCCATGGGATGCAGCAGCAAAACCTCTGGGCCAGGAGGCAGTTTTGAATAAGGCGCTGGCTTCCGGTCAGTTCTTTTACGAGGATCTGGAAAGTTTTTCTGACACCAAGGCTCCTGAGGATCAGAAAAAGCTGTTTGCTCTTTATCAGGGGCTGCGCCGGCTTTCGGCTCTTAGCATTGAGGCTACGGACAAAACCATCACCGATAGCCGCCGCAACACACTGAATCGCAGACTGCAGGAGGGGATGAGCCAGCTTGACAGTTTTTTGGCCAATACGGAGTTTGAGAAGCTCTCCTTCCTAAAGGGTGACAAGCGAAGCAAAGCAGACAGTACGGTATTAATTGAGCGCACTCGCAGCAATTATCAAACCGGGGTGATTTATGAGGGCACCTATAGTGATGCAGTGCCATCATTTGCCGGAGATGTGCAGTTTACCATTACCGCCAAACGGGTAACAGGCGATGTGGCGGTCAATATCAATCTGGCCGATATGGGAAGTACGGTTCGCAATCTTGACAATGTGGCAAGTTATATAAATACGCAACTGGCGGCAGCCGGCCTGTATTCCACTTTTTCCCGGGTTAAAATTGGCGAGCCGGATGACAATGGAATAGTGCAGGGTAACCGGTTTGGCTTTGAAATTGAGGGCTCTGATACGGAGCCTCTGGAATTTACTGCCGCCTCGTCAACACCTGCTGTTTATGTGGCCGGGGTTTCTGGTTCTGGCGATACGGCAACTGCGCGCCTGTCAAAATATGATGCTGAGGCCAGTGGAGCCCCTGCCATTGATTTTTCTACCCGTCTTGAGGCTGCGCAAGATGCAACTACTGAGTTTTTAGCAACAAAAGCCGGTAATAATGGCGAGCTTTATGCCATCGTAAATTCTGACGGCGCCATAGCGGGTCTCAACCCTCAGGGTGAAAAGGATATTTATCTGGTTCGGTATGATTCTGCTGGTAAAATTGCCTATACGCGCGCTCTTGGTGCCATTGGGGACATAGATGTAAGTGACCTGACGGTGGCAACAGATGGTTCAGTTATCCTGTCCGGTACCATTAGCGGCACATTGGGTAATACCACTGAGCTTGGCGGCAAAGACAATTTTGTCGCCAAATTCGACGATTCCGGCACCGAGCAATTCATACAGCGTTTTGGCACTGCTTTTGACGATCAGGCCAGCGCCATAACCACAGATGCCAGCGGGAATATTTATGTAACCGGCTCAACCAAAGGGGCAATGAGTGGGACGCAAAATGGTGCCAGTGACGGTTATATCAGAGCTATGGACAGTACGGGGAAAACCTTGTTTACCCGGCAATTTGGCACGTCTGCTGATGAATTTGCTAAAGCCATTGCCATTGATGCCAATGGTGATCTGCTGGTTGCCAGCGAACAATCAGGCAATGCCGTCCTTACCCGGTTTGGTGTTGCAAATGGAACAGATCCGGCTGTTTGGCAAATGGATCTTGGTTCGCTGGATAATGGTTCAATTTCATCCTTGCGGGTTGATGGAACCGCTATTTTAGTGGGCGGCTCCGCAGGGGCTGCAAATGGTCTGGGTACGGGAGTTCTAGCTCATGCTGGTGACCGTGATGGGTTTCTGCTCCGGATAGATGAAGATGGTCTGGGCGCGCCTCAACGCACATGGACAACATTTTTAGGTACTGCGGCTACAGATAAAATTGCTGATATTACGTCGGCCAATGGCAAGATCTATGCAACAGGCACCACAGGCGGCTCCATGCCGGGCGGCGGAGTTCTGGAAGGTACTGGCAATGCTTTTATCAGCCGTTTGGATATGGCCAGCGGAGCCCTGGAGGGGAGTGACCAGATCGCTGGCGGCGGCGGGGTTTCTTCGGCAACGGCAATTGCCATTGATACGTCTGGAACGTCGGTTCTGGACGCATTTCGTCTGCCCAATGGGCTGGCAGCAACCTCTGACAGCCGGGTGGTAACCACCCGCTCATCGGCACGTGATCAGGATCGTTTTCAGATCAGTGTAAATGGCGGTGCAAAACGGACTATTCGCATAGATAAAGATGATACTTACCGGGCGCTTACCTTTAAGATCAATGGAGTTTTACTGCTGGATGGAAAGGCGGAAACCGTTCGGAGCGCTGATGGAGATACTTTGCGCATTCGTGCGGAAGAAGGAAACACCATAGAGCTGTTTGCTGGCCCCAAGGGACAGGACTTGTTGTCAGCGCTGGGCCTGCCTGAAGGGGTGGTTCAATTGTCCCCTGCAGTCAGTGAGCACGAGCCGGAAGCGCCGCCGGTTTATGCCTTGGGAATTAGCTCTGACCTTGATCTTGGTAGTTTAACTGCGGCCATTGCCAGCAACAAGGTGTTAGATGAAGCGCTTTCGCTTGTGCGCACGGCCTATCGGCAATTGACAATTGATCCGGCCCTGCAGGCTCTGCTTGATGGAGAGGGTGCAGCCACTGGCCCTGCTCCTGCTTATCTTTCGGCGCAATTGGCAAATTACTCTGCCGGTCTGAACCGGCTTCTGGGCGGTGGCGGCGGTGGTCAGGGCGGGTTATTTTAGCCATATCTACTAGCCCTGAGCATTTTGGAAGCAAAATGTCCTCAAGCAGCAAAGCGATAGGACAAATAAAGAGTCCTCAAGCAGCAAAGCGATAGGACAATTAGAGACTTCTCAAGCAGCAAAGCGATAGGACAGATTTATGGCAAAGACACCATCTAATCTAACCATCCTCATACCGGCAAAATCTGTATCCATGGCAGCTAAGGCAATTTATCAATACCGGTTAATTATTTTCCCTATCTGTTAAGGCTGGGTCCCGGATAACCCCCAAATTCTATCAGCACCAACATCAAGCCTTATGCGAAAGTACCAAAATGGCGAAAGGGGTTTGCCCCCTAGTGTGCGCCAGGCTTTTTATGATTGACCCGCAAATTTTCCAGCATCTGGGTGCTAGCAAAGCCATCGGGGATCAGTCCTATTTGGTGCTGATAGGCGCGCAGGGCACGACGAGTGTTAGGCCCGGCCATGCCGTCTACACCACCGGGGTCGTGCCCGGCTTGTTTGAGCAGGCTTTGCATTTCCTTGATTTGCGCTCTGGACAGGGGTTTTTGGTGCTTGGGCCAGCTTTCGGACAGGCCGTCTTTGCCGGCAATGGCGCGAGATAGCAATCCGACTCCAAGAGCATAGGCGGTTGAATTATTATAGCGTTTGAACACGCGAAAGTTTTTTCCTGTCAGGATTTTGGGCCCTAAAGCCCCCGCAGGTAGCAAGAGCCTTGCTGCATCGCCTAGTTCGGCCTGTTGCCATTTTCGTCCTGAATAAGGCTCGGCACCACGGGCCTGCCATGAGCCAATTGACAATACCGTGTCATCGGCAAGTTCATAGGCAAAGCCGGGTTTTAATTTAACTTCCACCCCCCAATCCTTATTAGCCTGCCATCCATGACGGCGCAGATAATTGGCGGTTGAGGCCAAAGCATCTGCCTTTGAATTCCAGATGTCCTTTTTACCGTCCCCATCGCCATCTACTGCATAGGCCAAATAGGTGCTGGGCAGGAACTGGGTCTGGCCCATGGCTCCGGCCCATGCCCCGGTCAGGTTTTGCCGTGACACATCACCTTGTTCGAGCATGGTAATGGCGGCCAGCAATTCACCCTCGGCCCAATTTCTTCTGCGGCCATCATGAGCCAGAGTTGCCAGCGAGCGTATTATATCAAAATCACCCTGAATTTTCCCATAGGCGCTTTCAAGGCCCCAAATTGCAGTAATAACCGTGGCTGGAACCCCGGTTTCATCTTGCAAATGGTGCAGAAGTTCCTGATGCTGCTTTAGGGCAGCTTTGCCATTTGCAACCCGTAAATCTGAAACCGCACTGCGCAGATATTCCCAGATCGGTCTGGTGAATTCCGGCTGAAAGCGATCACGTTCTAAAACTTTTTCATCAGGGGTCAGGCCCAAAAGCAACTCGCGCACCACGGACTCCTGATGCCCCCTGGCTACAGCTTTTTGTATAAACTGCTCCCGCCAGCGTTCAAAACTTGAATCCCGCTCAGAAAGCTCGGGCTTGTTGTTTTCCTGTGCTATTGTCTGATTTGCGGGCAGCGCAAAGAGCAAAACAAAGGACATTATAAAAAGGTAAATGTGAATACGCATAAAATCTCATCCAGTTTAACGCAAAACCTAGTTGACAGGTCTGCTTTGCGCCCATAAGTTCCGCGCCTCTTGCGAAGGGGCTGTTATTGGCGCTTTTGTAATTTTGATCACATCTATAGCAATGGAACCGGGACTATGAAAGTTCGCAGCTCTCTGAAATCCTTAAAAACTCGTCACAAAGACTGTAAAGTGGTTCGCCGCAAGGGTCGGTTATATGTGATCAATAAAACTGATCCGCGTTTTAAGGCGCGTCAGGGATAGGTCCTTGATCCTGTTAAGTGTCCAGATTGGGGCAATTGGAATAATTACCAGAATGCAAGGTGACGTTCGGCTTCAGGTTTTATATACCTGAAACATTCGCTCTTGGGGCATTCTGGCAAAATCCCTTAAGTTCCGAGTTATGACACGGGATCAACTCTCTTAATTTTAAGCCTCGCCAAGCGCAGATAGATACAAGTCCAAAATGGCTTCTTGTTCCTGTCGTTTTTCACGATCCATTTTTCGTATCCGAACCACTTGCCGTAACACCTTGGTGTCAAAACCAAAAGCCTTGGCTTCATCATAAACCGCTTTGATGTCTTCCAGCACGGCCTTTTTATCTTCTTCGAGACGCTCAATCCGGGCCAGAGTGGATTTTAATTGCTCACGAGTGCTTTGGCCCATGTCTACGGTCATGTTTGCTTCCTGTAAAATGAGAATCGATTGTGACGGGCAACCTAGAAAAGCACGTAAGCAAGTGCAAGCGATTAAAGCGACCGGCCCTTAACTTGTTTTTCCAGACGCTTTATTCCCGCTTGCGCTTCGGCAAGAAACGGATGAATGGCCAGAGCGTCCAAATAGGCCTGATAGGCGCCTTCTGCGCTACCAAGTCGCTCTAACACCAGACCCAGACCGGTTCTGGCGCCAAAGTGCCTGGGCTGTAATTCTATGGCCCGTGCCAGGTCTTCCATGGCAGCCACATATTCACCACGCATGTATTCCAGCTTCGCCCGCTGGTTCCAGCCTTCGGCAAATTCGGGAGCAAACTCCACAACATCAGCAAAAAAATCCCCTGCAAGATCAAGCTCTCCCATGGCCTGAACTTCCATGCCCCGTTGCAGTAACAGATCCACACTGGCAGAGCCGCTGCTTAGAAACCTTGCCCATATTTCTTCTGCCAGCAGGTTGGCCTCTTCCTCATCAGGTGCAACTGCAAGACGATCAAGCAATTCATCTACACTAGCCGCATTACTGACTGCACCATCTTCTTCGGCGCTGACCTTGATTGGCAGCAATACCGCCAATCCAAAAAGCAGAATCAAAATAAACTTCATAATTTAAGACACTAAGGCATTTCCGGTTCAAGATGAATTAAAACTTGCGCTTAAAATCCCCAACCATTCCTTCATTTTGATCTTTACATTTCTGATAATGCCCGGGCATGATTGGTTCTCTGGTTGCAGACCTAGTGTGATGAGCGATGAAGGACAAGGATGAACAAAAGCGTGAACGGCGGCGCAAGGCCCAAAAGCGCAAAGCACTGTCGCGGATAAGAAAGGCTCTGGCAAAGGCAAAAGAACTCGAAGAGGATCAGGCGTTTTCTGACTGGGAAAACGAATTTGCCCAAAGCCTGGAAGAAAAGCTGGAAAATTTTGATAGTGCATTTGTCGACCCGGAAAAGGGCCGGTTTGGCGATGCCCTGTCCTATCGGCAGGCTATCAAGCTAAAGGAGATTGAGGATAAGGCTAAGGGTAAAAAGCCCAAAAAATGGAACCGGGGTAACGGATTTAAGTCAACACGCTCAAAGAAAAACCTGAAACAGCATGCCGACGGGCCAGACAAAGAGCCTATTCTGGAGTCTGTAGAAGAAAAACCAGCCCCACCTTCTTTGGCAATTAAACCACAGCTTAAGCTAATCAGGGGCGGCAAAAGCTGATAATTATTGCAGGTGTGCTCTCTTTAAGTCTCACGCTAATGAGATTCTTTTTCAACCCGTACTAATGCGATTCTTTTGTAACCCGTGCTAATGCACGTTGCGCTTGCGGGTCAGCACACTGTCCGCCGGGTCAGCCTTGGCGCCAGGCCCCGGATCATCAGGTTGGCGCGGCAATTCATCGACACTGGTCAATTTAAGTTTGGATTTTGTCTTGGGAGCAGGTTTTCGTGTTTTTGGCTTTGTTTTGCCGCCGGTTTTAGTGCTGGTCTTTGTTCTTGTTCTGGTGCTTTTTGCCCTTTTTGGTTTTGGAGCGGGTTCAGATTCAGCTTCAGGTTCGGGCTCAGGTTTAATTTCAGCCTCTGGCTCTGATTCCGGCTCCGGCTCTGCACTGCGGTCATCTTCAATTTGAATTAAGTGTTCACCAGCATGATTAACACGCTCAAAGCGTTCATGGCGCGGATGTATCAATTCACCGGCATCGCCAAAACTATAAACCAGACGCGCCCAGTCTTCAGCGCGATAACCAAAAGCCGGGCCATCAGGATCAAGGTCTGACCAGTCAGCTTCATCAGGAGCGCTTAAAGATTTGCGCAGCCACTCATTAGCCCGCGTGTTATTGCCCGCCTGGCGCTCACTTTGTGCATATAAAGAACATATCCGCGAGGACGGTTCATCATCATCAGCCAAAATTTCATCAAGTAACTGGCTTGCCTGTTTTGGGTCCTCACCGAGCAAAGCCAACTCAACCCGCAGGATTTTGCTCTCCCGGTGATCCGGATTGATTTGCGCCAATCCGCCAAGGCGCTTGATCCGGGCCTTGGTCGTTTCGTTCTCTTTTAAGTCTCCATAGGCAAGGGAAAGCGCAGGGTGTGGAGCGCCAGCCCATGCGTCCTCTAACAGGCCCGCCGCCCGCCAGTTTTTTCCGGCTTCAACTAATAATCTGGCAGCCAGCGCCGCGCCTGGGGCAAAACCGGGAGCTGTGGAGACCGCCTTTTCTGCCAGTTTTCTGGCAGTTTCCACATCATTGTTAATCTCCGCCTGTGAGGCCTCAGCCGCCAGCAAAACTGCACGGCGGCGACTTGCCGCCAGCTTGCTTACATGGTTTTTCTTTTCGCCACGCCCTAGGGCCTCAATAGCTTCTTCCCATTTGTGGGCCGCAACCAGAGCATCAAACAATGTTTCAAATGCCCATTTGGCATCAGGATCAGCAGCAAAGGCTTCTCTTGCGTGGGTAATGGCTGCGGAGCTGTCATGCCTCTGCAGGGCAGTTTCAGTAAGACCTCGCCTGGCTGCCAGTCTGGTTCTTTTGTCCTCCAGCAAGGTTTCAAAATGACGCTCTGCACCGACCACATCACCATCAGCCTGTGCCGCACGGGCCGCCAATAGTCCCGACAAGGCCGGGCGGTCCATCAGGTCTCGAAGTTTTTCCGCATATTGTCTGGCATTTTTGGTGTCTCCGGCAGCCGAAGCAATCAACGCCCGCTCCAGTGCATCATATCCTCGCTCGCGGCGGGCTGCCTGATGCATTTTGCGCAGTTTTTTCGGCAAAGCCACCAAATTGGCAATGCCATACCAGAACAAAAACAAAATCAAGGTTAATAGCAAAAACCCGGCAATACCAACGGCCAAAGACAAGGATATTTCCCGGTTAAAGGCATTGATTACCACCAGACCGGTCTGTGATGCCAGCCACCAGCCGCTGGCAGCAATTACAAGCACGAATAAAACCAGTAATACCAGCCTAATCATGGCACCACCTCATCAGAGTGTTGTGATAAAATCCCTGCCAGCACTTGTTCAAGATTCTGGCGGGCTCGGGCTTGTTGCAACCAGTTTTTGCTGGCTTGGGTATGGCCGTTTTTTATGGCAGATATCTGACTGATCGCAGCGCCAAGGTTTCCGGCAGCCATTTGTTTTTCCGCTTCGGCCAGTTGAATTTCCAGCTCGCTTCCCTTGCCGTCTGTGCGGCGAATTGTAATCAGGGAACGCATGGCCGATCCGGCCTTTTTCGTCAGCGGCGCACCATCATCGGGTCGGCTTGCAGCTCGTAATATATCCGGGATCATAGCGCTTAATGAGGCTTTTAATTGTTGGCGGGTGGCAACTCCGGTAGCGGCCATGGGCGCCAGCTTTTTTATCCCCTCATGATCTGCAAATTGCAGCCGTACCGCAGCATATTCAACCGGAAATGGATCAGAGCCTTGCGCTGCAAGTTTCAGATCCGCCAGCGCCAATGTGGCAGATGCGCTTTTTCCTGTTTGCTGGCGATTGTTTTGCAAGGCATCAATGCGAAGATT
This sequence comes from Robiginitomaculum sp., assembly GCA_015485155.1. Taxonomy (GTDB): domain Bacteria; phylum Pseudomonadota; class Alphaproteobacteria; order Caulobacterales; family Maricaulaceae; genus Robiginitomaculum_B. The sequence goes on along the minus strand of WFUF01000025.1, from coordinate 196,155 downwards.
AAGCGCTGCTAATTCCTTGGCGCTAATATCATCTTCCGAACTTGCCTCTAATGCCTGCAGACGATTTTCCAGATCAAGAATCAGGTTCTTTGCCTCCGGTGCCAAGTCAGCAGCAGTTTCAAGTTTTGCCTGTAGTGCGGATATTTGCTGTTGCAGCGGTTCTGTTATGGCATTGATATCAAGTTCGCCGGTGTCTGATATTGTGGCGGCGGGCCGGTTTTCCAGAAGCTCAATCCTGCTAAGCGCTTCTTCAAACTGTTGCTGGTCTGGCGCCAGACTTGCGGCTTTTTGCAGCTTATCTTGAATGTCGGCGATGGCTCTGGTGTTGGCTGTTATTTGCGCAGTGTTTTCTTTAGCATTTTTTGCCTGTGCGCTTAATTCGTGTAGCTGGTTACGGGTTTTGCTCAATTCCTGCTTCAACTCAGCAATTTCAGTGTCAAGGTCTGTGGTTTGTAACATGGGTGCAGGAAATAATACCCTGCCGCCAATAATGCCCAAAATGCCGCCAAGCACAATTGCCAGAACAAACAGCCCCCAAAGCAGCGGCCCTGCATAGGGGGAAGTCCTTTGACCCCCTGACAGAACCTGTTCGTTTACCGGTTCAAATTCAGCATCAATCACCTCGTCGGCTGTATGGTCTTTATCTGGTTGATCTTTACTCATGACATCCACTGTATCTGCCTTGCCCGACACTAACCAAAGCAAACGGTTTAAGAAAGCAAAAACATATCCTGTAATGTCGCAATCATCGCCTGATCATTGGGTTGTTTGCAAATAATGGTATCTGCAAATTCCAGATCCTGCAAAACTTCGGCTATCTGGGCGCTGAAAACCACGGCTTTTGTCTGTTGCCCCAGCTCTGGCGCCAGCTTGCAAAAGCATTGTGCCGCCCGGCGTGAATGAAACAAAACTGCCGCAAATTCATCATTTGCAAGTGCTGTTTCTATTGATTGCGCAAGGCTTGTTACCTGGCGGGTGCGATAGCAAATGGTCTCGGCAATATCAAACCCGGAGCCTATCAGCTCCTTTTTCATGGCCTCATCAGCAATTTCGGCACGCAGCCACAATAATTTCCCGGTATCCGTCCGTTCTTTACGGGCGATTAATTTTGCCAGTTTTTTGCCATTGCCGGAGCCATGGATGCAGTTTTTATAACCTGATGCTTTGGCCTGTTCTGCGGTATGGCTTCCCACACAATAAACAGGAATATCACCCAGTTTATCCGGAGCTGGCAAGCTCTGAATTGCTGCTGCCGAGGTTAAGATATATCCTTGAGCCGCCGGGTCATGCTCTATGGGCGCTGCCAGGTGTTCCACATCCAGTAATGGACAGCATGTGGATGTAATACCCACAGCCTGCAGGCGTTTGACCAGACGATCTGCCCCAGGCCGTGTGCGGGTTATCAGCACTTTGGCCGCGCTCACAGCGCAAACCGGATGGCATTGCCTGCAAGCTTTGCAATTCTTTGTCCGGCCTTTGCCCCCATTTGTGAAGCTGCCGTCAATTTTTGAGAAAAATTCATAAATTCCGGCAGGTGCAATTTTTGTTGCTCACGCCATATCTGAGTGCCATCAAGAGCATAAACCTCACCGCAAAAGCTCATGTCATGACCGGATATTTGTGCCAATGCGGCAATTGGTGTGCGGCAGGAGCCATCCAGCGCCGCTAGGAACGACCGTTCTGCAGCCAGTTCAATTTGCGTTTTTTGACAGCATATAGCGCTCAGTATTTTTGCCGTTTTATGATCATTGGTGCGAATTTGCAGACCAATGGCCCCTTGTGCCGGGGAAGGCAGCATTTGCTGTGTGGACAATACGGCACTGGCATGTTCGGCCATACCAAGGCGTTTTAGTCCGGCAAAGGCTAAAAATGTAGCATCAAACCTGCCCTCCTTCAGGCGCTTTAGCCTTGTGCCCACATTGCCGCGCAGCAGGACAAATTTTGCATCAGGACGCAAGGTTAGAACCTGTGCCTGCCTGCGGACACTGGCCGTGCCAATAACCGGGTTCTTTGGCAGATCGTCCAAAGAGTTAATCTGCCCTGCAATCAAGGCTTCTCTGGGGTCTTCACGGGGCAGCATTCCGGCAAATTCTAAGCCTTCTGGCTCCAGGGTTGGCACATCTTTCATGGAGTGAACCGAAACATCAATCTGCCCTGCAATCAGTGCTGCATCCAGCTCCTTGGTAAACAGGCCCTTGCCACCGGCTTCAACCAGGGTTCGATCCTGTAATTGATCGCCAGAAGTGGTAAAGGTTTTTATAGCTATTTGCTGTTTGGCCTCATCCGCATCAAGTCCTGATTGCCCGGCAATCAGTTTGCGGGTTAAACGGGCTTGTGCGAGCGCCAGAGGCGATCCGCGTGAACCTAATGTCAGCAAAGCTTGCGTCATCATAATCCCTGATGGTATCGAAGAAGCATGGAACTAGACCAAAAGCATCCCCTTGCGCAAGAACTCAATCACAGACCTAAAGTTACGGTGCTGGGGCTGGAAAGCTCCTGTGATGAAACCGCAGCAGCAATAGTTGAAGTTTCTGCCTCCGGTGAAATTACAATCCGCTCAGATTGTATTTTTTCGCAAACCGAACAACATGCCCCCTTTGGTGGAGTGGTGCCCGAAATAGCTGCCCGCGCCCATGCCGATATTATGGATGGAATGGTGAAACAGGCCCTGACAGAGGCCGGGCTTGAACTTGCGGATATGGACGGGATTGCCGCTACCACCGGCCCCGGCCTGATCGGTGGTGTGCTGGTGGGAATGATGACTGCAAAAGCACTGTCTTTGGGTTCCGGACTGCCGTTTTTGAGCATAAATCATTTAGAGGGCCATGCTTTAAGTCCGCAATTGGCAGCACCTTTGGCTTTTCCCTATTTGCTGTTGCTGGTTTCCGGCGGCCACACCCAATTGCTGGCGATTGAAGACCTTGGGCGCTATCATCGTTATGGCTCAACCATTGATGATGCTGCCGGAGAAGCCTTTGATAAAACTGCCAAAATTATGGAATTGGGCTTTCCCGGTGGCCCGGCAGTGGAAAAAATAGCAAGAACCGGGGACAAAACCCGGTTTGATCTGCCCCGACCTCTGGCAAAACGGGTCGGCTGTGACTTTTCCTTTGCCGGATTAAAAAGCGCGGTGCAACGCCATTGGCATTCATTAAAAGCCCCAACCGAACAAGACAAGGCTGATCTTGCTGCCAGTTTCCAGCATGCTGCCTGTGACATATTGGTGGGACAGAGCAAAAAGGCCATGAGGCGCTTTATTAGTGAATTTGGTGCCACTCATTTGGTTGTGGCTGGCGGGGTTGCAGCCAATCAGGCAATCCGCAGTCAGCTACAGGAGCTTGCCAGAAATAATGGTTTTGGGTTCTTAGCTCCGCCATTACGGTATTGCACAGATAATGGCGCCATGATCGCACTGGCCGGAGCCTTGCGCCTGCAGCGAGGCATGGTCAGTTCCTTAAGGGTGGCGGCTCGTCCGAGGTGGCCATTGGATGAGCTTTCGGCTAAAAACAATCCAGCTTCCGGTTCAGGCAAAAAGGGCCCTAAATCATGAATGAATTTTCCAGTATTGGTATTTTGGGCGGTGGTGCCTGGGGTACGGCCTTGGCCCAAACCTGTGCCCGGGCCGGGCGCAAGGTTATTATGTGGGTGCTGGAAGAAGATGTAAAAAACACCATAAACCAGTCCCATGAGAATAAAAAATTTCTTCCGGGCTTTAGTCTTGATCCAGCCATTATCGCCAGCAACGATCCCAAAAAAGCCATTGAATGTGATGCGGTTTTGTCGGTGATTCCGGCGCAACACACCCGTAGCATCTTTGCAGGCTTGCGTGATGATCTGCCAGAGGGAAAGCCCGTCTTATTGTGTTCAAAAGGCATTGAACAACAAAGCGGGAAGCTGATGACACAGGTATTGGCCGAAACCCTGCCCCAGGCTTTACCTGCGGTATTATCTGGCCCGAGCTTTGCGGTAGATGTGGCTGCTGGCCTGCCTGCGGCTGTAACTTTGGCCTGTCAGGACGCGATGATCGGGCGCAAATTGATGCAGGCAATTGGAACCAGAGAGTTTCGACCATATCTGGCCAATGATCTGATCGGTGCTGAAGTGGGTGGGGCGGTAAAAAATGTGCTGGCTATTGCCTGCGGTATTGTTCTTGGAAAAAAACTGGGACAAAGCGCCCATGCGGCATTGATCACCAGAGGCTTTGCCGAAATGACAAGATTGGGTCTGGCGCTTGGTGCCGAGCCTGAAACCTTGCGTGGATTGTGCGGGCTTGGCGATCTGGTGCTGACCTGTTCTTCGGCCACTTCACGCAATATGAGTTGTGGCCTGGCCTTGGGAGAGGGAAAGCCTCTGGATGAAATTCTCTCCGGGCGGCTGGCGGTAACCGAGGGGGTGGCTTCGGCTCCGGCGATGATGAAACTCGCTGCAGACCATAATATAGAAATGCCAATTACCGAGGCAGTGGCAATGATTATTGCCGCTGAGCTGGACGTGGACACAGCTATTGCTTCATTATTGTCCCGCCCGCTTAAGCGCGAATAAGCCTTGGTTTTATTTGCTTTGTTTCGGGCTGTTTTGCTTAGGAGTGTTCCGGCGTTCTATTATGATGCCAAGAAAAATCACCATCAGTGCAGTAATTGCCATGGTTGACAGACTTTCACCCAAAAACAACACCCCGACAAACACCGCAAAAGGAGGAACAAAATAATTTGAGGTGGCCAGAAAGCTTGGCCCGGCACTGCGAATGGTCTGCATATAGAAAATGGAGCCTATACCCGTGGCAGCCAGCCCCAGAAACAACAATGAAATAAGCGATCCCAGGCTTGGCATTGGAGAGTGAACCGCATCAATAATAGCAAAGGGTGTTAATACCAGAGCGCCAACCAGCAACATGCCGGTGGCTGAGACGCTGGGCGGAGTTTCCGGCATGAAATGGATCAGGACGCTGTTCAGCGCATAAAGACCTGCTGTGAGCAATACTACAATCTGTGCCAAGGCAAATGGCCCGCCAAGATCCTGTAACAGGGTGGGGCCAACCAGCAAAACAATACCAAAAAGCCCCAGTAACAGGCCTGTTATTTTACCAAGGGTCATACGGTCTTCAGGAATGGTAAAGTGAGTAAGGGCGGCAACAAAAAGCGGCATGGTCGCCAGTAAAATACTAACCATACCACTATCCAGCACCTGCAGGGCATAGGCATTCAGCAAAAATGGCAAGGCCGAGCCACTAAGGCCAACAGGCAAAAACCATAACCAGCGCACATCCGGTTTCGGCAGCAGTCGGGGCAGGCGGTGCTTGCGATAGACCATCCACCCGTATAACAGCGCCACTGCAACCCAGATCCGACCGGTGGCAACAATCGAAGGAGACATTTCTGCAACCGAAATTTTTGACAGGGCAAATGCGGAACCCCACATGGCTACCAGTGCACAATAGCGCAGCCAGTCAGCACGATTTGGTGCAGATGCTACTTTTACTGATTGCGCAGATATCTCGTGCATAAGCTCAGGCGGTGACACTTTCACTGCGGCTTGTCAAACTCCAATTTTATCAAGCAAGAATAAACTACAGTTCTGGCTCTTGGAGCCCCGGCCTCAATTATGAGTGGCTGTCTGATAATCCTGGTTTTTTAAGTTCTGGTTTTGTTCTTGCATTTGGTGTTGGAGTGAGTTATGTATGTGCAAGCTTACAGGGAGGTTGCATGGCTATCAGCATAACCACTTATGCTTTTGACGGGGTTGAGGCAAAGCCTGTTGATGTGCAGGTGCAGATTGTTTCAGGGCTACCCAGTTTTTCCATTGTCGGGCTGGCAGATAAGGCTGTTGCAGAAAGTCGGGAGCGGGTTCGTGCTGCATTTGCCGCCATTGGACTGGCCCTGCCGGGCAAACGTCTGGTGGTTAATCTGGCCCCGGCTGATCTGCCAAAAGAGGGATCCCATTATGATCTGCCGATTGCTCTTGGGCTGATGATGGCAATTGGTGTTGTGCCGGAAGATGCCTTTGATCGCTTCGCAGCCATTGGTGAGCTGTCTCTAAGCGGGTTAATTGCTCCGGTTACCGGGGCGCTGCCGGCGGCAATGGCGGCAAATAGCTCTGATCTGGGTCTGATATGTCCGCAGGATAATGGGGCAGAGGCGGCATGGGCCGGGGAAATGGATATTCTGGCTGCTCCCAGCCTGATTGCGCTGGTTAATCATGTCAAGGGGCGCGGCCTGCTTGTTCCTCCTCGGCCCGGGCCGCTGGATGAGGGCCCGAAAGTACCGGATTTGTCGGATGTGCGTGGACAGGAAATGGCCAAGCGAGCGCTGGAAATCGCAGCGGCAGGAGGCCATAATTTGTTGATGGTTGGCCCGCCGGGATCCGGAAAGTCCATGCTTGCTGCCCGGCTGGCTGGTTTACTGCCGCCATTGACCTCGCGCGAATTGCTTGAGGTTTCCATGATTCATTCACTGGCTGGCTTGTTGGAAAAAGGTTGTTTGAGTGCGGCACGACCCTTTCGCAGCCCGCATCATTCAGCATCAATGGCGGCATTGGTGGGCGGCGGGCACAAGGCCAGGCCGGGGGAAGCCTCTTTGGCACACCGAGGTATTTTGTTTTTAGATGAGCTCCCGGAATTTTCTCCGCAGGTGCTTGATAGTCTGCGGCAGCCTCTGGAAACAGGAACAATCAGTGTTGCCAGAGCCAATGCCCATATTACCTATCCGGCGCGCTTTCAGTTGGTCGCGGCGATGAATCCGTGCCGGTGCGGCTCTGCTGGCAATGATGGATATGCGTGCCGACGCGGGCCTCGCTGTGCCAATGATTATCAGGCACGGATTTCCGGGCCATTGCTGGATCGGATGGATTTGCAAATCGACGTACCCGCAGTTACGGCTGCGGATCTGGCATTACCGGCCTCTGTCGAAGGAACCTCTCAGGTGGCAGCACGGGTAAAGCAGGCCCGAATCATACAAGAATCACGTAAGGACGAGACCGGCGGCCTGACCAATTCAGATATTCCCACTGCCGCTTTGGACCAGGTAGCAGCACCTGATGAGCCGGGGCGGCAATTATTGTTAAAAGCAGCAGAGCAATTACAACTTACTGCCCGTGGCTATCATCGGGTGCTGCGCACAGCCCGCACCATTGCCGACCTTGAAGGGGCAACGTCAATTCATCGTGCCCATATTGCCGAGAGTCTGGGTTTGCGTCGACGTAGTAAATTGGCCTCGGACACTCATACATTTGTAAATTTGCCAAGCGGGTGACGGTTTCTTAAAGTTACGCTGTTATGTCCAAGACTCAATTTTTAAGGGTTTGTCATGGATATCGCCAGCTTGTTTCAAAAACTACCGGACATCGTGGTTTATCGGGATCATGAGCGAGTAATTCAATGGGTCAATGAGGCATTTATCGAAGCCTTCGGCTACAATGCTGAGCACTGGGTGGGACAAAAACTGGATGGAGCCGTTTCCGGCGCACAAATTGGTGCTTTTAATGAGAACCGGGCCTATGGGCATATCCTTATTGATGGGAAAATGCATTGGGTTGAATGGAATGAGGCAGAGCTTCCTGCGGGGGGTAGCCTTGCGGTTGGGCGGGTTAATCTGGATCGAAGAAAAACCCAGCGGGCACAAGTAGACAAAAGCAGGGATCGCCGCCGCAATAATACAGATGTGTATGGCAGAGAAAAGCCAGCAGTGCCTGCAACACTGAACCAGAACACAAAATCAGGACAAGACACAAAAAAACAGTTTACGGCCCCTGATGCCAAGGCAGCACAGCATATTTTGCTGGCGGAAGATGATCTGCTAAATGCCAAGCTTGCCCGTACCCTGCTGGAGCGTACGGGCTGTATTGTTACTCATGTTCAGGACGGAAAAGAGGCGCTGGCAGCAGCAAAGGAACGTGATTTTGATCTGGTATTTATGGATATTCGCATGCCGTTCATGGATGGCTTAAGCGCAACTCGTGCCATTCGGGCTTTGGGTGGTAAATGGGAGAGAACTCCAATAGTTGCTTTAACTGCCAATGCTTTTGCGGAAGATAAAAAGTCCTGTCATCGGGCTGGAATGAACGGATTTTTAACCAAGCCGATCAGCATTGATGCCCTTTATGCAGCAAAGAAGCGTTGGACAAATCAGCAAACCCAAGTCAAAACAGCCTGAGAAACAATTTCCGGGAAGTAGATTTTGAGCAAAAACACAAAGACAGCTAAAGCCCCGGGAATGAAAGATGTTCTTCTGGCGCTAAAGAATAAAAAAGTATTTTTGACGTTGCTTTTGGGTTTTTCCGCAGGCTTGCCATTCATGCTTACCGGCAACACTATGGGAATGTGGCTGCGTGACGGCGGATCAACTTTAAGCGCCATAGGTTTCCTGTCATGGGTTGGTCTTGCGTATTCGTTCAAGTTTTTATGGGCGCCGCTACTTGATAAAACCAGTGTGCCCTTTCTTTCAAAACTGGGGCACAGGCGTAGCTGGGTTTTATTGTCACAATTGATAATTGGTGCTGGCCTGTTTTTAATGGCGGCAATTGGCCCTGGCGGCGGACTTGTTGCCTTTGGTATATTTGCGTTGATTGTGGCCTTTTCCTCAGCAACTCAGGATATTGCTCTGGATGCATGGCGTATTGAAAGCGCCGAAAATGATGAGCAATTGGCCCTGGTGTCATCGGCATTTCTGCTGGGCTATCGGGCAGCCTTGCTAATCACTGATGCCCTGATTTTAATCGTCGTTGCCAAAACCGGCTGGAGCCAGTCATATTTTTTGCTGGCAGCGGCCATGGGCATTGGCATTACCGCCACCTTGTTTGCTGCGGAGCCACCAGAGAGGCGCTCGGCGCATACCATACAAACTGTAATCTGGTCGTTTCGCGGCATGTTTGATGCTATTGCCGGGCCGTTTATTACTTTCTTCAAGGCTCACGGAAAATCCGCATTATTGATGCTGGCGGCCATCAGTCTTTACCGGCTGGCAGATTTTGTAATGGGCCCAATGGCAGGCCCCTTATATCTTGATCTTGGCATATCCAAGGAAATAATAGGCACTGTCCGCGCCACAAATGGATTGATTGCAACTATTGCGGGGGTAGGTTTTGCCGGGCTTTGCGCCATTCGTTTCGGGTTTGTGCGAACCTTAATTGCCGGGGCAATTTTGGGGCCTGGCTCGAATGTCGCATTTTCCGTATTGGCGTGGTCTGGCGGCGATATCTGGGTGTTTAACCTTGCGATGATTATTGATAATTTTTCCGGTGGCTTTGCCGGTGCAGCTCTGGTGGCATGGATGTCGAGCCTTACCAGCGCAGGCTATACGGCCTCTCAATATGCGTTAATGTCTTCATTCTATGCCATTTTGGGTAAGTTCCTAAAAGGGTTTTCGGGCAAGACTGTAGATTTGCTGGAGCGCAGCTTTGATCTTGCCACGGCCTATTCCCTGTTCTTTTTTGGTACCGCGCTGATTGGCATACCGGCGGTTATCTTATGCCTGATGGTTTCACGCTCTTTGGCTAAAGAACCTGGTTAGAGTAAATTTTAAGCATTTTGAACCCAAAACCCGCGCTCAAGTAGCGAGGCTTGCCGTCGCGGTAGCGCAAATAAAGACTCCCACTTTTGCTAAAAATGCAAATCTTTATCTGTCGCATTTTTGGCCGCAAAACCGGTTCCCACTTTTGCTAAAAATGCAAATCTTTATCTGTCGCATTTTTGGCCGCAAAACCGGTTCCCACTTTTGCTAAAAATGCTCTTTAGCGATCTCCAAAAGCTGCAGACAATCGTGCGTGATGCTCTGATACCGGGTTAGCGGGGCCATTGCGGCCCTGTTCACCGTAAATCTGCTTGTCCAGCCGCTGAATGGAATCATAAACTTGGTCTGTGCGCTTGATTAGTTTTTGCAAGGCTGCGGGGGTCTCGGCCCCGGAAAAGTTTGCTTTGCGAATAGCATCATCGCCCAGCCGGTATTTTTCATCACAGGCGTCCTCGATGCTCATTTCCTTTTCGCGAACTGCCCGCTGTACAAGCAACCAGCTTGCAACCTGCATTAAGCGTGTGGTCAGGCGCATGCTCTCGCCGGCATAAGCCAAAGCGCCTGCCCGCGGCAGAGCGCGGGATTCTTCGCGGCCCGGCCCGTCAAGATAGGCTGCTGCCTCTTCCACCAAATCCATGCCCTCACGAAAACTTCGCGTAAACAATTCGGAAGCGGTAAAATCATTCAATCTAGCGGCGAATTCATCGGTCATAATTTATATCTCGTCTCAAAAAGGAGCAAAAAGGAGAAATCGATCCATGCGTTGCAAGCATCCTGCCGTTTTCTTTAAGATTTTCCAAACAAAGCATTGGCAGCGTCCATTCCAGCGGTTTTTTGAGCAAGAATCTGCTTTGTTCGGGTAATTTCAGTTTCAAACAGCTCTATTCTTTCGCGCAACTCCTCAACCGAGAAGTCATACAAATCATCACCAGGCGACTGTTGCCGTGGTTGTTTTGCGGGTTCGTCTATATCATTCATTGGCATCGTTTTTCCAAATTACCAGTTCCGAGCATAACCCTAATTCATCAAAAACACCAGAACCAGACAATAAATTCAGACCAAAAGCCAAGGATATATGCTGAATCTTTACTTTGCCTTTCTTAAAAATGCACCTATAAAGGGGTTAACTGCAGGCTCGGCGCTGTTTTGCTGATCTGCTACTGGTGCAGCCCGGCTGATCAGGCCGGGCTTTTTGTTTTGGAGACTTGCGAAATGACTGATATTTTGATGCCAAAGGCAACAGCCGTCTGGTTGATAGACAACACAGCCCTAACCTTTGCTCAGGTTGCGGATTTTTGCTCTTTGCACCCGCTTGAAGTTAAGGGTATTGCCGATGGTGATGTGGCAGCAGGGGTTCGGGGTCTGGATCCCATCAGTGGCGGTCAGTTGACTCGCGATGAAATTGAAAAAGCCGAAGCTGATCCTGATTACCGGATGAAGGCTGTTGTTCCAAAACACGCCGAAAAAATGCAACAAAAGCGCAAGGGCCCCAATTATACACCGGTTTCGCGTCGTCAAAACCGGCCGGATGCCATTGCGTGGATTGTCCGCAATCACCCGGAAGTTTCCGATGCGCAAATATCCAGATTGATCGGCACAACAAAACCAACCATTGTTTCTGTGCGCGAACGCAGCCATTGGAATGCCTCGCAAATCAAGCCTGTTGATCCGGTATCTGTTGGGCTTTGCACGCAAATTGATCTTGATGCTGTGGTAAAAAAAGCTGCTGAAAAGAAACGCATTGCTGATGAAAAGAACGGCATTACTACAGATCAGGAGGAAACCGATGTTTTGGCTCCAGCAGAGGAAAACGCGCCTGAGGCAATAGCAGCAGAGCCCATTGGGGAAGTAGATGCCGAAAGCGTGTTTGGGTCTTTTGCTGAACTTGGCAAAGAATCAAAGGAGTAGTAGTCACTAAAACTGCCTTGCCCGCAGGTCTTGCGTATTTTAGGCAGTATTCACACGACAAAGGCCGCCCGTGCAATCTTCTATTTCACCTCTTGTTTGTTCGCAGCATACACTATCTGCACCGGTATCCTTTGCCGGAATTGGGTTGCACACGGGCACTGTGGTTCAAATGCAATTACACCCCGCTCCGGCAAATAGCGGGGTTTACTTTGTTCGAACAGATGTTCCTAAAAATAAGCAAATCATCAAGGCCGATCTTTCCAGCGTGATTGCCACCCGGCGCGGCACCGCTCTTGGCAATGACCATGGTGTACAAATAAGTACCGTAGAACATTTGCTAAGCGCCCTGCTTGCCCACAATATAGACAATGTAAGAATTGAAATAGACGGAGCAGAAATTCCAGCCATGGATGGCTGTTCCAAACGCTTTAGCGATAATCTGTTGACGGTTGGAACCCTCGATCAAGAACGGCCCCGAAAGTTTATCAGAGTGCTAAAACCTGTTACTGTAAAATCCGGACAAAGCCATGCCCAGCTTAGTCCTTGTTCGCGATTCGAAATTGATCTTGGAATTGAATATCAAAACCCGGCCATCGGAAAAAGCAGCTATTGTTTTGATGTGACCGCTACAGGATTTGCCCAGGAAATAGCCCCTGCCAGAACCTTTGTATTGCGCAGCGAAATAAGAGATTTGCAACAAAGCGGTAAAGGCGCTGGCGGCACATTGGACAATTGTATTGTTGTTGCAGAAGATAAGATTGAAAACGCCGGGGGCTTGCGCTTTGCTGATGAGTTTGTGCGCCATAAGGTTTTGGATGCCATTGGCGACATTTCCTTAATTGGTGGTTTCTTGCTTGGCAAATATCGAGTGCGACGGGCTGGTCACCAGATAAATTATCTGGCCGTAAAAGCCCTGCGCAATGACCCACAGGCGTGGGAAGCCGTAACCGCAGATCAACTTTGAACAAATTTCCACCTGTCAGGAGACCCATCATGGTTCAGTATTTCCTGAAAAACCATGAAATTAAGTCATTTGCATGGAACTGGCCCCTAATATTTCCTGTATAACATACTTCACCCGCAAGCAGGGTTGGGTTAGAGTGCTCTTTTCGATCTCCTAAAATTGGTGATATTGATGAGTTTGATGAAAACATCACTTTTTTTCGTGCTGGCCTTGCTGATGCTGGTAATTTCCGGATGTGCCGGACAGAAAAACAAGAAAAAGCTGGCTTATATCGAGCGCCCGGCAGAAACGATCTATCTTGATGGCTATGACCGTATGGCCAGAAGGGACTGGACAAGAGCTATCTTGCTATTTGATGAGGTAGAGCGTCAGCATCCATATTCTGAATGGGCCAGAAGGGCGATACTCATGTCGGCCTATGCCAGCTATGAGGCCAATAAATATGATGAAGCAATTACGGCCGCCAGTCGTTTTGTGGCCCTGCACCCCGGCTCGAGCAGCGCACCCTATGCTTATTACTTAATTGCAATCAGCCAATTTGAGCAAATCAGGGATGTGGGCCGGGATCAGGGAAAAACCGCCGAAGCCCTAGACGCCTTGCGTCAAGTAGTTCGCCGATTCCCCAACAGCGAATATGCCAGAGATGCCCGCCTTAAAATTGACCTTACCCTTGATCAGTTGGCCGGAAAAGACATGGCCGTGGGACGTTATTACCTGAATAACGGTAATACCCTTGCTGCTATTAACCGGTTTCGCAATGTAGTATCAGAATACAACACTACCAGCCATGTTCCAGAAGCCCTGCACCGCCTGGTAGAGTCTTATGTTCGTTTGGGCGTTATGACCGAAGCAATACAAATAGCTGCGGTACTTGGATATAATTATCCGGGAAGTGAGTGGTATCAGGACAGCTATAAACTGCTTGCCAAAACCGGCGGGCTGGAAGCCGTACAGCAACTGGATGAAACAGATCCGGTAAAACGGAAAAACTTTTTCAAACGTGCCTGGGACAATTTGTTTTAAACCTTACTTATGTTAACTGAGCTTTCCATTTTTAACGTGGTGCTGATTGAGCGGGTACGACTTGCTTTTGGCAAGGGGCTAACAGCCATGACCGGGGAGACCGGCTCCGGTAAATCGATAATTCTTGATGCTCTTGGATTAGCTCTTGGTGCCCGAGCCGATCGGTCACTGGTGCGGGCAGGTTGCAAACAGGCGCAGATTATCGCCAGTTTCTGCCCGGAGCCACAGCATCCGGTCTGGGCTTTGCTGGAGGAAATGGAGCTTGGTGACGACCACGATGAAGAATTGATTTTGCGCCGGATAATTGCCGAAGACGGAAAATCAAAAGGGTTTATCAATGATATTCCTGTCTCGGCCAGTGTGTTGCGTAAAACCGGAAACCTGCTGGTGGAAATTCACGGACAACACGATGGCCGGGGGCTTATGGACACCCGCACCCATATTCAGGCCCTTGACGCCTTTGGCGAACTACAAGGCGATCTTATCCGTTGCTCACAAGCCTTTGATGCCTGGACAAATGCCAAAAAACAGGCCGAAGCCCTTGCTCTGCAAGCAAAGTCTGATGCCTCAGAACAGATATATTTACAAGAGGCAGCTCATGAACTGGACAGGATGGATCCAAAGCCGGGCGAAGAACAGGCTTTGGCCTCGATGCGCAATGTCCTGATGCAGTCTGAACAACTGCTTGGTGACATAGAGAACGCAAGAAAACAGCTTTATGATATGCCTGGCCCGGAAGATCAGATTGGCTCGGCTTTGCGCAATATTGAAACTGCTTTGACAAGAATGGAACCTGCCCAAAGCGATGATCCGGCACGCAAATCCCTTTTACGCACCCAAAATGCGCTGGAACAAAGTCTGGTTGAGCTGGATGAAGCGCGATTGGCGCTACAAGATGCCGCCCAGAAGCTTTCGGTGGAACCGGAAAAGCTGGAAATGGCAGAAGAAAGACTGTTTGAGCTGCGAGCACTGGCCCGCAAACACAAAACCAGTGTCGATCAATTGCCCGAAATTCGCCGTGAACTGGCCCGGCGGCTGGAAACACTGGAGAACCTTGAACAGGCACAAGCGGGTGCTGCAAAAAAGGTATCAAAAACCAAAGAAGCATATCAAAAATGTGTTACTGGCCTGTCGAAGAAACGCACAGCGTGGGCGCACAAGCTGGACAAGGCTATTTTGCAGGAATTGCAGCCCTTGCGACTGGAAAAGGCCCGCTTTGAAACCAAAGTTGATGTAGTTGAGATTGATGCGGGCAATGCCACGGGAATTAATCGCGTCAGTTTTGAAATTTCGGCAAACCCCGGCACCCCTCTCGGCCCATTGTCCAGTATTGCCTCTGGTGGGGAATTATCTCGGGTTTCACTGGCAATAAAAGCGGCCATGGCTGGCAAGTCTGCTCCGGGATTGATGATTTTTGATGAAATAGATCAAGGGGTTGGCGGCGCCGTTGCCGATGCAGTCGGTAGGAGACTGGCCGTTTTGTCCCAAGAAAATCAAGTGCTGGTCATCACCCATAGCCCGCAAGTGGCAGCACGGGCCAATGTGCAGTTCCAGATCGAAAAATCAGAACAAAACGGTGTCTCCACAACCAAAATTATTCCACTGGAGCCCGCACAGCGCGAAGAAGAAATAGCCAGAATGCTGGCTGGCGCAAAAATTACCGATGAGGCCAGAGAGGCCGCCAGAGCATTGCTGGGATCACAATAATTACCGGCAGATTTTGATATTTTGTCCTGTTATCAAAGCCAAAACCCACATCTACCTAACCGTAATGTAACTTGAGTTGCCCGATACAGGCTCTAAAGAATGCCCTTCAAAAATATGCGGGCCTTAATGTCATATACAAAACAAAAATATATTATCCTGATTCTGGCCGGATCGATGGTCTGGGCAGCAAATACTAGTACTGCACTGGCACAAGAAGCCGCGGAACAGGAAAATATTGTCGCCTATCAGCCAGATTTCTTTAGTATTTATAACCCGGTAACCGCTCTTGATATGGTACGACAGGTTCCGGGGTTTTCCATTCAGGACGGAAGCAGGGCCCGGGGTTTTGGCAGCACTGCTGGTAATGTTCTGATTGATGGAGAGCGCCCTAACACCAAAACAACTTCCTTATCAGATATTTTGCAGCGCATTCCTGTGGAGCGGGTAGAAAAAATTGAACTGGTAAGTGGCGCTGTAGCCGGGTTGGACATGCGCGGATTAAACCGGGTGGTAAATGTCACACTAAAGGGAGGCAAAACCGACAACCAGACCTCGTGGAAATTCACCATATCCAAATGGCCGCGAACAATCGTTCCCTCTGGAGAAATTATTCAGTCCTTTACCCTGTGGAAAACTGATATTTCCATTGGCCTGCAACGCAATGCCGGCTCAAGGTGGAATCAGGAAAGCAAAGACTTTTTCAATGCCAGCGATCTGTTATTTGAACAAAGACTGGCTGAGAACCAAACCAATTTCCGAGAATGGCAGCCCCACATCACCATGGCCAGAAAGTCTGCCAATGGTGATACAGCAAATTTTACCGGCAAAACATGGCGCTGGACATGGCGGCGCGCCCGCACAGAAGATATTTCCCTGATCCCGGCTGCAAGCCCTGAGCCAGACCGTTCTGATATTGCTAGTTCTGATAACAGTGGCAGCGGGTTTGAAATCGGTGGTGACTATGAGCATAAAATTGGCGGCGACCGCTCTGCAAAGCTGATTTTCTTTCAACGCTCAGATGAGCGCTTGATGAACAACTTGTTTGAGACCTATGATCAAGCCGGGTTTTTGGGAGCAACCAGGATAATATCCCGCGAAGCCAATAATGAAAGCATTTTACGCTCGGTTTTTAATTGGACAAAAACCCCAAAAAACAGCTTTGAGCTTTCTGTTGAAGGAGCTTATAATTCACTGGATGCGCGGCTGGACTTATCCCGCGACAATGGATCGGGCTTTGTACCAATAGTTATTCCGGTGGCCAATACAAGGGTCAATGAAAAGCGCGGTGAAGCTGCTTTTTCATGGATTACCAAACCGACCACGGGCCTGACTATTGAATCGGAATTCAAATATGAAATCTCCAGAATCGGACAAAGCGGAGATGCCGCCAATTCCCGCTTGTTTCAGTTTCTAAAACCAAACTTTAACCTGACCTGGGATCGCAATAAACAAGATCAAATCCGGCTCTCAGTAAAAAGGGTTGTAGGGCAGCTTAACTTTCGTGATTTTGCAACCTCTGTTGATGTAATTGATGATCAAACCAATATAGGAAATGTGGAGTTGCGTCCGGACAGCACATGGTCAATCAATGGTGTTTTTGAGCGCAAACTTGGTAAAAAGGGCGTGTTTATCCTGCGAGCCAATCGAAGCTGGATATCTGATATCCGGGACCTGGTTCCAATAAACAATCTGTTTGATGCTCCGGGCAATATTGGTGATGGCACAAGCTGGCAGATATCCACAGAAGCAAGGCTTCCCACCGACAGGATAGGGCTTAGCGACGGTATTTTTACAATCGGCGGCGGTATTGGCGATAGTGCAGTTACCGACCCATTGACCGGCCTGACCCGGGAACAATCATTTCGGGTTGATGATTATTTCAATGTTAAATTCAGACAAGAGCTAACCAATATGAAGCTTGCCTGGGGTTTTGATTATTCTGTCAACTCAGCATCCCGCGCTGCATTCTTGTTCAGCGATCGGGTAAACAATAGCGGGGCAGGAAACTTAAATGCATTTATTGAAACCACCAAAATAAATGGTGTTACTGTTAACCTGTCCTTGCGCAATGCACTAAATGCAGTCAATAGCCGGGTTAGAAGGAATTATCTGGGAACCCGTGATTTGGGAGTAATTGACACAACCGAGTTCCGCAGGCGTGTTAATGGTCGCACCGTTCGCCTTACTTTTCGGGGTGTTTTTTAATTTTCGTTTTGCCAGAAACAGCCGTTTTTTCTAACTCTCGCTTAACCCTGTTTGCATAAAGTGCCCATAACAGGTGGGCTCCCCTGAACCGGAGCCTTGCATTTTGGGCCAGAATGATGAAGCAGATACAATTTTTTTGCCACGGATTGGCTGCTTTTGCGGGCCTTTTTCTTGTGCTGGCAGCTTCAGCCAGCCATGCACAGGAAACTGTTGAATTTTCAACAGAAACTGGCCCGGGATATGGCAGGATTCTGGCCACATGGCCGGAAGAGAGTGCACAAAATCCAGCCATTATTACTACAAAAATCACCAATGGTGTGCTGGTTATTCACTTTGATCGTCCTTTTATTGCGGATCTGGCCCCGATTCGTGAGGGCCTAGCCTCGCTTATTGCATTGGTGCGAAAAGACGTGGATGGGCAAACCTTGCGCATTGCCTTGCGCGCCCCTGCCGAAGTTACAAGTTCGCGCTCCTATAATGTTTTTGCCATTGATCTGATTACGCCAAACAGCAAAGCCAACCCGCCAAAGGTAACTTCTGCCATTGCCAAACGCAAAGCCCTGCAGGCAAAACAAAATCAGCAGCGAGCGCGAGCAGAAATGGAAGCGGCACAGCGTCTGGCCCGCCCGAATCCGGCGCTTCCACTGCTGGTGCGCTATGCGCAATCAAGAGACAATACCCGGCTTAGTTTTGACTGGACAGATATGGTGGAATACCGGGTTTTGCCTAAAGAAGGCGGTCTTGATTTAATTTTTGACAAGCCAGCATCTCCGGCAATTGCTGAAATAAATGCTGCTAGGCCCAAAGGGCTTTCTTCCATAAAATCCATAATACGAAAACAAAAAACCATCATCATGGTCGATATTGAACCGGGATTTAACCACCGTCTTTCCCGCGAAGGCACCCATGTATTTCTGGATCTGTTCCAAGCAAAACAAGCACCACAAGAACACACAAAATCCAAACCTGCCGAGCCAGCAATAATTACGACTTCATCACGCAGCACGACTGAATATAAGAGCCCGGTGCCTACATCTGGTAAAATCCCGGTAAAGGTAACAGCAAAAGGCTCTGCTCTGCATTTGCAATTTGACTGGCAGGCCCCAATCGGCGCTGCAGCTTTTCGCAGGGGAGACGAGTTATGGATTGTCTTTGATGCTGTGGCAAAGATGGATTTATCCGAGCTAATTTCCGGCGGGCATCGACATGCTTCGGGAAGTGTTTTCTTTGATGGCAAGAATTATTCCGGGATTCGCATGCAATTGCCAGCATCAACCCAGATCGAAGCCAGACCCAATGCTGATGGCTCCTCATGGAAGTTTATTCTTGATGACAGGCTTGAGTTTCCGACCCCTGAGATAAAACTGCGACGTGAAGCAGATGGCTCGGCTCCGGGTCAATTGGCGGCCATCTTGAAAAATGCAAATGCCTTACTGATGATTGCTGATCCGCAGGTTGGTGATCAATTTGCCGTTGTAACCGGCCTTGGCCCGGCCCGTGGTATTTCCACCTTGCGCAGATTTGTCGAAGTAAACGCCTTAACCTCGGCGCAAGGAATGGCATTTGAAATTGTCGCCGATGGGCTTGATATGCAATTAGATGGCGAGAGGTTTACCATTTCCTCGGAACGGGGCTTAAGCCTGACCCCCTCCTCAACCCCCATCTCCTCAAACCAGTCTTCGCGTAATTTTTCTACAGTCGCTGGTGTTGCAGTTACTGCTTCTCCGGGGTTTGTGGATTTTGAGGCGTGGAAGAACCTTGGCGGCGATGAGTCCTTTTATAAATCCTATACCGCCCTGCTGCGCCGGGTTGCTATTGAAGATACTGATCCTGAAGCCAGAATGATTCTAGCGCGGTTTCTAATTGCCCATGAACTTGGTGCCGAGGCTTTGGGGGCATTAAAGCTTGCTCAGGCCCTTGATCCGATGCTGGTTCAGGATTCAAGATTTCGCACCTTGCGCGGTGTGGCAAATCTGCAGATGAACAGAATCAAAGACGCAAGGGCTGATTTTGCTGCGCAAACCTTAAATATGGATCCTTCCGCCGCCCTTTGGCGCGGATTAATGGCTACGCGCACAGAACAATGGACAGAAGCCCGGAAGAATTTTGAACAGGGGCGTGAGGCGCTTTATTTATTTACCCCTGAATGGCAGGCTATCTTTCACACCGCCTTTGCCAGAGCCGCAATGAACCTGAATGATTTGGGAACAGCCGAAGAACAATTGCGGGAAATTTTTGGTGAAGATTTATCCTTGCCAACACAGCTTGATGCAAATCTGGCGCGGGCAGAGCTTTATGATCGCAATGGCGATACCGATAAAGCCCTGAATATTCTGGAAAATGTCATTGAAGCAAAGCTGGAACCTTTGGCAGTAAGGGCCATTTTTGAACAAACCCAGATCAAATCAAAGACCAAAAAAATATCCCCGCTGCAGGCATCAGATATTCTTGAAAACCTGCGCTTTCGCTGGCGTGGTGATGAGGTCGAATTAGAAGTGGTACAAGCTTTGGGGGAGTTTTACTCCGAAGCTGGAGATTATCGCCGGGCTATGGAATCAATGAGTCTGGCCATTCGCCGCTTCCCCGACTCTCCTGTTGCCCGCCGATTGCTTAAATATCTGAACCAGACTTTTTTGGACCTGTTCCTAAATGGTGGCGCCGACGCTATGGATCCGATTCAGGCGCTGGCTTTGTTTTATCAGTTTCAGGAATTTACCCCTTTGGGCAATGATGGCGAGCGCATGGTACGAAAAATGGCGGATCGCTTGATTGCCTTTGATCTACTGCCACAAGCTGCCAACCTGTTGCAATATCAAATAGACCAACAATTATACGGCCTTGGAAAAGCCCAGATTGCCACTGACCTGGCTCTGGTTTACTTGATGGATAAACAACCGGAAAAAGCCATTCGAGCCATTCAGTCCTCCCGTCAGGCCCGGCTTCCAAGAGCACTGAATCAGGAACGCAGATTATTGGAAGCGCGGGCGCTGGTTGCCCTGGGCCGGGCTGAACATGCCATGGACCTCATTGAAACTGACCGCACCCGGGAAGCTGACTTTTTGCGAGCGGATATTTTATGGGCAAGCAAAGACTGGCCAAAAATATCCAGACAGCTTAACCGTTTGCTTGCCCGACACATTCATGATCCATACCGGCTGTCAGAAGAAGAAGCTGCTCTGGTGTTGCGCAGCGTATTAGCTGCAGCACTGGCCAATAAAAAAGAAATTTTTGCTGATTTGGTAGAAAAATATCGCCCGGCCATGGAAAAAACCAACATGGCAGAAGCCTTTGCACTGATCGCAAGCAAGACTTCACTTAACGGGGTCGAGGTTAAGGATCTGGCCAGAACCATTGGCGGAACCGATACTATGCGATCATACCTGGATGAATATCGCAAACGTGTTGCCTCCAGATATAGCACCCAGTCCGCATCAAACTATGGAAATAATGAAGATCAGATCAGCGAGAGCTAAGCATTTTTAGCAAAAGTGGGAAACTCTTTTAATCTCCTAGCGCTTCGCTACTTGAGGTCTCTTTAATTGTCCTACCGCTTTGCTGCTTGAGGACTCTTTTAATGTCCTATCGCGACGGCAAGCCTAACTGTTTCTAGCACGGGATTTTGCCGAAATTGACAGCCGGGCGATAACCGAAGCTCCACTCACACATCTTTATTAACAGATGAAAGTGCTGTTTTGCTCTAATCCGTATTGCTAAAGATCAAAGATGATAGGTAAGTGCGCTTCTTATCAACATTTCCAATGGTACCATTGGCAGGGCTTTTTTTGACCGAAAATGTATGGCCCGATTACCATCATAATCAAATTGATCTGGAAATATGCTTTTGAAGTCTGAAATAATAGTAGTTTGGCAGTACGCATAAATTGCAAAGCCACCGGTTTTTGGCACTCCAAGCCGGATTGTTGAGCCGGCCATGGTATCTGGCGTTAAGTATGCAGGCTGATTCCACTTTAAGGTTTCAAACAGTCTTCCAACGCCTTTGGTTTTTTTGGCTGTCGTAAAAATCAGCTCTCGAATACTCATCAAAGCATTGCGCTCATATTCAGGAAAAGCAGCAAATGCGCTTTTTACAGCCAGGGTCTCAAATGGATATTCGGTATCATTCATTCTTTGTGATTCTGGGCTTTTTCTAAAGACTTCCATAGAAGAAAAATTGCCCTGCGTCACCAATGAAGATATCTAAAACTTAAATCTCGCCTCTTACCTTGTCCCAGATACTTTTGGCTTTTTCAAAAAAATTACTGTGCTCAGGGTGGCTGTTAGGGCAGCAGTGCTCCCTAAATTCTTCAAGCAATTCTTTTTGCCGGGCATTAAGATTTCGCGGCGTTTCCACAAACAGCTCAACAATCATATCGCCGCGCCCCGGCAACCGAAGCCGGCTCATGCCAAGTCCTCGCAAACGCAATCTTTTACCAGTTTGGGCTCCGGCCGGGATATTTACCCGTTTTCTGTCACCATCAATGGTGGGGATCTCAATATCACCACCTAAAGCTGCCACCGCCATCGGGGTTGGCGCCCGGCAATAAAGATTTGCCCCGTCACGCTCAAACAGTTCATGCGCTCGAACCGAGACAAAAATATACAGGTCTCCAGGCGGCCCGCCTCTGGTTCCGGCTGCACCTTCTCCTGACAGACGGATGCGGGTACCATCTTCAACGCCTGATGGTATGGTTACAGACAACTCCCGCCGGGTGGCTTGTGTGCCAACACCATCACAGGATTTGCACGGATGCTTGACCATTGTTCCTTGTCCACCACAGGCTCTGCAGTGTTGCTCCATGGTAAAGAAGCCCTGTTGCACCCGAACCCGGCCATGGCCATGACAGGTTGAACAGGTTTCAATGTCCGTGCCCGGCTCAGCGCCATTGCCCTCACATTCTTCGCATGTTTTGGTGGTGGGAACCTTGATCTTGACCTCTTTACCCAGATAGGCTTCTTCGAGTTCTATTTCCAGCGGGTAGCGTAGATCTGATCCACGGGCTGGGCCAGAGGAAGATCTCCTGCCGCCACCAAACATATCACCAAATGCATCACCGAATACCTGCTCAAAAATATCTGAAAAATCAGCCGAGTGTCCGCCGCCGCCTGCTCGCGATCCGTCGACTCCGGCATGACCAAACCGGTCATATGCCGCGCGTTTTTGTTCATCTGAGAGCACAGCATAGGCCTCTGAGACCAGCTTGAAACTTTGCTCTGCCTTTTTATCATCAGGATTACGATCCGGATGATATTTCATCGCCAGTTTACGATAGGCCGATTTTAAGGCTTTTGCATCTGCCGAACGACTTACGCCCAAAGTTTCATAATAACAGGTTTTTTCGACGCTCATTTGTATATTCCCGCAAAGGCAGGGGGTCAGCCCTTATCAGGCCAACCCCCATTTCCCTAATTATCAATCAGGCGTTTTGCTTGCTGTCGCTTTCGTTGTCGTCCACTTCTTCAAATTCAGCGTCAACAACGTCCTCATCACCAGCAGGCCCGGCCTCATCCATGCTTTCTGTCTCGGCCTTGCTTTGCGCATACATGGCTTCGCCCAGCTTCATGGCAGCTTGTGCCAGGGTTTGCGATTTTGCCGAAATAGCCGCAGCATCATCACCTTCAAGCTCGGATTTAAGGTCTTCCAAGGCAGCCTCGATGGCAGTTTTATCAGCAGCATCAACCTTATCACCGAATTCTTCCATCTGTTTCTCGGTTTGATGGACAAGGGCTTCAGCCTGGTTTTTGGCCTCTACAGATTCACGGCGCGCCTTATCTTCTTCGGCGTGAGTCTCGGCCTCTTTGACCATTTTTTCAATATCCTCATCGCTAAGACCGCCAGAGGCCTGAATGCGGATGGTTTGCTCTTTGCCGGTCGCCTGGTCTTTTGCGCCCACTGAAACTATGCCATTGGCATCAATATCAAAGCTGACTTCAATTTGCGGGACACCTCTTGGTGCCGGCGGTATGCCAACCAGATCAAACTGGCCCAGAACCTTGTTGTCCGCCGCCATTTCCCGCTCACCCTGGAACACCCGAATGGTAACTGCACTTTGATTGTCTTCGGCGGTCGAAAAGGTTTGCGCCTTTTTAGTTGGAATAGTGGTGTTACGATCAATCAAACGGGTAAACACTCCGCCCAAAGTCTCAATCCCGAGGCTAAGCGGTGTAACGTCGAGAAGTAACACATCTTTTACGTCACCTTGCAAAACACCTGCCTGAATTGCAGCGCCCATGGCAACAACTTCATCAGGATTTACACCCTTGTGAGGTTCCCGTCCAAAGAAAGAAGAAACCGCTTCTTGTACCTTTGGCATCCGGGTCATGCCGCCAACCAGCACTACTTCATCAACATCACTTGCCTTTAACCCTGCGTCTTTTAGCGCTTTTTTACATGGCTCAATGGTACGCTTGATCAGATCATCAACCAGACTTTCAAGTTTGGCACGGGACAGTTTCATTGTCAGGTGTTTTGGCCCCGAGGCATCTGCAGTAATAAAGGGCAGATTTACCTCATACTGTTTGGCGGTTGATAGCTCTTTTTTGGCTTTCTCAGCTTCTTCGCGCAAGCGTTGCACGGCCAGCTTGTCCTTGCGAAGATCAACCCCGTTCTCCTTTTTGAACTCATCGGCCAGATAATCAACAATGCGCACGTCAAAGTCTTCACCACCAAGGAACGTATCGCCATTGGTTGCCTTTACCTCAAATACACCGTCGCCAATTTCAAGAATTGAGACATCAAAAGTACCCCCGCCTAAATCGTAAACAGCAATGGTTTTTCCGTCTTCCTTGTCAAAGCCATAAGCCAAAGCTGCTGCAGTTGGCTCGTTAATGATCCGCAGCACTTCCAAGCCGGCAATTTTACCGGCATCCTTGGTGGCCTGACGCTGGGCATCATTAAAATATGCAGGCACTGTAATTACTGCCTGGTCCACACTCTGACCCAGATAAGCCTCGGCGGTTTCTTTCATTTTTTGCAAAAGAAATGCGGAAATTTCTGAAGGGGAATAATTTTTATCGCGACCCTTTACCCATGCGGCACCGCTTTTGTCTTTGACGATCTGATACGGCACCATGTCGATATCTTTTTTAACCATCGGGTCATCCATATTGCGACCTATCAGGCGCTTGATAGCAAAAAAGGTCTGCTCAGGATTGGTTACCGCCTGCCGCCGGGCGGTTTGCCCGATGAGGCGCTCTCCATCCTCTGTAAAGGCCACCACAGAGGGAGTGGTGCGTGCACCCTCAGCGTTTTCAAGAACTTTTGGCTCACGACCATCCATAACAGCGACACAGGAATTGGTGGTTCCCAGATCAATACCTATAACTTTTCCCATAATATTCTCCTGGATTTTGGCAGATTAACGGTTAGGCCCGATTTCGGCACCATTTGGTGTCAATCTCCATTTTTACAAGGGTGTCTGCACAAACAGACGTTTCCAAGCGCATATGGGAAGAAAAATTAAAACCGCAAGCTTTTTGCGGATTTTTGTTACAAGTTTGTCAGAATTTTGCTTTTGTATGATTTTATTAGACAATAAGCTAAACTCACAGGCCAAAACAACAGGATAATATATGAGCAAGCCATTACCTGAGGGCTTGGTATATTTGCCGGGGTTTTTGTCTCGCGCACAACAGGAAAACCTGATCGATCTTGTGCGCACAGGCATAAAATCCGCACCATTTTATCAACCAAGAATGCCACGAACCGGACAACCAACCTCCGTCATTATGAGTAATTTCGGACAACTCGGCTGGGTTTCACAACAATCAGGCTATCGCTATGACCCCGTGCATCCTGTGACCGGCAAGCCATGGCCGCCAATTCCACAGGAATTATTAAATTTATGGAAGGAGGTTGCAGGCTGGCCAGCCTCACCGCAAGCATGTCTGATAAACTGGTACCGGGTTGGCTCTCGCCTTGGCCTGCATGTGGATGCCGATGAAGATGCCAAGAGCGCGCCAGTGGTTTCTGTCTCTTTGGGTGATAAGGCCTTATACCGCATTGGCGGAATAAATCGTAACGACCCGACACGCTCATTCAAACTATCCTCAGGAGATGTAATGATTTTAAGCGGAGGTGCCAGACATTGCTATCATGGTGTGGATAGGATTTATCCCAGAACTTCAACAATAGTTCCCAAAGGCGGGCGGATCAATCTGACGATGCGGGTGGTTCGTTGATATCGCCTTTAGCCTTTTTCCACTTCATTGCCATTAGCACCCGGTTATAGCCAGATGGGTGATCAAAGAACAAAAACTCTTCCAGTGGTTTAGGGTGAATTTTTCGATATTCAGCCAACATCATCGCGACTGAGGCAAAGCCATCGGGTTCAGCGGCGGCGTTCAGGCCAAAAATATCGGCTTCAATTTCATTGGATCGTATGACGGTATTGGTCACTGGGGTTATCACAAAGAAAAACACTGATAATACCGCCAAAAAAAGCGGCAAGCCTGCAATGTCTCCAATGGTGCCAATCCCCCATTTCTCTCCCCAGCGCTTTTGCGCCCAATGATATCCCCAGTGAGTAAAGGCAAAGCCTAAAAAAATTACCAGGCCAAACTGTACCAGCATTTCATAAATATGTCCCAAGGCATAATGACCAATTTCATGCCCCATTACCGCCTTGATCCCTTCGGGGCTGGCTCGTTGCAAGAGGGTGTCTGAAAGCGATATCCTGGTTGTCCCCAAAAAACCCGAAACATTTGCCGTCACCCGGTTACTTTGTTTGGAAATATTAAATACATATATATTCTCGGCTGGCACCCCATTGGCCTCAGCCATAGCCAGTATTTCAGTACGAAGCTTCCCCTCTTCCATCGGTGTATAGTTATTGAAAAGTGGTGAAATATATACCGGAGCCACCATCATCATCAGTGCAATAAAACCAATTGCAGCGCCCGCGCCCCACCAGCGCCAGGCCGGACCCAATTTCCTGATCAGCACATACAAAGCCCAAAGTGCCAACGTGGCCATAAGCAATGAAATACCCAATGAAATCATCTGCTCACCAAACCATTCGCTGAAGTTTTGATTCATCAAACCATACTGTGTCTCTCGCCAGAACCGCTGATATACTGTCATTGGGAGCATTAGTGCACTGGTGACTAAAATATACCCTGCAACATAAAGTGGTGTGACTAGCCAGTTTGGGGTTTTTGCTGCCAGCATACCTTTAAATCTGGCAGAACGTCTTCCTGACAGAAGCAAAACCGCAATTAGCAGGCCGATCAGAAAGTTCCATAATATAAGCCAGTATCCACCTTCAAAATAGGCATTGGATCTGGATGCTTCTTCTGGTGATATGCTTGACATCCAGATTTCAGTTGCTGCAACCGGATCAGTTACAGCCTGTGTTGCCAGCATCAACAACATATCTTTCTCCCAAAATGTCTCTTAGCCCGAAGACTATAGATCAGCAGCGACATCGTAACAAGAAAACCGGAGCATCAGGCACTTTACTGTCCGTCAATGTCTGCAATTGCTGCAAAATAACCTGCCATTGACAGCGGAGACTCAAAATAACGCTGCCGCCAGTTGGAATTGACAATATCAAGAACCAGCGCCTCGGCCGCACCAAAAGAATAAAAATAAGCGTGCTTTTGCTGCGATAAACTGCTGTTAGCCAGACTCTGCATCATGTCCTTTCGCAAATTGGCCGCAAGCGCAGCAAAGTCAATTTCATTGCCAATGACAGAAGTTGTGTCACTGGCTGCAAATTCAGACAAAGCTATTTCCGTATATCGTGCCACCCCCTCTTGCCACAGCTGAAACTCAAAATAGAGCTGCTGCTCCGGGGCAAGCCCTGCAAGCACTAATGGTCGCAAACGGGCATAGCTTCCTGCCATCTCAATCGCAATGGTGCGATCTGGCTCTCTTAATATTGCTGTTAAGTACTGGGCTAATAGTGCCAGCAAGTTTACGGTTTTGGCATCATCATAGATGAATTGATAAGAGATTGCCGGATTAGCCTTGGCGCCATCATTATCATGATCAAGCGCCATGACCGCAGCCCTGTAACCAGACCAGCTCATCTGATGTTGATGAAAATGCTCATGCAGCAAGGTTGCTGTCCATGCTGCCGGATTATTTTCTGATAACTCAGGCTCCCCCATCACCACTACAGGAAATCGGCCAACAGGAAAAAATGTCGCCTGCATTTCTCTGGCAAAATGATTATCTGCGCGGTGGTATACTTGGCAATCGGTGACAATATCGTGGCCGATAAAGTTAAAGCCTTCAGGTATTATCTGTGGACAAAACAACCTCTCTCCCGCTTTTTCCAGCAATAAAACCGGAAACGGGGTTTGCGAAAACCTTGGCCAAATATGATTACCATAGCGATTGCCAAGCTGGCGGCCCAGCGCCAGCAGTTCCTCTGTTCTGGGCACCTGGGTAAAGCCCGCCCCCGCAAGCCATGCTATTATAAAAACAAACAGCCAAAGCCGCCTCATATCCTGTGAGGAGCCCTTATCATGCTTTGGTGTCTACATTTGCACCAGGAGCGGAACCCGGTTCTGGCGCTGGCGCAGGAGCTGGAGATGATGCTCCGGTAGAAACGGCAACCATTGCCGCCCGCAAGGTTCTATCACCAATTACATAGCCGGGCTGTATTACTTCTGCCACTACACCGGCAGGAAACTCCGAGGACGGGATTTGCGCCACTGCCTGATGTATATTGTGATCAAATTTTTCACCCTTAGCATTGATCTGCTTAACCCCATGACGCTCCAAGGCACTATGCAGGCTTTTTTTGGTCATATCGACACCCTCAACCAATTGCGCCATTCGTTGCGAAGCCTCCTTGCGGGCCTCTTCGGGAACATTATCCAAAGCCCGGGCCAGATTATCAGCAACGATTAGCATATCTTCTGCAAACCTCGACATGCCATAGCGTCTGGCATCAGCAATATCACGCTCTGATCTTTTACGTAGATTTTCCAATTCGGCAGCAATCCGTAATGTTCTGTCACGGGCAGCATCAAGCTCGGCCTGCATTGCGACCAGAGGATCTGTATTATCCGAAGTTTCTTCGGAATTGCTACTAGCTTGCCCGGCTTCATCTTGCTGGTTTTCTTCAGCTTGTTTCTTGTCACTCATCTTTGCTTGTCCATGTTGTTTTTTGTCCCATTAAATATCCAATGGCCTGCGCCGTATAATCAACCATCGGGATCACTTTGGCGTAATTGATTCTGGTTGGGCCAATTACACCTATTGCGCCTAAAACCTTGCCTTGTGCATCGCGATAAGGTGCTGTGACCACACTGGAGCCCGATAAACTGAATAACGAATTCTCTGCACCGATATATATCTTCACGCCGGGCGCTTTTCCAGCCTCATCGAGCAGAGAAATCAATTCTTTTTTCTGCTCCATTTCATCAAGCAGAATTCTAATGCGCTCCAGATTTTCACTGGTTTTTGCATCATCAATCAGTTGTGAACGCCCCCTGACTATCAAGGTTCTTTCTGTACTTTTGTGTGTTGACCAATGAGCAATACCTTGCTCGATAAGCGCTTTGGACTCTGCATCCAATTGATGGCGATGTTCGCTGATATCCTTTAGAATCCGGTCTCTGGTGTCACTTAAGGTTTTTCCCTTTAACCGCATTGACAAAAAGTTTCCAGCCGCACGCAAGGCCGAAGGCGTAGTCCCGGCAGGAACTCTCATTAGCCTGTTTTCCACAGCTCCTGTTTCATAAACCAGAACTACCATGGCCTCATCAGGTGAAAGCGGCACAAACTCCACATGCCGCAAAGCCAAGTCTTGCACTGGCGTCAGAACCAATCCAGCGCCCCCTGCTATGCCAGACAATAGTTTGGACGCTTCATCAAGAGCCTGTTGCACTGGCTGATCTGCCAGACGGTTATTTATCTCCATGCGTTCTTTTTCACTCAAATCGCCAACTTGCAACAAGCCATCTACAAATAATCGCAAACCGGCATGAGTAGGTATGCGCCCTGCGCTCATGTGAGGTGCATATAATAATCCAGAAGACGTCAACGCCGCCATTGATGCTCGTATGGATGCCGGTGACAACCCACTACTGCCGGTTTTGGCAAGCGTGTTTGAGCCAACCGGGTCGCCGGTTTTTAGATAATTTTGCACAATCTCACGAAAAATATGGCGTGAGCGCTGATCAAGATCAACTATATCCGTACTTTGAAACGGCACCATCAATATCCTGTTTATTCAACTGAAACACCAAATTGGGGTTTTATCCTGCTCTCGGCAAGAGTAGAACAGCATAAAATATCAAGGAGACATAAATGCGACCCTCGGGCAGAAACCAGACAGAAATGCGCGCCATAGAGACACAAACAGGCGCTTCTGCCTATGCCGAAGGTTCCTGCCTTATAAGCTTTGGTCAAACTAGGGTTTTGTGTAACGCCTCAGTAGATGAGCGGGTGCCGCCATGGCTGCGTGGAAAGAACAGTGGCTGGGTAACTGCTGAATATGGCATGCTACCCAGATCTACCCACACCAGAGGCCGGCGCGAAGCTACTGCTGGCAAGCAATCAGGCCGCACTTTGGAAATTCAACGCCTCATTGGACGATCCTTGCGCGCAGTCACTGACCTTGCCTTATTGGGAGAGCGGCAAATAGTACTGGATTGTGACGTATTGCAAGCAGATGGCGGAACCAGAACTGCCTCTATCACCGGCGCATGGATTGCCTTGAAAATAGCGACCATGGGGCTTGTGGAACAAGGTCTACTTGAAACCGACCCCGTATTTGATCAGGCCGCAGCCATTTCCTGCGGAATCTGGCAAGACATGGCGGTTTGTGATCTTGATTACGACGAAGACAGCACCGCCCAGACCGATGCGAATTTTGTTCTGTCCGCAAGCGGCGGCTTAATAGAGGTTCAGGCCTCTGCTGAAGACCGCCCCATGAGCAAGCAAAATTTCTCGCAAATGATGGAATTGGCTGAACAGGCATCAAAACAATTGTTTGATATACAACTGGCAGCATTAAAATAACCTGGCAAATTTCGTGACTTTTTCTTTTCCTGTACCGGTAAATTGGATAGGGTCTGCAAAATTTTAATGGGGGGATAGTTAAAATGGCAAACAACAAAACCGAGCAACCGGCTGGTCAAGAGCACCAGACAGGCATACTTGGTGCAATTGAACGCGCTGGTAACAAGCTTCCTGATCCGGTTTTTTTGTTTTTCTACTTGATATTCGCCTTAATGGCAGTCTCTGTGATTGCGTCAATGCTTGGCCTGACCGCCACATTAAACGACCAGATATTGTCCGGCATGGGCCAAGCCAGCCTTGACCGCTTTGGAATCAAGGATGATGGCATAATTTCTGCCATTAGTTTGATCTCGGGCCAGAACATCCAGCGCCTGTGGGTGGAAATGCCAAAAACCTTCACCCACTTCCACCCACTTGGTTATGTTCTGGTGGTGATGCTGGGCGCCGGTGTTGCCGAACGCTCAGGGCTTTTCTCCAGCGCCATGCGAGCCGCTGTTAGCGGTGCCCCCACCTTTTTACTAACACCGGCAGTTGCCTTCATTGCCATGGTTGGCAATCATGCTGCCGATGCTGCCTATGTGGTGCTTATTCCTTTGGCTGGTGTATTATTTGCCTCTGCCGGACGCCACCCGCTGGCTGGTATTGCCGCTGCATTTGCCGGCGTTTCCGGTGGCTTTTCAGCCAATATTACCCCAGGTCAGCTTGATGCACTGTTATTCGGGATCACCCAACAGGCCGGGGAAGTGCTGGTTCCGTCATATGAAGCAAATATTGCCGGCAATTGGTATTTCATTCTGGCAATGACCTTTATTTTTATGCCATTGATATGGTTTGTAACCGATGTGTTGATTGAACCCAGACTGGGCAAGTACAAGGCCGAAGGCGATGCAAAAAACTCTGTAGCCGAAAAGAACCAGCCTTTAACTCCGGAGCAGAAAAGGGGCCTGCGTCATGCCGGTATTGCCTGTTTTGCGGTTACCGGGTTTTGGCTATTCATGACCTTTGGCCCCGGCACTCCATTGATTGCAGATGAAGGGGCTGGTGCTGACAGTGATCTTGTTTTGCAGATGCGGCCACTGTTTCAATCCCTGGTAGCTGCGTTTTTTATTTTGTTTCTTGCCGCCGGTTGGGCCTATGGCAAGGCCGCAGGAACGGTCAAGGAAAAACAGGATATTGTGCGCATGATGACCGATTCCATGAAAGACCTTGGCTATTACATGGTTCTTGCCTTTGCTGCTGCTCACTTTGTGGCCATGTTTAACTGGTCAAATCTTGGCCTGATATCTGCGGTTCATGGCGCAGAAGCCATTGAAAAATCCGGGCTGCCATTGCCAATCCTGCTTGGCCTGATCGTATTGTTCTCAGGCCTGATTAACCTGTTTGTAGGCTCAGCCAGCGCTAAATGGGCCTTGCTGGCTCCGGTACTGGTACCAATGTTAATGCTGCTTGGGGTCAGTCCCGAAGGTGCAACAGCCGCCTATCGTGTGGGCGATAGCGCCACCAATATCATTACGCCTTTGATGGTGTATTTCCCGCTTATTCTGGTGTTCTGCCAGCGCTGGAAACCTGACTTTGGTATTGGCAGTCTTACTGCGATGATGATCCCTTATTCTATCTGGATCATGATTACCGGGCTGGTTTTGATGATGTTGTGGGTGTTTCTTGGGCTTCCCCTTGGCCCCGGCGCAGAAGTTATATATTCCCTGCCTGGGGCTTAAAGCCTTAACACAAATTGTGTCCGGTAAAACAGTTGTGAAAGCAGTTTGTCTGAGCTTGCTGCTTATTCGGCCGCGTCTTTTTCCTCGATGTCTTCTTCAAACATAAGTAGCTCTCCGGGCTGGCATTTTAGCTCCCGACACAGAGCCTCCAGCGTTGAAAAACGCACGGCTTTTGCCTTACCGGTCTTCAAGATAGATAAATTGGCCATGGTCACACCGACCCGGTCGCACAGCTCGGTCAGAGACATGTGTCGATCCAGTAAAACCCTGTCCAATGTAACACGAATGGCCATATGTATCCCTAAATGGTCAGTTTTTGTTCCTGGCGCAATTTTGCACCTTCACGAAATATCTCGGTTAACACAATCAACACGATAACCGCCATCCACAACGACCAATTGATATGAAATTCTCCTTTTAGGCCAGCCAATGCACCACCAAACCATTTCTGGGCCATCAGCGCCCCTGAGGAAAATCCCATATTAAGAACCTCAAATACCACCAAAACTATCCAAATAGTACGCATATGCACTGCATTTTCCGGCACAAATGGATCACCTGCAATAAGTGTTGTAAAAATTTTCCGCAACCGGCTTATAACTGTTTGAGCAGCCAATACAAAAATGGCAAACATAATTGCAAACGGCCAGACTAGGGCCGGAGGAGGAGCCTTCGCCACCCAGCTTAAATCATAAAACTGATCCACGATCAGCGCAGGTATGCCAAACAAGAACAACAAGGCAAGAGCAATCCACAATGCCCAGCTCAACACCCCAAGTCCGGCGTCAATGGCAACGGTAATTGAGTTTTTGCCCAATGCCTTCACAAAACCATACCTTTTCATAACAAATCATACGGTGCAGAATGAAATGCTGGCCAATAAAGCCTGAACACAAGACCATTGTTGTTATTCGATAAGGCCATATCGAATAACAATCAAGATAAACTTAAAAAGAAACAACGGAAAAATAAGCATATGCCCCAGATACCAACAGCAAGGAAAATAAACCATATCGTGGTTGCCAGCCATAATTCCGGCAAAATAACTGAAATAGCTGATTTACTGCAGCCATTACAAATAAAGGTGCAAAGCGCACTGGATATGGGGCTTGGAGATGTTGAGGAAACCGGATCTACCTTTGAGGAAAACGCCGTATTAAAAGCAAGAACAGTGGCCAATGCCTGCAATTTACCCGCACTTGGTGATGATTCCGGGCTGATGGTGGATGCATTGGGTGGTGAGCCTGGCATCTATACCGCACGCTGGGCGGAGCGCTCCGGACAGCCGCGCAATTGGAAATATGCCATGGGCAAAGTAGCGCAAAGGCTAAAAGAAGCAAAAGCCACAAGCTGGTCAGCAAAGTTTGTTTGCGTTCTGGCTCTGGCACAACCCGACGGACAAATTGCGGTGGAGCGCGGAGAGGTTGCCGGTAAACTTGTATGGCCTATTCGGGGAAATAAAGGCTTTGGGTTTGACCCCATGTTTGTGCCCATCGGCTACGAACAGACCTTTGGCGAAATGGATCCTGCTGTAAAGCATCAGATCAGCCACCGCCACATGGCCTTTGAAAAGCTTTTGAGCAAGCATTTGCAGTGAAACGACAAATGCCTGCCCTGCTTGGTCTTTATATACATTGGCCCTATTGTTCCCACATCTGTCCATATTGCGACTTTAACGTCCGCAGAGACCGGGGCCGGGATACAGACTTTCTGGTGGATGCAATAATTGCGGATATTGCCGGTAATGCCATTCGTATGGATGAGCCCCGCGCCTTGACATCATTGGCCTTTGGCGGTGGCACCCCATCAAGATTGCATGCATCACAAATCAACAGGATTCTGGATGCGGCAGAATGCAGCTTTGGCTTTCTGCCAGGCATTGAAATTTCACTGGAAGCAAACCCTGCCGACAATCAAGGCGATTGTTTTAAGAGCTTTGCCGCACTGGGAATAAATCGTCTGTCTCTTGGCATACAGTCACTAAATGCGCAGGAGCTTCAGTTTCTGGGCCGTGACCACAGCCCAAAAGAAGCGCTCCGGGCTCTTGATTTTGCGGTCAAACACTTTTCCTCGGTTTCCGCAGATTTTATTTATGGCCTTCCCGGGCAACAGCCCCATCACTGGCAAGAAAGTTTACAGGAGATTATGGCTTTGGGTCTGGAGCATTTGTCATTGTACTGCCTGTCAATTGAACCGCGAACCGTATTTGCCAAGCGCCATAAGCAGGGGCTTTTAACCCCGCTTGAGGATGATTTGGTGGCGGACCTTTATCAATGCGCACAAAACATGACTGCGGAACACAGGATGAATGCCTATGAGACTTCCAACCATGCTGCCAGCATATCTGCACGCTCTGTGCACAATTTGCTGTATTGGCAGGGCGATGACTGGATAGGTGTCGGGCCCGGTGCCCATGGTCGGTTAAGCATACAAGGCCAGCGTCAGGAACTGGCTACATATTGCCGACCACAAGACTATGCAAAAGCAGTGTCTGAAAACGGGTGGGGCATACAGTTGCAAAATGCCTTGACCCCGCAACAAGATCTGGCAGAGCGAATAGTGCTGGGCTTGCGACTAAGAGACGGTATTCATCTTGAACAATTGCAAGACAGGGCAGGCGCCAGCATTTCAAGGAAAAACCTGAGTGAACTTATTGCAGGTGGGTTTTTACGCCTAAATAATCATTACCTGCAAGCAACAAAGCCCTTGCTGGTCGATCGTATTGCCAGTGAATTGCTCTGTTAACCTTCCCATGGGTCAGGGAAAACTAATGGCTTGTTTCTAAAATCCTTCCAGCTCAAATGCTACCGGCGCCGGATCAAGTACTTCAAACCTGCCTTTGCGCATTTGGTAAACGGCCAGGGAATGCTCAGCCAGACCATCAGCAGAAAACCTGAACAGCCCTGTTGCACCGGCAAACCCCTGCCTACGTTCAAGTTCGTCTATCCTGATGTACACTGTGCCATCTGCGGTAATTTCTGTAATCGCGGCGGCTGTGCGCACAGCATCATAGGTAAGGGGCGCAAGCCGCAGGGGCTTTTCTCCAAAAACACGAATAAAGCTTGCGCGAAAAGCATCAATAGACGACTTTGCCGGGCCCACAAACCAGCCGCCATTTAATGCTGGTTCACGGTTCAGTTTTTCATCAAACCACTGTCCTGTACCCAAAAACCTGGTTTTACGCGGGTCCACATCATAATAAGGCAAAAGTGGGGCTAAAGACTGTAGTCGCAATCCGCCTTCAGCAATTAAAACGGCACTATATGGCAATTCAAACACAAATTCAGGATCCAAAGCAGGATCACCAACACCACCTTCTTCACGCCAAATCTGTAACAACTCTTCACGTTCTTCCGCATGAGCCAGTTCAGCGATAGGGGCATTTTTTTGCCCGTTCTCTCCAGGATAAACGGCAATGTCCTTTAACTCAGCGCCATTGATTAACGTCTGGATTTGCATGGAGCTTTCCACGCGATCACCATATTTGCTTTTATTGCGTAACAGGGCAAAGGTGTTATGTCCTTGCATCACAGAGTAACTAATGATTCTGGCTACTTCTATTTCAGGCCGGAAATTCAATAAATAAACGCCATCTCCTGCTACTGAAACATCAGTAGAAAAGGCAATGACTGGAATATTTGCGCGTCTTGCTTCTTCTGATACTCCCGATACTGCCGCCGACAAAAGCGGCCCAACAAATATATCTGCCCCATCGGCAATTGCTGAACGGGCGGCCTCAACAGCTCCGTTCCGGGTACCGCCGGTATCCTTGGGGATCAGAACCAGTCGCAAATCACCGCCTTCAATCACCGCCATCTGAGCTGCATCAAGCATTGAATTGGCCTGCGCTCGTACCCCGGAGTTTTTGGCAGAAAACGGCAAAAGCAAAGCAATGCGCACCACATCCCGCCCTTGCATATGCGGCATTAACAGCTTACCACCCAGCCACGGGCTTGGCTGATATGCCGGTGGCAAAACCTCAGAAGATGTTTCCTGCGGACGAGTTTGAGAAGGTTGACCCTGCTGGCTTAAAATCGGACCTTGCGCTTCATTTGTGGCACATGCAACCAGGAAAACCGGAAACAGTAAGGCAAGACAAAGCAATCTTGCGCTGATAAGCCGTGGATTGAGAGACATTTTTGTTCCATACTTAGCAATCAGAACCCTAACGATAGCGGCCCCGAATGTCAGAAGCAAATATTGTAAGTAAAAAATGGCAAGAAGATGTCACCCTATCCGGCGGATCGCTGCCTGATGGCTTGTATCTGGTAGCAACTCCCATTGGTAACTTAAGGGATATTACATTGCGTGCCCTTGATGTGCTGTCTTGCGCTGATTTGGTTTTGGCTGAGGATACACGTCATTCCAAACGGCTATTTGAAAAGTATATGATCAGCACACCCATGCGCCCCTATCATGAACACAATGCTGCCAGAACATTACCTGTCATACTAAAAGCATTAAACGAAGGGCAGTCAGTAGCATTGATCAGTGATGCAGGAACCCCTTTGGTTTCCGACCCCGGGTTTAAGCTGGTGCGAGCTGTTGCCGAAAATGGCCATGCGATCATTCCAATTCCAGGAGCCTCGGCAGTGCTGGGGGCGCTGTGTGCATCGGCCCAGCCTACAGACAGGTTTTTGTTTGCAGGCTTTGCACCACCCAAAACCGGTGCCAGACAAAAGTTTTTCAAGGAACTTGTTTCTGTACCCGCCACATTGATCTTTTTTGAGGCGCCGGGACGAATACTGGCCAGCCTAAAAGATATGCTTGCCGTATTTGGCCCACGCCCTGCGGTATTGGCACGCGAACTTACCAAAATTCATGAAACCGTGATTCGCACATCATTACCTGATCTTATTGAACAGGTTTCCTCACAAAAAATTCGCGGAGAATGTGTTCTGGTTTTAGGGCCGCCAGCAACCGGAGCGACTACATTAAGCGAACAGCAAATTGACGCAGCATTAATCGAGGCTCTTGGCCGTGTTGGTGTCAAACAGGCCGCAAAGGATGTAGCAAATATTTGTCAAAAGCCTGTGCGGGAGCTATACGCAAGGGCTGTTAAGCTGCAAACACCGGATAATGCATAATCATAACAAAGCCTCCCGGCGCCAACGCGCAGAGAGACGGGGCCGTCGCGGTGAAATAATTGCGGCTCTTTGGTTAATGCTCTGTGGCTACCGGATTTGCCAAATGCGTTATCGCAACCGTGCTGGAGAAATAGATATTATAGCGCGCCGGGGCAAATGGCTTATATTTGTGGAGGTAAAAACCCGCGCCAAAGGAGCCAGTGCTTTTGATGTCTCCCGATCACAGGCGGATCGAATGGTACGAGCCGCCAACCTGTATTTGGCAAAACAACCGATATCAGCGCATATGGAAACCAGATTTGATATTGTCTTGCTTGGAAATTGGCGCTGGCCTCATCATATTCAGGGCGCATTTTTTGATGATAGCTGGGGCGGCAGATCAATCACTTAACTTTTTTTTCGTAGGGTTTTTGCTACTGATTCGATTTTGTCATTGGAGCCAAAACCATGCGTAAACTGCTAATTGTATTATTGCTTGGAACAACTCCGGTTTTAACTTCCTGCGTTGTTGGTGCCATTAGTGGTGCAGCATCAAAACAGCGCTCTATTGGACGAAGCGTTAATGATTCCAGCGCCACTATTTCGCTAAACACCAGATTACGCAGGCACGGTGGGATGAAGGGTGTTAGCGTAGAGGTTGCTGATGGGCTGGCATTATTGGCCGGATTTGTACAAACCCCTGAACACCGTCTTGATGCAGAGCGCATTGCATGGAGCGCACCAAAGGTTGTTAAGGTTGCCAATGAAATCGAGGTTCGTAACTCCAAGGGCTGGTGGTCTGGAGCTAAAGATCGCTGGATAAGTGCGCAGGTGCGCACCCGTATTTTTGCTGATCAGGCAGTAAGGTCTACAACCATCAATATAGAAACCCGAAACTCAGTGGTTTATCTGCTGGGAATTGCCCGCTCTCAGGGCGAAATAGAGCGCATCGTCTCTCATGCCAGATTAACGCCAAATGTGAAAAAAGTAGTCAGCTATATGGTAACACCGCAAACCCGTGATCAGGAAATTATTCCTGCAAGCCCACAAGAAGAATTACTGGGCGCCCCGGACGATAGCTCATAAAGCCAGGGCTTGCGCCTGTGGTGGCACGGGCTTACTACATCGACAACAAATAACATAACGGACATATACCAATGCCCAGACAACTGACTATTGCAGTGCAAATGGATCCTGTGGAACTGGTGGATATTGATGTTGATACCAGTTTTGCCATGATTGAAGAGGCGCAAAACCGAGGCCACAAGGTTTTCACCTATCAGCCGCAACATCTTTCTTATGTGGAAGGAAAAGTAAAGGCCCGAGCCAGCAGCGTTGTGGTGCAGCGAGTTGCAGAAAACCACGCAAAATCTGGCCCGGAACAGCTTATTGATCTGGCAGCGGATACTGATATTGTATTGATGCGTCAGGATCCGCCCTTTGACATGTCCTATATTACGGCGGCTCATCTTTTGGAACTGGTACAAGGCGAAACGCTGGTGGTTAATGATCCGGCATGGGTGCGATCCAGCCCCGAAAAATTGTTTCCATTATTATTTGCTGAACTTATGCCCCCAACACTAATCAGCCGTGACAAGAAAAGCATTGATGGCTTTCGGGCCGAATACAAGGATATCATCATAAAACCACTTTATGGCAATGGTGGCGCCGGTATTTTTCGCATTCAGGAAAATGACAGCAATTACTCTTCCCTGCTGGAAACATTTTTTGCCATTTCCCGTGAGCCAGTAATGGTGCAGGCGTTTCTGCCTGCTGTAACCAATGGTGATAAAAGGATTATCCTGATTGATGGTAAAGTTGCCGGCGGCTTTAACCGTATTCCACAACCAGGAGAAACCCGGTCTAACTTGCATGTGGGCGGCACGGCAGCGGCTGTGGAGCTATCGCCAGCGGATCTAGAAATTTGTGCCAGAATCGGCCCGGAACTAAAAAAACGCGGGCTGCTGTTCGTAGGCATTGATGTGATCGGCGGCTATTTAACAGAAATTAACGTCACCTCACCCACCGGAGTGCGTGAACTTGAAAGATTTACCGGGATCAATGCCATCAAACAGATGTGGAATGTCATTGAGGCAAAACTGGATATGAATCCTTAAGGGCCAAGTGCCTAAAACAAAACGAACAGGCCGGTAGCTAAAGCTCACGCTTTAGCTCTTTGACAGTAAAGCACTCAATCATATCACCTTTTTGCAAGTCGTGATATTTTAGAAAGCCCATGCCGCACTCCTGTCCAGCATTCACCTCCGGCACTTCATCCTTAAAGCGCTTCAAGGTAGACAGGTCTCCTTCATGAATCACCACATCGTCACGAAGCAGACGCACTTTACACCCACGCTTTACAACCCCCTCCGTAACTCGGCACCCGGCAACCTTGCCCAGTTTGGAAATATCAAAAACCTCCAGAATCTCAGCATAACCAATGAAGGTTTCCTTGACCTCTGGTGCCAGCAATCCTTCGAGTACAGCCTTAATGTCATCCAGCACATTGTAGATGATCGAGTAATAGCGGATTTCCACCCCTTCCTGCTCGGCCAGGTCTTTAGCCTGCTTGCTGGCGCGTACATTAAATGCAATCACCGGCGCATTGGATCCTCGGGCCAATAGAATATCCGATTCTGTAATTCCGCCAACGCCAGCATGAACTACTTTGGCCCTAACCTCATCATTACCGATTTTCTCCAGTGACTGCACAATAGCTTCTGCTGAACCTCGCACATCGGCTTTGACCACCATGGATACTTCGTCCGCCGACTTTTCATTCAAGGCGCTCATCATCGCCTCAAGCGAAGCCATGGCATCAGGCGTTGCATTGGCCTCATCGCGCTCTTTGCGTTTACGGTACTCCGTGATCTCTCTGGCTCGAGCTTCGTTTTCCACCACCGAGAATGGCTCTCCAGGCTCTGGCGCGCCATCTAGCCCAAGAATAACAACCGGCAAAGAAGGCCCAGCAGTTTTTAATTTTTGATTGCGTTCATCACTTAAAGCCCGAACCTTGCCCCATGCTTTGCCGGCAACGACTACATCACCACGCTTTAGGGTTCCGCGATTTACCAAAAGAGTAGCCACCGGCCCACGCCCCTTATCAACCTGGCTTTCAATGACTATGCCATCGGCAACACGATCCGGGTTGGACTTTAATTCCAGCAATTCAGCCTGCAATAAAATAGCCTCGATAAGCTCATCAAGTCCGGTTTTCTTTAATGCTGATACTTCACGGGCCTGAACCTCACCGCCCATGGCCTCAACAATTACTTCGTGCTGTAGCAGGTCTTGTAATACTTTGGTCGGGTTAGCACCCTCACGATCCATCTTGTTAACCGCAACAATCATCGGAGCCCCGGCGGCACGGGTGTGATTTATGGCCTCAATAGTTTGCGGCATAACACCATCATCAGCAGCCACCACCAGCACCACAATATCAGTTGCATGAGCACCGCGCAGGCGCATTGCGGAAAACGCAGCATGACCAGGCGTATCCAAAAAGGTGACTTTTTCTCCTGATTTCAATTTCACCTGATAGGCGCCAATATGCTGGGTAATTCCGCCAGCTTCACCAGAAGCCACATCGGTTGAACGTAAAGCATCCAGCAGGGATGTTTTACCATGGTCCACATGACCCATAATGGTTACTACAGGTGGCCGGGGCTTCATATCTGCTGGGTCGTCCTCTTCACCGATAAAGCCGTCTTCAACATCACTTGCCGCCACTCTGCGGACTGTGTGACCAAATTCCTCTACAACCAATTCTGCCAGATCAGCATCCATTTGATCATCACGCCCCAAGGTCTCATCTTGTGACTTTAAGTATTTGATCACATCGCGGGAGCGTTCCTTCATCCGCTGGGCTAATTCTTTAACCGTAATATGTTCTGGAATAACCACTTCGCGCTTGATTTTGTTTACCTTGGCAGCATCGCCCATGGTGCGACGCATTTTTTCACGCTCACGAGCCCGGCGCATAGAGGCCAAAGACCTTTGGCGCTGACCGTCCTCATCACTCAAAATGGCCGCGATTGTCAACTTGCCCTGACGGCGTTTGGGTTCTGAGCGTGAGCGTACAGGCTTGGTATCCACCCGCTTTTTCTTAATCCTGCCGCCAAAACCAGAACCTGGCGCACGGGCTTCCTTGTCCTTGGCAGGTTTTTCTGGACGTGGTTTTGCCGTAACCGGTTTTACGCTTTCTGAATTTGCGGCCTCAAGCGCTGCTGCTGCTGCCTCTGCCTGTGCAATGGCTTGAGCTTCTGCCGCCAGTTTCTCCTGTTTAATTCGCTCAAGACGTTCTTGTTCCTCGGCAGCACGCTTTTGCCGTTCAGCCTCTTGCTCTTTGAGCTTTTGCTCTTTCTCGGCACTTTGTTCCCGCGCTGTATCCAAAGCCTTTTGACGGGCAATATATTCAGCCTCTGAAAGACCCAGTGCCTTGGCTTTGGCGGCAATTTCCTGTTCTGGTGTGATCGTAGGAGGTACAACAGGTTGAACTTTTGGAGCAGACCCAGAAGCGCCAATGATTCTCTTGCGCTTTTTTTCTACTACCACCGCTTTGGTGCGGCCACGGGAAAAGGTCTGGCGAACCATGCCCGGATTGCCACCTTTTAACGTGAAGGTTTTACGGCCTGAGCCGCCTTTACCATTTTCATCGCTCGCATCTGTCATGCGTTTTTTCCACAACCTGTTTCGATCACGAACAATTAGCGGGTTGTACGCCAAATTGTCCATCTCTTGCGCCGAAGGCCGATTAAACTAACGGTCTTTCACCAAGATTCAACCGCCCATTTTCCCCATTGCAAGGGAATGATAGGGGTAAAGCCAGAAAGACGCTGCAATTGCAAGCCCAGATTTGACGCAATCGCACCCGAATGCATTAAAACATGGTTTGCATGGCTATGGCCAAACACCTTACCCAGCTCACCTGCATCAAAACACCCTACCAGCGGTACTTCATCCCAAACGCCAAGGCAAAGCGCAATAATTTTGTCACGACCACCTTCACTGCCATCTTTTGCTTCAATGATCCAGCCCGGTCTTGATTTGCGAATCTCGCTCCGAACCTTTTCATAACCGCCAAGCAGATAACCGGACCGCCGGGCCATTGCCATCAAATCAAGGCAAAACCTGCGTAATTGCAATTCCACCTGTTCTGCCAGATCAGCAGGCACGCAGACATTTTGCTTAAAACCACGCGAGAACCCTTTTTTGCACGCCCGCTCAATACAGCTACGATCTGCCGTCACCCAAACTCCGCGACCAGGGGCCCTAGCATGAATATCAGGCAAGACCATGCCATCCTCATTGATGACAAATCTGAGCAGTTCAGCCGCAGGCAGAACCTGATTTTTGACAATGCACTTTCGCTCGCGCATGGCTCATGCCTTGAGCACAGGCTCAAGCA
Organism: Robiginitomaculum sp.; assembly: GCA_015485155.1. Taxonomy (GTDB): domain Bacteria; phylum Pseudomonadota; class Alphaproteobacteria; order Caulobacterales; family Maricaulaceae; genus Robiginitomaculum_B. The sequence goes on along the minus strand of WFUF01000025.1, from coordinate 153,678 downwards.
GATACCCCGGAAGAGGCTTCAGAAGGAACTTCAGAGGAAACATCAGAAACTGCCCCATCAGCCTCTGCTGATGCTTCTTGTTCAGCGGCCTGCTCGGCGAGCATTGTAGTATATTCCTCTTCTGTAATCCACCCGGCAGCGACCCTTGCCTGCATAATCATTGCTGATGCATCTTCAGAAGATAATTTTTCCTTCTCAAGAATACCGGCCTCACGCACTCGCTCACCATCCTTGTTTTCAAACCAGCCACGCAGATCATCGGGCACCAAACCGGCAAAATCCTCAAGGGTTTTTACTCCGGCCTCACCAAGACGAACCGCCATTGACAGGTTCAGGAATGGTAATTCCAACAATTTACCTTCAACACCCAGCTCTTTGCAGCGGATATCCAGCTTGGCAGCTTCGGCAGATAAATACTCCCGGGCTCTGGTTTGCAATTCTGTAGCCGTTTCCTCGTCAAATCCCTCAATGGCGGATATCTCACCGGGCTCCACATAGGCCACTTCCTCAGCGGTTTCAAAACCTTCTGCTGTCAACAATTGCGCAATCATTTCATCCACATCAAGCGCCTCCATAAAGACCTTGGTGCGATCGTTAAATTCGCTCTGGCGACGCTCTGATTCCTGCTCCTCGGTCAATATATCAATCGTCCAGCCAGTTAATTGTGAAGCAAGCCGGACATTTTGCCCGCGGCGGCCAATGGCAAGGGATAATTGATCCTCTGGAACAACCACCTCAACCCGCCCGGCTTCTTCATCCATAATTACCTTGGAAACCTCGGCTGGAGCCATAGCGTTTACCAAAAAGGTTGCCGGGTCTTCTGACCATTGAATAATATCAATTTTTTCCCCTTGCAGTTCCGAAACCACCGCCTGCACACGAGATCCCCGCATCCCGACACAGGCACCGACAGGGTCGATGGAACTGTCATTGGAAATTACCGAGATTTTAGCACGGCTGCCAGGATCACGAGCAACGGTTGGTATCTGGATAATACCGTCATAAACTTCCGGAACCTCTTGTGCAAATAGTGCAGACATAAGTTTCGGATGGGCCCTAGACAAGAAAATTTGCGGGCCCCTGGCCTCTTCGCGAACCTCGTAAATATAGGCGCGGGTACGATCATTAACCTGCAGGTTTTCTCTGGGAATACCGTCATTTCTGCGAATAACACCCTCGGCCCGGCCCAGATCCACAAACACATTTCCATATTCCACGCGCTTGACAATGCCGTTAACAACCTCGCCGACACGATCCTTATACTCTTCGTATTGTCTGGCCCGTTCGGCCTCACGTACCTTTTGAGTAATTACCTGCTTGGCGGTCTGACTTGCAACCCGGCCAAATTCCATTGGTGGCAGTTCCTCGACAAACACGTGTCCCAGCTCGGTTTTGGGATCAATTTGTTTAGCTTCGGCCAATGACATTTCGGTGCTGTCATTTTCCACCTCCTCAACCACTGTTACATTGCGAGTAAGCGTCAGTTCCCCTGAGACCGGGTCTATGGAGGCACGAATATCCAGCTCCGAACCATATCGCGAACGAGCCGCCTTCTGCATGGCCTCTTCAATGGCTTCTAGAACAATGTTCTCGGGTATAGACTTCTCCGCAGCTACCGCTTTGGCAATTTGCAATAATTCAAGCCGGTTGGCACTTACTCCACTAATGCTCATTGGACAGGTCTCCTTTTTCGCCGGCGCGCTCATTGTGAGCTTCCGAACTGTGTTTCAATAATTCATCATTCATCACCAACCGGGCTTCACTCAGCCACCCAAAAGGTATGTATGTGGTTTCATCCTCGCCATCGAGGTCAATCAAAATGTGTTCATCTTCAACACCGGCCAGCCGACCGCGAAACCGGCGGCGCCCTTCTACCATACGGTCAAGCTCAATTTTAGCCAGCAGCCCATCGCATCGGGAAAAGTGTTCCGGTCTGGTTAGTGGCCGATCAATACCAGGAGAAGAAACTTCCAGATTATACTTTCCGGCAATCGGATCCTCTACGTCGATCAGGGCAGAAACCGCACGGCTAAGCCTGGCGCATTCATCAATGCCCAGCATGCCGTCACTTTCACGTTCTGCCATGATTTGCAGCACATTATTCTCGTCACGTCCCATCAGGCGCACCCGTACCGGCACCAGGCCCATATCAGCGCAAACCGGCTCAATCAAAGCCAATACCCGTCGTTCAATTTCTGTTTTTGCCTGCACAAGTCACATCTATCTGTTGGTTCTATCTGTTAAATCAGCTAATGCGCCAGATAAGCTACGCCAAACAAAAAGGCGGCCCCCGTCTCCGGAGCCCGCCTGAGTGCCAAAGCACATCAGCCAAGTTGTTCCGCCCTTATAAACCTTTTCTGATGAAATGCAAATAGGCAGGATGCCGTTTTTCACGAAAAGCCTTTTGCTCATATTTGGTGGTGCAATGATCGGCAGGTGCCTTCTGCCAATCGTTGCAGGTTTGCGCCTGCCACTCAAAATCCGGGTGCCTTAAAAAATGCCAAAGCGCCCATTGTTGATAATGAGCAATATCAGAAACAAACCTGATCTGCGCTCCGGGCTTCATCAGCCGGGCAAGCTCGGCGATAAATAATGGCTCAATCAGTCTTCGCTTCCAATGGCGGCGTTTTGGCCATGGATCAGGATATAAAATAAACATCCGATCAATTGAGTGATCCTCAAATCTGGCTAATACATCTCTGGCATCTGTCATTTCCAACGAGATGTTTTGAAGCTGCAAGCGCTCTACGGCTCCTAGGGTTTTTGCCATTCCGTTTTGAAATGGCTCAAATCCTATCAGATGCATATCCGGGTTTTGTGATGCCTGATGCACAAAGTGCTCACCGCCGCCGATACCTATCTCAACCCAAACCTGCTGTGCCTGTGGCCAGAGCTGTTTGGGACTAAGCTGACCACTGCCCAGCCCCAAAGACGGAAGCAGATTTTTCATCCGGTGCTGTTGAGCCGGACTTAATGGCTTTCCCTTGGAACGGCCAAACAGACCCAAATAATGCTTATCCTGCAAAATCCCGCAGGCGCTCAACCAGGTCGCAGCGCTCCCATGAAAACCCACCATCATCATGGGCGTCTCGTCCAAAGTGGCCATAAGCGGCAGTTCGAGCGTAAATCGGCTGATTTAAGTTTAAGGTCTTGCGAATTCCTCTGGGGCTTAGATCCATCAGTTCCGGCACAGCTTTTTCCAGCTTCATAACGTCGCATTTATCTGTGCCGTGCAAATCAAGATACACACTCAAAGGATAGGCAACCCCAATGGCGTAGGATAATTGTATCGTACAACGATCAGCCAGACCGGCAGCAACAATATTTTTTGCCAGATAGCGCCCGGCATAAGCTGCGGAACGATCAACCTTGGTGGGGTCTTTTCCGGAAAAAGCACCGCCGCCATGTGGCGCCGCGCCGCCATAAGTGTCCACAATGATTTTGCGTCCCGTAAGACCACAATCTCCATCGGGGCCGCCAGTGACAAAATTTCCTGTTGGATTCACGTAAAAATACTTTTCCGGACACATCCAGCCCTCAGGCAAGACATCAACAACAACCGGTCGGACCATTTCGCGAATATCGTCAGGACTTAAACCCTCACGATGCTGCGTTGAAACAACTACGGAGGCGGCACGAACGGGAACTCCACGCTCATAAACCAGCGTCACCTGGCTTTTTGCATCAGGCTCCAAGCCCAAAGACATATCACTTTTACGCAAATCCGCGAGCTTAGAGAGAATTTGATGTGAATACTGAATTGGCGCGGGCATCAGTTCAGGGGTTTCATCTGTGGCATAGCCAAACATAATGCCCTGATCACCGGCACCTTCTTCGGTGTATGAACCGGTTCCCTCGTCCACACCAGCAGCAATATCCGCCGACTGCTCGTGCAAATGACTGATAAATCTGGATCTTTCCCAGTGAAAACCATCCTGTTCATATCCAATGTCACGAACGGCGGCACGAACCCGCTGTTCTATCTCACTGTCAGCAACCTCAACTGCACAGCGGGTTTCACCTGCAAGTATGATTCTGTTGGTAGTGGTTAGGGTTTCACAAGCCACCCTGGCTTGTGGGTCTTTGGATAACAGCAAATCGACGACCTCATCCGATATCCGGTCGCACACCTTATCCGGATGCCCCTCAGAAACACTCTCGCTGGTAAAAATATAACTTTGCCGACTCATAGGTAAATCCTCTACTCGGCCTGAACTCGATTTGATCCAGACATGATCCTTTACAACATATGTAATGGAGGCGGGACAAGAGGCAAATTTATAAAACTGGCATAAAAAACAGCCTTATCTATTGAGTGTCCTTCTTCTCATTTTTTTGATCGCCGCTTTCTCCGCCAAGCGCCCGCACTAATTGCAGCACCTGGCGCCGGATTTTAGGGTCTGATATGCGCGAATACGCAGAAGCAAGCTGTACCCCATCCGTAGAATTGATAAAGTCATAAACTATCGGGGTCTCAGCACCCTCGGCAAAGCCTCCGCTTTCAGACTTGTCTTTTATTCCGTGGAAAAAGAATTCTACTGGAACCCCGAGAATCTCTGCCATCCGCCATAATCTGGAGGCGCTGACCCTATTGGTGCCGCGCTCGTATTTTTGAACCTGCTGAAAGGTAACCCCCAGCTTTTCACCTAAAACACTCTGGCTTAATTTCATAGTTAGACGTTGTAACCTGATCCTGGTTCCAACATGAACATCAACTGGATTTGGCATTTGCTTCGGCCTTTGCTTGTTCCCGTTTCCGGTATCAAAATCTCTCGCAAAATTCGCACGCTGAACTTGTTTAGCAAAAATTTGCAAAAATGTCGACTCAGGAACAACATATGCTCCAACATTCTTACAGTTTAGCGGCAAATTGCATTCGGCAGACTGCTAACACCAAGACGAGCCACAAAACAAGAGGCAAATACCTGTACTTTCTGTAAAATGTGACACGCAATGCTTGCGGCAGGCCAGAATCAATAGCAGCGCTGGTGCCATGGGTAGCTTGTGAAACAAAACGCCCCATTGGATCAATTACCCCAGAAACACCTGAACTTGCAGAGCGCACCAGCGGAACTCCCTCCTCAATGGCCCGAAACTGCGCCTGCTGAACGTGCTGCAATGGGCCGGTTGTTGGCCCAAACCACGAATCATTGGTTACATTCACAATCCATTGCGGACGATTTTTTCCTCCGGGGGTGAAGCCGGAAAATATTGATTCATAGCAAATCTGCGGACTGACTAATGGCGCATTGGGTATTTGCGTAGTGATTGCCTCAGGCCCCGGGGTAAACCCGCCACCCAAAGGAGTAAGCGCCTTAATACCGGTTGCTGCCAGTTGGCGACCAAATGGCAAATACTCTCCAAAAGGGGTAAGGTGGCTCTTATCATAAACCATCTCCAAAGCTGGAGTTCCGCGGACAAAAGAAAAAGCAATCAGAGAATTACGATATAAAATCTGCTGATCCTCGGTGGCTTCTCTGCGGGTGACACCGGCCAGTAATACCGGCCCGTCGGCAAACCGCTCTGCCAATTGCTCCATCACATCGGGGCGTTCCAGTAACAATAATGGTAGAGCACCTTCCGGCCAGACCAGATGGGTTATGCTTGACAGTCCCGGTGACGATGACAGATCCAGATATTTATCTATAACTTTTTGCTCATTAGCCGCATCCCACTTTTCCGATTGGTCAATCTGCGCCTGAATCACCCGCAATTTGACACCGGGAACCATTGCGTTACTGGCATTGGATAATCTTACGTAACCAAAGATAAAAGCACCAAGGAACAATAGTATCGCAAGCACAGAAGGAAGAGTTCGCCACAAAAGACTTCCCCGACTCCAAGTCAGAGCTGCTGGAGCAGAAAATGCAAACAGGGTTAACAGGCCAAGCCCCCATACCCCAAGCACAGAAGCCAATTGCGATATTTCATATCCTGCCGGCCAAATCAGACCGGGAGTATTCCATGGCAGACCGGTAAACAAATGCCCGCGCAACCATTCTGCGGCAAAAAAACAACTGGTAAACAACAAAACCCGCCATGGCTGTTGTGACCAAAAACGCATAGCAACAGCACCTGCCAGCATCCAGAACAGCGCCAAGCCACCGGCTAATAATAAAAGCGCAAACGGAATAAGGGGAATATAGGCGGAGCCGCGCTCAATAAAGGCATAAGCGATCCAATACATTCCAGCTAAAAACTGGCCAACGCCAAACAGCCAGCTAACCCACATGCCGCTTCGTACAGGGCGATCAGTTTTTGCCGCGCCATCAAGCAACCAGACCAAAGCAATAATTGCAATTAGTGAAGCTGGCCAGAAATAAAATGGCGCCTGCCCGCCAACATAAACAGCCCCAAAAATAAAGGCTATGAGGCGCGCCGGCCACGGACGCCGCGTTCTTATCCAATAGGCAGGACGATACAGGACAAGCCTTATCCAGCTCTGTATACCGCTGCCCACAGCAACACTCATCAGCTCACACTTGAGCCGTTAGGCACCTGCCTGCGAACCTTCAAGCTCAAGATACGCCGGGGGTCAGCCCGTGTAACCTCAAATTCAAAACCGGAATTGTGAGTAATGACTTCGCCGGTTATCGGAACCCGATCAGCTATAGTAAACACCAGCCCGCCAAGGGTTTCCACCTCATCATCGGTATCATTCAAAAACCGAACCCCCGTTGCCTTTTCCAACTCATCAATCGAGACCCGGGCGTTTGCCTCCCAGCAATCTGCGCCGGTTTTACGTAAAATTACCGTATCTTCGTCATGCTCGTCTTCGATATTTCCAACGATCTGTTCGATCAGATCTTCCAGTGTAACCAGACCGTCTGTGCCACCATATTCATCAACTACCAGGGCCATATGCACCCGGGTTTTTTGCATGCGCACCAATAAATCATCTGCATTCATTGAAGGCGGCACAAATAATACCTCGCGTAAAATACTGCGCAAGGTTTCGGGTGCCGACACGGTAGTTTTTTCTTGTTTTGGCAGCAGGGCGGGCAATAAATCCTTAATATGCACCATGCCTACCGGGTCATCCAGACTTTCACGATATACAGGCAGGCGCGAATGACCGGCCTCGACAAAGGCCTGACCTAATTCCTCAAGGCTGATTTGCATATCCACGGCCTTAATATCAGCCCGGGGAACCATAATGCCCTCTATGCGCAAATGATCAAAGGCAAGTGCCTTATCAACCAGTTCCTGCGCCGCCTCATCCAGAACCGGCGTATCTTTTGGCAACAGCCCAATGTTCTGCAAGACCTTCTGCCGCCATGTTGTTGGTTGCTCATCCGTCATGCTTGTTCACCTCCCCACGGGTCTTTGCATCCGGCATAAGATAAAATTTTAGTCTCCAAAGCTTCCATTTCCAGCGCTGATTCGCTCTTTTCATGATCAAAGCCGCACAAGTGTAAGGCTCCATGTACAAACAGATGGCACAAATGATCGGTAAGTGAAATACCCCTGTCCACAGACTCACGGTGACAGGTCTCAAAGCCAAGGGCAATATCACCAAGCAGAGCGGGGGCCGGCCCCGCTGAACCAAATGACAGCACATTGGTCGGAGCTGACTTATTGCGATAGGTTTGATTCAAGGCTTGCATTTTTTCATCATTGGTCAACAGGACAGAAATGGTTTGTTTGCGGTGAGACGGCAAAACCTGCCACAGAGCCTGGAGGCAGGTTTGCAATAATGACTCGATGTCTGCAACTTCCCGCGACCATTGTTCACATTCCACGCAAAGCTCAATCTCCCCGTTATCCTCCATATTCATCTAATTGCCTTATCTTCATCATAGGCTTTGATGATTCGGGCAACGAGAGGGTGGCGAACTACATCATTTGCCGTAAACCTGTTGCAGGACACACCTTCAACATTTTCCAAAATCCCAAGTGCATGCGACAGACCAGAAGTTATGCCTGACGGTAAATCAGACTGATCCGGGTCTCCAGCTACTACCATGGTACCGCCGTCACCAAGCCGGGTTAACACCATTTGCATTTGACCAATAGTTGCGTTTTGCGCTTCATCAAGCACAATATAAGCATCAGAGAATGTCCGCCCACGCATAAAGGCTAACGGCGCAATCTGTATTTTTTCCTGCTCACGCATCCGGTTTAGCTGCTCCACCCCCAAAGTCTGGTAAAAAGCATCCCATATCGGCATCATGTACGGATCGACCTTTTCCTCAAGGTCTCCTGGCAAAAAGCCGATACGCTCCCCGGCCTCCAACGCGGGCCGGGCCACCACCATTTGTTTTACCCTCTTAGCCAAAAGCAGGCTGACCCCATAGGCAATGGCCAGAAATGTTTTTCCGGTTCCTGCCGGGCCAGCACCAAAAACCAGATCAAAATCCGGATCTTTTAGGGCGTGCATGTATTTTTGCTGCGCTGGATTTCGTGCAACAATCTTCTTTCGCCCGGCGCCAAATGAAATTTGATCCTGTTTCACAATTCTGGTTCCCGTTTCTACAAAAGCAAGAGCGGCTCGCACCTCGCCATCAGTAATGGTCTCTCCGGCCAGTGCTCGCACATAAAGCCGCTCGACAACCTGCCCGGCTCTGGATACAGAATTGCGCCCGCCCTCAATAACCACCTGTCCGCCAGGGGCATGAATTTTAACAGACAATATCTGTTCAATCTGGGTAATATTTCTGTGGTGAATTCCGCACAGATTTCTAAATGCAATGGCATCAGGGAATTTCAGAACAACAGGCTCAATCTGATTTATGGTAGGCATATATCGCTAATTTACTCCAGATTGCCTGATAGAGAATTGGTTGAAGCTGCGGTTATTTGCACGTTTGCAATATTTCCAAGCAAGGTTTTGGGCCCTTCAACATGTACACTTTGCAAATAAGCCGAGCGCCCGCCTACCTGCCTCTCATAACGACCCTCGCGTTCAAACAGCACCGGCAGAGATTTTCCAATCTGGGCCTGATTAAATGTCAATTGCTGTTCACGTAATAATTCCTGCAAGCGATAAAGCCTTTCTGATTTTATGTCATCGGGCACCTGATCGTTCATATTTGCACCCCTAGTTCCAGGGCGCGCCGAATAATTGAATGAGAATGCTGAAGCATATTGAACCTTGCGAACACAGTTAAGGGTATCTTCAAAATCTGCTTCGGTTTCACCAGGAAAGCCAACGATAAAATCGCCCGAAAGGGCAATGTCGGGCCGGGCTTTACGAATATTGTCGATAATTTCAAAATACTGCTCGATAGTATGCTGGCGGTTCATTGCCTTTAATATCTTATTGGAGCCGGATTGCACAGGCAGATGCAGATACGGCATAAGCTTCGGCAACTCAGCATGAGCAGCAATAAGGTCTGCATCCATATCTCGTGGGTGAGATGTGGTATAGCGCAAGCGCTCCAGACCATCAATTTGCGACAAATGCTCCAGCAAATCAGCCAGCCGCCAGTGCCTGCCAATCCCGTTTAACCCCTTTGCCTGCCAGGCGTTTACATTTTGTCCCAGCAAGGTGATTTCACGGACTCCGCTATCAATCAGAGCCTTAGCTTCGGAGGTGATTTGCGCAGCGTCTCTTGAGTGCTCGGCTCCGCGCGTATAGGGCACCACGCAAAAAGTGCAAAACTTATCGCAACCCTCCTGAACGGTTAAAAACGCGGACGGCCCTGTAACCTTTCGCTGTTTTGGAAGTTGATCAAATTTTTCCTCTACATCAAAATCAGCAGCCAGCTTTTCTGATGTGCATTGCCCCTCCTCATTGAGCATTGCGGGCAGTTTATGAACACTTTGCGGACCCAGCACCATGTCAACCACTGGCGCTCTGGCTAAAATTTCTGCACCTTCTGCCTGAGCAACACACCCGACCACTGCAATTTTTGTATCATGGCCCTGCTCTGAGCGCTGACCCTTTATTTTTTTCAAACGCCCTAATTCCGAATAAATCTTTTCAGCAGCCTTTTCACGAATATGGCATGTGTTTAATACTACCAGGTCCGCATTTTCAGCATTTTCTGTGGCTTCATAGCCTTGTTCCAACAGCAGGCCGCTCATACGCTCACTGTCATAAACATTCATTTGGCAGCCCCAGGTTTTTACCAGAACCCGTTTTGAACAATCATTATTATTTTTCATTTTTTCGGAGCCGCACGCCGTATAATTCCAACCGATGATCTACCAGTTTATATCCCAATCGTTTTGCAATTTTTTCCTGGAGTTTTTCAAGTTCTTCATCAAGGAACTCAATAACCTCGCCGCTCTTAATGTCAATCAAATGATCGTGGTGATCCTCTGGAATAGTTTCAAACCGGGAGCGCCCATCACCAAAATCATGTCTGGAAATAACCCCGGCTTCCTCAAACAGGCGCACAGTGCGGTAAATGGTCGCCAAAGAGATTTTGGCATCAATCCGGCTGGCGCGACGGTACAACACCTCTGCGTCCGGGTGATCTTCAGAATCTGACAATACCCGGGCAATTATTCGCCGCTGTTCGGTCATTCTCATACCGCGTTCAGCACATAATTTTTCCAATGGAGAAACCACCTTAACCTCATTTATTGCCTACAATACAAATTGCAATTGATATTTAGTCTCAAAAAGGGGGTAATGTCTACAAGCTGACAGTCAAAGACTCAGTCGGCAAATCATGGCATCACTGCGATCTGCGTAATACTCCTTGCGGGTGCCTATGTGCTCAAAACCAAAGCCAAAGTACAAGTTCTGCGCGGCTTTATTGTTGCCGGACACCTCTAAAAACATGGAGCGTACACCTGCTGCAAGCACATGATCTACACATGCCTGTAACAATTTATATCCTAATCCTTTGGCGCGATGAGATGGCACAATGCCAAAGGTAAGAATCTCGGTCTCCCTGGCAATGGTCTGCAATAGCGCAATGCCGGTATCCCGATCATCCTCAGTTTGGGCCAGAGCCTGTACTGCCTTATTACTCAGCAATTCCCTAAAATATTTAGCTTCCCATGAATCTGCAAAACATTTCTTATGCAATTTGGCAAGCCGATTGGCCTGATCTGCTAGAACCTGTCTTGTCAGGATCGCCACGGGTCAATCCCTCCGGGTAATTTAGCATCTGGAGGCCGGGAATACCAAGGACTTGCACGATGGGTTTGCGCTGTTGCTGTCATCGCTATATCAGCCAGCACGCCCATGTCACACTTTTTATCTATATCACCCCCATTATCAGTGATCCTATCTCCGCAAAATTGCAAAGCCCGCCCCCTAGCCAAAGCTCTGGCCTGTGATAAAATCTGTTCAAGACTGGCAGAAACTGGCTCTTGCTCAATGTGCTCCGAACCAATTGCACACCATGCCCAGCCACCTCGACCCACGCTTTTTATCCCAACGCCTAAGCCTGAGCATTGTTTTTGTGCCTGCTGCCCCAGAACCTCCAGCAAATTAATCCCAACGCTGGCAACACCTGCTGCTAAGGCCAGCCCCCGGGCAAATGCCACGCCAATACGCACTGCGGTAAAACTGCCCGGGCCAATTGCCACAGCCAGCTTGTCCAGATCACTTACCCTGGTTTCAGCCTCATGCAACACTTCCATTACCAATTGCGTTAATGCCTGATCCTGTCCGAATGTCATTGATTGTGAGCGAATAAAATCCCTATCGGGCGTGCGCAGCAAAACCGAACAGGCTTGTTCACAGGTATTGATCGCAAGCAAGGCCACCGTAATTAAATGATTTCACCGGCTTCTTCAAAAGAAAGCCGGGGTGATCGCGGAAAAGTTGCGTCCATTTCAGCAAAGCCAAGCGCACATATAAAATTTGACTTCCAGTGCTTCTTATTAGTGGAGGACGCAAAAAACTCTGCATCGACACCAGCGCGGTCAAAACCCGACATCGGCCCGCAATCCAAACCCAGCGCCCGCGCCGCAAGCATTAAATACGCGCCCTGCAGGTTGGCATTGCGAAATGCAGCATCAAAATGAGCTTCGGGATCACTAAACCAGTTTTTGGCATCAGGATTGTGAGGAAAAAGTTTTGGCACTTGTTCTTCAAACCTCTCATCCCAGGCCATGATCACTGTCCACGGGGCCTGCATGACTTTTTCAACATTGGCCTCCATCAAAAACGGCTTTAGTCTTTCTTTTGCCTCGTTGGAACGAATCCACAAGAATCTGGCCGGGCAGATATTGGCACTGGTCGGGCCCATTTTGGCAAGGTCATACAAGGCGCGCACCAGAACCTCTGGCACATCGCGGTCTTTCCAGGCATTGGCGGTACGGGCCTTTCTGAAAATCTGATCCAGTGCCGCATCTGATATGGGGTGTGCCATTGTCTGTTCCTACATTGCCTGCTCTACCGAGCTTACTTCAGGTACATAATGTTTCAACAGGTTTTCAATTCCGTGCTTTAGTGTCATTGAGGAGCTGGGACAACCCGCACAAGCCCCCCGCATATGCAGAAAAACCTTGCCGCTATCCATGTCAAAATGCTGAAACACAATATCACCACCATCGCGGGCAACTGCCGGACGCACCCGGGTGTCCAGTAATTCCTTTATCTGGGCCACAATATCTGCGGCTTCGCCCTCATAAACACGCTCGGCGCTATCAGAGCCTTCATGAGCAATTACCGGCGCACCGGATTGAAAATGATCCATAATGATTCCAAGCAAAGCGGGGCGCAAATGTTGCCAGTCCGGTTTTTCGGTTTTGGTAATTGCAATAAAGTCAGGGCCCAGAAATACACCGGCAACATCACCTTGTGCAAATAGCGCCAAAGCAAGTGGTGAGTGTTTAGCATCAGATGCGCTTGTAAAATCCAATGGTGAGCCGGGGGAGACCTCCCGTCCTGGCAAGAACTTCAAAACCGCCGGATTAGGCGTGGCTTCGGTTTCAATAAACATGGGCGCGCTCCACTAATAAGGGTTATCATGCCAGATAGGATCAGGTTTTACTGCTCGCAAGTCTATTTGCGCAAGATGTCTGTTATTTCACGCAATTTGGTTCGTGCCCGCAACAGATGAAATCCCTGATTGGCCAAATGATTGGGAAAGGCCTGACCCGACAAAGTGCCATTGTTCACCACTAATGGCCGCATGGTTGCTGCCAGACGCAATTCATTTAACATTTCATCATAAAGCCGTCCGGTCTGACGATCGACAATCACATTTGAAAAATCGGATTTTAGCGCCTGCAACACCATAAAATAGGCATAGGAACTGCCCTTTACCCGGTAAAACACCTTGTCTGCCTTAAAATCCAGCAGGCCTAAAGTTTTGTGGCGATTATCAATGTGATCGTCTAATTCTGCAGACATGGCGCCAATGTCCAAAGCAATGCGATCCAGTGCCGCCATCAAATTATCTGGTCTGGCATCAAAGGTGGCATTGCCGGCAACCAGACGCGCATTATAGCGTTTAAGAGCTGCAACCCCGTCCCGGTACTGATCCTCAGCCGGTGCCGTTGGCCATAATGTTCCGGGTTTGAAAATCCAAACTGTCGGCTCATATTGCAGACGCGCCCGCGCAATTTCCAGATCAGGGTCTGCTGCCGAAGAGCCGCGTTCGCGGCCCAATTGATCCTCAAGCTCGAATGAAAACCTGCCCAGCGCCTTAACCAGACCTATTTGAAAATTTGGCATATTGTTGAGCATGGCTGCTGGCATGAAAACCGGCGCGTTTGGAACCCAACCCGTGGCTATTTCCCGCTCCATCAGCGCAATAGTTATGGCAGCAGATGCCGACTCGCCCTCAGCAGCATTGGCGGACAGGTTTATATCATCATTAATTTTTGAGGTAAAAAACGCAATTGTCGGCCACAGCAAAATCACAAAAACAACCACGCCCACAATGATCCGCAACCAACGAGAGCCAATGGCATACGATCTGTCTTTTGCCTTACTGTCACTTGCGTCTTCAACCACAGGCTCCCGTGAAGGAATAAACCGTCCAAGCCGCGTTAATCCGGACATAATCCGGCGAATAAATTGTCCAATTTGCATCAGGTTTCCTTGAAAAGAACCTAAAAGTGTCCAAGTTTCAATATGGTCATTTACCAGGGACAGGGCAAGTCCCGGGCCCTAGCCTTTCCAGAAACCGATATATTTACGAACCTCTGCCATAATTGGTTCGGAAATGGCGTGGGCCCGTTCAGCACCATCCTGCAGAACCTTATCCAGCGCCCTGGTGTCATTCATCAGCCGGGTAAATTCTTCAGAAACGGGAGACAGTTTTGCCACTGCCAGTTCAGCCAGTGCCGGTTTGAACTGCCCCCACCCCTGTCCTGCAAACTCTGTCAGCACATCCTGAACCGATATCTCGTCCAATGCTGCATAAATGCCGATCAGGTTTTTAGCGCCATCTCGCCCCTCAAGGCCCTCGACCTCAGAAGGAATACCATCCGGATCAGTACGGGCCTTTTTGATTTTTCTCGTAATTTGTTCAGCGCTGTCATTCATATTTATGCGTGACAAATCCGAAGGATCAGACTTTGACATTTTTACCGACCCGTTTTTAAGGCTCATTATCCTGGCGCCCGGCCCTTGTATCAGTGGCTCTGGTGACGGGAAGAATCCAGGAGCCTCATAATCACGGTTAAAACGTTCGGCAATATCTCGTGATAATTCAAGGTGTTGCTTTTGATCTTCACCAACAGGAACATGGGTGGCCCGATATGCCAGAATATCAGCAGCCTGCAACACCGGATAGGCAAACAGGCCAACGCTGGCCCGCTCCTTATCTTTGCCAGCCTTGTCTTTGAACTGGGTCATGCGCTCCAGCCAGCCCATGCGGGCCGTACAGTTCAATATCCACGCCAATTCTGCATGAGCAGGTACCGAGCTTTGCACAAAAACAATCGCCTTGTCCGGATCAATACCGGCAGCAAGAAATGCGGCGGCAATTTCACGACTATTGGCCGCCAGCATGGCCCTTTCCTGTGGCACGGTAATAGCGTGCAAATCCACCACACAAAAAAGGCATTGATGCTGGTGCTGTAAATCAACGAATTTCTTTATTGCCCCAAGATAATTGCCCAAATGCAATTGTCCTGTAGGTTGAACACCGGAAAACACCCGCTTTGGTTCTGATGATAGATTTTGGCTCATTGTGCCTGATCCTGTTATGTTTTTTTGACTTGTGCCCAAGCATGACCGCTTCGTCAACTGCGCCGAAACACCGCCCTTATATCCAAAAGCTTCAGCGCTCCAAAACATATGGCTGCAACACCATATAAAACCAAACCCACAGCCCCAACCACAATCGCTGCCGACAAGTACCAAAACGGTAAAAATGCAAGTGCTTCACGCAAGGGATAGGCAATCAGGACAAGCCCTACCCCCATTACAAGTGCTGCAGCCGCAAAACGCACCAGTTTTGAAGCGGTTTTGGCATCAGGAGTAAAAAGCCCTCCGCGCCACAGCAAAAACCCTAATATCAAACCGTTGACCCAGCCGGCAATGCTGGTGGCCATTGCCAGTCCAACAAACCCGATCTGGAAAAACAGCACAGCTCCTATTACAATGTTCAAAACCATTGAAAACACGGCGACCAGCATGGGCAGCTTGGTGTTTTGACGGGCAAAAAACCCAGGAGCAAACACCTTGATCAAAATAAAGGCTGGCAGGCCCAATGCATAAATTTTCAATGCGCTGGCAACTGCAATTGCATCATCCGGTGTAAAAGCACCGCGTAAGTACAGCCCCTCGACAAAAAACTCCGGCAATACAAAGAGCGCCACCATTGCCGGCAGGGTAAAGGCAGCAGCAAGCACCAAAGCCTCGTTTTGGCTCTGTAATGCCTGTTTTTCATTACCAGAGCGAACCGCCCGGCTTAAAGATGGTAGCAGGGCCACACCCATGGCCACACCCACAACGCCCAGCGGCAATTGATACAGGCGATCAGCATAGTTCAGCCAGGCAATTGAGCCATCCTGAAACGAGGCAAATGCCTGACTTACCACCAGATTTATCTGAACGGCTCCTGCAGCAATGGCTCCTGGTATACCAAGGCGCAATAATTTGCGCATATCACTATCAAGCCTGGGCTTGCGCAAACGAAGGTGAATGCCGGCCCGGCGTAAAGCACTCCAGACAATACCCGCCTGCAGAGCGCCAGATACAATCGTTCCATAGGTCAAATGCAGGGCCATTTGTGTCGGATCGATGCCGGGGCGCAATAAAATGGCAATAAAAACAATGTTTAGCAAAACCGGAGCAAAAGCTGCGGCTACGAATTTATGATGGGCATTTAAAACCCCGCCCAACATAGCCGCCAGCGACATGAACAAAATATAAGGCGTGGTAATCTGGGTGAACAATATTGCCCTGGCCATAAGGTTCGGATCTTCCAAAAACCCCGGAGCCAGAGCCCGCATCAACCATGGCATTGATATTTCCGCTGCCAGGACAAAACCAAATAAAACCAAAAGCAAACCAGACAGGGTATCACCGGCAAACCTTTGAGCGACTTTCTTGCCATCATGTTCCAGCTTTTCCGCATAGATCGGCAAGAACGCAGAATTAAAAGCTCCTTCGGCAAACCAGCGCCTGAACAGGTTTGGAAAGCGAAATGCCACCAAAAACACCTCGGCCATTGGCCCGGAACCCAAAGCTGCAGCAAACAGGATTTCACGAACAAACCCTAACACTCGCGATAACAGGGTGAAACTGCCGACAATGGCGGATGCGCGAAACAGTCTCATCTGTAGCGACTGGCCCGAGCCTGTTCGACCTGACCCTCTTGCTTTTCAGCTTCAAACTGATCCAGAACCTGCAATAATTTTCGGCGAATAAACTCCCGGCGCCGGGCATTACGGATTTTACCTCCATTGCGTTCATTTACATAAAATATATCCACAGCTCGCTCCCCATAGGTGGTGATGTGCGCCGAATGGATATTGACCTGACATTGGTTAAGAGTTTGCGACAGATCCCGCAACAGGCCGTGGGCATCAGCTCCAACACATTCAATCAATGTCGCTCGTTCTGATGATTCATTATCAATCACCACCTCGCTCATTACCTGAAATGCCGCCTCTCTTCTTGATCGCCGCCGCGCAAAGGCCCGTGGTAATTCCCAATCCGTAAGGTATCTATCAAGCATGTCCTGCATTCGTTTTAGAGCCCGTGGATTGTTTGCAGCAAAAGCACCGCCTCGACCATCGTGCAACAAGAACACATCAAATGCCATTTTACTGGTAGTGGTAATGACTTTTGCTGAAGCAATCGCTGCACCACTGGCTGTGGCAATGGCACAAAGAGCAGCAAACAGTCCCGGCATGTCCCTGGCCCAAACCACCAAGCTGGTTAATTGATCATCATTATTTGAGAATAGCTGCGCTATAGATTTTTGGTTTTTCTGCCATGCGGAGCGTAGCATTTTAGCATGCTGCAACAATTGAAATTTGGGAAAAGATAACCAGTAATTTTCATCTGGTTCCACCAGCCACCGTGCCCAAAACTCATCATCCGGTAATGCGGCTTGTAGCTCATCCTTGATCTGGTCTACGGATTTTGCTGAATCTACTATTTGAGTTTTGCCCAAAAGGATATGTTCGGTTTTTATGTATAATTCACCAAATAACTGTCCTTTCCATTCAGTCCAGACACCAGGGCCAACCGCTCTTATGTCAGCAACGGTAAGTGCAAACAATAACCTTAATCTCTCCAAAGACCCTATTTTTGCTGCAAACCGGCGCAAGGTTTCAGGGTCAGATAAATCCCGGCCCTGTGCAATGTCACTAAACAACAGATGATTTTCAACCAGCCACCCGGCAAGATCAATTTCCGCAGGAGCCAACCCTAGACGCGCACAGGCCTTGCGGGTAGCAATTGCACCTTGCTGCTCCTGATCACCCAGCCCCTTGCCGGTATCATGCAGCAACATGGCAATGATTAACACCTGCCAGTTACTGGTTTTGGCCAGAAGGGCCTCCATATCAACACCGGTCATCCTCATTCGACCCGTCTGCAAGTCCTGCAAAAAACCCAACGCCCGAAATGTATGCTCATCCACCGTGTAGGAGTGGTACATGTTAAACTGCGTTTGGCCCACAATCCGGCCAAATTCAGGTAATAACCGTCCAAGCAGGCCGGTTTCGCTCATCAGCCGCATGGTGCCTTGTAAGTCCCGGCAATTGTTGATGTGCTCTAAAAAGGCTGAACGAGTTTGCGATCTGATTCGTGATCCTGCCCGCAAGGTCGGTAATATGCTGCGAATGTGCGACAAGGCATCAGGATGAATTTGCAGTAAATGCCGATCTGCCTGAAAAAACAGCTCTATCAGATTGTCTACATTCGTATTGTCAATTTCACCTGGAGAAAAATCTAAACGCCCGTTTACAAGCCTGAACCCTTGTTTTAACGAGCCTTGCAGGTTCTTTGTCGATAATTTGCCCTTGGCAGCAGGAAATTTCTTGTTGGCGTTTTCTTCGAGCTTTGCGCAGAATATCCGGGTTAAAAAACCAACTTCCCGAGCGTTCAGAAAATAAGCCTTCATAAGCCGTTCCACCGCAGGCTTGCTTGCCGTTTCCCGATATTTCAGCTTTTTGGCCAATTGCGGCTGCAGATCAAATGAAAGCCTGTCTTCTGCTCTGCCGGAAATGAAATGCAGCCAGCAGCGAATTGTCCATAAAAACCTGTTGATCTTTTGAAATCTTCGATATTCCGATGCTGTAAAGAACTTCAAATTCTTCCCGCCTGCGGTGACAGCATCGGGCTCAACCCGCCGGGCAATCCAGATCAGGGATTGTAAATCGCGCAAGCCTCCTTTGCCTTCTTTTACATTTGGTTCCACAAGATAACGTGTGGGACCTTTTCTTTCGTGGCGAATATCACGTTCTTCGAGCTTGCTGGCTACGAATTTCCGATTTTTCGCCTGACTCCAATTGCGACGCAAAGCGCGCTCCAGATCATCTCCCAAATGCTCTGGCCCAAATAATACCCGCAAGTCCAGCATGGCTGTTGCAATCGTATGGTCTGTTACCGCCAGCTCCACAGCCTGTTTGAAAGTTCGGCTTGCATGACCGATTTTCAGCCCGCAATCCCACAATAAATAGAGCACCTTCTCGATGGTTTCCTGAATGTATTTTGTATCTCTTTTGAATAAAAACAAAATATCCAGATCAGACCCAGGAGCCAGCTCTGAGCGCCCAAACCCGCCAATGGCACAAAAACCAAGTCCCTTTGGCCAACCCTTATCATTATCATCTGCCACCAATTGACAAATAATCTGCACCAGTTTTTCATGATCAAGAGCTAAGATTCTTGCGCACAAAAGCCCGTCATTTGAGTTTTGCAGCGTTTGCAGTCCATTTTGCCTTATGTCCTTGCGAATTTGTTTTAAGGCCGCAATCACCTGTGGGCGAGCCAAGGATAAACCTTCCGCCTCACCTATTGTGCGCTTTATCTCATCCAAGGCGGCTTTCGCATCAAAAGCACCCATTATTTTTGAGATCACACATCCTCCTGTTCAGATAATTCACGCAATTGATAGACAAATTCCAAAGCCTCACGCGGGCTCATTTCATCTGGATTTGCTGCTCGCAACAATTGTTCAGCCTTTGATAACTCCTCCGAATTTGGCAATTCTTCTGCTGCTGCAAACAATGGCAGATCTTCGGTTAAAGATGCACTGTTATTACTTGACTCCAGCTCGCGCAATACTTCTGTAGCGCGCTTTATAGCCTGTTGCGGCATTCCAGACAGCCGGGCCACCTGAATTCCGTAAGATCGGGTGGCCGGCCCTGAAGAAACCGTATGCAAAAATACCAGTTCACCTTTCCATTCACGGGCCTGCAAGGAAACATTGGCAATGCCGGAAACCCGATTGGCCAATACGGTCAGTTCGTGATAATGGGTTGCGAACAACGCCCGGCACCTGTTAACAGCTTGCAGATGTTCCGCCGTTGCCCAGGCCAGAGCCAAGCCGTCCCAGGTGGCGGTTCCCCTGCCAATTTCATCCAGAATAACAAATGAGCGCTCCGTAGCCTGATTCAAAATTGCTGCGGTTTCAATCATTTCAACCATGAATGTAGAGCGCCCCTCAGACAAATCATCAGAAGCTCCAACCCGACTGAACAGACGATCAACAATACCGATTCTGGCAGAGGCTGCAGGCACAAAGAATCCGGCCTGCATAAGGATTACCAATAATGCATTTTGTCGAAGCCATGTGGATTTCCCGGCCATGTTGGGCCCGGTCACAAACAAGAGTTTTGCGCCACTCTCATGAGCGCTGCACAATTTGCAATCATTAGGGGTAAAGGTTTGCTCACCAGCCTTTTTTAAGGCCTGCTCCACTACCGGGTGCCGGGCTTTTTCCACATCAAAACCTGTGTCTGACATGGGTTTTGGCCGTACCGCATTTTCAGTTTTGGCCCAGCGGGCACTGGCTTGCAATACATCAAGACAGGCAAGCCCGTTGGCAATTTGCTGCAAAGTGGTTTTTTGCTCCAATATACGGGCCAGCAAATCATTATAAATACTGCGCTCCAGTGACAATGCTCGGTCTGCTGCCGATAAAATCTCTGCGGCCAGTGCCGACAGCTCATCAGTGGAAAAGCGCACCGCACTGCCCAGGGTCTGGCGATGATGAAACAATTGTGCTGATGGTTCTTCAAGCAGACTTGGCCCATGGCGCGGCGTCACCTCGACAAAATACCCAAGCACGTTGTTATGCTTTATTTTAAGTCCGGGCACGCCTGTGGTTTTTGCGTATTTTTCCTGCAAAGCAGCAATTTTCTGCCGTGAATTATCTTTAAGACTGCGCAATTCATCAAGAGCCGCTGACCAGCCGGTTTCGATAAACCCGCCCTCACGATCAAATAATGGTGGATTGCTCACAAGGGCTTTGGAAATGTCCAGAACCAATTCAGCCAGATCAAAAGACCCAGCAAGTGAAACCGCTTTTAGGTGTTGGGACAAGGCTGTTGGAATTTCGGTTTTTTGAAAACGATCAACCGTTTGATTTATTGCATCACCGGCCTGCACTGCCCTGGCAACCCCAAGCAGGTCTCTAGGGCCGCCACGGCCCAAAGACAATCTGGAAAAAGATCTGGATAAATCAGGCAGTCCCTTGATATGGTCGGCAATATCATTGGCCAGATCAATTTCATCAACCAGCCAGGCACAAGCGTCCAGGCGCTCATTGATCAATGCAATATCAGTCGAGGGCCGCTCCAGACGATCCGCCAGCAATCTTGCTCCGGCAGCAGAGACAGTACGATCAACCGCTGCCAGCAAACTTCCCGAACGCGTTCCCTTTACGCTACGGGTTATTTCCAGCGAATTTCGTGTTGCTGGATCAATAGCCAAATACTGTTCCTGATGGTGACGTGCCGGAGAGTTGAGCTTTGGTTGCTCGCCGGCCTGCGTGCTTTTGATATATTCGTAAACAGCGATCAGGGCCCCGGTTTCAGCTCGGGAAAAATTGCCAAAGCCAGAAAGAGATTTGGCACCAAACCCGGCCGACAGCCGTGTCTCAGCCTCCGATGTAACACGAAAATAGCTGGTTTCTTTTGCCGTAATAGCATAATTATGTTCCAAAATCGCAAGTGGAAGCTCCATTTGGGCCGGGTGTAAAACCTCGCTCGGATTTAGTGACACCAGCAATTCCACCAATCGTTCCTTTGCGTGACTGCCGGTAAAATCCATGGATACAAACTCACCGGTAGAAACATCTGCCCACGCCAGAGCCCATTGTCCTGATGCGGTACAATTTACCGCCACCAGCCGGTTGGCGGTTTTTGGATCAAGCAATATATCTTCGGTCAACGTTCCCGGGGTTACCAGACGCACCATTTGCCGCCGAACTACTGATTTTGAGCCGCGCTTTTTCGCCTGTTCCGGACTTTCCATCTGTTCGCAGACCGCGACCCTGAAACCCTTTTCGATCAGTCGCATCAAATAGCTGTCAGCCGACGCTACCGGTACACCGCACATGGCAATGTCCTCGCCCTTGTATTTGCCCCGTTTGGTCAGGGCAATATCCAGAGCCTCTGCTGCCTTTACCGCATCATCAAAAAACAGTTCGTAAAAGTCTCCCATCCGATAAAACAGCAAGGCATCACCAGCAGTTTCACGAATACTCATATATTGCGCCATCATCGGGGTGACGCCGGTTTCAGATTTTTTACCAGATGACTTCATAACAGCAGGAATAAAACAGATTTGCGCCAGTGGGTACCGGTTTTCATCGCCAAATCACTATTATTTTTGTCCAAAACCGATCATTGCCAGTTGCAGTAAAACCCCATACGCTTCGCCCGAAGATTCACCAGAACCGGAAACTAAAACCAATGGCACAAGGCAGATATAATACCTCCGACAAGGAGGCTCTGGATTTTCATCGCTGTCCGCAACCTGGCAAAATATCAATCGCCGCAACCAAGCCCATGGTAACCCAGCGTGACCTGTCACTGGCCTATTCACCTGGCGTTGCTGCCCCGGTAAAAGCTATCGCAGAAAACCCGGAGGCAGTGTACGAATACACATCCAAGGGCAATATGGTTGCTGTGGTCAGCAATGGAACGGCTATTTTGGGGCTGGGAGATCTGGGGCCTGCAGCATCAAAGCCGGTAATGGAAGGCAAGGCAGTTCTGTTCAAACGCTTTGCTGATGTGGACAGTATTGATATCGAAATAGAAGAAACCGATGTAAATGCGTTTGTTGAATGTGTTCGCAGATTTGGCAATACTTTTGGCGGGATCAATCTTGAAGACATTAAAAGCCCGGAATGTTTCCTGATCGAAAGCGCTTTGCGTGATGCACTGGATATTCCGGTATTTCATGATGATCAACATGGCACTGCGATCATTGCCACCGCCGGCCTTATCAATGCCATTGAGCTTACCAACCGTGATATTAGAGAAACCAAAGTGGTGCTGGTCGGTGCCGGTGCTGCCGGACTTTCAGTGCTTGAACTGGTGCAGTCTTTAGGTGTGCAAAAGCAAAATACCATTGTTGTAGACATAAATGGCGTGGTTCACGACCAACGGGACGACCTTAACCAATGGAACCAGAAACACGCCATTGCCACCCCCATGCGCACTCTAAAAGAAGCCATGGTCGGTGCCGATGTTGTGTTTGGGCTTTCTGCGGGCGGAGTTATTTCACAAGACATGGTAAAATCCATGGCCAAAGACCCGATTATTTTTGCCATGGCCAACCCTGACCCCGAGATAAGCCCGGAGCAGGTTCATGCGGTACGTCGTGATGCCATTATTGCCACCGGGCGTTCTGACTATCCAAATCAGGTAAATAATGTTCTGGGTTTTCCATATATTTTTCGCGGTGCCCTTGATGTGCGAGCCCGAACCATCAATGAGGACATGAAAATTGCCTGTGCCCGGGCCTTGGCCGAGCTTGCCCGCGAGGATGTGCCCGATGAGGTAGCCGCAGCCTATCATGGAGCACGCCCCAGTTTTGGCCGGGACTATATTATTCCAGCACCCTTCGATCCCAGATTGATCTCATTTATTCCGCCCTATGTGGCCGAAGCCGCAATGAAAAGCGGTGTGGCCCGGCGACCCATTGCCGATATGGATGCCTATCGCGATCAACTGGCTCAACGGCTGGATCCGGCAGCAGCCCTTATTCAAACCATTCACAGTACGGTGCGCAGCACGCCAAAAACGGTTGTCTTTGCTGAAGGTGAAGAACCTGCGGTGATTCGCGCCGCCTATGCCTTCCAAAATCAGGGCTTTGGCAAAGCCATACTGATTGGTAGGGAACAACAGGTTAAGCGCAATATGAAGATTGCCGGACTTGATGAAACTGCGGATCTTGAAATTTGCAATGCCATGCTCTCTGATCGCAATCCTGATTATTTTGACTATTTATACGCAAGGCTGCAACGCAAAGGCTATTTAAGCCGTGATGTGCAGCGCCTGATCAATAATGATCGCAATGTGTTTTCCTCTTGCATGCTGGCTCTTGGTGATGCCGATGCAATGGTTAGTGGCATCACTCGCAATTATGATATTACCCTAAAGGATGTCTTGCGAGCCATTGACCCGGCAAAGGGCCGTCGGGTGCTAGGCTTGTCCATTGCCCTTACCAAGGGTCATACGGTGTTTATTGCCGATACCAATGTAACAGAGTTTCCCGATTCAGAAGAATTGGCGGATATTGCTGTGGAAGCTTCCAGAACAGTCCGGCATTTGGGATTTGTGCCAAGGGTGGCGTTTTTATCCTATTCAAATTTTGGCAATCCAGGTGGCGAGCGCAGCCAGAATATTCGTCAGGCAGTACAGATACTTGACGAACGAGCCAACGCCAATTTTGAATATGAGGGCGAAATTTCTGCTGATGTGGCGCTGGATCCGGTAGCACGGCAAATGTATCCATTTGCCAGATTAAGTGAACCGGCCAACGTATTAATAATGCCCGCGGTACACTCTGCCTCGATCTCAACTAAATTGCTCTCGGTGCTTGGTCAAACCACGGTAATCGGCCCCTTGCTGACCGGCTTGTCAAAACCTGTGCAGATTTGTTCACTTGGCGCCAGCGTCTCCGAGATCGTAAACATGGCAAGTTTTGCAGCTTACGCCGCCGGGGTAGAAGAGCGTTAACGAGCATTTTTAGCAAAAGTGGGAAGGTTTTTGTGTCCTATCGCTTCGCTACTTGAGGACCGGTTTTGCGGTTGAATAAATGCGATAAACAAGGGTTTGCATTTGCAAGCAAAACTCTCTGGGGCGCTATGCTTTTAACGCAGAAAAAACGGTTTCCTATTTTCCCCGGGGGATAATGAGCAGAGCAGGCGCAATATATTTGGATTGTCAGCTTTGCCCGCATCTGGGAAGCCGCACGCAGAACCCTTGAAATTACCGGGTTTGGAAGAATATTTACCTGTCAAATAGCGTTTTGTCAGGGGGCTTTGCCCCAACCCTTGCATTATAACAGCTCTGGCAGGTGCGGGCGCCTTTTGCACTTATCCCCGCAGTCCAAGGGTCAGTCAGTGTCATCAAGGGTCATTTTAAGGTCAGTTTATTACCCTTAAGTGCTGTTTTGGTGTGATTACAGGGGATATCAAGTATCACTCAAGGGACAGCGAAAATTGCACTGACCCTATAAGTGACCCTTCGCGGTGACCCTTAAGAGTGACCCTCACCCGCAACCGTCACTTGCGACTTCGACCTTTAAGTCCATCCTTGCACTCGGTGCGGGGGAAATGGTGAAAATTTAGCAACCGCTCTTATCGCAAAACCAAATGTATGGATTTACGGGTCAGGCCCGCAATGACCGGAGCATTGCGATTAGTATTGCGTATCCAAAATTTTAAGTATTTTGACCCCGAAAGCACCATAATCACAAGCTAGGCCAACACACGGCGGCGCAAACATCCGTTAGTACAGCACTCTGGTGGCTCTAAACCAGACGCTCCAGCAGCATTTTCTTGATCTCTCCAATTGCCTTGGCCGGATTTAAGCCCTTAGGGCAAACCTGAGTGCAGTTCATAATTGTGTGGCAGCGATAAAGACGAAAAGGGTCTTCTAGCGCATCCAACCGCTCGCCTGTTGCTTCATCACGGCTATCTATTAACCAGCGATAGGCCTGCAATAAGGCTGCCGGGCCCAGATATTTATCTCCATTCCACCAATAGCTTGGACAGGCAGTAGAACAGGATGCGCACATAATGCACTCATAAAGCCCGTCCAGCTTGTCCCGGTCTTCGGGCGCCTGACGCCATTCTTTTTGCGGCTCCGGGGTAGTGGTGCGTAAATATGGCTCCATTGCTGCATGCTGGGCATAAAAATCGCTCAAATCCGGTACCAGATCCTTAACCACAGACAAATGCGGCAGCGGTGAAATAGAAATCACCCCGCCTTTGCCCTTTAATTCATCAAGTCCCTTGGTACAGGCAATAGAATTGCGTCCATCAATATTCATGGCACAGGAGCCGCAAATCCCCTCGCGGCACGAACGACGAAATGACAGGGTGGGGTCAATTTCGTCCTTAATATAAATCAGCACATGCAAGGTCATTGGCCCGCATTTGGATGTATCAACATCATAAAGATCCCACCGGGGGTTATCTCCTGTATCCGGATCGTAGCGATAAATCCTGAAAGTGGTTATACTGGCAGGATCAGAGCCATCCGGAGCCGGCCAGTGTTTGCCCTTGGTGATTTTTGAGTTTTTTGGCAGAGTTAGCTGCGCCATATCACTTACACACCTTTTTCAATGGTTTTTGCAGATTATACATTATCCAAACACCCGTCGTAAAATTTCTGAAGTGCGTTTGGCCGGGTTTTCACGAATTGCCGCTTCTTCTTTACCGATATAGGTAAACACCCCTTTTAAGCCGTATTTTACACCATGAGAGACCAAGTCATTTTTGGCGTTTTGGGTTAGATTCGGGGCAAATGGAACAGATTGCAGCCTGTTAGTTACCGCATCCAGCGCCTGAAACGCCCCAGTTCCGGCAAGTGCCGTTTTCATAACCGGGGTGAACAAACGGCTTAATTCAGGTGTGGTTTTTTCTTGCAAATATAAGGTCGCAGCCGTTTCCGGGCCGCGCACAATAGCAATGGCATCAGTAATACTAAGGTCTGCCACCGCATCCATAAATATGGTTTTGGCCTTTGGTGCTGCCTTTTCTGCACCATGGTTAAGTTTGGCCTGCAAATCATCAAGCATGGCGCTGGCGCCAATTGAAGCCATGATTTTTTGCACTTCTCTCAATCTTTGCGGCAGGGAAATTCGTATCAAATCATTGTTCAAAAACCCTCCGGAACGCCCGACAATGCCAAGCGCGGACAAGACCCCATTGGACAAAGCTGCGCGAATTCCTTCTGCCGCCTCGCCCTGGGTTAACGAGCTTCCACCCATGGCCATAACCGCATCAAGAATTTCCGGATCAAAAGTTTCACACGCTGCCAGTGGTGCCCCAAGAAGCAACGCAAGAACAGAACGTCGAGTAGCCATATCAATAGACCCTTGCTTTGGGTTTAATATATTCAACCTCATCGGTCATGGTATAGGTATGCACCGGGCGTGTCCCCAGCTTGACCTTCTTGTCATCAAACCATGCTAAAGAGTGCTCCATCCATTTATCATCGTCACGATCCGGAAAATCTTCTCTGGCATGCGCACCTCTGCTTTCCTCCCGGTTGGCGGCCCCGTAAATAGTGGTCATGGCATTACCCATTAAATTATCCAGCTCCAGTGTTTCCATCAAATCGCTATTCCAAATCATTGAGCGATCAGATACTTTCAAATCAGATCTGGCATCGCTGATTTTGCTTAAAGCCTCACAACCTTCATTTAGAACCTCGCCTGTGCGAAACACTGCACAATGATCCTGCATGGCCCGTTGCATGGAAAGCCTAAGCTCGGCGGTTGCTGTGCTGCCATTTGCGTGGCGCAGGCGATCCAGCCGATCCAGATGAGCATCGGTTGAGGGCAGATCCCTGCTGGTGGCGCCCGGTTTAAGTGTCTCGCCGCACCGCAAACCAGCGGCCCGGCCAAATACCACCAGATCAATCAATGAATTTGACCCCAGCCGGTTGGCTCCATGTACCGAAACACACGCAGCTTCACCTACCGCCATCAGCCCCGG
Organism: Robiginitomaculum sp.; assembly: GCA_015485155.1. Classification (GTDB taxonomy): domain Bacteria; phylum Pseudomonadota; class Alphaproteobacteria; order Caulobacterales; family Maricaulaceae; genus Robiginitomaculum_B. Next base: position 126,172 of record WFUF01000025.1, on the reverse strand, counting down.
TACCACGGCATCAGGGTCTTTGCCTTTTTTAGTTACAACCTCGCCATGAAAATTGGTTGGAATTCCGCCCATATTATAATGGCAGGTAGGCAATACTGGAATTGGCTGCTTGGTTACATCAACACCGGCAAAAATTTTAGAACTTTCAGCAATACCCGGCAGACGCTTATGGATCATTTCCGGATCAAGATGATCAAGATGCAAATATATATGATCGCCACGATCACCGACACCTCTGCCTTCACGAATTTCCAGTGTCATCGCCCGTGACACCACGTCTCTGGAAGCCAGGTCCTTGGCCGACGGCGCATACCGCTCCATAAAGCGCTCACCCTCGGAATTAACCAGATAACCGCCCTCGCCACGCACACCTTCGGTAATTAACATTCCGGCACCATAAATTCCGGTCGGATGAAATTGCACAAACTCCATATCCTGCATTGGCAAACCAGCGCGCAGCACCATGCCGCCGCCATCACCGGTACAGGTATGGGCAGAAGTACAGGAAAAATACGCCCGGCCATAACCACCTGTAGCCAGAATTACTTTTTGAGCACTAAACCGATGCAGGGTGCCATCATCCAATTGCCAAGCCGTGACCCCGCGGCAGGCCCCCTCATCATCCATTATCAAATCAAGAGCAAACACTTCGATAAAAAAGTCCACATCATGACGCAGGGATTGGCCATATAAAGTATGAAGCATGGCATGACCCGTGCGGTCAGCTGCCGCACAGGTGCGCTGGGCCGCCGGGCCCTCGCCGAACTTTGTGGTCATGCCACCAAATGGCCGTTGATATATTTTCCCGTCCTCAGTACGGGAAAACGGCAGGCCCCAATGCTCCATTTCATATACTGCATCTGGAGCATGGCGGCACAAATATTCGATACTGTCTTGATCCCCCAGCCAATCGGAACCCTTGACCGTATCATACATGTGCCAGCGCCAATTATCCTCGCCCATATTGCCAAGCGAAGCTGCCACCCCACCTTGAGCAGCTACTGTATGTGAGCGCGTCGGGAACACCTTGGAAATGCAAGCGGTTTTTAATCCGGCCTGCGCAGCCCCCAAAGCAGCGCGAAGGCCGGCTCCGCCAGCGCCCACAACAACAACATCATATTTGTGATCGACCCAGGAATAGGAACTCATTTACGGGATCACCCTTCAATAAAAATTTTCAAAATTGACAAAACTCCGACCAGCCAGAAAGCCAGACAACCAAAAAAACTTATAAGTAACAGGGCCGAGCGCACCCAGCCGCCAAAATAATCCTCGACCACCACCTGCACACCCAGCTTCAGGTGCCAGAACATGGCGCTTAGCAAAACCAGCAATGTGCCGGTACCAAGCAGGGATCCAGCCCATATCCGCACCGATTCATAACCGGAAGAAAATGCCGCTAAGAACTGAAACAACACAAAAGGGACCAGTATCAACAGCGCTAAGGCTGTTACTCTTTGCACCAGAAAATGCCGGCTGCCGTGTCCTGCGGAACCAAGACCGGTAATTTTAGCGCGCGGGGTTTGTAAACGAGCCATTGGCTTTTTCTCCATTTAAGCCTTTTGTCCGGGGAAGGCCTCAAACACCCAATACCCGGCAATCCACAAAGCCAGCGTTAACACCAAAGATAAAACCATAACCAGCCAGGCACTTTGGTTTGAGGTTTGTTTTTCATAGCCGTGGCCACTATCCCAGACCAAATGCCTAACCCCGTTTAACAAATGAAAGAACAGCGCCAGTGTAAACCCAAACAATATCAGTTTGCCGGGAAAAGAGCCCAGCATACCCATCACCTGTTCATAGCGCTTCGCTCCTTGTGACAGGGCCCACAGCCACAACACCAATATCAAGGACCCACCAGCCAAAACTATTCCGCTTAACCGATGTAAAATTGAAGTCACCATGGTTATGTGCCACCGCCAAATTGTGGTAAATGGTGACATTGGCCTAGCCTGGTTGGTTTTTGCGCCCATATCCTGCCCCTTAAGGTGATTTGCATTCATGCAAACAAAGCAGCGGCAAACCTACGCCTCTTGCTTTTTAAGTCAACGCGCAACAGCGCGAAAAACTCAACTACAGCCTCTTAAAAGCCCCGTTTCTGATTTCTGTTATTCAGGCGCTTTCTTTTTGGCAAAATTTGTGTTATGGTTCTGCCCAGAACTTGCGGAACCTGTGCGAGCATTAAGTGAGTAATTTGTTTTGATAATTTTGAATTTTAACGTATTGCGTTCCGCATTTTAAAACCAAAACCCCCAATCTTTCATCTGATCTCGTTTGGATCTGCGCGCATTTGTGCCTTTTCCTGCGAAAACAGACAGAAAACAAAAGAGAGAAAAATGGCAAAAAAAGCATCCACAAAAAAATTTAAACCCAAGGATTTTATTGTCTATCCAGCCCACGGTGTTGGGCAGGTTACCGCTATTGAGGTTGAAAATATAGCAGGAATGGACCTTGAAGTTTATGTTGTAGATTTTCCACAGGATAAAATGACATTAAGGGTACCAACCGCCCGGGCCAGCACCACCGGCATGCGGGCGCTGGCCTCACAGGTGGTTCTTGAGGATGCAATTGAGACACTAAAGGGCAAGCCAAAGGTCAAACGGACCATGTGGAGCCGCCGCGCTCAGGAATATGAAGCAAAAATCAATTCAGGAGATCTGATCTGGATTGCCGAAGTGGTGCGCGACCTTCATCGCAATGATGACCAGCCAGAGCAATCCTACTCCGAGCGACAACTATACGAAAGCGCTATTGACAGAATGGCGCGAGAAGTGGCGGCGGTTAAAAAAATTGAATGTGAAGCAGCATTTGATACCCTTACCCAGACGCTGGTAAACAAATCAGTGGCTGCAGCCTGATAAGATTGTTGGCCGGGCGGTTTCAGGATACGACAACCGCCCTGTCGCATTTATTCAACCGCAAAACCCGTCCTCAAGTAGCGAAGCGATAGGATACAGAAAGAGTCCTCAAGTAGCGAAGCGGTAGGACATTAAAAGAGCTTCCCACTTTTGCTAAAAATGCTAAATCTTTATCTGTCGCATTTATTCAACCGCAAAACCGGTACCCACTTTTGCTAAAAATGCTCCAGTTGACTGGGATGATCCAGTTTTATTAATGCGCCATTTTGCGGCAGGATCTGGCCGCGAACCCGTACGCGCCTGCCAGAGAGCCGGGACAGTCGAATACCGGCGCGGGTAAAGGCGCGGGTAACTTTTCGATTGGCCTGTGCGGTAAAATCCTGCCGCCAGTTTCGCCCAAAATTCAAATAAGTGTTGTTGCGGCCATTGGCTACGGAAATGATTTTTCCTGCAACAATCTGAAAGCTGCCAAAATCCGCATCAAGGTCATCTGGCTGCCGTACCCGGTAAAACTCATATTGCCAAATATTCTTTTTGGCCGCTCTGGCCTCACTCTCCAACCGCAACATCAAGCGGGCGCGGCTGTGATCCTGTGCCGAGGTTTTTACTCGCGCAAGGCCGCGCCTTAGCATTTGCCCCTGAACCCAACGCTCTTCATATCCGGCCATTACATGCGAGATAATCCTGCCAAACCGGTCGTGTGCTGCTTGTTGAAAAATCAGATCATGCCCTTGTAAAATTTCCTGCAATTGGCTTTTGGCTTCCTGCCAAAGCGGCTGGCCCACCATGGATCTTGCTGGTGGTCTTGGCGCCACCACTCCGGCAAGGCGCACAACACGACCGTCTTGCAGCTCAAAAACATTGCCAGAGAGAACTCGGGCCAGGCGACCGCCGGCAAAATGCGGCTGATTTTGCTGTGCCTTGCCGGAGACGGCAAATATAAATGGAGCGCCAAAAGACAACGAACCAAGAATAAAGTTTCGCCTAGCTTGTTGCATCAAGGAGCCTCCTGCACTACGACCCTATTCGCTTTGCCTGTAGCTTGTCATCCTGTATATTCTGTAAAATCTGGCCCCGTAGCTCAGCAGGATAGAGCACCAGATTCCTAATCTGGGGGTCGCGCGTTCGAATCGCGCCGGGGTCACCATATTTTAAGCCAAACCATAGTTTTCGGTAAAACTATTCTTTTTGCTGCTGGATCAGGCCGTTGATCAGGCCTGTTATCAATTGTTGTGGAGGCAACCAATGCAACTCCGGTATAGTTACCAAGGAGTGACTTACACCATGAATGATACACAAGAACTGTTGCCCGGATAGCTTTACCCTTGCCGTAGAAACCCCAGCTCGTAGCAACAGCTCTTCAACAAAACTTACTTCCCTTAGAACCACGTCTTCATCAATAAAAAAGCGCTCTTCAGCATTTGGCTTATCTATTTGGCCGTAAATCATTTGATAGTGTTCCGGGTGTTTTTGCCAGTATTGAACAAATTCTACAGCATAGGCGATCAGCTTTTGGTTTTCCCCCACAGCACCAAATGATGCCTGTCTGCAACTCTTAAACACAGTCTCAAATATGTTTGCCCAAATATGTACCAGAATAGCCCGCTTGCTGGGAAAATAACGATATAGCGACATTGTTGACACTTGCAGGGCCTGCGCCAGCTTTCGCATTGACACTGCCTCATAGCCGCGCTCGATAAACAGGCGGTTAGCAGCATTTACAATTTCCTGTCGCTTTAATTCCAGCCCCCCTCTCGAAATTGTTTTGCGGCCAGGCTTCTTTTTCTTTTTCAACATGTTCTCCCAGACATCCCGTTTTACAAAATTTATAGCTGAGCAAGCCGTTGACAAACAGACCCAGCCGATTAAATGTACGCGTATATTTAATCATTTGCCAGCGAGGTTTCATGATAAAACCGGCCTCCTTTTGGGAATCCCAACATCCAAAAATTGTCATAGACGAGCCGCTGCGGGGCGCGGCTCGGGTTGATGTTGCAATTATTGGCGGCGGATTTACCGGTCTGTCTGCTGCCAGGGAGATAAAACTCAGCGAACCTGCCTTATCCGTATCCGTGTTTGAGGCCCAATATGTTGGGTATGGAGCGTCCGGGCGCAATGGCGGGTTTAATATGACCTTGTTCGGGCTTGAACCCGAAATAACCATCTTGCGGTGGGGCCAGCAAAGAACGCAAGAAGCTCAACATTATATGATCCGCGCCGTTGAGTATGTGCGCGAGTTGATTGAACAATATGATCTGGACAGCGCATATGAGCACACGGGCATAGTTAGGGTTGCTTATTCTTCTGCTCAGGTTAAGCGCCTTAAAAACAGTATGGAATTGTTTCAAAAACTGGGCTTGGGCGCAAATTATCAATTTCAACCAAGTAGACAAATAAGGCAAAGCATACATTCACCACGTTTTCAGGCCGGTATTTTTGAAAAAAACAGTGGAATCATAAACCCCTTTAAGCATGTACAGGAATTAAAAAGAATTGCGAAAAATGCTGGTGCATCCATATATGAGCGCACCCCGATTCTCAAAATAGAGAAAAGCTCCAACAGCATAAAGCTGCAAACCCCAGACGGAATTGTTACTTGTAACAGGCTGATTATTGCTACAAACGCCTGGTCAAACACAGTTCGCGGGCTGCCACGCATTCGCTCTCGACAGGCTCCGGTCTGGACCTCGCAAGTGGTGACACAAAAATTATCAGAACAACAATGGGATGACATTGGCTGGAGCCAACGCCAATCTGTTGAGGATAACCGGCAGCTAATTCATTATTTCAGACGCACCCGGTGCGGGCGCCTGACCATGGGCGGGGGAAATGTTGCTTTCCCAAACAAGAATACCATGGAAAGCATGAATACAGTTAAAATATGGAAAGACTTACACGGACACATAAAATGGCTGTTTCCGAGCCTGAAAGACATACAAATAGAACATCGATGGGGCGGCCCTGTTTCTGTTAACCTGGATATGACCCCGGAAATTGGCTTTATTGGCGACCAGAGAATTATTTATTCAGCCGGTTGTATTGGCCATGGAGTTTCCCTTACGCAGCTAAATGGTCGCACTATCGCTGATCTGGTTTTGGAAAACCAAACAGAGCTTACGGACTTTTGGATAGTAAACCGCAAGGCTTTGGCTTGGCCTCCGGGGTGGGTTGGCGATGGGATTGTTCGCGCAATCAGCACCGGCCTAAAGCTCTGGGATGCTCTGGAAGAGCGGGAGTTACAGGAAAAACCGGATATTTAATCATGAGAATATACAAAACCTTACCGATTGTTGATGCTATTTTAGCCGATTGGCGCCCTGTTATCGGCACAGATTATAGCGGATATAAAAACCACGTTTACCGCATGGTGAATTGTTGTTTCTGGCTACATCATTGTAGTGAACAGGACATGCAAAAAATTCAAATTGCCGCTGCCTTTCACGATATAGGAATATGGGCTGGCAGCACTCTTGACTACATACCGCCTTCAATTTCCCCGGCCATGAAATACCTGAAAGATACTGGTCTAGAAAAGTGGAGCCAAGAAATCAGCCTGATGATCAGCGAACACCATAAATTGCGAGAATACAAAGAAAACCCGCAAATGCTGGTTGAGCTGTTCAGGAAAGGCGATCTTGTTGATTTTTCATTGGGGTTGTTTGGCTTTGGGTTAAGCCGCCCCTTGCTGCGAGAACTAAAAACAACTTTCCCCAATAATGGTTTTCACAAGGGGCTGATAAAAAAGGCTGCAAAATGGTTTCTGCGCCACCCGCTTAACCCGGCACCAATGATGAAATGGTAACAGGGGTACCAATAGCAGCTTAAAACAATAATATCACCCGGTTTCGCGCGGACCAAACAGGTCAGAGCCAATCCGAACAGAGCTTGCCCCAAACCTGATTGCGGTTTCAAAATCTGCGCTCATGCCCATGGATAATTGTGACAGGTTTTGCTGTTTTGCCAGCTTGGCCAAAAGCGCAAAATGCAGGCCTGGCTCATCATGTTTTGGCGGCAGGCACATAAGGCCAGAAACTGTTAATGACGTCTGTTCCCGGATTTGGCTTATTAATTGCGGCAAGTCTTGTGGCAATACTCCATGCTTTTGTGGCTCTTCTCCGGTGTTTACCTGTATGAGTATTTGCAATGGCTTTGGTTTTTTTTGTAAGCAGTGGTCGATCTTTCTAGCCAGTTTTATCGAATCCACCGTCTCAATTACATCAAACAAATCAACCGCGCGGGAGGTTTTATTACTTTGCAAATGGCCAATTAAATGCAGTTTGAACAACTCTTCCTGCTGTCGCTTGTTTAACCAGTGGCGTTCTGCTTCATCTATTTGGTTTTCACCAAATACCCGGTGACCTGCGCGCCACAATGCATCAATTTTTATATCGCTCTGGCGCTTGGATACAGCAACCAGCTCGCACGAATCTGACGCTCTATCAGCATCCTTGAGCGCGCTTTGCATTCTGGAAGTGATGTTCTTGCGTCTTTGCGCAATATCAGACAAGCTTTTATTCATGACAAAACAGCTCTATACCGCCCTGTCCGCCATCGCAAGTATCAGCAACAGCCCTGGCTTTTGTCGGGCACAAGCGCTGACTGACCTGCCCGGCCTGCTGGTTTTTACTGATCCTAAGCGCAGCCCGGAACCAATTGAGCTGGCAAAAAACCTGCCGCCAGATTGTGCTATGGTATACCGGCACTTTGGCCACAAAACCCGCGTTTCCACAGCCCGCAAGCTTGTAGAAATTTGTAAAAAAAACGGCTCCGGGTTTCTGGTGGGGGCAGACTGGGAGCTTGCACAAAAGGTTGGGGCAGATGGCGTCCATATGCCCCAACGGCTAATTGGACATATATCCGAGATTGCAGCTTCTGGCGAATTTCGGTGGATAACCGCAGCCGCACACAATATTGCCGCCGCCCGTGCTGCACATCTGGCCGGAGCCGATGCTGTTATATTATCACCGGTTTTCTCCTCCGGCAGCCAAAGCGCTGATAAAGAAATAGGAGCTAAAGCCTTCGCGGCCATGGTTGATACCATAGATGGTGTGGTATTTGCCTTGGGCGGCGTAACCGCGAAAAACACTCATAAGCTACAAGGTGTTTGTAGCGGCGTTGCTCTGGTATCTGCAGGGGTAAGCCTAAAAGGTGGTGGAGCTTAAAACTTGATAGATGATTCGATTCTGACCACCGGCTCCTGCCCAACCGGGCTAACCGGCAGAACCCGATCCTCGGGCGTAGAAATTCGCAGCTCGCCAGGGGCAACAAAGCTCAAGCCCCCGCCCAGTCGAAAACGCGGCGAAATATCATAAAAGGCGCCGGCACTCATTCGGTCAAAGCTTTCCAGCAAAGGGTCTTGTTCTTCAAGGCCTACAGAAATACCCCACTGATCACCGGCCCTGAACTCAAGGTCTGGTTGTTTTTGCGGCATAAACGCACCAGCATCAATTTCTGAGCTGCGAAGGGTAAATGAGCGATACCAAGGCAATTCATCGCTGGAGATGGGTAGGGAATCTTCTTTTGGCTCAGGGTTGGCAAGCGCCGCGCCGCCTAACATGGCCAAAACAGCCAATCCCGCCAGAATGTGCCGAAACCAGTTCAACACCTTGATCTCCCTCTGATTTACCTGGTCAAGCCAGACCCGATTTTCAACTCCTGATGACTACACTACACCAAAACATGCAACAAGCCTACAACAAACATGTTACCAAAAAGAAACCAGAGTCAAAATTAATTTCTTTTATACGTTACTGTTTGCACATACTATCACATTTCGGGAGAAAAGAACAACGCACCGGCTACGAAAGACAGTCTCAAAACACAGCCTCAAAACACCTGTGTGTTGATTGCCTGCCCAATCGTAACCGGGCGCGATCGGCCCCTTCCCCCGGATGCCAGAAAGTTTTTTGTACTAACGGTTATGCGGGGTCAAGCTGTGCAGACCAAACTTAAAGATGGTTAAAAAAACTTGTGTCCTTACAGCAACGCTGCCATGTGCACTAAACCCTGCTTATTCGAGCAATTATTTTTAAATAGGATTTGAAACTGGTAACAAGCCCTAGCCAGCACGAAACAACATGGTATAAGCGCCTTTTGGGCGTTCTGGTTAAGAGGCTTTTGGTGTTGAAATTATGGTAAAACTATCATCTCGTTTCGGTGTTGTTGTGCTGCTGGCCGCCGGTTTGGCCACTTCAGCCTGTTCGCAGGCCAGTAAAGCTGTTGGTACGGTAACCAGCCCCTTTGCTGGCTCAAAAAAGGGCCAAATTGCAGGGATTGGCGTCAATAGCTTTTTGTGGCGTGCGTCTTTGGAAACCCTTGAGTTTATGCCGCTTGAATCTGCGGACCCCTATGGCGGGATCATCATTACCGGATGGCATTCTGATGCCTCAGCACCCAATGAGCGCTTTAAAGCAACTGTTTATATTCTTGACACAAGGCTGCGCGCTGATGGCTTGAAAGTTTCAGTATTCAAGGAGGAGCGCGATGCAAATGGCCAATGGATATCAGCAAGCGTTGATCCCGATACAGAAATTCAAATTGAGAATTCAATTTTATCGCGGGCCCGTGAATTAAAAATCAGAACCTTGCGCTAGAGATATGTTCAACAGCTTTGTACCTGGCTGTTAATAAAAACTCTCTCGCACAACCAAACAGTGCCCGTGAATAAAACCAAAGGTTTTGTTATGATCCGCTACCCTTACGAAACCAGCGAAGCTAAATGGCAAAAAGCGTGGGAAGAACAAGCTTGCTTCGTCGCAAAAGACCCGAAGCCCGGACAAGAAAAATCGTATATTCTGGAAATGTTTCCCTATCCGTCCGGGCGGTTGCACATGGGGCATGTTCGCAATTATGCAATGGGTGATGTCCTGGCAAGATATCGCCGCGCCAAAGGTGATGCTGTGCTTCACCCAATGGGCTGGGACGCCTTTGGTCTTCCTGCGGAAAACGCTGCCATACAAAAGGGTGTACAGCCAAAGGACTGGACTTATAAGAATATAGCCTCCATGCGAAAGCAGCTAAAAGCCCTTGGGTTTTCTTTGGACTGGTCTCGTGAATTCGCCACCTGTGATCAAGACTATTACCACCAACAGCAAAAAATTTTCCTGAAACTACTCGAAAATGACCTAATATATCGCAAAAGCTCGCAAGTTAACTGGGATCCTGTGGAAAATACCGTCCTTGCCAACGAACAGGTTGTGGATGGGCGCGGATGGCGCTCTGGCGCATTGGTGGAAACCAGAAACCTGGAGCAATGGTTTTTCCGTATTACAGCCTATGCGCAGGATTTATTAGATGCGCTTGATGATTTATCGCGCTGGCCGGAAAAGGTTCGCACCATGCAGGCCAACTGGATTGGCCGATCTGAAGGGGCCTTGGTTCGTTTTGCGTTTGCCGGTGAGGCTGCGCCTGATGGTTTTGATAAGGGCATTGAAGTTTTTACCACCAGACCAGACACCCTGTTTGGCGCCAGCTTTATTGCCCTGTCTCCCCAGCACCCGCTGACCCTGAAGCTGGCAAAAAGCAGAACTGAAATTGATGATTTTGTGAGAAAATGCGCACAAGCTGGAACCTCAGAAGAAGCTATTGAGCGCGCTGAAAAAACCGGCATTGATACCGGCCTTAGTGTTGAACACCCTTTTATCGAGGGAAAGAGGCTGCCGGTCTGGATAGCCAACTTTGTACTAATGGGCTATGGCACCGGCGCGATTTTTGCCTGTCCAGCCGGTGACCAGAGAGACCTTGATTTTGCTAGAAAGTATGACCTGCCGGTACTACCGGTAGTGCTGCCTCCCGGTGAAGACGCCGAAGAATACCGTATTTATGATACTGCCTGGGTCGGCGAGGGTAAGCTATACAATTCCGGGTTTCTAAATGGAAAAACCGTAAAAGAAGCAATTCCCATCGCCATTTCCAAGCTGGAGAAGCTTCAAAAAGGAAAACGGAAAATACAGTTTCGACTGCGAGACTGGGGGGCATCACGGCAACGGTATTGGGGTTGCCCTATTCCAGTGATTCATTGTGATTCTTGTGGGATTGTTCCGGTTCCAGAGGCTGAATTACCAGTTGTTTTGCCAGATACGGTTTCTTTCGAGCAGCCGGGTAATCCTCTGGATCATCACCCAACATGGAAACACACCAAGTGTCCCACATGTGCAAAACCTGCGGTGCGTGAAACCGACACATTGGATACTTTTGTTGATAGTTCGTGGTATTTTGCCCGGTTCTGCTCACCCAAAGCCGACACCCCCGTTGAAAACGATGCTGCTAGGGGCTGGCTTCCGGTTGATCAATATATCGGGGGCATAGAGCACGCGGTTTTACACTTGTTATATGCCCGCTTTTTTACCCGGGCTTTGCGAGATAGCGGGCTTTTGGACCTTCCTGGCGGGGAGCCTTTTGATGGCATGTTTACGCAAGGCATGGTCACCCACGAAACCTATCGTGATGATGAGGGTAATTGGCTGTCTCCCGAAGAAATTATTTCGGACGGTGCAGGCTGGAAAACCAAAAATGGTAGCCATGTACATGTTGGCGCCATAGAAAAAATGTCCAAGTCGAAGCGAAATACAGTTGATCCTGCTGTTATTATCAAAAAATATGGCGCTGACGTTGCGCGCTGGTTTGTGCTCTCGGACAGCCCGCCCGCCCGTGATGTTCAATGGACAGAGGCCGGAGTAGAAGGAGCCGCTCGCTTTGTACAGCGGGTCTGGGCCGAGGTTTGTGATGTTTCTGAACAGCCAATTGCTCAAAACCCTTCTACAATAAAAAGCTCTGAGCCTTTGATTCGCCTTACCCACAAAACTATTCGATCCGTATCGCAAGATATTGAAACGCTTGGGTTTAACAAAGCCGTTGCCAGGCTCTACGAACTAATGAACGCCATTCGCAAAGCAAAAGATGCTGATGGTGAAATGCTCGCCGCCAGATATCAGGCGACCCGAACACTGATCTTGCTATTATCTCCGTTTGTGCCGCATTTAGCTGAGAGCTGCTGGGAAAAGCTTGGTGAACAGGGCCTTGTTGCACAAACCCCATGGCCGGATTTTGAAGATGAGCTGGCCGAGGACGACACAATTGTAATTCCGCTACAGGTAAACGGAAAGCGCCGGGGACAGCTTGATGTAATTGCCGGCCTTAGCAAAGATGAGCTTTCTGATCTGGCGATGAAAAATCCGTCCGTGCAGAAATCCATAGCTGGTCTTGAGGTGAAAAAGGTGATTATAGTTCCTGATAGAATAATCAATATAGTGGCGGCTTAAGATGAATAGATATCTTTTACCTGTTATATTTCTTCTTTTGCCTTTTTTGACTGCTTGCACCGGATTCTCACCGGTTTATGCTGAAAAAAATGGCGCAAGATCCAGCTTTTCATCTATTCAAATGAATGAAATAGAGGGCAGAACCGGGTTTTTTCTTAATCAGGAAATGCTTGAACGCGGAGGAATTCAAACAGGTAATAGCGGAAAGTATCAGCTCGATATAGAGCTTTCCCCGTCCCGCCTTGGATTTGGGGTTTTATCTGATAATGTGGCTACACGTTACCAAATACAGCTAACGGCCAATTGGGTTTTGCGGGATAAACAGGGCAAGCCACTTACCAATATGACTGCAAGCAGCACCGCATCATTTGCCTCGCCAGCAAATCCTTATGCCTCACAGGTTGCCGAAAAAGATGCAGAAGAGCGGGCCCTGTCAGCGCTGGCAGATACCATATTGGATCAACTGGGATTTTATTTTGCTGCCAATCGCGATAAACAATGAAATTAAATCAATCGGCTGCAAACTTTTTTTTACGCAGGCCCGAGCCTAATGTTTTTGTTGCCTTAGTTTATGGAACCGATAGCGGAAAAGTATCTGAATTTGTTTGTAAACTGCGCAGTAAGTGGCTTGATCACAGGGCTGATGACTTTTCCATTTCCGGGTTTACAGCCGGTGAAATAAGCAAAAATGAAATTGGCCTGGTTGATGAAATGGCAGCCTATTCCCTAACCGGCGGGCCAAGACTTGTGCACATTAAGAATCCTAATGCTGATGACACAAAACATATTATTGAGACACTTAAGGTTTTTTCTGACCCGGATAATTTGCCAGTTGCCCGGCTCCTCATAGAAGCAGGGCCATTACCGACATCCAATCTCTTGCGCAAAGCTCTGGAGAAAGACCGTGACAAGGCTGTTGTTATTGCCTGTTATCCGGATCGCCCCGGTGATGTAATGCGTGTCTGCAAGCAGTTATTACTGGAGGCGGGACACACAATTGAGCCCGATGCCTTGAGCCTGTTGGCCTCCAGCCTTCCTCCCGATCGCAAAATTCTGAGCCTTGAGGTGGAAAAGCTGATTTGTTTTTTGAATGACCGGCCAAAACAGCCTGTTACCATAGCCCATATTCAAGATGTCATTTCAGAAGCCGGCAATAGTACACTGGAAAAACTGGTGTTTGCGTGTGTTGAAGGCCGCGCTGCTGATGCCGATAAAGCTCTAAATCAGCTTATTGACAGCGGACAGTCTGCAATAATGATCGTGCGCGCTGTTGCCAGACACCTTCACCGCATGCACCAGGTGCTCTGCGCAACAAAAAATGGCGGATCTATTGCCAGTGCAATGTCTGCTTTGCGGCCGCCAATATTTGCAATGCACCGCGATATATTCATGCGACACTGCTCTATCTGGTCAGCAACAAAACTGGAAAAAGCCCTGGAGAAGGCCACAATTGCTGAGCAGGAATTAAAGTCACCCCTTGGCACAGAGCCATATTTGGCAGGACGGTTTGTTCTGGCTATATCAACTCTAAGGCATTGATATTACTTAGTGTTTATTCTTCTGCACAAATCATCCAACTGCTCAAGTGTCAAATATTCAATTTGCAGCAGTCCGGTATTTCCCTTTTTTTGCAAAATGCTCACCTTTAATCCAAGGGCTTCGCTTAAACTGGATTCCAGCGCCATCGTGTCGGTGTCTTTTACTTTGGTGTTCGATGATTTTTTTGATTTTGTTTCCAGCTTACCCAAAGAATCACGAACCAGCTTTTCTGTTTGCCTGACGCTTAGCGCTCGATCAATGACTGTTTCTGATATTGCAACTGGGTTTTCTGCAGACAAGATAGCTCGGGCGTGGCCCGCAGAAAGCCGGCCATCGATCAGCATTTCCTGTACAGATTCAGGCAATTCAAGCAGACGTACCATATTTGCAATATGGGAACGGCTTCTGGCCACCGCCTTTGCCACCTCTTCTTGAGTGTGGTGAAACTGATCTATTAAGGTGCGATATCCTTGCGCTTCTTCTACGGGGTTTAGGTCGGAGCGCTGCATATTTTCAACCAGGGCAACCTCAACCACCTCCCGGTCTGATAGCTCGCGCACATATACAGGAACCTCATGTAGGCCCGCCTGTCCGGCGGCTCGCCACCTGCGCTCTCCAGCAACAATTTGGTACTGGCTTGTTCCAACAATGCTCCTAACCAAAATCGGCTGCAAGACACCCTGTTGGCGAATGGATGAAACAAGTTGTTGCATTTTTTCATCGTCAAAATGGCGCCTTGGTTGCTCTGGATTGCGCTGTAAAAATTCAATTGGCAGCATTATCGGCTGCTGATTTTCTGAATCCGGCGCGCGGGGGGCGGGCTGCTCTCCCAGCAAAGCAGATAGGCCTCGGCCCAAACCTGTTTTCTTTTCCGTAGTTGTCATGCTGAAGCCTCAATCTCTATTTTTTCACGTTTTATCAATTCGCTGGCCAGTTTCATATATGCTTTGCTGCCGACACAGGAATGGTCATAAATCAAAGCCGGCTTTCCAAAACCAGGTGCTTCGGAAATGCGCACATTGCGTGGGATCATGGTGTTATAAACAAGATCGCCAAAATGCTGCCTTACATCTGTTGAGACCTGCCGCGCCAGATTGTTTCTTCCATCATACATGGTTAAAACAATGCCCTGAATTGCTAGTTTTGGATTTAAGCTGGTGCGAACCAGATCAACGGTTCGCAATAATTGCGACAGGCCTTCCAGAGCAAAGAACTCACACTGCAAAGGAACTATCAATCCATCAGCTGCGGTTAATGCATTAACCGTCAATACATTTAAAGAAGGCGGGCAGTCTATCAATATATAGTCAAGTTTGTCGGTGCCGGTTTTTGTCAGACCATCTAGAGCCTGCTTTATTCTGTATGATCTGCGAGGGGCATTCGCCAACTCCAGCTCCACGCCGGCCAAATCGTAATGAGCAGGAACCAGCCAAAGGTTTGGCACCAGTGTAGACAAGATTGTGCTTTGCAGCTTTTCCTCATCAACAATGACATCATAAGTGGTTTTCTTTCGATCTGCTGGCCCAACCCCCAAACCAGTTGAGGCATTTCCTTGTGGATCAATGTCCATAACAAGGGTTTTTTGACCGATTGCAGCCAAAGCTGTGGCCAAATTTATCGCGGTTGTGGTTTTGCCAACACCACCCTTTTGATTAACCACAGCTAAAACCCTTGGTGTTTCTTGATTTTGATCAGACACGAGCAAATTTTCCTATTTTGACAATTTTTGCGCCCCTTTCGGTGCAACTGTCGATTAGCTGATAATCAATGTCCCACTGCTTACGGGCTAAGGTCAATTCCTGTTCAAGGTTTTTTCCTTTTGGAAACAATAAAACCGTGTCCGGGCCACAAAGGGGATCCGCCCATATCAATAATTGCTGTAAATCTGCCACAGCACGGGCGGTAACAACATTAACAGGCGGTTGTTTTGTTTGCTCTATTCTTTGCTGCAAAACCGTTACTGGCGCCCCGGTGATTCTGGCGCAATGTTGTAAAAACGCCGTCTTTTTACCGTTTGATTCCACCAGAGTCATGGTTGCCCCTTCACGTTCACAGAGCATGATAGCCAATATCATGCCGGGAAAGCCCGCGCCAGAGCCAAAATCTAGCCATGTTTTTGAGCTTGTCGGAACAAGAGAAAACAATTGAGCGCTGTCCAATACATGACGAGACCAGTACTGTGCCAGGCTGGTCGGTGCAACCAAATTAAATTGACCAGACCATTTGACCAGCTCTTGATGAATTTTTGAGAATTTCTGCATTGTTTCACGTGAAACAATTTTCTCTAAAGCAGCGATTGCATGTGCTTCACTCATGCCCTTTGCTTTTTTGCTGAATGGCGGACAAAGTGCAGCAGCATGGTCAGGGCTCCTGGGGTTATACCCTCGATTCTACTGGCTTGGCCAAGACTTGTTGGGCGTACCTGGCTAAGCTTTTGTTTAGCCTCCGCAGAAAGACCGCTAATGGAATAATAGTCCAGGTCCTCAGGCAAAACCCTGGATTCCTCTTGTCTAAACCGCGCAATGTCATCTTGCTGCCGTTTCATATAGCCGGCATAAACAGCATCGGTTTCAATCTGTGCTGCAATACTTTGTTCAACCGAATTTAATTCAGGCCACAAATCACAAACACTTTTCCAGCAAATATTTGGATATGCCAGTAAGTCAAAAGCGGTGCGTCTAATCCCGTCTTGATTTATTTGAATACCTTTTTGAGCAATCTGTGCCGGGCTGAGCGCCCTGGTATTGGCCATTTTCCGCGCTATTTGGAGTTTTTCGATTTTTTCCCTGAATATGGAAGAGCGCTTCCTGCCGGCAAACCCGCCAGCCACCGCAAGCGGGGTCAGCCTCTGGTCTGCATTATCGGCCCGCAATGATAATCTGTACTCTGCCCGCGAGGTATACATTCGATAGGGCTCTGTAACCCCTTTCGATACCAAATCATCAATTAAAACACCAATATATGCTTCTGACCTGTCAAGACAAAACTCCGGGCTTCCTGCTGTTTGAAACGCCGCATTAAGCCCGGCAATCAATCCTTGCGCCGCCGCCTCCTCATATCCTGTTGTGCCGTTTATCTGCCCGGCAAAAAACAGCCCGGTGATTTTCTTGGTTTCCAGAGTTGGTCTTAATGCTCTTGGATCAATATAGTCATATTCAATTGCATAGCCATATTGTTTAACCTCTACACGCTCCAAGCCACGAATTGTTCGTAAAAATTCCAATTGTATGGATTCGGGCAAAGAAGTTGAAATTCCATTTGGGTAAATTGTGTCGTCATCCAGGCCCTCAGGCTCCAGAAATATCTGGTGGCTTTTTCTGTCAGCAAACCGATGCAGCTTATCCTCAATGCTTGGGCAATATCTTGGGCCATTGCCCGTAATGGCGCCGCCATAAACCGCCGAAAATTTCAGATTGTTTTTTATGATTTCATGTGTTTTCAGATTGGTGTGCGTAATGGCGCAAGCTATTTGCGGAACCTTGATTGTCTGGTGCAAAAACGAAAACGGAACCGGCTCATCATCGGCCTTTTGCCAGTCCATTCCGGAAAAATCAATTGTTGCTGCATCAAGCCGAGCCGGAGTTCCTGTTTTAAGCCTGCCCACAGGAAAACCCAGAGAATACAGAGTTTTTGCCAGCCCGATTGCCGGTTTTTCTCCATGACGCCCAGCAGGAATACGGGTGTTTCCTTTGTGAATCGTACCATTTAGAAAGGTTCCTGTGGTTATAACCACGGCCCCAGCCCTGTACTCGACACCGGCGGCATCAACCACGCCAGCCACCCGCCCCTTGTCCAGCAGCAGATCTTCCGCGAAACCAGCAACAATCTCAAGGCCTGCTTGTTCTGTTATTTTTTCTGTTATTGCTTGCTGATACAACTTTCTGTCTGACTGGGTACGCGGGCCATGTACTGCCGGGCCCTTGCGCCGATTTAATATTCTAAACTGAATCCCGGATAAATCAGCAATTTCGCCCATTAGTCCGCCAAGGGCATCTATTTCTCTTACCAAATGCCCCTTTCCCATTCCTCCTATGGCCGGGTTGCAACTCATCTGCCCCAAATTTGAAAGTGACGGCGTCAACAGCAATGTCTTGGCGCCAAGGCGCGCTGATGCCGAAGCAGCCTCGCAGCCAGCATGGCCCGCACCAATTACAATGACATCAAATCTGGTTTGCATGACACGCCTGATTAAAACTGTGGTTTCTGCTATTGCAGCTCAGTGCTGTACTTATTTTTTTGGAAAAAGTCGAATCTGTTTTACATTGTTTCACGTGAAACATTTTGCTTTTCTATTTACCAATGCAAAACTCACCAAAAATCTGATCCAGTATTTGCTCCGACCCCAGCTCCCCCAACAGCCCACTCAAACAAATGCCACACTGTCGAAGATCATCGGCAACCAATTCGGGATACAAATTTTCCTCTTTACACAATCCGGTCTTTGCTGATGCCAAAAAGCCCAGCGCAGAATCAATTGCTTTGACATGGCGCTGCCTAGTCAGGCTTGGTGCTTCGGTTGCGGATAATTGCTGCTCCACTTTTTCCTGCAAAACGGCCTGTAGCTTTGCCATGCCCAAGCCGGTCTTTGCAGAAATCAGGAGCCAGCCCTCATCATAAACAGCCTTTTCATTAAGATCAGCCTTGGTGTGTAAAAACAGATCCCCGTCCTTTGCTACCGCAAGCATTTCATCTGGCCTTTCTTGCCCGCACTCCAGCAAAAAAAGTCTTAAGTCCGCATTATTTGCGGTAATCTTTGTTCTTCTAATTCCTTCTTTTTCAATTTTTTGTCTGGTTTTTCGCAAACCGGCAGTATCTGCAATTGTTACCAGAAACCCGCCAATTTGAGTTTCTACCTCAACCACGTCACGGGTTGTTCCTGGTTGATTTGAAACAATAGCTCGCTCCTCTCCTGACAGCGCATTAAGAAGTGTTGATTTTCCGGCGTTTACCGGCCCGATCAGGGCTATTAAAAACCCGTCTCTTACCTTCTTGCCCCGCCCAGCATGCCGTAAATGCTCCATTAGTTCCTGTTCGAGGCTTGATATGCCCGGTAATATCCGGGCGCTTAAGGCCCCTGGAACATCTTCCTCTTCTGAAAAGTCTATTTCGGCTTCAACCTGTGCCAAAAACTCCAAAAGCAAGGCCCGCCATTTTACAACATATTGACTTAAACTTCCCCCCATTTGCTGAAGCGCCTGCTGCCGCTGCCCCTCTGTGCGAGCATCAATAAGATCAGCCAGGCCCTCTGCCTGCACAAGATCCATTCGTCCATTAATAAACGCCCTTCGGGTAAATTCTCCGGGCTCTGCGGGTCGTAATCCCATCTCCAGCAGAACGTTAAATATCGCATCTATAACTGCCGGGCTTCCGTGACATTGCAGCTCTACAACATCCTCGCCGGTAAAACTTTTCGGGCCGGAAAAAAATAAAACTATTGCCTGATCTAAAGCGCTTCCATCCTTTGGGTCTCTTAAACAGGCAAACTGAAACTCACCGGCGGAAAAAGAGCCGACGGAAGTCAGTGTCTGCGCTGCCCATAAAGATTTGTCACCAGAAATACGAATAACTGCAACGCCGGCCCGCCCCCGGGCGCTGGCCAGGGCAAAAATAGTATCTTTTTCGCAATCAACCATTTTATAACTGCTGCCAGGTTTGATTTAATCTGTAGGTTAAAATGTTTAACCTTAAAGGCTTATGGCTTTTTGAAGGGCCGGACGCTCTGATATACCCCTCCACCACGCCAAAACACTTTTTGGCGCCATTTCTTCTTGTTTTCCAAGCAGTGATATGCCGTATAAAATATAACCCACTGAAATATCGGCAATTGTAAACCTGTCAGCAGCAATAAAATCTCGGTTTGCCAGAGATTCTGCAAACAGGTTAAGTATTTTCTTCAAATTATCTGCAGCCCAAACAGCCATCATCTTGTTTCGCTGTTCTTCTGGCAACAAAACCGTGTGGCCAAAATAAAGGGAAAGATACATCCCAAATCCTGACTCACCACCGTGGAGCCATTGCAAGAATCGTCCATAATCTTCATGGTCTTTTGACACCAGCAAATTGTCCAGATCAAAACGGTTGGCAAGAAACTCCAAAATAGCCGTGCTTTCCTGCAAAACTTCATTTTCAACCTTAATCGCAGGAACTTTTTGCAAGGGGTTTATCTTGGCATAATTTTCGCCACCAGTGTTGCCAAGGGCAAGGTCAACAACTTCCAGCGTATAGGGCAGGCCTGCCTCTTCCAGCAACCACAACACACGAAGCGAGCGGCTGTGTTTGGCGTGATATAATTTAATGCTCATAAATATACCTGCTATCTTAAGTGTTCATGCTATCAAAAAACTCTTCATTGTCTTTGGTTTGACGCAATTTTTCCAATAAAAACTCAATAGCATCAATCGTGCCCATCGGGTTTATAATGCGCCTTAATACAAATGTTTTGGCAAGTTTATCCGCATCAACAATAAGTTCTTCTTTTCTTGTTCCTGACTTTGTAACATCAATTGCTGGGAACACCCGTTTATCAGAAACCTTCCTGTCCAGGACAATTTCTGAATTTCCTGTTCCCTTAAATTCTTCAAAGATCACATCGTCCATGCGTGAACCTGTATCGATCAAAGCTGTAGAAACAATGGTCAATGATCCGCCGTGCTCTATGTTTCTCGCCGCTCCAAAAAACCGTTTTGGGCGCTGCAGGGCATTTGCATCAACACCGCCGGTCAAAACCTTCCCAGAAGACGGAACAACCGTGTTATAGGCCCGGCCCAGACGGGTGATTGAATCAAGTAAAATGACTACGTCTCTGCCGTGCTCAACAAGTCTTTTTGCTTTTTCTATAACCATTTCAGCAATTTGCACATGGCGCGTCGGCGGTTCATCAAAGGTTGATGCTATTACTTCGCCTTTAACTGAACGTTGCATGTCCGTAACTTCTTCGGGGCGCTCGTCGATAAGCAACACTATCAAAAAACATTCCGGCTGGTTTTCTGCAATAGCAATGGCAATGTTTTGCAACAAGACGGTTTTACCCGTACGCGGTGGAGCAACAATTAGCGCTCTTTGCCCTTTTCCAAGCGGCGCAACAATATCAATAACCCTGCCGGATCTGTCCTTTTTTGTTGGATCCTTGGTTTCCATATACATCCTGTCTTCAGGATAAAGCGGCGTAAGATTGTCAAAATGAACCTTGTGACGCGCTTTTTCAGGATCTTCAAAATTTATTAGTGTAACTTTTCGCAAGGCAAAATAACGCTCTTCATCCCGTGGTGAACGGATTTCGCCTTCAACTGTATCTCCTGTACGCAGGGCCATTTTTTTGATCTGTGCCGGGCTGACATAAATATCATCCGGGCCAGCCAGATAATTTGCATCTGCCGAGCGCAAAAAACCAAACCCGTCTTGCATAACCTCCAATGTGCCCTGCCCAATTACCTCTACATCCCGTTCGGCCAGGTCTTTTAGTATTGCAAACATCATGTCTTGTTTTCGCATGGTTGATGCGTTTTGAATTTCCAGCTTTTCTGCAAATTCCAATAGGGCCTTAGGCGATTTTTCCTTTAGTTCAGCCATTGTCATCTTGGTCAAACCAAATGGGTTGCTGCTCTTTTTTACAGGCTCATCAATTACTGTTTGCTCTTCTTGATCCAAATTGCTCATATTAAACCTTATGCTCTCCCTGCCCGTATTTTCTGGCAAGTAGGCTTATTTTTATAAAATGTGTGTGTGCGAAACAGACTAAGCTGTTTCAAAAAGAAGGGATTTACGAAAACCACAGCTATAAGCCACCGTCAAGCCCTGCTAAATAAAAACTACTGCTGCAACAACAATTAATATACTTAAAATGGCAGGGCCCTCGTTTAACATCCGCCAAAATTTTTCGCTGTATGTTCTGTTCTCAGAACAAAAGTTTTTATGGCTTATAAGGTAAAATACATGAAAATAGCTCATAACAAGCACCAAAACAAGCTTTATAATCCATGCAGGGTGATAAAACGTTTCTAGAGAACCAGAGCGACCGTAATTTGCAAATAATAGCAAAATTCCAAACAACCATGTCCCAATCCCGGAGGGGTTCATAATTATCTTTATCAAAACTTTTTGCTGATTTATCAGGTCAGCACTAGCAGCGCTGTTTACAGGGGTTCTAAACTGATAAACAAATTTTCTCGGTAAAAACAACAATGCTGCCATCCAGAAAATCACAAAAACAATGTGCCCGGCCCGCCACCAATTATATTGTTCAACCACAAAATCCATTTAGTTAATTTCTGTCATACTGTGAAAAACCAGCTCGGCCAAAGCCAAAATAAAATCAGGGTGTGTTCGCAGCGCTTCAACACGCAAAAACAGGTTTACCCCGCTTCTTTTGGCTATTTCAAAAATTTCAATATCAAGTTCTACTAGGGTTTCAACATGTTCAGAAACAAAAGAAACCGGAACCAACATCACACTTTGTTTTTCTTCCCCTGCTTTTTCTATAGTTTCAATTGTGCTTGGGCCAATCCACTTTAACCTTCCTACCCTGCTTTGATAGCAAATTTGCGTTTCTTGCAGTTCCTTTGGCAATTGACTAACAATTGCAGTTACAGTGCTCTCAATTTGCTGCTGATAAGGGTCACCCCTTTCTATATTCCTTTGTGGTAACCCATGAGCACTAAATAACACCTTGATATTGTTTGGTTTTTCTGATTTTTCCCATGTTTTAATAATTCTATCTACATGAGCCTTGATAAAAAGATCATCGGTTTCATAGGAAACTATTTTTCTGGTTTTCCAATTATAAGGCTGTGCCAGTTTTTCCCATTCATCAAAAGATGACTGGCTGGTAGATTTTGAAAACTGCGGGTAAAGGGGCAATAAAACCACCTCGTCCGGTGCAAATTCTATGACCTTTTCCAAGGCGCTTTTTGCCCGAGGCTCCCAATATCTCATAGCGGTAACACAAAACCATTCGTAATCTGGATATCTGCTTTTAAGTTCTTGCTCCAAAGAAGCTCTTTGGTTTTCTGTTTCTTCAAGCAAACATGATCCTCCACCCATCAACTGATAGTTTGCACAGGCTGTTCTTTCACGTCTTCGACTAATAATTTCTGCTAGAAGATGCCTAAAACCAAATGGAAGATCTATAATTGCCGGATCGCTAAACAGGTTTTTCAAAAACGGACGAACGTCATTTTGTTCATCAGGGCCGCCTAAATTAAATAAAACCACGGCTATTTTTTTGTTTAATCTGTTCAACTTGAACCCTTTACGGTCTTAATCATTCTTTGCATATGGGCAATTGGTGTTTTTGGTGTAATACCGTGTCCTAAATTAAAAACATGTGGCCTGTTAGAAAAATCACTGATTATCCGTTCTATTTCCGGCTCCAGACGTTCTCCTCCTGCCATAAACAGGGAATTATCCAGATTTCCCTGTACAGGAAACATTGGCGGCAAACAGTTATCGACAAAATTTGCCGTTTGTCCCTGATCAAGCCCTATGGCCGTACAACCGGTTTCCGATACATATTTACCAATCAAACCGCCACAACCTCTTGGAAAACCAATAATTGGACAGGTTACACCCTTATTTCGCAATTGCCTGATGATTCTGGAAGTAGGCTTAATTACCACTTGCTCAAACAGCACTGGCGATAAATTGTCTGTCCACGAATCAAAAAGCTTTAACACCTGGGCACCGGATTTTACCTGCATTAAAAGATATTCTACTGTGGCCTCTTCAATTAAGCGCAATAACTGATCAAACCCTTCTTGATCTTTCCATGCCCAGACTCTTGCCTCCCATTTATCCCGGCTTCCTTCTCCTTCAACCATATAGGTTGCAACAGTCCAGGGAGATCCTGCAAAACCAATAAGAGCCTTGTCCTTTGGTAGTGCCGCCCTTACTCTTTCGACTGTTTCACCAACATTTTTTAGCTTTTCAACTGACCATTCGTTTCGATATTTATCAAGATTATCCTTAAATGAAACCGGATCAAGAACTGGGCCTTTTCCTGGAATGAATTGCAAATTCATCCCAAACGCCATGGGAATTAACAATATATCAGCAAACAAAATAGCTGCATCAAGATCAAATCGTCGCAATGGTTGCAAAGTCGCCTCTGCCGCCATTTCAGGATTAAGGCAAAAATCTATAAAATTATTCGCTTTTTGTCTTAACTCTCGATATTCGGGAAGATATCTGCCAGCTTGGCGCATTATCCATACCGGAGGCCTTTCATTCAGTTGGCCATTTAAAGTTTTAACAAGCAAAGGGAGGGACACAGATTTTTACCTAATTACTTAATTTAAAGTTGTTATGATTGTTTTTAAGCTGATAACTTCTTGGAAAACACAGGTATACAGAAAATTACAGTTTTATCCACAAAAACAAATATCTTCTTCAAAAAAAAGATAAAAAAACATAATAATATCAAAAGGATAAGTTCAAAGAAAAATATGCACAAAAAAAACGGAAAATAGAAGTTTTATGATCTGTCTTTTTTGTCTGTGGAAACAATGTGAAAAACTTGTAAGAAACGGTTAGCTGTCTTCTCGTTAATAAAAAGGATAAAAAATGCCCAATCCTGTTAACATTTTGTTAACACTTAACCAAGGTGTTTTACCATGAGCTCTCCCACAACACCTGGGCTGTTTTTACACGTGCATCTGGTTTCTGATTCAACAGGAGAAACGCTGGCAGGAGTAATGCGCGCCACTTGCGCGCAGTTTTCAAAACTTATTCCGATTGAGCACCTTCATACTCTGGTTCGTTCGGAGCGTCAGATGGAACAGGTTATCGAGGCGCTGGAAAAATATCCAGGACTGGTGATGTTTACCATTGTAAGTGAGAGCCGTCGTGAGCAACTGGTTTCTTGGTGTGCAGAAAATGGAACTCCGTGCACCGATGTTCTAGATCCCTTATTAAAGACGATGAGCCAGTATTTGGGAACGCCAATTATTCATGAAACCGGAGCGCAACACACCCAAAACGACAATTATTATCGCAGAATTGACGCACTTAACTTTGCAACAACTCATGATGATGGACAGCTTGGCTCACGATTGAATAATGCAGAGGTTATTCTTTTGGGGGTTAGTCGCACATCTAAAACGCCAACTTGTGTATATTTGGCCAATCGCGGAATAAAGGCGGCAAACATACCAGTGGTTCCGGGCGTTGATTTACCATTGGAAATAGAAGATTTACAAAAACCACTGGTAGTTGGCCTGACCATCAGTCCAAAACGCCTAGTGCAAATAAGAAGAAACAGGCTGTTATCACTAAATGAACAAAGAACCACCGCTTATGTAGATGAAACAGAGGTAAGACGAGAGGTGGTGCACGCAAAACGATTATTTGCCAGACATCAATGGCCGGTTATCGATGTAACAAGAAGATCCATCGAAGAAACTGCAGCTAAAATTATTTCTTTGATTCAAGAAAGAGAAGAAACAGAATGAGTCTGCAGCCATTACCTCTTGTGCTGGCTTCTTCCAGTTCCATCCGCAGGAAAATTTTATCTTCGGCAGGTCTTGATTTTACAAGTATTTCCCCACCTGTAGACGAAGCAGAAATTAAGGCAAAAAATTTACATTTTACACCAACCAAGCTGGTTGAAGTTTTGGCTGAAGCAAAAGCATTGTCTGCAAAAGTCTGCAAGCAGACGCTGGTTATTGGCGCAGATCAGGTGCTAGAGGTAGATGGAGAAGCTCTGGATAAAGTAAAAAACATGGAGCAGGCAAAACAACGTCTGTGGAGTTTGCGAGGAAGAGAGCATTTTCTTATTGGCTCTTGTGTTTTGGTTCAAAATAAAAACACTTTATGGAAGTATAGCTATCAATCACGTTTAAAAATGCGAAAATTTAGCGAAAGAGCGCTGGATTCAGTATTAGAAAAAACCGGAGAAAAAACCCTGTCCAGTGTTGGTTGTTATTTGTTGGAAGGTCAAAGCATACAATTATTTGAGGAGATTGACGCAGATTTCTCCGCCATGCTTGGCTTACCTATAATTCCTGTTCTTGCCGCTTTACGAAAATTTGGCGGGTTAGGATCTTGAACAATAATCCAACAGCATATGTCATTGGCGACCCCATCGGACACAGCTTGTCTCCGCTACTGCACCGTACATGGTTAAAAGAGACCAATATTACAGGTCGATTTCAGCCGTTACACACAAAATCAGAAGAGCTTGAAAAACAGATACAAAAATTTAAGGCTGATACGGATTTTGTTGGAGCAAATGTCACGCTTCCCCACAAGCAACGTGTTGTCGAGCTTGTAGATGAAGTGACGCCAATTGTTAAAAAAACAGGTGCGGCCAACCTGTTGATTAAAAAAGACCAGAGACTAATAGCATATAACACAGATACAAAAGGCTTTTTACAACCACTTTTGCAGGTTTTGGGAAAAGAAGAAATAACCGGCAATACGGTTTTGGTTTTTGGGGCCGGAGGCGCGGCAAGAGCGGTTCTAATTGCTTTGGCTCTTGCGGGGGTAAGGAAAATTACTTTGTGTAACAGGTCTGATAAACGGGCAAAAATTGTGGCAAGAGAGCTGTCAATGCAACTTGAAACCACAAAAATAAAAACCTTAAGCTGGCAAAACAGAAATACACCTGAATATCAATCAGATATTATAGTAAACGCCAGTAGTGCCGGTATGACCGGGTTTGACCCACTGGATATTAACCTTGATTTTTATAAAAAAACGAAACTTGTTTATGATCTGGTTTATCGCCCCGTATACACACCCCTGCTAAGGCAGGCAAAGAAGAACCGCTTATTGACACTGGGTGGGGTGGATATGTTAATCGCTCAGGCAAAACCATGTTTTAAGGCGTTTTTTGGGGTAAATCCCCCAGAAAGCCCATTGGCAAAGCAGCTGATTCTGCGAACCCTTGCCGAAGATAATAGAAGAACATCATGATCCTGATCGGCCTTACAGGATCAATAGGCATGGGTAAAACCACAACCGCAAAGCTTTTTGCGGATGCCGGCATACCAGGTTTTGATGCGGATGCGGCAGTCCACAAATTATATGAAAAAGGCTCAAAGGCCGCACACGTGCTTTTTGAACACTTTCCAAAGGCAATTGTTGACGGAGCCGTTGATCGGCGGATTTTGGCAGAGTATCTGGCTGCAAATGACAAGAACTTTGCTTTACTGGAACAATTGGTTCACCCCCTGGTGGCAGAAGCGCGGCAGGAGTGGACAGAAAAGCAACGAAAAAAGGGAACAGAGATAGTTTTGTTTGATATTCCGCTTTTGTTTGAAAAAAAGCTGGAAAAATCTGTCGATTACGTGGTTCTGGCAAGCGCGCCCAAGCTCGTACAACAAGAGCGGGTTTTAGCTAGAAAAGCTATGACAAGGAAAAAGTTTGAGCAAATACTTTTGCGGCAAATACCAGATGCTAAAAAACGCCAGCAGGCTGATTATATTATTGAGACAGGTGACGGTATTGAAAATGCACGCTTGCAAGTAGAAGCAATATTACGACACATAAAACAAAGGTCGATTCGACCGTAACCAAAGTAATAAGAGGCAAACTTGAGAGAAATTGTTTTTGATACGGAAACTACAGGCTTTAATGCAAACTCCGGGGACCGGATAACAGAAATAGGGTGCGTGGAAGTTGTAAATTTTCTGCCCACGGGAAAAACATGGCAAACCTATATAAACCCGGAACGAGACATACCCGAAGAAGTGGTAAAAATAACCGGGCACAGAACAGCCTTTTATTATGACAAACCAAAATTTGCAGAAATAGCGGACAGCTTTTTGGATTTTATCGGTGATGCTAGGCTGGTGGCACACAATGCCAGTTTTGACCGAGGTTTTATAAATGCTGAGTTAAAAAGACATCGTCTTGCTCTTCTGCCTCAGGACAGGTTTTTCGACACTCTAATTTTGGCAAGGGAAATGTTCCCTGGCTCTCCAAATTCTCTGGATGCTTTGTGCAGAAGAATGCAAATATCTCTTGAAAGCAGGGAGTTTCACGGAGCTTTGCTTGATGCGCAATTATTGGCCGAGGTTTATCTTGGTCTTAATGGTGGTCGCGAGCGTGCGCTTGACCTAAGGTTTTCCAAAGAAAACAAATCAGAAAGCGAAATTAAATGGTCGCAAAGACCACCAAGAAAAAGCCCGCTGCCAAACCCGATAACAGAGGAAGACACAAAGCGACATGAACTATTCCTAAAGGAGTTAGGTGCTCCTGCGATATGGAAGCAATATCAATAGGCAAGCTCGGCCAATAATCGCAAGGGGCCCGGCCTTTAATCTTTTTTGGTTTCTTCGTTGGTTTTTTCCGCTTGGCCCTCGGTTTGTGCTGCAAGCTGCTCGAGTCGGGCTCGATAAACGGATGCAAAATCAATTGGGTCAAGTGGCAAGGCTGGAAATCCGCCATCTTGTGTCAGGCCGGAAATAATGCGGCGGGCAAAAGGAAACAAAAGTCGTGGACATTCAATATGAAGCATTGGCTCCATGCCTTCAGCCGGAATGTTTTCAAGAGCAAACAAACCACAATAGAGCAACTCAATCAAAAACAGAACGTCTTCATCCCGTTTAGCGGTGATGGTAATTGGCAGGCTAACTTCCCAAAGCCCATCTTGCACAGGGTCAATATTAACACCAATTTGCAAATCGATAGCCGGAGCAGCACCACCTTGAAGGGAAACTGGTGCATTTGGGTTTTCAAAAGACAAATCTTTTACATATTGTGTTAGAATTCGTAATTGCGGGCCACTGGCCGCATCTGTTGCAGAGACGCTATCATTAGTATCAGACATGGAACAAACCTTTGAGAAAATACAAAACCGGGCCAACCCCGTTAGAAAAAGCTGGCGGCTGGTAACACAGCAATGATAATACGGCAAGGGCTGGGCTGACAGGCCAGCCGGAACCGGGTAGAGATAAGAGAGTATTCGAACAAAGTTTATAAGAGAGGGTCAACATGGACCTAATTGTACTGTTAGTCATTGCAGCGGTCGCTTTATTTGTTCTAGCGCGGCTCTATACTGTGCTTGGCAGGGATGTTGGTGCGCCACCACCACCTGCGGCCCGAAAAGTTGAGCTTGCTACCGAATCTGCGTCCGTAATCCATGATCCAGCACAAAAAATACCAGAGTTTCCCGGGCTTAAGGCATTGCAAGCAGCAGACCGCAATTTTGATCCTGCTTCTTTCTTAAGCGGTGCAAAAGCTGCATATGAGATGATTGTAACTGCTTTTGCGCAAGGAGACAGGGAGACTTTACGCAGATTGTTGGAAGATTCAGTTTACGAGGCTTATGATGAGGTTATCAAGGAAAGAGAATCTGCGGGGCGCAAAATACAAGTCGATATTGTCCGTATGCATGAGTCTAAAATTATAGAAGCAGAAATCGATGATAAAACGGCGCTTGTTACTGTTCAGTTTCATACCGATCTGTCGCAAGTTGAAAAAGATGAAGACGGTCAAGTAAAAGACGGAGAAGAAACCGGACTAAGCGAAACTATCGAACAATGGGTATTCAGTCGTAAAATAAACAGCGCGGATCCAAACTGGCTTCTGTCTGGGGTTTCAGCAATCGCGTAAAGGCGAAGCATCACGTGTTTAATTTTTCAAAACTACCAATAAGCTTAAAACAACCGGGGCTTTTAGCGGTTTTTGTTCTGTTTGCTTGTGCAAAGTCAACGGCCCCAAACCAACAATCAACAATAAAGCTGCCAGAGCCGTCCGCGCCGACTAGCCCGCAAACACCAGAACCACCTATTGCAACCCTAACTGCCGACGAAGACGGGGTTTTTCGACAAAAAGTCAGCTTTGACGATTTGCCGGGCTGGCATAACAGCGATGTAAGCGCAGCTTTTCGTGCGTTTTTGGGCTCTTGTCGCAAATCCATGAAACAAAAGCAGCAAAACCAGATATGGGAGACGCCCTGCCGCGCGGCGTTTCAACTGGAAAAAGATGCGACGAATGACAAAGCTACGGCCTATCGCTCTTTTTTTGAGCAGGAATTTGTTCCATATTCCTTGTCTATAGCTGACAGAAACGAAGGCTTACTAACCGCATATTATGAACCGGAGCTTATTGTAAGCGCAGTTAAGACAAAAGATTTTTCAGAACCACTTTTGCCCAGACCAGAGGATCTGGTTACTGTTTCCTTGCGTCGAATGGATCCAAGCCTGCCAGACAAAAGGCTATCTGGCCGGGTTGTAGGCGGTGAGTTGCAGCCATATTTTACTCGAAAGGAAATACTAAAAACCCAAAATAATGCGCTGGCATGGGGGCGGCCCATTGATGTGTTCTTTTTACAGATACAAGGCTCAGGCCGAATCAGATATTCCAGCGGAGAAGCCGCGCGGGCGGCTTTTTCTGGCCACAATGGTCAGCCATACAAATCCATAGGTAAAGAGTTGATTTTGCGTGGTGAGCTGGAAAGTGGAAAGGCATCAAAAGCTGCTATTGAAAACTGGATGAAGACCGTAACCGAAGAAGCTGCTCAAGAACTGATGAACACCAATCCCAGATATGTTTTTTTTGAAAAACAGCCAATCAAAGATCCAAAGCTGGGGCCAAAGGGAACACAAGGTGTTGCGCTTACAGCCAAGGCATCAATTGCTATTGACACAGCATATCATTCCTTTGGCTCCCCGATCTGGATTGATACTCGCTTGCCAAAAACAGAAAAAGACTGGAGTGGCACCCCGGTTCAATTTCTAGCAATAGCTCAGGACACAGGAGGCGCAATTAAAGGGCCTTTGCGCGGCGATCTTTTCTATGGTTCTGGAAGAATGGCTGGGAAAATGGCAGGAATTCAAAAGCATCCGGCCAGATGGTGGACATTGATGCCAAAGGAACAATCAAAATCCAGAGAAATTGGCGCATGAGCAAGGATCCCCTGTGGGAGAAGATAAAGTCGCAGACCAAACCCCTGCCCAACCGCGAAGATAAAACCTCTCCAAATCAACAGTATTTTGAGAAAACAGCCAAAGACGAACCCCGGCCAATTCTGGATGCTGATTTTATAAAACATCAAACACAGGGCCCGGTGATATCGAAGGGCTCATCTGAGAGAGTTGATGCAAGCAAGCGTATCAGGCGAGGCCGGGTTGAAATTGATTCTACGGTTGATCTGCACGGGTTTAGTGAGCAAAAAGCCAGAGAGAAACTATTAAACCATCTTATTGATGCCAGAGCCTGTAAAACAGTTTTAGTAATTACCGGAAAAGGCGAAAGAGGTGCAGGCGTTTTGCGAAACGCACTTCCTGTTTGGCTAAAGTCCCCGGAGTTTTCAAGTATGGTTTATGGTTTTGCGCAAGCACACAGGCGGCATGGCGGAGCTGGTGCCTGGTATCTTTTTTTGCGCCGCCGCCAGTAGGCTGTGATCCCAAAACCCTCTAAAGTATAAACTTTGAAAGATCGGTGTTCTTTGCCAGATCTCCCAGGCGAAGCTCAACATATTCTTCATCAATTTCAATAGTTGTATCTGGCTTGTCAGAGGCGCTAAAGCTGATTTCCTCTAGCAGCTTTTCCATCACGGTTTGCAGTCTGCGGGCACCAATGTTTTCTACGTTTTCATTTACGTTTGCAGCAATTCCAGCAATTGCTAGTAATGCCTCGTCGGTAAAGACAAGGTCTACCTTCTCGGTTTTCATTAATGCTGTATATTGACGAATTAATGAATTCTCCGGTTCCGTTAAAATACGCAAAAAATCTTCTTTGGTAAGCGCCCTTAACTCCACCCTGATGGGTAATCTACCCTGTAATTCCGGCAATAAATCAGCAGGTTTGGCAACATGAAATGCGCCTGAGGCAATAAATAAAATATGATCGGTTTTTACCGACCCGTGCTTGGTTGAAACTGTAGTTCCTTCAATAAGGGGAAGCAGATCTCTTTGCACTCCTTCGCGGGAAACATCGCCACCACGATTCGCACGTGAAGTAATTTTATCAATTTCGTCTAAAAAAACGATACCATCGTTTTCAACAAGTAAAATGGCTTCTGATACAATCTGACTCTCATCTAGCAGGCGGTCTGATTCTTCTTCCAGCAATGGGGTAAAGCTTTCAGCAACAGTCATTCGTTTTGAACGGGTTCGGTTCGGGCCGCCTTTTCCAAAAATCTCGCCAAGATCAAGCATACCCATTCCTGCTCCGGGCATTCCTGGAATTTCAATGTTCTGAAAGGGAGAAGAGCTAACCTGCAAGGAGATGTCAATTTCACGGTTGTCCAACTCGCCACCCCTTAATCTTTTTCTAAAGCTTTCCCGTGTGCTGCTGGCAGCATTATCTCCAACCAGGGCATCCAAAACCCGTTCTTCTGCCGCTTTTTCTGCTCTGGCCTTCACTTCCTTGTACTTTTTCTTGCGAACAATTAAAATTGCAGTTTCCACCAGGTCTCTGACAATTTGCTCCACATCCCGGCCCACATAGCCAACCTCGGTAAATTTGGTTGCCTCTATTTTAAGAAACGGAGAGTCTGCCAATTTGGCCAGTCTCCGGGCAATTTCGGTTTTTCCCACACCGGTTGGACCGATCATAAGAATGTTCTTTGGGGTAACCTCATCGCGCAATGGGCCGGTAATTTGACGCCGCCGCCAACGATTGCGAAGGGCAATAGCCACAGCTCTTTTGGCATCACTTTGGGCAACAATGTGCCGATCCAGCTCAGAAACAATTTCTCTGGGTGAAAATTCACTCATTGGTGGTTTTTAATCCTTTTGTAAAATTTCTACGGTCAGGTTCCGGTTTGTATAAACACAAATTTCAGCAGCAATTTCCATGGCTTTTCTTGCAATCACTTCTGCGTCTTCTTCATATTGAAAAAGCGCCCGGGCCGCAGACTGTGCAAAATTGCCCCCGGAGCCAATTGCAGCAATACCATGTTCCGGCTCAAGCACATCGCCCGCACCGGTAAGAATTAAAACACTTTCACTATTGGCCACAATCAGCATGGCTTCCAGCCGCCGCATATATCGATCTGTCCGCCAATCCTTGGCCAGCTCAACACAGGCCCGCGCCAATTGGGTAGGGTATTGTTCCAGCTTGCTTTCCAGGCGCTCAAACAGCGCCATTGCATCAGCTGTTGCCCCGGCAAATCCGGTTATTACATGCCCTGTGCTGCCAAGTTTGCGAACTTTTAGCGCATTTCCCTTTACAACTGTTGGGCCAATGGAAACCTGTCCGTCGCCGGCAATAACTGTTTTGCCGTTCTTTTGAACAGCTAAAATGGTGGTGCCGTGCCAATCCGCGGCGTTTTGAGTGTGAGTAGACAAAAGTCTTTCCTTTGAAATACTAGCTGAACAAACCACAATTGGCCCGTACAGACCACAATTTCAAGGGGGGCGCAATCAAGAGTTTTTATCAGGCAATTTGACGCAAATCACTATCGTATTGTTCTGGTTGTTTGTGGCTCTTGCCTTTTTTGTCGTGAGCCAAAAGGTCAATAAAGTCTGTCTCTGGCACGGGTCTGGAGAAATAATATCCTTGTACATAATCACAACAATGAAGCTGTAAAAACGCAAAATGCTCCCGGGTTTCCACACCTTCAGCAACAGTTCTGTATCCAAGGGATTCTGCCATGGCCAAAACCGTTTGTACAATGACTCTGGCATGTTTGTCCTCGGTCATTTCACGGACAAAGGACTGGTCGATCTTAAACACATCAAATGGCAAGCGGGTTAAATAAGCCAAAGAAGAGTGTCCAGTGCCAAAATCATCAATGGCAAAACGCACGCCCCGGTCTCGTAACGGCGCTACCTGTTCCATCAGGCGTTCCGGATTGGTCATGGCAACGCTTTCAGTAAGCTCCAATTCCAGCAATTCATGGGAAAGACCGGTTTCTTCGAGAATTGCGCCAACAATCTGGGTGAAGTTTTCTCTTGAAAATTGTAAGGCAGAAACATTTACAGCAACAGGACACTGGTGCCCGTTTTTTGACCATTTTGCTGCCGCCCGGCAAGCCTCGCGCAACACATAGTCACCGATTTCATTGATCAGTCCGGTTTCCTCAGCAACATCAATAAAAGCGCCTGGAGACAGTATTTTTCCCGGAGCCTTTTGCCATCTGACTAATGCCTCACAGCCAGAAATAGAGCCGTCGCGCACATTTATCTTTGGCTGATAGAACACGATAAACTCGCGGTTTTTTAATGCCCGGCGCATTTCGTTTTGCAGAGTAATTCTGCGAATTGCGGCTTGTGTCATGCTTGGTTCAAAAAATTGCCAATTGCCGCCCCCATTTTCTTTTGCAACATCAATAGCAAAGTTTACACTGTTTAGCAGGGTTTTGGAATCTCCGGCATCATGAGGATACATGGCAATACCAATTCTTGCTGATAAACGAACCGGTTGCCCGGAAGCTTCCAGGGGTTCGGAAATTGCATCAAGAATATTTTTGGCAATATCTTGCGCCATTGGCGCAGAAACACACCCAGGAGCAATAAAGGCAAATTCATCAGCCGAAAGCCGCGCCAAAACCGGCGGCGGCACCTTTCCATCAGCATTTAACCTTGACATAAAACCGCTGGCAACCTGTCGCAGACGTTGGCCGGTTTTTTGCAACAACAAGTCACCTTCTTCCTGCCCATAAGCATCATTTAGGCGCTTGAATCCATCCAAATCAATTAAAAACAAAGAGCCCGGAGCCTTGTTGCCATCAACAAGGATGCGCAGGCGCTCGGTAAAAGCAGTTTTATTGGCTAAACCCGTCAGACTGTCCCCGTAGGCAAGCCACCGGGTTCTGTCCATGTTTGATTTCATTCTCTCAAGCATAAGGTTCAAGCTGTTGGCAAGAACAGAAAACTCATCGCGGCCTGGAATATCAACCCGAGCTGACAGGTCTCCGTTTGCAGCCCGGTTAGCAACTATTATCAACTCTTTTATTGGTGCCAATAAACGCCCGAAAACCAATAAAGCCATAGGTAGGCCAACCCCAATTAGCGCAAGCCCCTTCCACAGGTTTTTTACGACAAAAACGCCAAACCCTGGAAACAATTCGCTGGGCAGCAAAGATAAATAAACTGCCCCGATTACCCCTGTGTCGCTGTGTACCGGGGCAGCAAAGCCAAGCTGGTTTTTGCTAAGCCGCCACTGTAACAGGTTTTTTTGAATCGCCTCTCTTACCAAGGTAAGATCCGATTGCAGGGAGTTTGGAGACAGGTGTTCTGCTTTTGAAATCACTTGTGCATTGCGGTCGGTAATGAATATGGAGCTGACGCCTTTTTGCTGACCTAAATTAAAATAAAGCCTGTTTAATCCGCCGGCATCAGAATTTTGGATGGCTCCGGCAGCGGCCGATGCCGCAGAAAAAACCAGGGTTTTTGCTTTATAAATCTCTTGATTCTTGGCAAAGCGCTGGTCAGCCATGGCGCCTAAAAGCACCAAAAACACAGCCGAGGCCAACACAGCACAAAAGAAGAGCAGGGCCGCTTTTGCGGCCAGTTTTTCTTGTATTTTAGCTAAAATAACCACCAGCAACCCCTTTTGGCAAACCAAAGGGTTCGCACACATATTACTCTAATAGCAAAGGAGCGTTTCCGGGCCGTTAACCAAAGCGAGGTTTGTAATAAAAAGAACCAGCGCAAACTTTAAGGATGAAGCGCATGGTTTTTCCAGCCATTTTGCATGAAAACATTGTTTCTGATCTTAAAGAAAGGAGCGTAAATCCACGGCAGGCCTTGCGCCGAAATTGGAAATAACTTCTGATGCAGCTTTTGAGCCCAGGGCACCACAGGCTGCCAGCGGCATGCCGGTGGCAAGCCCAAACAATACGCCAGAGGCATAAAGATCACCTGCACCCGTGGTATCAACAACATTTTCGACCGGAACAGCAGCAATTTTTTCAACTCCTGTTTCATCCAAAATAAGGGAGCCTTTTTCACTTAAGGTGACCAAAGCAAATTTTGCATCTTGCTTTACTTGTTGTAGCGCCTGTTCCAGGTCTGCGGTCTGATAGAGCGACAAAAGCTCAGTTTCGTTGGCAAAAACAATGTCCACATGGCCACGAATAAGGTGTAGGAAAGCCTCTCTGTGCCGATCAACACAGAACAGGTCGGAGAGCGTAAGGGCGGTTTTGCGACCTGCGGCCTTGGCAATCTCTGCGGCTTGAACGAAGGCGCGTTTGGCAGCATCGCGATCAAACAAATAACCTTCCATATAGATGATTTGTGAAGCGCGTATCACATCAGGGTCAAGATCTTCTGGGCCAAAAAGTGATGAGGCACCCAAATATGTCGACATTGATCTTTGCGCATCCGGAGTAACAGCAATTAGGCAGCGCGCGGTTTTTGGGCCGCCGACAAGAGGGGGGACATTAAAGTGAACGCCCGCTTTGTGCAGGTCTTTGGCAAAGGTTTCGCCAAGCTCATCATCTGCCACCTTTCCCATAAAGGCTGCTTTGCCGCCAAACCCGGCAATACCGGCAATAGTATTTGCAGCAGAGCCGCCAGAGGACTTTGTTGCTGATGGCAGGCAGTTATACAGGGTTTGTGCCCGCTCTTCGTCAATCAGAGTCATTGACCCTTTGGTAATGTCACGCTCAAACAAAAAGTCATCAGGGACGGTGGCTATGACATCAACAATGGAATTACCAAGACCCAGAACATCAAACCTAGCATTTAGCGACATTATTTCTTTTCCTGTTTCTGCTCACAAGCCATAACCGCCCGATCAAACACGCTTCCCATGAAAATTTTGTTATCAAGCTGAGCTGCAACCGAAGCGCCGCTTAGCGGATCACCTTCAGAGGCATATATTTCCTGGATGGATTTTTTTTGAACATCGACACGAAACACTTGCGAAGGGCTGCGTTTTTCGGGGTTCTTGGCGTGGGCTGAAAAGTCCATCAGGCGCGGATGAGCAGCAATCCAAAGCGAGCCGTCTTCATTGATGTCAATATTGTCAAGGCCGCTACCCAAAAATACCGAATCAACCAATGTAAGATCACCGCTCTGCGGGTTGCGGTCAAAAATTCGTAAATTCTGATCCACAGTAGCAGTTACAAAAAGCTGTTTTGCGTCGTTAGAAACGGCGATGCCATTGGCATAGGAAAACCCGCTTGCAACAGTTTTGGCTTTAGAGTTGGAAAACCAGACAACATTACCGGTTTTTTTTCTGAATAATATGCCAAAAAATTCAGCAATTGACCCAAGTTTCTCACGCCTGTCATTGGTAATATAAAACTGATTGTCACCAATTGCCGCAATATCGTTGGGGCTGTAGAATTCTGCGCTTTCATAGGTGTTTTGCAATAGTAACTGGTTTTCTGAAATCAGAAACTTACGCACTTTTTCAACAGGTCGCGATCCGTGGTCAATCACAAACAAGTAGCGGTTTTTGTTAGTATCAATAAAAAGATCAAGCCCGTGTGGTTTAAATTTGGTTCCATCCATGCCCAAAATATCCAACGGTACAGCCTGCCCAGGACTGTCGGCGGGCATCACCCAGATTGATCCTGATGTATCAGGGGTTTTGCGATCATAGCTGGAAATATAAACCAGCCGGTTTGTTCTATCAATTACCAGATCTTCCGAGCCAATTATTGGCGCCGCTATTGAACACTGTCCATCAAAGTGCGCCCTTACGCCTTCAAGCTGTCCCATCCACAATAAGGTTCGCCACCAAAACACGGAAAGCAAAACCGCCAAAATTGCAATAACAACGCCGCCGCGCACTATAATCTTGTTCATAGTTAAAATCCCATATTTGCCGCTATGATGTAGCGGGTTGTTTTTCAAAAAGCGAGATTAATTTCTTTTTTGCCGCACCTGCGGGGCTTTTCGTCAAAGCAGAAGCCCGGTACAAGCTATATCCATGTATCTAAATGAACTTTGGTATTTTGGCGCATTAAGCCAGCAATTGCAGCCAGGAAAACACCTGCATCTGGAATTATTGGGACAACCGATATTGCTGGGTCGGGGCTTTGATGGCCAGGTATTTGCGCTCCGGGATATCTGTCCTCATCGCGGCATTTTGCTATCCAGCGGCAAGCTTGTGCAAAATAAGGACGCAACAGAGGTGGAGTGCCCATACCATGGTTGGCGATTTGGCACTGGAGGCAAGTGTGTTGCCATCCCCTCTCTTACCAAAGAGCAGCAAAAGACCAAAGACCTGTCCAAAATTTCCACCAAAAATTTTGCTGTACATGAACAGCAGGGTCTTATCTGGATATACCAGGGTGAGAAACTTCCCGACCAGCTTCCGGACCGGCTTGATTTTGTGGGGGATGCCACCCCAAAAGTCCACACCAAGACGGTTTTTAACTGTTATGTTGACCATGCGGTTATCGGGTTGATGGATCCTGCGCATATTGCCTTTATTCATCGGCAATGGTGGTGGCGCACAGAAAAAAGCATGCATGAGAAGGCAAAAAAATTTGGGCCTGTAGAGCGTGGCTTTTCCATGTTACCGCATGTTCCTTCGAGCAATTCGTTTTTATACAAACTTCTTGGCGCCAGACCAGAAACGGAAATAAGGTTTCAGCTTCCGGGGATTCGAGTAGAGTATGTTCGTATTGGCAAAAAATATGTAGTTGGCTTTACAGCGGTTACGCCGGTAAATGATCAGCAAACCCAAATTACCATTGCGCTTTACTGGGATCACCCGGTCATGAGCTTGGTGCCAAATACCCTATTACGAAAAGCGGTTGATACTTTTGTGGGACAGGATCGCGATGCTGTAAACGCACAACAAAAGGGACTGGCGTACGACCCAAAGCTCATGCTTATACATGATGCAGACGTACAGGCCAAATGGTACTTTGCTTTGAAAAAAGCGTGGAATACCGCACAGGAAAACAACACACCATTTCAAAACCCGGTGCGGGCAAAAACCCTGAAGTGGAGAAGTTAACAGCTTTTTCGTCAGGATTAGGAGGCAACCAAATGTTTATAGATATATTGCTGTTTATCGCTCTTGCTGCGGTGACGCTAACCTTGTTGGCGGGGGTTATCACCATGAGCCGCAATAAGGGCAAGCAGGATAAGCGCTCCAACAAGCTGATGCGCCTGCGGGTTGTGTTGCAGGCGGTGGCAATTGTAATTTTGATGATAGGTTTCTATCTAAAATCAAATGCAGGCGGATAGTCATGGTCAGGCTAAACAAAATTTATACCCGCACAGGGGATGGCGGTGATACGCACCTTTCTGATGGCAGCCGCTGTGCCAAAAGCTCTCCAAGATTTGCCGCTATTGGTGCTGTTGACGAGTTAAACAGCGCTCTTGGTCTGACGGTTCGTGTTGTTTTAGACGCCGCTCTAAGAGATGATTTGTCTCGCATTCAAAATGAACTGTTTGATTTAGGGGCGGATTTGTCGCACCCGGGCCCCGATGAAGAGAAAGATTCGCCACCATTACGTATTGTTTTGCAACAGGTAAAAAACCTGGAGCTTGATATTGATCGCATGAACCAGCAATTATCGCCATTGCGCAGCTTTGTGCTTCCAGGTGGAACAGAAGCTGGGGCCAGACTACATTTTGCCAGGGCAGTTTGTCGGCGGGCCGAGCGAGAGGCTTTATTGATACCCAAAGAACAATGGGTAAACCCATGTGCTTTGGCGTATTTGAACAGGTTATCAGACTATTTATTTGTGGCGGCGCGCTATGTAAACGCTTCAGGCGATGATGAGGTTTTGTGGCAGCCAGGAGCAAGTCGTGGCAGTAAAGGACAATCTGCCTGTTGACCGAAAGCAGTGTACTGGCTAGGCAGATAACAGGTCGGCGGTTGCGCTGAAGGAGAAAAAAATGAAAGTACTGGTCCCGGTAAAAAGGGTGGTTGATTTTAACGTCAAGGTACGGGTCAAGGCGGATGGTTCCGGCGTGGATCTGGCCAATGTGAAAATGTCGATGAATCCATTTTGCGAGATCGCGGTAGAAGAAGCGGTTCGCCTGAAAGAAAAAGACATTGTGACGGAAGTTGTTGTGGTTTCCATTGGCCCGAAACAGGCGCAGGAAACTATCCGCACCGCTTTGGCCATGGGTGCTGATCGGGGAATTTTGGTTGAAACCGATCAAATGGTCGAGCCATTGGCTGTTGCCAAGGTTTTAGCCAAAATTGTGGAGGAAGAATCTCCGGAAATGGTGATTCTGGGTAAGCAGGCTATTGACGATGACAGCAATCAAACCGGCCAGATGCTGGCTGCGCTTTTGGGTTGGCCGCAAGGCACATTTGCTTCGGAGCTTGTCAAAGAGAGCGACCATATACTGTTGACCAGAGAAATTGACGGCGGTCTGCAAACCCTGAAATTAAACCTGCCTGCGGTAATTACTACGGATCTGCGCCTCAATGAGCCAAGATATGCATCGCTTCCCAATATTATGAAGGCCAAACGCAAGCCCATTGATGTGAAGGACTCTGGTGATTTTGGTGTTGATTTTACGCCGCGCCTGGAAGTGGTGGA
Source organism: Robiginitomaculum sp. (assembly GCA_015485155.1). Taxonomy (GTDB): domain Bacteria; phylum Pseudomonadota; class Alphaproteobacteria; order Caulobacterales; family Maricaulaceae; genus Robiginitomaculum_B. The sequence continues at coordinate 86,159 of WFUF01000025.1, read as the reverse complement.
AACCTCGGAGCCAGAGGGAAGAAAAGCCGGGGTAATTCTGGAAGGTGTGGATGAATTGGTCGCTAAATTAAAAAATGAAGCAGGGGTGATCTAATGCGAAGCCTTATAATCGCTGAACACAATAATCTTGAACTTAATGACGCAACTGCAAAAACCGTATCTGCGGCCATCGCGATGGGTGCAGAAGTGGATGTGCTGGTTGCGGGTCACAATGCCCGTGCGGTTGCTGATGCTGCGGCTAATTTGAAAGGGGTCTCTGATGTTCTGCTTGCAGATAGTCCGGGTCTTGCCAGACCAATAGCCGAAGCCATGGAAGCACTGATTGTACCAATGATGGCAGAGTATGACGCGGTTTTGGCTGCGGCAACAACTACGGGTAAAAACATCTTGCCGCGTATTGCGGCTAAATTGGATGTAATGCAAATATCTGAAATTACCGAGGTGGTTTCTTCTGATACCTTTGTAAGACCGATTTATGCAGGCAATGCCATGCAGAAAATAAAGTCAAACGATGCCAAGAAGGTTATTACTGTGCGGGCAACGGCGTTTTCTGCTGCGGAAGATGGTGGAAGTGCAAGTGTTCGCAATGTGGATGCTCCTGATGGGCCATTTGCCTCTGAATTTGTTTCCGAGGAGCTAACCAAATCAGACCGGCCGGAGTTAACAGCGGCCAAAATTATTATTTCCGGAGGTCGGGGAATGGGCTCAGGAGATAATTTTTCCATGTTGGAGCGCATAGCCGACAAGCTTGGTGCTGCAGTTGGTGCTTCGCGCGCTGCGGTTGATGCGGGCTTTGTTCCCAATGATTATCAGGTTGGGCAAACCGGAAAAGTGGTTGCTCCGGAGCTATATATTGCTGTTGGCATTTCTGGTGCAATTCAGCATTTGGCAGGAATGAAGGACAGCAAGATCATTGTTGCTATTAACAAGGACGAAGAGGCTCCAATTTTTCAGGTTGCCGATTACGGGTTGGTGATGGATTTGTTTAAGGCGCTTCCAGAACTGGAAGCCGCTCTTTAAGCAAACCGAACTGCAAGTCTGACCGGCACGAACAAACAACCGGTGCCATATTGTGTTATGGTTAGGTTCTGGCACGGCTTTGCAATGATTCGATTGGCGTGATTTTTGCTGCTATAGTCATTATTCGATCCAGAACAGGACACGAGATGGCAAGTAAAATCAGGCATAACCAAAAACCTGCGGCCAAACCGGCAGGCTGGCCACTGGTTTTGACACTTATTGCAAGCATTGTGGCAGGGTTTGTGTTAACCCGCCTGCGTGATGGTTGGGCTGAAGATGTTGCTTGGCTGGCTATTTCAATAGCTGCCGGGGCGTTAGTAATGTTATTCCGTGAGCACCGGCGCATCAACCGGCGCTGAAATGGCTTGCTTAATCGCAGAAATAGCCGTTTCGGAAACCCAGTCAAATCCGCCTGAAAGCCGTGCCAGCTCTTGGCCCTTACGATCATATAGTACAGATATAGGCAGGCCGGACGGATAGTTTTTTACAAACAGTTCCTGAGCTATTGCCAGATTTTTATCGAGATAAAAATCAAGGTGTTTAATTTCCTTTTCCCGATAAAAGGTTTCAGCATCCTGTACGGAACGATCTACGGAAATAGCAACAACCCGAAAATCATCACCGCCAAGTTGTCCTTGTAGCAAATCCAAAGAAGGCATTTCCTTAACGCAAGGCACGCACCATGTGGCCCAGATGTTAAGCAAAACAACCTGTCCATGAAAATTGCTTAACCGCTGTTCATTACCATTTTCATCTAAGAACACGGATTTTGGCTGAGGTGGGCGTGGGTTCAGTGTGACCAGTTTTCCCAAAACCGGAGCTGTTGCAGCGGTATTTGAGTTGCTTTGGGTTCTTGTGGGCTTAAACAAAGCATCGTAGACCACGAAAGAAATAGCGCTAAAGCCAAGCAGGGCGAAAGCAAGCAGGCAGATTTTTAGTGCGTTTGACATGAAAAACCTAAATTACAGGGAAACAGGAAACTATCCTATGGCACCGAAAAACCATGACAAAGTCAATCCTCTTTGGGGGGGGCGTTTTGCCGCTTCTGCAGATAATTTGATGCAGATCATTAATGCCAGCATTGATGTAGACAAGCAAATGGCTGCCGAGGATATTGCCGGGTCAATAGCACACGTTACCATGCTAGGTTCGGTGGGTATTTTAAGCAAGGCAGAAGCAGAAAAAATCCAAACCGGTTTAGAGCAAATCTTGCAGGAAATAGAATCTGGCACCTTTGAGTTCACAGCGGAAAAAGAAGACATCCACATGCACGTGGAGGCAAGACTTGGTGAGTTAATTGGCCCGCTGGCAGGAAAGCTACACACTGCGCGCTCACGCAACGATCAGGTGGCCACGGATTTTCGATTGTGGCTGCGATCTGCCCTGGAACAACAGGTAAGAGGGATCAAGGACCTGCAACGGCAATTGCTCATCCGTGCCGAGGAGCATGCCGATACCATAATGCCGGGTCTTACCCATTTGCAAACGGCGCAACCAGTTACTTTTGGGCATCATTTGCTGGCTTTTGTTGAAATGCTGGATCGTGATGCCGGGCGTTTTAAGGATGCGTGTGCCAGGCTTAATGAGTGCCCACTTGGCTCTGCTGCTTTGGCAGGAACCGCATTTGCAATTGATCGTGAACAAACAGCTAAATCCTTAGGCTTTAAGCGACCAATGGCTAATTCAATGGATGCGGTTTCATCACGGGACTTTGCTCTGGAGGCGCTTTCTGCTGCCAGCATATGCGCAGTGCATTTATCTCGTCTTGCAGATGAGATGGTGTATTGGACATCTACGGCCGTGGGTTTTGCCAGTTTTAGTGACCGGTTTTCTACCGGGTCGTCTATTATGCCGCAAAAACGCAACCCTGATGCAGCGGAACTGGTGCGGGCAAAAACCGGGCGAGTTGCTGGGGCATTTCAAAGTCTGCTTATTGTGCTAAAGGGTCTGCCTCTGGCCTATTCAAAAGACATGCAAGAAGACAAGGAACCAGTATTTGATGCCATGCACACTTTGGCCTTGTGTGTGCAGGTTATGACGGCATTGGTGGGCGATATTCAAATGCACCGTGATAAAATGCAAGCTGCTGCCGGAGGTGGCTTTGCTACGGCTACGGATCTGGCAGACTGGCTGGTGCGCGAGGCTGGCAAGACTTTTCGTGAGGCACACCATATTTCTGGTTCAATTGTTCGTTTGGGAGAAGAAAAGACGTGTGATCTGGATCAGCTAAGCCTGCAGGACATGCAGGGGTATGAGCCAAAAATTACGGCAAGGGTGTTTGACGTTCTTTCGCCACAAAATTCTGTAAAAAGCCGCACCTCCTATGGCGGAACTGCTCCGGCACAGGTAGAATTGCAAATTCAAAATTGGAAAAAACGCCTATGATTAGTGTTATACACCCAAAAAAACTATTTGTTTTGACAGGTACAATGATGTTTGCCCTGTCCCTTGGAGCATGTGGTGTTCGTGGAGATCCGCAAACTCCACCGCCAATGTGGGGAGACAGTCCAGCCTCACAAGAGATGTCACAGCCAAAAATTTCACAAGAACAGCAATCATGACAATGGCAAGCCGCCTTTAGAGCTGTTTAAGGCGCTTTGCTATTTTTAAGGACAGAGTTTTACGTCTGGATAAATGCGACATAATAGGAGACTGCATTTTTAGTTCATTTTGAACCGGAACTGCCCTAATGTTTGCATTATGAACAAATTTGCGACCAGTTTTCGTTTGTTTCTTATTCTGCGCTGGGCACAATTAGTGCTGTGGTGGGAGAGGCTGCTGGCTGTGCTTTTTCCAGCAATCCTGTTTCCGTTTGCATTTATAGCGCTGGCCTGGTTTGGCTTGTTTGAGCAAACAGGGGATCCGGTTCGTTTGCTGGCTTTGGCTTTTACTGGGGTTTGTTTTTTTGGGTTTTTGCGCAAAAACCTCTCAAAAAAAACCGGCTTTGCTTCGGTTGATGCGGAACGGCGGGTTGAAAGTGAAAACCGGCTTGCTGCCGGCAGCCTAGCCTCGTTGTATGACAGGCCGGCTGCAATATCAGCAACAGATTCTCAAATATTATGGGAAGAACACAAAAAAAGAACCCAACATGACTTGCGCTTTTTACGGTTTTTTCCAGCACGGGCAATTTGGGCAAAAACAGATGTTCTTGCCTTGCGGGTATTGGTGTTTTTAGCAGTTTTTTCCGGGCTTGTTATAGCTGGAAAAAATGCAGAAGATCGTCTTTTGCTGGCACTATATCCAGGATTACTGCTTGGCCCAGAGGCAAATGTAAGTGTGGAGGCCTGGATCAATCAGCCGCAATATACAAACTTACCACCGATATTTTTGCCAAACACACCTGCCGATACCGGATCAGTTGCAGCACTGGCCGGATCCGAATTTGTGGTGCGGGTAAGTCAGAGCCGGCGAAGGCCAAACCTTTCGATTATTGCTGATGATCGAAAAAAAATCAGGTTGTCAGAATTAGGTGAGGGTGTTTTTGAGGCCAAGGTCGTTTTACAAAAAAGCAGCCTCCTTAAATTATCAGCAGGAGCAAAGGGCACCTGGAATATTAGCCAAAGAACAGATTTGCCACCACAAATTACATTTGCCAATGATCCGATTGCTAATGAGAGAGATGAATTAGCATTTAAGCTTGCGGCTCATGATGATTTTGCTGTGGAGCAGGTTTGGCTGATTTTAGAAACCAAGGCTAAAGGAAATTTTCCCAAGACAGATCGCATAAAGCTGCCGATTTCACCCGGTAGGGACCTGAATCAAAAAATAGAACATGATTTTACCAGGCATTTATTCGCTGGAATGCCGGTGCAATTGCGGCTGGAGGCTGTTGATGGCGCAGGGCAGAGCGGACAAAGCAGCACGAGAGAGATAATTCTTCCTGAGAAACTGCTGATCAAACCTCTGGCTAAAGCAATAGCAGAGCAGAGGCTATTGGTAATGCGTGATATAAATCCGTATCTTGATAAAGGGGCAGAAGATACAGACCCGGTTTATATTGGCAATGACAGGCTGTTTACCCAGTCATCAAAGAGTCGTTTGCGACAGGCCCCAGAGCAAATTCAGCGCGCAGCCGCACTTATGTCTGCAGTAATGAGGGCCCCGGAGTTTGGCGGGATAGACGACCTGCTGGTGTGGATTGGTTTATCTTATGTTCAAGAAAGGCTGCGAAAAGCTAAAACCAGAAGTGATCTTGATGATCTTGATCAGGAAATGTGGGAAATAATTTTGCAGGCTGAGGGCGGGGAGCTGGAAAGTGCGCTTGCGGCAATGAAGCTTGCAGAAAAAGCTTTGCAAAACGCCTTGCTGCTTTCGGCCCCGGCTTCTGAGTTGCAGCGTCTTAGCCAAAAATACGAAGCAGCAGTCAAAAGATATTTACAGGCTTTGGCCAAAGCTGCGTTACAGGAAAAAGAGGCGCAAGGCGGCGGATCTGCCTCGGCCATGTCAGCAGACCAGTTGCAGGAAATGCTTGATGCTCTGCAGGCTTTGGCCGAAACCGGAGCAACAAAGGATGCCAGGTCCTTGTTGCGGGCGCTGGCTGAGTTGTTACAAAACATGAAAATGCAACTGGCTGGAGGTGGACAGGGCGCAGGGGAGCAAAACATAATTGCCGAGGCAATGCGAAAAGCGCTGGAGGAATTAGGGGAAATGTTGGGGGAGCAACGTGAGATTCTGGACCGAATTCAACAACAATTAAATGCAGAAGGACAGCCAGATAACGGTGACGGCATTGCTGCGCCGGCTGTTGATCCCGGAGCCCTTAAGGAGTTGTCCGAGCAACAAGCAGGCGTATTAGGCAAGTTAGATGAGCTGGAAAACTCGGGGCAATTGAGTGCAGGTTCACCCGCTGAACCAGGGCTGGATGCGGCCCAAAAGGCCATGACAGAGGCAAAGAGGGCGCTGGAGCAGGGACAAACAGAGAAGGCGCTTGATTCAGGCCAGCAGGCCTTTGGTCAATTGCGTGCTGGCGCTGAGGCGCTGGCACAGGAAATACTCGAGGTTTTGCAAAACAATCAGGGCCGTGGCCGAGATGCCTTTGGCCGCGCAGGGAATGCTGGCGGCTTGGCCGGAGGTGACGCTTTGGTACCGGATTTAATTGATCCTGAGCGGGCCAGGGAAATACTTAATGAGCTTCGGCGCCGGGCGGGCGAACGAGGGCGACCTGCGGAAGAGTTGCAATATTTGGATCGACTTCTTGAGCGGTTTTAAGCCCCGATACGGGATTTAATCTGTGGGGGAATCGTCATTTGCAAAGGAAACATCTACCCGCAGGGCACCGGGTGGAGGATCGCGAACCTCGGTAGTAAAGGGGAGCGCTTTACCCGATTCAATTTGGCCTGGCGCCATTTGTAACCGCCAGGAAAAAACCGGCTTGTTGTCCTTGTCAAAAAGCTGAAAGTTCAAAAACGAAACACTTTGCCCTGTTTTTGAAATATTCTGTACATCACCATTGATTTCAAGAACACTGCTGCCTCCATGCATTTTCCTAACTGCGGTTAATCGTTGAATCTCAAGGCCATAAATATTTGTTTTTGCACCAAAAAAAGCAAATACGCTGGCCGTGTTTGGCCATATTCTGACAACGCCATCTCGGAAAATCCAGATTGAAGTTATAGCTATTAGCAAACTAAAGATGACAGCAGCCCAGCTTCCTGCCGCCCTTGTGCGTTGTTGCTTTTTGCGTTCAGCTTCGCGCCTTGCCCGCAAAGCCATGGCAACTTTTGGATCGCGCCGAATTTCTGGCTCTGGCTCTGCTGATGTATCTTGTGTAGAAGGGTTCTCTGAGGGAATATTTGCGGATGTTGCAACAGTCAAATCATCAGGGAGCCGTTCTTTTCCAGAAGCATCAACCAGCCAATTGTGTCCGCACGAGGCACACCGTACTTTACGGCCCTCAGATCCAATGGCAGAAGCACTGGCAGAATAACGAACGGAGCAGTTTGGGCAAGTAACGATCATTAAGTAACCCGAATCAAGTTAAAACAACAAGCCATAGGAGTCTCTTATTCCAACCGCCCAGTCCAGATCAAGTCTCAGCGACCAGGAGAAGCCACATAACAAGGTTGTGAGCCCCATTTTGAGCCTGTCTCATATTGGCTTGCGCTATGGTAATGGCCCTGAGGTGTTGCAAGATATTAATCTTGAGTTACAGCAAGGCTCAATGCAGTTTTTAACCGGACCATCTGGTGCGGGAAAAACCTCACTTTTGCGGCTTATATATCTGGCGCTGCGGCCAAGCCGGGGTTTTGTGCAATTGTTTGGCAGGGACGCCTCCTTGGCAAGCAGAGACGAATTGGCTTTGTTGCGTCGTAGAATAGGTGTTGTTTTCCAGGGGTTTGAGCTATTAAACCATTTATCTGTTTTTGAAAACGTTGCTCTTCCCTTACGATTCACAGGGAAACAGCATGATAGCTATAAACGGGATGTTGAAGATCTTTTAAGCTGGGTTGGCCTTGGTAAAATGCTCGATGCTTTACCAGACACTCTCTCTGGAGGTGAAAAACAAAGAGTGGCCATTGCCAGAGCGGTTGTTGCCAAGCCAGATCTTTTAATTGCAGACGAGCCAACAGGAAATGTTGATCCGCAAATGGGGCAGAGGCTGATGCGGCTTTTTTCCGAATTAAACCGTTTGGGAACAACGGTGCTCATTGCCAGTCATGATATTGGTTTGATCGAAACCTTCCCGGTAGATGTATATACTCTTGTAGATGGCAGGCTTTCCTTTCGGGCAGGAAAAAACAAAGGGGGCGAACGTGATGGCAGAGCGTAAGAAATCTGCTTTGCTTCCAAACAATGATGAGCGCGATGGCCCGTTATTTTTTGTTATGACCATTATTGTTTTTTTAGCGTCATTGTCGGCAGTAAGTGCGGCAATTGCTGTGCAAAGCGTTGCTCACTGGAAGCAGGCCTTACGCAGTGAGATGACAGTACAGGTAAAAAACGGAAATCCGGAAACAGCGCAACAGGCGGTCGAAATTCTACGCAATATGGCTGGGGTCAAGAGCGCTTATGCTGGTACGCGCGAAGAGGCCAAGCAATTATTAGAGCCATGGCTGGGCTCACAAAATATACCTGATGATTTGCCGATACCGGTACTGGTGTATGTGCAGTTAGAAGATACGGGCTACCCGGATTCCTCAAAGCTGTCAGGCGCTCTCGCCGGGGCCGGTCTTAATATCAGTGTTGACGATCACCAAAGGTGGGCCAAGGCCTTATCCAGATCTGCACAATCGGTACAATTGCTGTCGGTTGCAGTTTTAGCTTTGCTGTTTACGGCCATGATTGCCATTACCGGATTTGCAACCAGGGCAGGACTGGCGGCCCATAAGGATCTGGTGGAGGTTTTGCATCTGGTTGGGGCCAAGGACAGGACTATTGCACGCCTGTTTGGGCAAAAATTTATAATTCTTGGGCTAAAGTCAGGGGCTTTCGGGGCCGGCCTGGCAGCAATAAGCATAGCTGGTTTGATAGTTGGAGGCGTTGGTGCCTCCTCATTCATGCAGGTTGAAGCACAAGTTGGTTTTGGGCAGCTTTGGGTGCTGTTGCTGGTGCCTTTGGTTATGGCTATTGTTGGGGGCTGGACGGCACACTATTCGGTTTTGAATAATTTAAGAAAGCACCATCAATGATTAGGGTATTCGTTTTCTGGCTTTTTGTTTCGATGGCCGCTAATTTGATCGCCGGGCTTGTAGGGTTTGCTATGGCAGCAGAGAAAATTGCTGCTACAGCGCAGCTTACGAAGGCAGATGCAATTGTAGTGTTAACAGGTGGATCAGGCGAGCGATTGCGTTATGCCGGAGAGCTTTATCAGCAAGGAGCGGCGCAAAGGCTTTTGGTTTCCGGGGTAAACCCGCAGGTTTCTGAGCAGGATCTATTAGAATTATTGGGGCTGTCAAAGGCAGACCTACACTGTTGCGTAGATTTGGATATAAAATCAAGAAACACGCTGGAAAATGCCAACCAAATTTCTGTCTGGGCAAAAAGTAACAGCTATTACCGCTTGCTGGTGGTAACAACAACCTATCATATGCCACGGACAAAGTTCTTGTTGCGTTCTGCATTGCCAAATGCGCAGCTTGTCTTTGCTCCAGCGCGCAATACAGGGGCAGCAAAACAGCATACATATCGCAGAACATTTGTTGAATATGGAAAGTTTCTCGTGGTTTTATTCTTCAAACCTTTATCCAAAAAGCAAATCACATGAACTCAGTGCGCGGGTTGGTGTTTCTGATATGGATGTACGGTATTATGCTGGTGCTTGGCATATTATTTTTGCCAGCATTATTGTTGCCTGTATCTATGGCCAGGTTTCCGGTGGATATTTGGATAAAACTGGTATTTTGGGGCCTGCGGGTAATTGCTGGAATTACGGTTGAGATAAAGGGCAGAGAGTTTTTGCCGCAAGGCGGGGTTTTGATAGCCTCCAAGCACCAAAGTATGTTTGATGTCTTAATTCCATGGCAGTTATTTGTTTTTCCCGCCCTGATCCTGAAGCAGGAATTATCATGGCTACCGATTTTTGGCTGGTATGCCCTAAAGCTGCGCAATGTGGCAATAGATCGAAGCGGCGGGGCCAACTCTTTACGCAAAATGTTGCGGCAAAGCGCGGAACTGGCATCGAGTAACCGCCAAATTTTAATTTTCCCGGAAGGCACAAGAGTTAACCCCGGAGAGCGTGCCGCTTATAAGCCAGGAGTTGCAGCACTGTACAAGGAAATGGGCGTTCCTTGTGTGCCCATTGCCTTAAATTCAGGAGTATGTTGGCCTGCCCGTGGAATAAGGTTCAACCCGGGGCAAATAACGGTACAAATTTTACCACAAATTGACCCAGGTCTGGATCGACGATCTTTTATGACGGAGCTGGAGACAAAAATAGAAACCGCAACCGATGATTTGATGAAAAACACAAGGCCCCACAAATGATAACGAAATTATCAGCAATAAGAAGAAAAAAGGTTTTCCTTCCGGTTGTATTTGCTGTGCTTTTATTGCTGGCGTGGAGTGGTTATTGGTTTGTTGCTGCCAATGTGGTGAAGAATAAGGCTCATCAACAGGCCGAACTGCTACAAAAAAAGGGATATGATGTCAGCTTTTCTGATCTAGGGGTTAGTGGTTGGCCATATAGGTTTGTTCTAACGGCCTCAAATTTACAAATAACCCAGGCTAAAGGAGCAATGCCGGCAAGCGCCGAGGCATTAGGGTTGGTCACCAGCCTGTTACGGGTTCATGCAATGGCCTGGAACTTGTCGCACTTAATTATTGAGGTGCCGCAGCCTGTTCGGATATTGGCTCCACAGGGTGAAGAGCTTATTTATTCGGCGCAATTGACCCGGTCATCCCTAGTTTTTGCAGATGGTGATCTGGCTAGATTATCATTGGAAATAAAAGAGCCGGTTTTGCAAACAATTGCCGGGGAAACCCTCTTGTCAGCGAACATGCTGGAGGCTCATTTAAGGGCCGGAACTGATAAAGACAGCCGCATGATTTTTGCCCTTGCCCGGGTGCCGGTATGGCCGGAAATGCCAATAAGCCCTCTGGACGAGTTTAAATTGCAGGCAGAAGTATTTTTGTGGAGCTCGTTAAGGGAGCAGGGTTTACAGGCATTTCGCGCCCCAGATGGGAGGCTTAAAATAAATCAGGCCCTGATGGTTTCCGGGAAATCCAGTGCAGAAATAACCGGGTCAGTTCAGGTTGACGAGGCTGGCTATCTTAGAGGCCCGGTAAAGGTAAGGTTTGTGTCTCCGGCTGATTTTCTGGCGGCGCTAAATACTGATAATATTACCGATGAAGCTCGTAATACGGTGCTGGCAATTTCATTGCTGATCGGGGGGGTCAAGGAAACCGAGCTGTCTTTTAAGCTGCGCAAAGGCGGACTTTATATGGGGCCAATGCGGGTAGGGGATTCGGTGCAAGTGCTTCAATAGCTTGCCATAAATTCGGATAAAGCATTAGCAAAGGTGCGGTTTTGTTCATCCAGACCAATGGTAAGGCGTAAAAACCCGGGCAGGCCAAAGCCCCGCATGCCTCTTAATATCAAGCCTCTATCCATTAAAAACTTTTCAGCTGCATCAGCTTTTTTCGCATCATTGTTAAAACCCAGCAATACAAAGTTCCCGGCGCTTGGATAAACATTAATACCGGTTTTGCCGATTTCATCAGTGAGCCATTTGCGCCATTTTCTTACATGTTCAGCAGATTTTTGTACAAATTGTTCATCGCCCAAAGCGGTAATTGCCGCCGCTTGCGCCAGCCGGTTGGCATTAAACGGTGAGCGGACCCGGTTTAGCACGTCAATGACCTGTTGCGGGCCGAAGGCCCAGCCAATACGTAAGCCGGCCAATCCGTAAACTTTTGAAAAAGTTCGGGTGGTGAGCACATTATCGAATTTGCGTGACAATTCCATGCCGCAGGAATAATTATCGTCATCCACATATTCAGCATAAGCGGCATCCACTATTAGCAACACCTCCTTGGGCAAGCCTGCATGCAGCTTCACAAGGTCTGCTTTTGGCATCATATATCCGGTGGGATTGTTTGGATTGGCTACAAATACAAGGCGGGTTTTAGTGGTGACCGCTGCTAACATGCGGTCGACATTTGCACATAAATTATCTTCTGGCACCATGACAGGCACAGCTTCGTTTTGCAGGGCTATTAATTTGTAGGTTAAAAACCCGTGGGCTGAGAACAAAACCTCATCGCCCGGCCGCAAATAGCTACGCCCAATCAATTGTAAAATTTCATCAGAGCCACAGCCACAGACAATTCTTTCTTTGTCCAGATTGTGTTTTTTTGCTAATGCCTCCCGCAGGTTCAGCGCTCCGCCATCTGGATATCTTTCCAGACTGGCGCTTGCATCTGCAATGGTGTGTCTGACTTGATCAGAATAGCCAAAACAATTTTCATTTGAGGAAAGCTTAACCGGCGCTTTGAATCCCGGGGCATCTGCAATTCCGCCTCGATAGGCCATTATATCAAGCAGGCCGGGCCGTGGTTCTGGTTGGTTGGTCATGGGGACTTTCTTGTAAGCAGGGATGGAAAAAAACTACCAATGTGAAAATGATCTAACCGGTTAGAAACTGAACCGGAGGATAAATCAACCGGCTCATTACTTTCGAATAATATCAGCTCTTTTTCCTGTGCAACGATCCGTCCCGTTACTTTTGGGGCGGTGTGCGCTGGAATTATGGTCCAGCAAACCTGCCCGCTCTTAAACGCAGGCCTGCCCACGCTTACACAGCAGGCAGATTGTATCTGTGGTGGCCATTTTGGCAAAAGAGTTTGAACAAAAACCTGTCGTGATGCTTTGGCAAGGTCAAGCCACCAGTTTTGTTCCGGACCGGGAAGGTCCATAATAGCAACTGCGCCCGGCGTATTTGCGGTTTGCGCCTGCCAGTTTTTAATGTCCAGGGTTTCAACGGGTGCTCCGGGAAAAGAACTTCTGGCCAGCGCCCTGGTTTTGTCGCTGGCGCAAAGCAGAACAAATGGCCCTTGAGTCATTAACGAACATGTGATCAGAGCGCTCCACATGGCAACCATGGTTTTGGCCGGGAAGGCTTCGGATTTTTGGTCAAGCAGGCGCTGCAGCAAGGCGTGTTCCCGGGCCGGTGCCCATGCAGCCTGACTGGCTGGTTTCAGAGCGCGCAGGCTTTTAGCCAGTGCCAGCCTCTGGTCAATCAAAGCCAGCATTTGATTGTCAATGGTATCAATAGCCTTGCGCACTTCTGACAATTCTTTTTCTGTGGGCTTCATGGTCGTGGCTCCGGGCAAAAAACAGGGCGCGGTGATTTTGTTCTAGGGTCTATCATGCGTAACTTTTTTGTCTCTACCAACAGCACCCCACCAAAGAATGGCCAGAAGGTTTCTCCGGTTCTTTCCCATGCATGAGAGCTTCCCGGACTAGCAAACCATCGGTGTGGCGGGGCAAACAGCGCCTGAGTGCGAGCGGTGGCGGTTAGGCCTGCCTGATTTACCAGCTCAAGAATTTGAAACCCGGAAAAAGACCGGCCATGACCGAAGGGAGTATTGCTGCTGGCCGACCACAGCCCAATACGATGGGGCACCACCAGTATTAAGCGTCCGCTTGCGGTTAAGGTTCTGGTTATCTCAATCAAGCTTTGCAGTGGATCTGCGGCCTCTTCCAGAAAATGGATAACCAAAATCCGGTCAAAACAGTTTTCAGCAAAGGGCAGTGCTTCTGGGTCTACTAATGTTGATTGAACTGGGCCATTTGGAGGCCATTGCTCAACGCCCTGTTTTGCCGGCATTGCGCAAACCAATCGCCTAGAGCTTTTTTTCCATTGATCAGCATAAACCGCACCATATCCCAGTGATAAAACATCCAGGCCAGCCATGTTTTGCCACAAGCTGGACAATCTTCGCCCAATGCACAATTTTGACATTTGCCCAAGACGGGTTTGATAAAATCTGCTTAAATGGCGAACATCTGGTTGCATGTTGCTTCTCTCAAAATCCAGCATGCCGAAACCAAAGCATGATGGCAAAGGAAATTAAATGCTCAAGGTGGTACAAATACCGTGTTTATCGGATAATTATGGCTTTTTGGTTCATGATGAGGCAAGCAAGCAAACCATATCAATAGATAGCCCGGACGCACAGGCTATCTCTATGGCTCTGGAGCAACGTAATTGGTCACTATCAGCCATCTGGAACACCCACCACCACTTTGATCATGTGGGAGGAAATGCCGCCCTGCAGACAAGATGGGGCTGCGAAATTATTGCCCCAAAAGGAGATGCTGCTCACATTGAGCATGCAGATCATTGGGTTGGAGATGGAGACAAGCTGAAAATCGGAAATATTACAGCCGATATTATACATACTCCTGGCCATACAATGGGTCATGTTATTTATGTGTTTAAGGATAAAAAAATAGCCTTTGTGGGCGACACGTTGTTTGCATTGGGTTGCGGGCGTCTGTTTGAAGGTGGGCCAAAGGACATGTGGCGCTCCTTACAAAAGCTGTCTGCGCTTGATCCGCAAACTAAAATCTATTGTGCCCATGAGTACACGGAAGGTAATTTAAGGTTTGCACAAACCGTGGATCCGCAAAATGCAGAGCTGAAGACCCGCGGTGGAAAAATTACATCGCTTCGCGCGGCTGGAAAGTGGACAATACCGTTTGTTTTGGCTGAAGATATTGCAACTAACCCGTTTTTGCGCGCATCAGACCCAAAAATAAGAGAACATCTGGGGTTGCAAGAAGCCAGTAACTGGGAGGTGTTCGCAGAAATCCGCCGCCGCAAAGATGAATTTTAGGGACACTTAGTGGCGAAAATGTCGCATTCCGGTAAACACCATGGCAATGCCTGCGGCATCAGCAGCAGCAATTACCTCATTATCCCGTATGGAGCCGCCAGGCTGGATAACTGCCGTGGCTCCTGTAGCAATAATTTCCTCCAGCCCGTCGGCAAATGGAAAAAAAGCATCGGAAGCGGCAACGGAGCCAATGGTGCGCGGCTGGCTCCAGCCTGCTGTTTTTGCGGCATCCTTGGCCTTTATTGATGCAATCCTTGCCGCATCTATCCTGCTCATTTGTCCGGCGCCAATCCCGGCAGTAGATCCGTTCTTTGCATAAACAATGGTGTTGGATTTTACGTGTTTGGCCACTTTCCATGCAAATGCCATATCAGCAAGTTGCGCGCGCGTTGGCTTGATTTTGGTTACACAGTTAAAATCAGACTTGGGATCAACTTGTCCATTATCCTGCTCTTGTACCAGTAGCCCCCCTGAAATAGCCTTTACTTCCATCATGTTGCGATCCGGGTTTGGCATGTGTTTTGTAAGTAAAAGCCGCAAATTCTTTTTGCTCGCAAAAATATCCAGAGCCTGCTGGCTTGCCGCAGGTGCGATAACCACCTCAATGAACAGCCTGCAAATAGCCTCGGCGGTATCGGGGGTGATTTCGCGATTAAGGGCAATTACCCCGCCAAAAGCAGATACCGGATCACAGGCTAAAGCGGCATGCCATGCGTCTAATTGTTTATCTGCTATTGCAACGCCACACGGATTTGCGTGTTTTATAATGGCAATGGCTGCTTGATCCTCAGGGAATTCACTGACCAATTCAAAAGCAGCATTGGCATCGTTGAAATTATTGTAACTTAGGGCTTTTCCCTGAATTTGTCTGGCACTGACCACTCCGGGTGTCAAATCATTGGTTTTGTAAACGGCTGCCTGCTGGTGTGGGTTTTCGCCATATCTAAGCTCTTGTTGCAGGATACCGGCAAAGCTGCGGTATTTTGGGGTGTTTTGGGTGGTTTGTTCGGTTAGCCAGTTAGCAATGGCCGCATCGTATTGGGCGGTTCGTGAGAAAGTTTTGGCCGCCAGTTCTGCTCGTAAGGCAGCAGAGACCTGACCAGAGTTATTCTCCATCTCTTCCAGTACTTTTTCCAGATCATCCTGATCGGTACAAACAGTAACAAAAGCATGGTTTTTGGCCGCAGAGCGCAACATTGCAGGGCCGCCAATGTCAATGTTCTCAATGCAGGTATCAAAATCAGCTCCTGCACCCATTGTTCTTTCAAATGGATACAGGTTTACGACCAAAAGGTCGATCGGTACGATGTTGTGTTCGCTCATGGATTTTACATGTTCAGGAATATCCCTACACGCCAACAGACCACCATGGATGGCAGGATGTAAGGTCTTAACCCTGCCATCCATCATTTCGGGAAATCCTGTTAGCTTGCTTGCATCCATTACCGGAACGTCGGCAGCTTTTATGGCGCGGGCTGTTCCGCCGGTAGAGACCAGCTCCACCCCAAGGGCGCTTAGTCGCTTAACTTGTTCAGTTAGTCCTTGCTTGTCAGATACTGAAACAAGGGCACGTAAAATTTGTAAAGAATGGCCGGTCATGAGTAAACTCTTGTCTGCAAGATGTTTTGCCGGTGTCTGTGGATTCACAGAATTTGACAAGGAAAATATCAATGTTTTGATTCAATTTTACGAAACGACCAGCGAATTTTGTTGGAGGGCTCCTCTCCGGTGCCATTTGGTGCCGCCGCTCCTGCAATATGAATTTGTTGACTGCGTTTAGGCGGCGACCCAGCGGCCAGATATACTGATGGTTCCAGAGAAATCGGCCCACAGTCACATATAAAACGCCAGCCTTCACCATTGGGAAACAGCAAAAGCACGCTTGTTCCATCCCGGGATGCAGAAGCGCGCACTTTTGGGTGCAAATGAAACCGAATAGCAAAAGGAATTGGGCGCAGGTCTTTTGTTTTCGAAAAACCAATTGGTCTTTCCAGCGTATCCTCTCCACGCAAATCAGTACCAGAGCGTAGCAAAAACAACCGACGTGTATGTTGCAGGCCATAGCGGGTTGCATATTCCAGATGGCTGGCGGTTAACCAAACTCCCGCTTCTTCTTCGGTTCTGCGAACACGAACCGGGGGTTCACGATTATAAACAACCGGCCCAAGAATTGTCGTGGCTAATTTATTTGTGCTGATATGACTGGAGGACACATCATCAATAATTAGTGTCGAATGGGCCGCGCTGGTGCGACTTGGCCCGCGCCACTTGCTGTCAAGGGTATCTGACCAGCCACAATTGGTAACGAGAGTTCCTGATTTTGTGGTAAACACAAAACCTAAGCTTCCAGCATGAGCATTGCGGGAATAAAGCGCGGGTATTTCTCCGCCGCAGTCCAAGATCAGCGCAGAGTCCGCCCCCTGTAATCTGTGATAACCGGAATGAGGAGCTATTAAAAACGGCTTTTGGGCAGGATCAAGAGTTTGTACCTGTTGCTGCAAGAGGGCCTTATCACCAATTCCTCCGCCATTGAATGGCGCCAGCTCTGTATTCGGCATGGTTGCAAACCGAACAAACGGCAGCAGGCGATCTTTTGTTTGTTGTAAAAACACAGGCCTAACCTGTTCATAGCCCTTGAGCAGGGCTTCAAGGTTATTTAATTCAAACAACAACCTTGCGGCAATTTGCGGGTTTCGGCTTATATGGCCGCCATCAGGCAGAATTTGCAGGCTTAATTCACGCTCTAACAGGGTTAAGCCGGATTTTTGCCAGCTTTTCATTTCATAAAAACAGGTTCCCGCAGTGGCCAGTGCAATGGCAATCCATAATCTTGTCTCTCCGGGCTGGCAGACATGAACTATTGATTTTAGGTGCCGAAGTTGCCGGGCAAGAGCGTCCAGCCGCGTACTTGCGGCGACGGCATCACCACTAAACAGCACTTTGGAGGCAGACAGCCAGGCCAGACATCGTTCGGCTGTTATTTCCTTGCTCCAGGCAAAACGGTTCCAATTGCCAAAATTCCTTATCCATGCATCGGCATGTTTACGGGCAAGGGTTCTGGCCTGATCTTTGTCTTGAATAGACAAGAGGTCTGTCATCCAGGAAAATTCATGTAGAGAACGGGCAAATTCGCGGGTCGGATAGGTGCTGGCCCATAATTGATCAATATCTGTAAATCCAACTTGTTTTCCGGCCAGTTGAAATATGCCCTTTGCAATATCATTGCCTAATTGCGGATCCGGTGTTTGCGGCCGCTCAGGCCAGGGTTTTTGCAGTAGGGGGGCGGCTCCGGAAAAAGTTAAAGAACGATACGCGGGCATGGCATGCAGCTCGTCGCTGGCGGCCTGACGCAAACGCAACAAGCCACCGCGAAAATAGTCTGCAAGTTTTGGCTTGCTCATTATCAAAGAATCCGCCGCTGGCCTGCGATAAAACAAAATGTTCTGCCGAGGTCTTTATGCAATTCTAGACGTGAAACTGCGGCTTGCAAGTCGTTTGTCTTTGTCCTTTGCCAAGGCGCTCGTATTGGTAGCGCCTGTTTTTGCTTAAGGGCTTTTATTCTTTTACGCTAAAATCACCATTTGCAATCCTCGCCGGTCTTTTTCAGCTTTTTGCGGGTGCGGTTGGGCGGCTCCCAACAAGGCTCGCTGTGCAACCCATGCGCAAGCACAGGCATTTAAGACATCTTCGCGAACAGCTTTAACATTAGAAGGCAGGTCTTGCCCTAAAAACTCATTACGAAACCCAACGCTGCGCAATTCTGTAATTCTTTCTTCAATGCCATCTTTGGTGGTTTTTGGGTGGTTGCAGGGTTTTTGATTTCTAATGACGGCAAATGCCAGTTCCGGGTGGGTTTCAAAAACCCGCTCCTGTAATTTGGGTGTAATTCTGGTGTCTATTTCTCGTATCTTTGTAAATAGCCCAAACATTTCCCGGGATAGTTTGGGAGCATTGCTGGCGCTGGTTACGTTGACATGGTTTGCTTCTTCATATTTGGTTTTAATCAGTGCTGCGCGACACGGAGAAGAAAGCACGGAAGATTTGCGCGAGCCTAGCAGTTTGCGCACCGCCCTGTCACAGGCTCGGCCACCTTTGGAAGCAAAATCGGGAAAGCCTATTGGGATATCAACGGCTATTTTTTCCGGTTGTTCAGAAACATTCAAAACATCCCAGAATGACAATAAGGGTTGCAGTATGGGCGCGTTCTGCCCGGTAACATCCAACAACACGGCAAGCCATCCATTTTTGCAGCCTGAAATACCTGCAACCCATTTTGATTGTCTGGCCTGTATTTCCGGAGGGCGGGCAGTTAAGCTGGAACGTGGCGTGATTACTCTTTCTTGCGCTTGAACCAGTGGCAGCTCTTTAGCCTGAAGCCGCAAAGCTTCTGACAGAATGTCCTGAACAGAATTTATCGCAGCCTCAAAAGCATTTCGTGGAGACAAGCCCAAAAGCCTTTGACCAAGCAGCAATGCTGCCAATACATCACCCGTACCCTTCGGAGCAGCAGATAATTTCGGGCACTCAATTTTCCATTGTTCTTTCTGGTGAACCGCCATATGAGCCCAGCTGGTTTCCGAAGGTGAGTCAGAAAGAAAAACCCATTCCGGGGCCAGTCCGGCAGCAGCGGATATTACAGAGGCATCATCAAACAGTGTGCGATCAGAAAGAAGCTCCATTTCCCAGCGATTGGGTGTTATGTGATCTGCCCGTGGCACCAGTTCGCGGCCAATGGCCTGAGCTACGGCTTCAGATATGTATCTTCCCTTGGGCTCATCACCCATGACCGGATCAACGGCCACCAACAGTTCTGAGTTTTGTTCGCGAATCTGGTCTATGATTGCACAAGCGGCGGTAATCTGGCGAACCGAGCGAAAATATCCTGTCAAAACACCATCTATCTGCCCGAGCAGGCCTTGTTCACGCACGGCCATAAACAAGGTTGCCAGATCATCAGCACTGATATTTACCTGACCCGGATCTCCCCAGCCAGGATGACGCCCAAGCAGTAGGGTTGGCAGGTGAATTACCGAGATGCCCATTCTTTGCAGAATGAAACTGCCGGCAGAGCCACCTATTTGGCTACTTGCAGCTTGCGAATTGATTATCAATACGGTTTTCATGACGGGCAATGTGTCAGAAAATAAACCGGCTGGCCATGCAAAAAAGACGGTGTATGATCAGACACTGACCCACAGCGAAGCTGGCAGCCAATAGGATATCTGCTAATGTATCGTTCCATGCTTTTTGTCCCTGCTGCGAATGCCAAAGCAATGACCAAAGCCCCATCTTTGGGTGCTGATGCAATCATTATTGATCTGGAAGACGGGTTGGCTCCTGAGCAAAAGGATGAAGGCCGCACCGCTACAATTCGGTTTTTACGAGAAAACAGGAACATGCAAACCCCGGTGCTGGTTCGTGTAAACAATGATAAGGAAGGCGTTTTAGGCGCTGACATCAGGGCTATTTCCCTAGAGCAGCCATCGGCAGTTTTGGTGCCAAAGGTGGAGAACACAGAAGTCTTGCACAAAATTAAGGGACAGATAAAGTCTATCCTGCACGGCAGTGGTAAAGTCGTTCCTGCTCTTTGGGCCATGATTGAAACACCGTTGGGGCTTGCTAATTTACACAACATTACCAGCAATAGCCGACTGTTTGGCTTACAGGGTTTGGTTTTGGGAACAAATGATTTGGTTCTGGCTTTGGGCTGCGCTGTGAAGCCTGATCGTGAGCCTTTGTTGAGTCATCTGGCACAGATTGTTTTGCAGGCCAGGGCACATGGCCTTGTGGCGATTGACGGCGTTTATAATAATTTTTCTGATCCTGAGGGTTTTGCAAAGGAGGCAGAACAGGGAAAAGCTTTTGGTTTTGATGGAAAAAGCCTTATTCACCCCAGTCAGATTGAACCTGCAAATTTGGTCTTTAGTCCAAGCGAAGAACAAATAAAACAAGCCAAAGCTATTGTTAGGTCCTATTCTTACAAGAAAAATGCCGATAAAGGGGCGATAAATGTGGGCGGGCAAATGGTGGAGCGGCTGCACCTGCAGGCAGCAAAAGAGCTGCTGGCTAAGATGGATAAAGGAAAAGGTTCAAAATGAAACTTAGGGTTTTTGTCGTTTTCTTCTTGTGGTTTGCGACAAGCGCTACAGCACAAACCGCATCACAGGAGGGTCAATGTCTTGAGTATGGCAACAAGATCAGTCAGCAGGTTGCAGGTTGGGATTATGCACAGTTTGAACAATTGGGATGGCGAAACCTTGCCGGCAAGAAGTGTTTTTTTGCGGCGGGCAGTTCAATAGTAGCATGGCTGTCTGCGCATCAAGATGATGTAACGGACGCTCAAAGCAGAACTTTACGCTATCATGCGGCCCGGGTGTTTGCCATGGCGGGGCGCGCTGACATTGCGCTTATTCATTTGCAAAATGCTAAAAACCCGAATCAGCAAGATGACGCAGAACAAGACTGGAATTCATATATTGATGCTTTTTCTGCATGGTTGCGCCGTGATCTTGCAGATTTGCGCGCAAGTATTCAGCGCCTAGAACAGCAAAAAGAAAATACCAGTGGTTTTAAGCCAAATCTGATTGCAGCAAAGCGCTTTTTACTTTGTTATGCGCGCCCATATTCGTCTATTGAAACTGATCCATCATGCATTGAAAAGAAAGATGATTCTGCTGTCCCTGTAGAAGAATGAAAATAAAGAAGGTGTCTGTATCATGAGTTTGCAATTATATCATAATCCTAGGTGTTCCAAATCCCGCGCCGCCCTTTCCCTGCTTGAAGAAAGGGGGGAGGTTTTTGAAACGGTTTTATATTTAAACCACGCTCCGTCCACGGATCAGATAAAGCGGATTATTGCTTTGCTTGGCCTGTCAAGTGCCCGCGATCTTATGCGAAGAGGTGAGAGCGTTTATAAGGAATTGGGCCTTGCCAGCGAAACAGATGAGGAAGCTCTTGTTCAGGCCATGAGCGCTAACCCAATACTGATCGAGCGGCCTATTTTGCTTGGGCCCGACGGGGCGGCCATCGGGCGGCCAACCGAAAACCTGTTGCGCATATTAGGTTGAGTCCCATTCAGCTTACTCGTGGTCATGTCTGGTCAAAAAGCTGGCCCTTGATTTTTGCCAATGCGCTGATCCCGTTGGTTGGCGTTGTTGATACTATGGTAATCGGGGTGTCGGGTTCTGCTGTTGATCTGGCGGGCGTTGCGCTTGGCAGTGCCGTGTTTGCGATTTTTTACTGGGGCGCGTATTCATTACGCCAAAGCACTACCGGGTTTGCTGCGCAGGCTGTTGGTTCGGGGGATCATAAGCAAAGTCAACTGGTTCTTATCAGGTCACTTATGTTGGCACTTTTGCTTGGTGGTATACTTGTTTTGCTGAAATCACCACTTAGCGAGCTTAGTTTTCGCATTATGCAAGGCAGTCAGGACGCAGAATTTGTAGGCGCAAGCTATGTTCACTGGCGGTTTTATGGAATGCCTGCAGCTATTGCCCTGTTTGCGTTGACCGGGTGGATGATCGGGGTTGGCCTCACCAAGGCAGCAATGTTCGTACAGGTGTTCCTGGCTGTGATAAACGGGGTTTTGGATCTGTGGTTTGTTCTTGGTCTGGGTTGGGGCCCGGCGGGAGTGGCGGCAGGAACTGCCATAGCAGAATGGCTGGCCATGATCTTGGCGGCAGGTATATTGCTGCGCCACATTAGCCGCACTACCGGGTTCTATTCTGTGGTTGTCAGTCCGGCTCATATTTTTCATGTCTTGCCATTTGTACATTTATTGTCGGTGAATCGGGACTTATTTATCCGCTCCGGGTGTATGATCATAGGGTTTACATGGTTTATAAACTCAGGGGCGCGTCAGGGCGATGCAATATTGGCCGGCAATCAGGTTTTACTGCAGTTTATCACGGTATGGGCGTTTGTGCTTGATGCTTTTGCTTTTACTGCCGAGGCAGAAACCGGGCGGGCCATCGGGCGTAAGTCAAGGGCTGCTCTGGACAGGGCGGTTTTGCTTACTTCAGAATATGCATTTGTAACAGCTTTGGTTTGTTCGGGTATAAGCCTGTTTGCCGGGCCGTGGGTTTTACATGCAATTATCAGCGATTCCGAGGCCTTGGCCGCAGCGCTTGCGTTTTTGCCATGGTGCTCTGCAGTGCCGGTCTTGGGAGTGGCAGCATGGCAATTAGATGGTATTTTTGTTGGCGCAACCCGCAGCGCATCAATGAGAAATTCAGCCATAATATCCGTGACGCTCTATCTGATTGCGGATTATTTTCTGGCCCCGACCTATGGCAATGCCGGGGTGTGGTCAGCCTTTTTGCTTTATTACGTTCTGCGCGGTGTCACTTTGGCGGTCGTATTTCCAGCTTTGCGCCATTCGGTTCCTGACCTTAAGGTTAGACTCTAATTAGTACCAACTATGTCCTGTATTGAGGGTATTCCCAAAGCGCGCATTCTTTCAGCTAATTCCCTGTGAATTTTTTTTGCCAGAAATGGGCCCTGATAAACCAGTGCAGAATATAGCTGTATGGCGCTGGCTCCCGCCTTTATTTTTTGCCAGGCTTGTTCTGTATTACTGATGCCACCAACACCGATTAGCGGAATTTGTCCGTTGCTTGCTTCATAAAATAGTCGCAGAACCTGTGTTGAGGCTTCAAATAGTGGCTGTCCGGAAAGCCCGCCGCTTTGAAATTTATGACGAGATCGCAGCGAACTTGGTCTGGCCAGCGTGGTGTTGGAGATAATAAGCCCTGAGAGACCAAAGCTATTGGTTGCCTGGCATATATCTTCAATTTGTCGCTCATCGAGATCCGGCGCTATTTTCAGGAAAATCTGGGTATCGGCTTGTGTTTTTATTAATTCTTGCCGGGTTTGTGCTATTTGCTGCAATAAGTCATGCAGTGCTGATGCGCCTTGCAGATCCCGAAGTCCCGGCGTGTTTGGTGAGGATATATTGATGGTGAACCAATTGGGCAGTCCCCATAAGCGGCGCAATGCGCTGCAATAATCATTGATGCGATCGGGACTATCCTTATTGGCTCCAACATTTGCGCCAATTAAACAAGCGGGCGTGGCATTTATGGCTCGGCGCAGATTTTGTTCAAAAACATCCAGTCCCTTATTGTTAAACCCCATACGGTTGATCACGGCTTTATCTTTGGGCAAGCGAAACAGTCTGGGCTTGGGGTTTCCTGATTGTGGCTTTGGGGTAACGGTTCCGCACTCGATCCAGCCAAAGCCAAAATTGGCCATGGCATTAGGAACCTCGGCATTTTTATCAAACCCGGCGGCCAGTCCCACTGGGCCGGGCAGGGTCAGTCCGGCAATTTTGGTTAATAAAATGGGGTCGGGTTTTTGGGGTTGTGATGAGCCAAGTCCTGCACGCAGAGCCGACACGGTAAGCTTATGGGCCCGCTCGGCTTCAAGCAATCGCAAGGTTTTGTGGCCAAACTTGTGCAACAAGCTCATGAAAACAGCTCTTTTGGGAAAAAATAGACACCATTGTTCACAGGAACGGGTCTGGCAAAGATTACAGAACTATATGAAATAACGCCATAGGCATGCGGAAACAACTCGCCACTCCTGTTCGGTTCAAATTTTAGAATGTCTTTAATGTCATGGGCAAAAATTCCCAAAACCTGCAAGTTATTTATGTGAGAATGGTGTTTTAGGGCAGATCGCGATACCTGCTCCTCGTTACACAGGTGTAAAAAGCCGTCTCTCTTATCATCCTTATTAGCAATTAAAATCCCGTTTCGCACACTTGCTTCCCATTCTGATAAAGAACAGAGTCTATATACTTTTTGCCCGAACTCATTTGTCATGAAGAGAGCTTAAACCCGAAATTCACACCGTGCCAGCAATGAAGTTCACCAGATTGCTAAAAGAGACTAAATAGGTTTACATTCCTAGCTACATGTGTTTATTCTTATTTTCTAAGTTTTGAGAACATCTATGTTGACCCACAAACAAATCTGGCGCGGCCTGGATAATTTGGCAGCTAAAACCGGAATGAGCGTTTCTGCGCTTTCAAAGGCCGCGGGCCTTGATGCTACAACATTTAACCGATCAAAACGCTTTACCGCCGGTGAAACCCGTCCGCGCTGGCCGTCAACCGAGAGTATTGCTAAGGTTTTAGGGGTGGCTGGTGTCGAGTTTGAAGAGTTTGCGGTTCTATGTAGTACAGGTGCCAAGCAGGCAGAAACCGGGCGACCGGTGCCCCTAATCGGGTTCGCTCAAGCTGGCTCTGGCGGCTTTTTTGACGATGGTGGTTTTCCTGTTGGCTCTGGTTGGGATGAGGTGCGGTTTCCAGGTTTGTCGGGAGAGCATTGCTATGCCCTGGAAATTAGCGGTGATTCAATGGCGCCGGTGTTCCGGGATGGAGACCGTATTGTGGTTTCTCCAGAGGAAAGCGTAAGACGGGGAGATAGGGTGGTGGCGCGCACAACAGAGGGCGAGGTTATGGCCAAGGAGTTGCGACGTATAACTTCCAAGACCATTGAGTTGGCCAGTTTGAATCCTGAGTATCAGGATCGTATATTTGAGCGCAGACAAATTGATTGGCTAGCACGTATTGTTTGGGCCAGTCAGTAGCGCCATGCCCCTAAAGCCGTTTTAATTATCCGGATAAAATCATCGACAAAACAGAAGTCTTGGGAGTATGATTAGCTATGAGTGTGTTTCAGGCAGAATCTTTAGTTTCTGAAAAGCTGGTAACAGATGCCCAACATTTGGGCGGGCATTTTTCCACTTGGATTCAAGAGCAGGTTTTAACCATAGATACGGCAGTGCAATTGGCTGTTGTGCTAATCGCTTTTGTTTTAGCCCTAATTCTTCGCAATCCTGTAAACACGGTTTTTTCACATCTGGCAGATCAGGGGGCGCGCTTTAAGCTTGTTACCCAGTGGCGAGAACCTCTGGCCCGGTTTTTTTCACCGGTTGTTCTGATGTTTTTGGCCTTTGTGCTGTTAAATGCTGCACAGGTAGGTCTGGCCGCTTATGAATATCCGACCGTCTTGGCTCGTGGCGCCGGTTCGTTGGCCGGGGCATTTGTGGTTATTCGCTTAATATCAGGCTTTATTGCCGAGCCGTTTTGGGCGCGAAATCTGGCCAGGTTGGCCTGGCTGGTTGCTGCTTTGAATATTTTTGGTTGGCTGCAGCCGGTTCTGGAGTTTTTAAACAAGCCGATTTTACCAAAAATAAATGCAGGCGGCGAAGTGCAGTTTTCGGTGTTGGTCGGTTTGCAGGGCTTGTTGCTGGCTGTGGTATTGCTGTGGGTGGCCAACCGAATGTCCGGGCTTTTACGAACCCGGGTTGAAAAGCTCCCTTCCTTAACCCCATCAGTACAATTGTTATTGTCCAAGGCTATCCAGATTACCTTGATGACAATTGCGGTTCTTATTGTTTTGTCTAGCCTGAAAGTGCCGCTGGGGTCGCTGGCCCTGTTGGGTGGTGCACTGTCCTTTGGTATTGGTTTTGGATTACAGCGAATTTTTGCAAATTTAATTTCTGGTGTAATTTTGCTGATGGATCGCTCTATTAAGCCTGGAGATGTGATCGAGGTTGATAATACCTATGGTCGGGTTTCCTCATTGGGTTTGCGTTATACTTCGGTGGAGACAAGAGACCGTAAGGAGCACTTGATACCCAATGAAAGCTTTATCACGGGTAATGTTGTCAATTGGTCATTTACCGACCCGATAATTCGTATAAAGCGAAAAATTGGAATCGCTTATCACAGTGATGTTCGCAAAGCCATTGATCTGGCAATTGAGGCTACCAAGTCAGTTGACCGGGTTCTTGATAGCCCCAAGGTTGTTTGTCAGTTAAACGAGTTCGGTGATAGTGCAGTCGTGCTTGAGGTTAGGTTCTGGATCCGCGATTCCCATAATGGTGTCGCTAATGTTTCCTCAAAAGTTTTGCTGGCAATTTGGGATAGTTTCAACGAAAATGGTATTGAGTTTCCATTCCCGCAGCGCGATGTTAATTTATCTGCTCAAAAACCACTGCAGGTTCAGATGGTTTCTGATGCAAAATCAGTTAAACCATCAGCAAAAGAAACCTCGTAGTAACCTGTTTTACAGTACAAGAGCCTATCTTTCGTACAGGCTGGGTTGGTTTAGGGAATATCATGAGAAAATATCATAAATACACATTGCTGCTGGCTGTTTTACCAGTCTTGTCTGGGTGCGTGGCAGGTACTTTGCTGGGCACGACAGCCGAAGTTGCTGGCACTGCCGTGTCAATTGGAGCAAAGGCAACGAAAACCAGCGCTGGCATTGCTACCAGCGCCGCAAAGAAAGCCTCAAAAACTGTATTTGGTGAAGACAAAAAACCAGCCAAAGGCGATGATAACGCAAGCGGGCAGTAACAGACTTTTGATCGCAAATTATTTGAATTTACAGTAAAAAGGCCCGGTTTTGGTAGGTTTGGCTGTAAAATTGTGATAAGTAATGTCTGAGGGACATCTGAAGACCGCTATTGTTAAGGAGGACCCAATGCTTAAAAAAATTCTTGCCGCAGGTTTACTGGTTATATTTGCTAATGCTGCTATGGCGGCAAGTTCCAAATATGAACTTAACCTTCAAAGTGACGGGCCAAAACCCGTTTATATTTCATCTGTTGTAATACAAATTGCTGATAGTGTAGCAGCAGAAACCGAGATGTATGACGAGCGTGATGTAAAAATGTTGTCGGAAGTTCTTCGTGGAAAGGTAGAGCGCGGCCTGAAGCAAAAAGGCCTGATAAACTCTGACGGGGCGCAATTGCTCGTTACAATCACCGACCTAAAGCCAAATCGTCCTACAATGGCCAGGTTTCGTAGCCAGCCTGGAATTGATGCGCAAAGTATTTCCTTAGGCGGCGCAAGCATGGAGGGCTCTTTGGTTTCGGCCTCTGGTGTTGAAGTAGGATCTTTTGAGTTTACATGGGAAGAAAACTGGATTGATCAGGCAAAGGGCGCCAGCACATGGTATGACGCACGGCGGGCATTTGACAGGTTCTCGCGGCGTTTGGCTCGTGATCTGGTTGCTCCTGCCCAAAGCTAGGCAATACGTTATTATTGCAATCTGAGCAGGCAGCTTTCAGACAAAGAAGGTCGGGAAACACGGATTGTCGCCAGGTTTGAAAACCTCGGTGCAAGTCTGGCGGCGATCCATGCGCATAAGTGCTCTAAAGACGGGGTTTCCAGGCCGGGGATTTCGTTCAGGCAGGCGTGATCCAGTTGGTCGCGTATGGTTTCAAGAGCGCTGCCTATTGCTGCTAAATCCTCAACCCAGCCGTTTTCTCCTTCAGGAACACCGCGCAAGCTAATGTCTACCTTAAAGGAGTGGCCGTGTAATTGTTGATAGCCTTGGCCCTGTTTGCATACATGCAGATAATGGGCAGCTTCAAACCATGCAGATCTGGTGATTTCCATTGGCATGGCAAGCAGGTCGTCAAGTTCAATCTTGTTAAAGTCAGTCATGGAATATTTGTCCATTTATGGGTTTGCAGGCTAAGGCGCCATCTGGGGTGTTTGCGGCACCATTCAATGGCTGCCTGTGTGTTTTGTTCTACTTGTGGGCCATCCATCGGTTGCAGGGAAAAATAAGAAAAATCAAGATGTTCAAAATCTGAAGGCTGGTTTTTAACTTGTGGAAATACCAGTTTAAGCTCATCACCGCTTAATTGTTTTAAGGGAGCATCAGCTTTGGGACTAATGCACAGCCAGTCAATCCCTTCAGGCGCGCAAACTGTGCCATTACTTTCAACGGCAATTTCAAACCCAACCTTATGCAAAGCTTGAATGAGTTTTGGGTTTAGTTGCAATAACGGCTCTCCACCAGTACAAACGATCAGCGGGTTTCCCTCAGACGGCCATAAGGAAAATGCCTTTTTAGCCAAAGCTTCCGCACTTTGGAATTGTCCGCCGCCCGGCCCGTCAACACCGACAAAATCAGTATCGCAAAACGAGCAGATTGCATTGTGTCGGTCTTGTTCGCGACCTGACCATAAATTGCATCCGGTAAAACGCAAAAAAACCGCAACTCTCCCAGCCTGTTGCCCTTCGCCCTGCAGGGTTAAAAACATTTCTTTTACAGACCATGTCATGAGTTTCCTGCCCACTCATTATAACCTTTGGCCCGTAACAGGCAGGCATCACATGATCCACAGCCATAACCCCATGAGTGCAGGTTCTTTCGATCACCTTCATAGCATGAATGGCTGTCAGATACGATCAAATCCACAAGTTCCTGCCCGCCAAGAGAAAACGCCATTTCCCAGGTTTTTGCCTTGGTAAGAAACATAAGCGGCGTATCAATTTTTATGTTCTGTCCCATGCCAAGGCTAATCGTCTGTTCAACGGAGTCCATGGTCTGTCGTCTGCAGTCCGGATATCCGGAATAATCTGTTTCGCACATGCCGCCGACCAGTGTTCCCACAGAGCGCCGTTCTGCAATTGCTGCGGCAGTAATAAGAAAAATTAAATTTCTACCGGGAACATAGGTGTCAGGCATACCATCTTTGCGACGGCTGTCGGCGGCTGGGCCTGTAAGCGAGCTTTTTGCCACAGACCCAAACCCGGTCAAATCCACCAGATGATCTTGGCCCAACCGCTTTTCCAAGTGTGCAAAAGAGGAACGGAATTTTTTTAGAAAACCAGTTCTGGTTTGCAATTCAACGCAATGGGTTTGGCCATAGGAAAAACCAACGGTTTCCACATGAGAATAATGCTTGAGCGCATAGGCCAGACACACGCAACTGTCTTGACCGCCTGAAAACAGCACCAGAGCATTTTGTGGTTCATTCATTATCAAATTCCTAGAGTAAGGTGCGCTTAATATCGAAGCTGTGGATAAAAATCCATGGCAGCAAGCTAAATTTGTCAGTATTTGATTGCGCTTTGACATGGGGGCTGTCTCTGGTGTTCTATGAGCACAGCCATATCTCTTATAATCAGGTGAGACTTATGGGTTATGGTGGGACATTGGGGGATTACAGCCTATGCAGAAAGAATTGGATATAGCCATTATCGGGGCGGGTTTCGCAGGCATTGCCGCAGCGATAAAACTTCAGGAAGCAGGTTTTGGCAATTTCAGGATTTTTGAAAAAACCAAAGGCATAAGTGGAACCTGGTACGATAATTCGTATCCGGGAGCTGCATGTGATGTCCCTTCGCACCTTTATTGTTATTCCTTTGCACCGAATCCCGACTGGAGTCGGGTTTATTCTCCACAAGGCGAAATTCGTGAATATGTGGAAAATGTAGTGGACAGGTACAATCTTAGCACCCGTATCCAGTTGCAAACAGAAATTATTGGTGCGGATTTTGATGAAAAGACGCAGCTTTGGTGGTTAACAGCCAGATCAGGGGAGAAAATATGTGCCCGGTTTGTGGTCTGGAGCGTATCATTTCTAGGCACACCGGTGATCCCGGATTTCAATGGCCTTGAAAACTTCCAGGGCGAAGTCTTTCATACGGCAAGGTGGGATCACAGTGTGGATTTGGCAAAAAAGAATGTGGTCATTGTCGGCTCTGCAGCCAGTGCGCTACAGATCGGCCCCAAGATAGCGCCTGTGGTAAAGTCTCTTACCATGTTTCAGCGCACAGCAAATTACGTGATGCCGCGGGATGACAGAAAATACTCAGCTTTTGAAAAATGGCTGTTTCGACGAGTTCCGCTTATTAATCACATGTTGCGGGCATGGCTGGATGCGCGACAAGACAAGTTTTTCTTTAGGGCTATGCGTCCGGGTAGCTGGGTTAACAGGTTTATTCGCAAAAGATCGCTCAACTATTTAAGGCGAAAGATCAAAGACAAGAGCTTGCGGCAAAAACTGACAGCCAATATTGATGTGGGGTGCAAGCGTATTTTAATTTCCGATGATTTTTACGATATGTTTTGCTGCAAAAATGTTAGTCTGCAAACCGAAGGCATTGCCAAGTTTGGCTCTGACTATGTCGAAACCAAAGCCGGAACAAGGGTCAATGCAGACATAGTGATAATGGCAACGGGTTTTGCCGCAACGGAATTTATGCCAGGGGTTCAGATTAACGGCGCAGACGGGGCCAGCCTTGAAAGCTGGCGCAAAGATTTGCGTGCGCTAAAGGGATTGATGGTTCGCGGTTTTCCCAACACATTTTTCATGCTTGGCCCAAATACCGGCCTTGGACACTCATCAATGATCCTGATGATTGAGAGCCAGTTAAAATATTTAATTGATATAGTTACAAGGTTACAGCCAAATCAGACGGTCAGCCCCAAAGCAGAAGCGGTGGCAAGTTACAATAAACAATTGCAGGCTGAGCTTGCACAGATGGTTTGGGCAACATCTTGTCAAAGCTGGTATAAACGTGCCGATGGCTTTATCCCTACCATGTGGCCACGAACCACCGCCGCGTACAGGAAAATGATGTCACGGGTGGATTGGTCAGAGCTGGATGTTGTGGATAAGCCAGCTACCATTAGCTAAAGAGGGTAGGCACCTCTGGACTTAACCCGGCCATAGGCAAATGCGCTGTTAATGCTGGCAACACCGGGTAATCTGGTGAGGGTTTCGCGAATAAACTGCTCATATGAACCCAGCGATTCGCTAACCACATGCAATAAATAGTCCTGACTGCCGGTCATGAGATAGCATTCGATAATTTCATCACAGGCCCTCACTCCACGCTCAAATTTTTCAATTAACTTGTCATTTGGCTCTTTTAGTTTCACCTCAACAAAGACATTGATAGGCAGACCGCATTTTGCCTGATCAAGCACAGCCGTGTAACCGCGAATGATACCCGCAGCCTCCAGCGCCCTGACCCGCCGCAAACAAGGCGACGGTGACAGCCCAACCCGTGCAGATAATTCCTGATTGCTTAATCGGCCATCTGTTTGCAATTCCCGGATAATCTTTCGATCTATATTGTCCATCTTGGTCCAAATTAGCAGAATCTGCCAATAACTGGCAGCTCTGTAGCTAAATACGCTAGAACATTGCGCCAATCAAGGTGTATTATAGCTCTTGAATATGGAGCAGTTTCATGAAAAAGCCAAGCAGGCAGGGTTTTTCCACTCGGGCAATTCACACCGGTTATAATGACCGCGAGGCTAAGGGCGCGCTTAATCCGCCATTATATCTTAGCTCTACATTTACCTTTAAAAACACCCGTGAGGGTTCGGGTCTTTTTGCTGGCGAAGGCGATGGGCATATTTATTCCAGAATAAGCAACCCGACACTTGAGGTATTGGAAAAGCGGTTTGCTGATCTTGAGGGCGCTGAGGCCGCGGTTAGTTTTGCTTCTGGCATGGGGGCAATAACTTCGGTCTTGTGGACTTTTTTGTCGGCGGGTGATGAAATAATTACTGACAAGACCCTTTATGGCTGTACCTATGCTTTTTTACAGCACGGCTTGTCCCGGTTTGGGGTAAAGGTAAGCTGTATTGATCTTTCAGATCCGGAGCAATTAAGGGCGGCGATCAGCCAGCAGACAAAGATCGTATATTTTGAAAGCCCGGTAAATCCCAATATGAAGCTGGTTGATATTGAGGCAATTTCCAAAATTGCCAGAGAACAAGGCGCGCTCACTATTGTGGATAACACATATTGCACTCCTTATCTGCAACAGCCTTTGGCTTTGGGGGCAGATATGGTGGTTCATTCGGCAACCAAATTTCTAAGTGGTCATGGTGATTTGATCGCCGGGCTTGCTGCTGGCAGTGCTGAAAACATGTTGCGGGTTCGTATGGAGGGCTTAAAGGATATGACAGGGGCGGTTCTTGATCCTTTAAGTGCGCACCAATTGATGCGGGGGCTAAAAACCCTGTCCATTAGAATGGATCGTCATGGCGAAACAGCTATCAAGATTGCCCGGCAGTTACAGTCGCATTTAATGGTGAAGAATGTTTGGTATCCGGGGCTGGATGATTTTGCACAAAATGACCTTGCTGAGCGGCAAATGCGAAATGGCGGCGGTGTAATTGCGCTGGAACTGGTCGGTGGTTTTGATCAGGCTACGCGCTTTATGGATGCACTCTGTATGATAAAAAGAGCCGTAAGTCTTGGAGATGCCGACAGCCTGATTCAGCATCCGGCCAGCATGACCCACTCCACCTATACACCTGAAGAGCGGGCCTCTCATGATATTAGCGAAAGTCTGCTCAGATTGTCTGTTGGGCTGGAGGACGCAGATGATATCTGGAAAGACCTTGAGCAGGCTTTGGCCGGTGCAAAACAATCATTGGTTCGTGCTGCCTGATCTATTCCGTTATTGCTAATTGCTCGGTTACAATGTGCTTGATGAAGGCAGTGGCATGGGCGGCCTTTTGCGGCATGGTTTGTGAGCACACCGGCCGTCCAATTTTAAGGGAAAAATGCTTGCCCCTCTTGTTTAGTAGCTCATGAAACAGGGTAATATCACGTAATTCAGTGTTCAGGACGCAAAACAAATAATACATGACCGAATTTCGGCCAGTCATATTTACCGGAATGATCGGCGCCTGGTATTTTCTGGCCAGTGATGTGGCTGAGCTCTCCCAGGGCTCTTCCTTTAGGCCGCTAATAGATAGTTTTGCCAAGGCTCCCGCAGGAAAAATCACCACGCAGCGTTCATCTTCCATAGCTTTGCGAAAACCATCAAGAGTAGCGCGGGTTTTTTCTCTGGTTCGTTTTTCCAGCACCCATTCAACTGGCAACACAATGTCCCTGCCTTTGGGAACAACGCGCAAAGTATCTGCATTGGCCAAAAAAATCATATCGGGTCGGCGTTCACGCAAGACATCAAAAACCGCTATACCATCTGCCAGACCCGTAGGGTGGTTACAGATTAGGACACATCTGCCGGAACGCGGTATGTTTTCAATGCCGGATGCCTCAATATTTAGGGATAGCTCTCCGGAAACATGTTCAAAGGCCTGAAATCCGGTCATGGATTTTATGGTGTCTGCGGTCTTTCTGGCTGTGGAATACCCAAGCAGGGAATAAAGTCCAGGTCGGATCATGTCCCACAACAAAGGAAATGATCGTAACTTAACTGCGCGCTCTATTATTAACTCGTCCACAATATGCATTGGCTATCAAAACCATGACGGCGCGTTGTTGACAAGCGCTCTGGCTATGTTTTGGCGGATTATGCTCTTGGGTGTGTCCTTGATACCGTATCTAAGAGCAAGGTTTCATCTACAGCAGTATAAATCTGGGTAGAGGATAAGGAAGCATGGCCGAGCAATTCCTGAATAGAGCGAAGATCTGCGCCCTGGCCCAAAAGATGGGTAGCAAATGAGTGACGCAAAGCATGCGGAGTAACGGAATTGGGCAAGCCAAGTTTTAGGCGTAATTCCTGCAATAAACGCTGGGCATCTCGTGAGCCCATAGGCCCGCCGCGTATGGCACGAAATATTTTGCTGTCAAAGCCAATGGGGTGCGGACAAAGACCAATATACCTTGTTACCGCATGTTTTACTGGCTCCAATATGGGCACAAGGCGGGTTTTGCCGCCTTTGCCACATATTCGCAGAACATCCTTTAAGGGCATGTCGGAGCCGGTAAGAGACAGCGCTTCAGCAATTCGCAAGCCAACTCCATACAATAAGAATAACAGGGCTTCATCCCTTGCGGCGATCCATGGCTGCTTGGTACGGGCAAGGCTTCCGGCTTCCTGCAAAAGTTTTTTGGCTGTTTGCTCGTTTACCGCCTTTGGCAGGCTGCGGGGCAGCTTGGGGCCATCGAGCAGCTCCAGCTCAGGACAAGTGATTTTGCGGCGCTGTTCCGCCCAGCCAAAAAATGTCCGTAATGCCGACAGGTTTCGGGCCAGGGTTCTGGAACCAGCAGGCGAGCCGGAGCAGCCATTGCGCCGTGCGGCCAAAAAGGATCTAAAATCTGCCACCGATAATGTATTTAGCATTTTAGCGCTGACAGATTGTTGTTTGTGCTCACACAAAAAGGATAAAAACAAACCAATGTCCCGACGATAGGCCGCTACAGAATTTAGGGACAGTCTGCGCTCTTCCAAAATCCACAGACAAAAATCATCAAGCAATTGTGAGGCAAAATTTGTCGGCTTAGACACTTAACTTACGCCCAGCGGCTAATCGTGCGTTCAAGGGTTTTGGCAAAAAATGCAATCAAATCCGTACCCTGGCCATCGCGAAAAGCCCGGCGATCTTTGCTGGCAAAAACTAAAAGCGCTTCGCCCGGCCCCCAGTCCAGTCTGATTATCGCTTCAGACAGCAATTGCTCAGATTGTTTGCCATAGAGCAAGGAGCTGTGTTGATTGCATGGGCCAAGGCGCTCAAAGTGATTTTGCATAATGTGCGCAACAAAACCTTCGGGCCTTGTAACAATTCCAGTAAGCCCAGTGGGGAGGCTGGCGTTTTCCACAATCAGGCCAAGAAAGTCAGTTGCAAGATTTGTACGCACGCTTCGTTGCAGCCGCACATCCAGCGCTCTCCAGTCCTGAGCGTCAATAATGGCCAGTACGCACGCATGTATTTGCGCCTGTATGGCATGATTTTGTCTGGCTGTTTCCACCAGTGCATCGCGGGTCATGGTAAGGGAGCGCACTCGCTCCAGCATCCGCACCCGCGATGCGGATTCAAAGTCGAGAATATTGGCCTTTTGTGCCATGGAGCCCCCTAAAGAATATTTTGGCCCGTTGCTTCCCAGTCGGCCAAAAAGGCATCCAGACCAGAGCTGGTTAGCGGGTGTTTGACCATGTCCATCATTACCTTGGTTGGCAGGGTTGCTATATCGGCCCCGATTAAGGCCGCTTCTCGCATATGCCCAACCGAGCGGATACTTGCTGCAAGAATTTCAGTTTTCAGCGCCGGGTAATTATCATACATAAGGCGAATGTCAGAAATCAAATCCATGCCGTTAGCACCAAGATCATCCAGCCTACCGATAAACGGTGAAATAAATCTGGCTCCGGCCTTGGCTGCGAGCAGTGCCTGGTTTGCGGAAAAACAAAGGGTCATATTTACCGGATGACCGGAAGCACTCAATTTATGGGTCGCGCGCAGGCCCTCCATGGTCAATGGAATTTTTATACAGACATTGTCGGCGATCTTTCGCAGGCTTATGCCCTGTTCGATCATGCCCTGACTGTCAGTAGCCGTGACTTCGGCGCTGACCGGGCCATTTGTCAATTTGCACATTGCGGCAATGGTATCTTCGAGTTTGGCGCCGGTCTTGGCAATCAGGGATGG
Organism: Robiginitomaculum sp.; assembly: GCA_015485155.1. GTDB lineage: Bacteria > Pseudomonadota > Alphaproteobacteria > Caulobacterales > Maricaulaceae > Robiginitomaculum_B. The sequence goes on along the minus strand of WFUF01000025.1, from coordinate 50,685 downwards.
GTTGGTGGTAACTCCGTCAACCAGCCCGGTATCAACCATTTTGGCCACTTCATCCACTATTGCTGTATCAAGAAAAAATTTCATTTCGTCTCCAACCTGTGTTTTCAAATCTTCAATAGCAAATCACCTAAACTACAGGAGACACGCAAATGATGAACAGGGGGTTGCTGGCGAAGGTTCTTTTTGAAATTCCTGTGGCAAAGCCATTTGACTATCTGGTGCCTGAAGGGCTTGTGCTGGAAACCGGAAGCTATGTATTGGCCCCGCTGGGCAAACGTATGGCGGTAGGGGTTGTCTGGAAAATAGAAGAAGCAGAAATTCAATCAAAGAGCCGCAGGCTAAAATATGTATCCAGCGTTTTTCCCACACGTCCAATGGGCGACGATCAACGAAAGTTTATTGATTTTGTTGGTAAATATTCATGCGCAGGTGCCGGGCGGGTTTTGCGAATGTGTTTGCCTGCTGCAGACGCCCTTGCTCCTGCTGCCGACATGCCGGTGATTATAGCCGGTAAGAATACTCCAAAGCAAATGACCAAAGCGCGGCAAAAGGTTCTGGATAAGATAGGAAACCGGGCCTGGCGCGTCACAGAGCTTGCCAAGGCTGCCGGAGTTTCTGGCTCTGTGATACAAGGATTGATAAAGCTGGGCGCATTACAGCGAACATTGCAGCAAGTAGATGAGAATTTCGCTACCCCTGATCCGGACAGGCAAAGTGTTGAATTAACGCCTTCACAACAAGAGACAGCAAATGAGCTGGTTGGAAAAGTGATGCAACAATGCTTTTCCACAATTTTACTTGATGGCATTACCGGTTCTGGCAAAACCGAGGTTTACTTTGAGGCCGTGGCTGAGGCATTGCGGCAACATCCTGACAATCAGGTTTTGATTTTACTGCCTGAGATTGCTTTGACTCAGGACATATTGGACCGGTTCGCCAAACGCTTTGGTGCCCAGCCTGCTGAATGGCATTCAGATGTAATTGGCCGCCAACGGCAACGGGTGTGGCGACAAGTTGCATCGGGACAGGCAAGAATTGTGGTTGGCGCCAGGTCTGCCCTGTTCCTGCCATTTGCCAAACTGTCTCTGATTGTCGTTGACGAAGAACATGACAGTTCATTCAAACAAGAAGAAGGCGTGCTATATCATGCCCGTGATATGGCGGTGGTTCGTGCCAGCATGGCTGGCTGCTTGATTGTTCTGGCATCAGCCACCCCATCTTTGGAAACATTGCATAACGCAAAATCCGGCCGCTATGGCCATTTGGCTTTGCAAAACAGGCCGGGCAGCTCACGCCTGCCCATGATCGGAGCTATTGATCTGAAGCAGCACCCGCCGATTGCCGGGCGCTGGATATCCGAACCCTTGCGTAAGGCCATGGAAAATACCCTGGCGCAAAACCAGCAAGTGCTTTTATATCTAAACCGGCGCGGTTATGCTCCTTTAACCATCTGCCGGGCCTGTGGCGAGCGAATAAAATCACCTAACACAGACAGTTATCTTGTAGAGCATAAATTTTCCGGGCGCCTAGTTTGTCATTTGACCGGGTTTTCTATGGCAAAGCCAGCTATATGTCCTGCGTGCAAGGCTGAAAACTCTTTGCACCCGGTCGGGCCGGGGGTGGAGCGGTTGGCAGAAGAAATATCAATACTGTTTCCAGAAGCTGTCTGTGAGGTGTTTTCCTCCGATATCACCAAAACTCCTGAACAGATTCGCAATCTGATTTCTCGCATGCAGGCCGGCCTTATTGATGTTTTGATCGGAACCCAAATGGCTGCCAAGGGGCACAATTTTCCAAATTTGACACTGGTTGGCGTAGTTGATGCAGATATGGGGCTGGGCGGTGCGGATTTGCGGGCGGCAGAGCGCACCTATCAAACCCTGACACAAGTGGCAGGGCGGGCTGGTCGTTCCCACCTTGAAGGCATAGCGTTATTGCAAACTCATCAGCCTGAGCACGAGGCAATAGACGCACTTTTGGCACGGGATCGGCAAAGATATGTTGATGCTGAGCTTGGTTTGCGCGAACAAATGGGCTTTCCTCCATTTGGAAGACTGGCGGCTGTTATAGTCTCGGCTTCTTCGGAAAAAATCGCCCATCAGGCAGCGCTTGATTTTGCTGCTCTGGCCCCGGCAACTGCTGGGGATATTGAAATTTGGGGGCCATCAGAGCCAATATTTGCGGTGGTACGGGGGCGGTGGCGTCGCAGATTGCTGGTGCGTTCGTCGAAAAAAACCGATTTGTCCGGATATATGCTGGATTGGCGCAACAAATATAGGGCAGGAAACAAGGTGCAAATAAAACTGGATATTGATCCTTACAGCTTTTTATAGCTATTACCCGGTTTTTAAGTCTTTTTCATTGCTGTTGGCAGCCTTTACCGCCTCTTTCATGGCTTTGTACAGGCGCTTGGGCTGAATGGGCTTGGCCACATGGTCATCCATGCCGGCTGCTAGATATTCTTCGCGCTGGTGAGGCATGGCATTGGCCGTTACTGCAACAATAGGTGTTTTGTCTCTTTGTTCACCCATTTCCAGCGACCGTATTGCCTTGGTTGCATCAACGCCGTTCATATTAGGCATTTGAATATCCATCAACACCAGGTCAAATGTACTTCTTTTCCACAGGTCAACGGCCTGTTCGCCATCTTCGGCAAAAACCAGCTCGGCATTGGTAGGTTTTAGGATGGCTTTTATGACCATGCGATTGGTTCGGTTATCTTCGGCAACCAAAATACGCAGCCCGCGTTTTTTAGGGCTTGTGGTCGTCGTTACAGATTCTGCAATGTCATCAGATTTTGCATCTTCCAGCTTGTGGACGGGAACAAAGAACTGGAAAGTAGAGCCTTCTCCGGGGGTGCTTCGCAGGCCGATCTCTCCGCCCAGTTGGTTTGCAAGCTGACTGCAAATGGCAAGCCCCAGCCCGGTTCCATCGTATTTACGGCTTAAGGAGCTGTCTACTTGCGTGAATTTGTCAAATATCGTTTTTTGATCGCTTAGCGGGATGCCGATTCCGGTGTCAGTTACTGTAAACGCCAGTAAGTGCTGACCATCATTGTCTGTTTCTTCTGTTATCGAAAGGGTAACCGAACCTTCTTTGGTAAACTTTAGGGCATTACTGATCAAGTTACTGATGATTTGGCGCAAACGAGCCGGATCACTTTCAAAACGACTACAGGCACTAACGGAGGACTTTACTTCCAGGGTCAGGTTTTTTTGATCAGCTATGGCCTGAAACAGGTCTTTGACCGGGTCAGCAATATCAGAAATACTAAAGGCCTCTTTACATAAACGAAACTCGCCGGCCTCGATCTTTGATATGTCCAGAACATCATTTAGAATTGTTAGCAATATTTGCCCGGATTTTTGAATAGTGTCGACCATGTCCTTCTGATCCGGCTCCAGCTTGGTTGCATCCAAAGCCGTAGACATGCCCATTACACCATTTAATGGTGTGCGAATTTCATGACTCATAATGGCCAAGAACTCAGATTTTGCCCTGTTAGCCGCTTCAGCTTTTTCCATGGAAAGGCGTAATTCATGAGTACGATTGCGCACCCGGTCTTCCAGCTCATCCCGATAGGCAAGCAATTCTGCCTGCGCCGATGCCAGTGCCCGGCCACGTTTTTGAGCATCCCGCAAAATTGCGTACCACAGCATGCTTAAAACCAAAAGTGCAATTACGGCACCGATCATGGCGCGATTTGAAACGGCCAGTGCCTTTTGACGTTCTGCGGTAAAATACAGCCTAGATTCAGTAAGCTGCTTGTCTATGGCGCGGTCAAACTGACTGGCCGCCAGATTATAGGCGGGGTCGCTAATAAAACGATTGGCCAGAGCTTTGTGTCCGCGCCTGATATGGGCAAAGGCTTGCTCTTCAAAGGGCCGCATTTTTTCACGAGCCAAAGCTGCCTGTTCCGCGGCAAGGTCGGCGGGGGTGGATTCTGCCAGCTTATGAGCCTTGTCCAGCAATGATGATAGTTGCGAAGATAAAGTCCGGTATCTGCTCTCCCAGCGCCGGTCGCCGCTTTCTCTGGCCGATGATAGAACATAGCTTAGCTCCCTACGGGTTGAAATCATGTCACCCCGGGTTTGAGCCAAAACAGATGCATTCTCGGCTGCAAGTGCCACTCGTGTTGCGCTACCGCGCAAAGTGATGCCAAGTACCGTAACGATAAGGATCGTCAACACAACAGCCGACACAACCAGTGCCGAGCGCGACTTAAAAATTGCCAGTTCCTTTAATCGAATTGGAGACACCCTTTTCCCTTTTCCCTTTAGCTGGTTAGGCCGCACTATGACCCATAAGGGTTAAAGAAGCATGGATTTTATAGTTGGAAGAATTTAGCTGGTGCTAAAAGGAATTGCAGGCTTTGTTCAGGAGTATCTTGCCGGGGCGAACTCTCCGTGCTATGTCGCCGCCGAGTACCGGGGAATTTCGATTCTAATCAATCGAAGAATTAAAATTTCTCCTGATAAAACAATTAGATAAAGGTTTGCCGGTTTATTTGGTTGACCTAAGCAATAAAGAGTGGATGCAAGTGGCGTCAGCGCAAATAAATTCTGCAAGTGCAGCCAGCCGGTATGGGGCTGCGCTTTTTGATCTGGCGGTAGAGGCGAAATGCCTGCCTGCTGTTGAAAAAGAGCTTGTTGCATTAAAGGGTCTGTTGACGGATTCAGAGGCCTTGCGTGATACCATTGTTTCTCCGGTAATTGCTGCCCCTGAAAAAACAGCAGTGATGATGGCTGTGGCAAAAAAGGCAAAATGGTCAGAGCTTGCTTCAAACTTTATTGCCGTGGCTTGTGATAATGGGCGGGCCGCAGAATTAGTTGAAATGGTTGATGCGTTTTTATTAAGGCTGGCGCAAAGCAAGGGTTTGCTAAGCGCTAAGGCAAAAACAGCGACGGCTTTAACCGCAAAGCAAAAAACAGCCATGGCTTCGGGTTTGAAAAAAGCTCTGGGGCGTGATGTAAAGTTAGAAACAGAAGTCGATTCCCGGCTTTTGGGTGGACTGATCGTATCGGTTGGTTCAGTTATGTTTGACAGCTCTCTTAAGACACAACTTGAGGGATTGAAACTCGCGATGAAAGAAAGTTGAGACCCATGGACATTCGGGCCGCGGAAATATCCGCAATCTTGAAAAAACAAATCAAAGGCTATGGCACCAAGGCGGAAGTTTCCGATGTTGGTCAGGTTCTTTCCGTAGGAGACGGCATTGCCCGTGTCTATGGTCTGGATGAGGCCAAGGCCGGGGAGATGGTTGAATTCCCTGGTGGCATTAAAGGCATGGCTCTTAATCTGGAGCGTGACAATGTTGGTGTGGTGATCTTCGGTGAAGACCGGGGGATCAAAGAGGGCGATACGGTAAAGCGTCTCGGCGAAATTGTGGATGTTCCAGCCGGGCGCGCATTGCTCGGCCGGGCTGTGGATGCTTTGGGTAACCCGATTGATGGCAAGGGTGCTATTAAAACCAAGGATCGGCTGCGGGTTGATGTAAAGGCGCCAGGTATTATCCCGCGTAAATCAGTGCACGAGCCAATGGCAACCGGTATTAAGGCTATTGATGCCCTGATCCCTGTTGGCCGTGGTCAGCGCGAATTGATTATTGGCGATCGTCAAACCGGGAAAACCGCCATTGCGATTGATACCATAATCAATCAGAAAAAAATCAATGAAGGATCAGACGAAAGCCAGAAACTGTACTGTGTATATGTGGCTATTGGCCAAAAGCGCTCAACCGTTGCCCAGATTGTTAAGACCCTCGAAGAAAACGGTGCTATGGACTACACTATTGTGGTCTCTGCTACAGCGTCCGAGCCGGCTCCAATGCAATATCTGGCACCATTTGCCGGTTGTGCCATGGCTGAGTGGTTCCGTGATCAGGGCATGCATGCGTTGATAGTATATGATGATTTGTCAAAACAGGCGGTAGCCTATCGTCAAATGTCCTTGTTGCTGCGCCGTCCCCCGGGTCGCGAAGCCTATCCGGGTGATGTATTTTATCTGCACTCACGTCTGCTCGAGCGTTCAGCCAAGTTAAATGAGGAGAATGGCTCTGGTTCCATGACAGCATTGCCTATCATTGAGACTCAGGCCAATGACGTTTCTGCCTATATCCCGACCAATGTTATTTCCATTACTGACGGCCAGATATTCCTTGAAACAGATCTGTTTTATCAGGGTATTCGTCCGGCTCTGAACGTAGGCTTGTCGGTGAGCCGGGTTGGATCATCTGCACAAACCAAGGCCATGAAGAAAGTTGCTGGCCCGGTAAAGGGTGAGTTGGCCCAATATCGTGAAATGGCAGCCTTTGCCAAGTTTGGCTCTGATCTGGATGCCTCTACACAAGCCATGTTGGCCCGGGGTGAGCGGTTAACGGAATTGTTAAAGCAGCCACAGTTTTCTCCATTGTCTTTGGCCGAGCAGGTTTGCTCTATTTATGCCGGAACCCGCGGCTATTTGGACAAGGTTGATGTGGATGAAGTTGGTCGTTTTGAGGCTGAGTTACTGCGCACCATGCATGCAGAGCACGCGGATGTACTGGAAGATATTCGCACAACGCGTGAATTGAGCGATGATATTGAGAAACGCCTAAAAGCGGCTCTTGATAAATTTGCCGGCGCCTTTGCTTAAGATACGGGTTTTAAGGACAAGCCTCCATGGCCAGTTTAAAAGAATTTCGCAACCGGATTGACAGCGTAAAGTCCACGCAAAAGATCACCAAGGCCATGCAAATGGTGGCGGCGGCAAAGCTGCGCCGGGCGCAAGAGGCTGTAGAAAATGCCCGTCCTTATGCCGCGCGCATGAGCAATGTGGTGGCGAGCCTGTCGCATTCAATGGTAGATCAGCCCGGCGCCCCGACTTTACTTGTTGGAACCGGAGAGAGCAAAACCCATCTCGTCGTGGTGGCAAGCGCTGATCGCGGACTTTGTGGTGGTTTTAACGGCGCTATTGCTCGCAAGGCCAAAGACCTTATTTCCGGACTGATCAGGGACGGTAAGGACGTGAAAATCTTGTGCGTTGGCGTAAAGGCCTTTGAGCAGATCAAGCGTCTTTATGGCTCCCGAATTATTGATGTTATCTCCCTGCGGGATCACAAATACATAAATTCGGGCCATGCAGCGGAAATCTCTGCAAAGATTCTGGAAATGTTTGAAGCTGGCGAATTTGACGTTTGCACATTGATTTTTTCGCAATTCAAAAATGTAATGAGCCAGGTGCCGACAACCCAAACCCTGATCCCTGCGATTGAGGGTATAAGTGAAAGCGGCGAGCTGCCGGATCTTGGTGGAGCCTGTTACACATATGAGCCCGATGAAGAAGAAATTCTAAAAGTCCTGTTGCCACGGAATCTGACCACGCAAGTGTTTCAGGCATTACTTGAAAATGTTGCCGGAGAAATGGGCGCAAAAATGACTGCCATGGACAATGCTACGCGCAATGCCGGCGAAGTAATTGAACAACTTACATTGCAATATAACCGAAAACGCCAGAGCATGATTACGACTGAATTGATCGAAATTATTGCCGGGGCGGAAGCTATCTAGGAAATAGGTGAAAAAGATATGGCCACCAAAAAAACAACTGCGACCAAAAAGGCTGCTGTGAAAAAACCTGCCGCAAAGAAAGCGGCTGCAAAGAAACCAGCGGCAAGCAAAGCTACCGGCCGCATTGCGCAAGTAATCGGCGCTGTGGTGGATGTGGAGTTTGACGGCGCACTGCCCGACATCTTGAATGCGCTGGAAACGGACAATGAGGGAAAAACCCTTGTTTTGGAAGTTTCGCAGCACTTGGGTGAGAACACAGTTCGCTGTATTGCCATGGATGCCACAGAGGGCCTGATTCGCGGTGCACCGGTTTTTGACCGTGGTGAGCCGATCATGGTACCGGTGGGGCCAGCCACTTTGGGCCGGATTATGAATGTGATTGGTGATCCGGTGGATGAGGCCGGCCCGATTAAGTCAAAGTTTCGTGGTTCAATCCACAAGGATGCCCCTGATTTTGTTGACCAGAGTACCGAAGCAGAAATGCTGGTTACCGGGATTAAAGTGATTGATTTGCTTTGTCCTTATGCCAAAGGTGGTAAAATTGGTCTGTTTGGTGGCGCCGGTGTTGGCAAGACCGTTTTGATTATGGAATTGATTAACAATATCGCCAAAGCGCACTCTGGATATTCAGTTTTTGCCGGTGTTGGTGAACGCACCCGTGAAGGCAATGATTTATACTGGGAAATGATCGAAAGTAACGTAAACGTTGAAGGTGGCGGTGGTGATAGTCGCTGTTCACTGGTTTATGGGCAAATGAATGAGCCTCCAGGAGCCCGTGCGCGTGTGGCGCTGACCGGCTTGGCGCAAGCGGAATATTTTCGTGACGAAGAAGGCAAGGACGTTTTGTTCTTTGTGGACAATATCTTCCGCTTTACCCAGGCAGGTTCCGAAGTGTCCGCTCTTTTGGGCCGGATTCCTTCTGCGGTGGGTTATCAGCCAACTTTGGCTACTGACATGGGTGGCCTGCAAGAGCGCATCACCTCGACTCACAAAGGCTCTATCACCTCGGTACAGGCGATTTATGTGCCAGCCGATGATTTGACCGATCCAGCACCAGCCGCCTCCTTTGCTCACCTTGATGCAACTACGGTTCTAAGCCGGGCGATTTCAGAAAAAGGCATATATCCTGCGGTGGATCCACTTGATTCAACCTCACGGATTATGGAGCCACGGGTGATCGGTGAAGAGCATTATGAAACCGCTCGTGCGGTGCAGGAAGTTTTGCAAAAGTATAAAGCCCTGCAGGACATTATCGCTATTTTGGGCATGGATGAGCTGTCCGAAGAAGACAAGTTGGTGGTAAGCCGTGCTCGTAAGGTTGAGCGTTTCTTGTCACAACCGTTCCACGTGGCAGAGGTCTTTACCGGGTCTCCGGGTTGTCTTGTTGATATCAAGGACACCATTGCCGGATTTAAGGGTTTGGTTGAAGGTGAATACGATCATTTGCCGGAACAGGCATTTTACATGGTTGGCAGCATGGATGAGGCTATCAAGAAGGCCGAGCGTCTGGCTGCCGAAGCTGCATAGGAAACCGGGTGTCACCAATGGCTGACAAATTACATTTCTCACTGGTCTCACCGGAAAAAGAGCTTTTTTCCGGTGGCGTCGATAGTGTTACCGTTCCCGGGTCCGAGGGTGATTTCGGGGTTTATCCTGAACACATGCCGGTTATGACCGCGATTCGGCCGGGTGCTATTTCGGTAATGAACGAAGAAACAGAGCGCCGTATTTATATTCGCGGCGGGTTTGCTGATGTCACTTCTGAGGGTTTGACGGTTTTGGCCGAAGAAGCGGTTGAGCTGGGCGATCTGGACCCTGCAAAGCTGGCGCAGGAGATTACGGATGCCGAGGAAGATGTGCGGGATGCCGAAACCGAAGAAAAGCGCGAAGCTGCAACAGAGCAGTTAGAATATTTGCAGGCTTTAGCTTCGGCAATGAAGGATTAGCCTTATTATCCAGGCTTAAGAGCTGATTTTAGAATCGTTGTTTGGCGGAACAGGTCTTTCATTGGCGGCAGACCAATTATAAGCTTCCCCAGGGCTGCGTGGCAATTTGGCTTTAGTAATAACCCGGCCTGCACATTTTCCAAGACGAATCTCCGTTAATTGTAATTGGCTGCCGATATGGTTCTTGATGAACTCGTTGGCTTTCCGGACGATTGTCTTTCACGCATCAGGATGGGCAGAATAACTATGGCGTATCAATTTTGTCCACGCCGACGGGACTGTAACGTAAGTCCGAAATATTTTCAATTAGAAGCCATATGGCCACACCCGTGTTGGGGAATGTCCCAATACAGGGGCAGGCGTTAACTGTCAGGTGGCTAGGATTTCACTACAGTCTATCATTGTTTTCAATACCACTCCGTCCTACTGGAGCGAATTACAAGAAAAGTAAGACAGCGCTAACTTATTACAAAACTGGCGCGCCGAGGAAGATTCGAACTCCCGACCCCCAGATTCGTAGTCTGGTGCTCTATCCAGCTGAGCTATCGGCGCATAAATTAAGAACTAAAGTTCTAAATCGGCGCGGAACCTACCGCTTGCTGTCAAACTTGGCAAGCAACAATTCAAGTGAAGCAGTTATTAATCAGTCTTCGGTGAGGTTTGCCGCCGCGGTAGGAGAAACAAAGACTCCTCAAGTAGCCGCTAGGCGATAGGAGAAACAAAGACTCCTCAAGTACGAAGCGGTAGGAGAAAAAATGGTGCCGCAGGGGAGAGTTGAACTCCCGACCTCATCATTACCAATGATGCGCTCTACCCCTGAGCTACTGCGGCCAAGCCAATGCCCGATTCATGAAAGGCATTGTTTGAATAGCCCGCGCATATAACCTGTCTTTCTCGGCTTGAAAAGGGTGTTGGCGCATTCAATTTTTCGTGGCACTCTCTAGCAATGGAAAAGAAACCAAAGCAACCGGCTCCAAATGAGAAAACCACTCGTGAACAGCGCTTGGCAAAAGCATTGCGTGATAATCTGCGCCGGCGCAAGACCAGCAATAAAAAAGCCACTTGAATTAAGGTTTTGCTGTCTTTGGCCATATTTTCGCCTTGTCAGCGCTAGATCACTGGCGTAGCGCTTCATCATGGATAGTATTTTGATCAAAGGTGGCAATTCCCTTAACGGAAATGTCCGCATCACCGGGGCCAAAAACTCGGCCCTAAAACTAATGGCTGCTGCCTTGTTAAGCGATGAGGCTGTTTACTTGAGTAATATGCCGGATTTGGCTGATACACGATTCTTGTCACACTTATTGCGCCATTTGGGCGCAGAGGTTCACAGCAATACTGAGACAGGATGCCTGCAAATTATGGCGGCCAATCTTGGTGAGCCAGAAGCACCCTATGATCTGGTGCGCAAAATGCGCGCAACCTTTAATGTGCTGGGACCGCTATTGGCCAGAAAAGGCCGTGCCAGGGTCTCCTTACCCGGAGGGTGCGCTATTGGAGCCAGACCCGTAGATCTGCATTTGCAAGCCCTAGAGGCACTGGGTGCACAGATTAAACTTGACCAGGGTTATGCTATTGCCAAGGCTCCTGATGGCTTAACCGGTGCAAATATCAACTTTCCGTTTGTTTCTGTTGGTGCCACTGAGCATGCAATGTTGGCAGCGGTTTTGGCTCGCGGCGAAACCGTTTTGAGCAATGCTGCCAAAGAGCCGGAAATCACTGATCTGGCCAATATGTTAAATGCAATGGGGGCAAGAATTGCAGGTGCCGGTCAAGACACCATAACTATTGCCGGCGTTGACAGCCTTCATGGCATTGATCACGAAGTGGTTTCAGACCGTATAGAGACAGGCACCTATGCAATGGCAGCAGCGGCATGCCCTGATAGTGAGGTAACCATCAGTAATTGCCAGCCTGAACATCTTGAAGCCTTATGGGCGGCAATGCAAAGATCAGGCATAGAAGTAACCCTTGGCCCCAACGAGGTGAATATAAAACGCGGTACAGAATCATTAAAACCGGTTGATATTGAAACTGCGGCATGGCCAGGCTTTGCCACTGACCTACAGGCGCAATTCATGGCATTAATGACCCTTGCCGATGGCGCGTCCATCATCAGGGAGACCATTTTTGAAAACCGGTTCATGCATGCGCCGGAATTGTCGCGTCTTGGTGCCGATATAACCGTTCATGGCCGCGAAGCAGTTGTGCGCGGTGTAAAGGAATTAACCGGCGCTCCGGTTATGGCAACAGATCTTCGTGCCTCGGTATCACTGGTCATAGCAGGATTGGCAGCAAGTGGCAGCACCAGTATTTCCCGAGTTTATCATCTGGATCGTGGGTTTCAGAATCTGGAGGCAAATTTAACAGCTCTGGGCGCTAATATCCGCCGGGTAAAAAACTGAACGTGTAATTTTCCGGATTGCCGCAAGGCGGCGGACTGGTTAGAGTTCTGCGCCAATTTAGGATCACTGGATAACGAAATGCGGTTGCTGGCCCAAAATAATGAAGATCTGCAAATTATCTCCAGCATGACGCAAGATGCCATAAGCCGGGTCGGGGATATTTCATGGGATGTTAAATCAAGGCAATTGGTAATTGCCATGAACCGGTTCTGCTGGGAGCGAAAGAAGCGCTCTGCTGCGGCGCGTGTACGCTCGGCTTTGCAAATCGGCGGGGTTTTGCAGGTAAAATCCAAAGGAATTCAAATAGAAAACACCAATGGAATTTTATATCTTTTAGCTATTGAGTTTAACCAAGACGAGCAATTATCCCCCGGAGGTCACATCAGGATTGTTTTTTCTGATGGTGCTGTATTAACCGCAGAAGTTGAGTGCCTTGACTTGGCGCTGGTTGATCTGTCAGAGCCATGGCCCGTAAAGTCGAGACCAAAGCATGGCTGAGGACTCACCATGCAACCGAATTTTCCGGGTTCATCTGGATCCAAATTCGCTGGCAGCCACCACGGCTGAATACGAGCATGAGCGGCGAGTTGCTATCTATGACTTGCTACAAGAAAACAAATTTCAGCCAGCCAGTGACGTTCAGGGGCCTTTCAAATTGCGCCTGTCTATTCTTGATAGGCGCCTGGTTCTTGATATTGCAAGAAAAGATGATGTCCCGGTCAAAAGGCATTTGCTTTCCTTATCGCCATTTCGTCGCATTATCCGAGATTATTTTTTGATCTGCGAGAGCTATTATGATGCCATACGCAACGCTCCTCCTGAGCGCATAGAAGCTATTGATATGGGCCGGCGCAGCCTACACAATGAAGGGTCTGAGCTATTACTGGCCCGATTAGAAGGAAAGGTTGAAATGGATTTTAATACGGCCCGTCGCCTGTTTACTTTGCTGTGCTCCTTACACCGTGGACAATCTGTATGACCTCACCAAAAAATATATTGTTTGCATGTACAATGAATTCGATTCGCTCGCCAATGGCTGCGGCTCTGGTCAGGCGTAAGTTCAAAGGAAAAATCAAGGCCGATAGCTGTGGGGTCTATGACGGATATCTTGATCCGTTCATGGTGCAGGTGATGGAAGACTGGGGCGTTGATCTTGCCGAGCACACCCCAAAAAACTTCGATGATCTTGATTTGCAGCAATTTGACCTGATTGTTGTGCTGACCCGGGCAGCGCAGGAAAGAGCTATGGAAATTTTGGGTGAAAACGGCCCTAAAATAGAGTTTTGGGAAATTCCAAACCCGACAGAACAAATGTTCGGCCCGAGAGACCTGCGTGTTATGGCTTATTCAGATTGTCGTAATTTACTGGACAAGAAAATTGCCACACAATTCCGCAAGGTTAAATAATCGGTTTTATCAAAGCTTTCAGTGAAAAAGATCATAGACAGTTGGCCCTTGCTTGCTTATAAACCCGGCTTCTGATGCTGGGTGCCAGGCGCCCAAGCCCATGCCCGGGTAGCTCAGGGGTAGAGCAGCGGACTGAAAATCCGCGTGTCGGTGGTTCAAATCCGCCCCCGGGCACCATTTTTCTTCCTTGAAACTATCAATTGTGTGGGTTGACGTTTTTTGTGTTCCAGGTCAGGCAAAAAAGAGGGCCAGCGCAATGCACTGGCCCTTGTTCAAGGTCGGTCGATGAGGGACGTTTCCTCCCCGAAAACGTCAAACAAAACGGTTGTCCGTCTCATCTGGCTGCATATTTGTCCTTGCAGATCACTAAGTCAAGTTAACAAATCAGTTTGTCCAATTGCATGACTGTACCAATCGCATATTGATCCCGGGACAATCTGCCGCAAGTATCTGCCTTGGCTAAGTGCAGTTTTGGCGGCAAGGTCATGTTCCTTGATTTGACTTGAAGACGTTCGCCACAGCATCAGATGGTGCTCACACAGGTATCAATATGATCAACAAGCCGGCTCCAATCCCCCGACTGCCACCTGCGGCAAAGGCTTTGATCAAACCCTTGCCCATGCCGGTATTGTCCTTGCTTATGAACCGTCTCGCCCGGCAAAGCGTGGCTCGCTATCCGTCGATTTTTGCCAGGCTTGGCAGTCATGTGAGCAAGTCTTTCCTGATTGACCCTACTGATTTGCCATTTGTATTTTTGCTGCATCCAGTGCCAGATGCGCCAAAAATATATGTGCATCGGCGGCCCAAATCTCTGTCATGGGATGGGCGGATTGCCGGGCCGCTGGCGGCACTTTTGGGGATGGTGCATGGGGCCTATGATGGAGATGCCTTGTTCTTTTCCCGTGACATTGTTCTTGAAGGTGATACTGCGGCGGTTTTGGCACTGCGCAATGCTATTGATGATTGTGAACTTGATTTAGTTGAGGAATGCACGGCACTGCTCGGCCCGTTTGGGAGTGTGGCCCTGCCTGCGGCGCTGCCTGTGATCAATCTGCTACAAAACCGGTTTAATGTTGCTTTGCGCCGAGTGGAGCCTTGTTCATGAAAGAGCTTGAACTGGTTTGCCCGGCAGGAACCCCGGCCTCATTGCGCGCGGCTGTACAGGCTGGTGCCCATACGATCTATTGTGGCTTTGCTGATGAGACTAATGCCCGCAATTTTCCGGGTTTGAATTTTTCTCGTACTGAAATGGCAGAATCAATTAATTTTGCTCATGAAAACAATGCCAAGGTTCTGGTGGCGATAAATACTTTTGCACAGGCTGGACGGGAATATCTATGGCATCAGGCCATTGCTGATGCATATGCTGCCGGTGCCGATGCTGTAATTCTGGCTGATTTGGGGCTATTGGCCCATGCAGCAGAAAACCATAGTGATTTGCGGCGTCATCTGTCGGTACAGGCAGCAGCAGCCAACCCTGATGCCATAAACTTTTATGCGCAGGAATTTGGCATTAAACGAGTGGTGCTGCCGCGAGTATTAAGCGTGGAAGAAATTGCTGCCATTAACCGCGAAATAGACACGGAAACAGAAGTTTTTGTATTTGGCGGTCTTTGTGTAATGGAAGAGGGCCGATGTTCCTTATCATCCTATGCCACTGGTCAATCACCTAATATGAACGGGGTCTGCTCCCCGGCCAGTCATGTGGTGTATGAGCAAAAAGGCACTGCCATGGTCTCCAAACTGGGGGGCTTTACCATTGATATGGCTGAACAGGACGCGCCAGCGCCCTATCCTACCTTATGCAAGGGCTGTTTTCGTGTTGACGATCACACTGGGCCGGTATTTGAGGATCCCACAAGTTTAAATGCTGCCAGTTTAATCCCGCAATTGGCCAAGGCCGGAGTAACTGCCCTTAAAATCGAAGGCCGGCAGCGCAGCAGGGCTTATGTAACGGCGGTGGTGCGCAGTTTTCGCAGGGCAGTAGAGGCATGCGCCGCAGATAAAGCAATAGAATTAGGAATATTGGCTAATCTAAGCGAGGGACAGGAGAATACTCTTGGTGCATATAAAAAGACTTGGCGTTAGAGCATTTTTAGCAAAAGTGGGAACCGGTTTTGCGGCCAAAAATGCGACAGATAAAGATTTAGCATTTTTAGCAAAAGTGGGAAGCTCTTTTAATGTCCTA
The DNA here is from genome assembly GCA_015485155.1 of Robiginitomaculum sp. Classification (GTDB taxonomy): domain Bacteria; phylum Pseudomonadota; class Alphaproteobacteria; order Caulobacterales; family Maricaulaceae; genus Robiginitomaculum_B. The sequence goes on along the minus strand of WFUF01000025.1, from coordinate 35,192 downwards.
TTGCTTCGCTACTTGAGGAGTCTTTTAATGTCCTATCGCCTATCGGCTACTTGAGGAGTCTTTTGATGTCCTATCGCCTAGCGGCTACTTGAGGACTCTTTATTTGCGCTATCGCTTCGCTACTTGAGGACTCTTTATTTGCGCTATCGCTTCGCTACTTGAGCGCGGGTTTGCGGCCAAAAATGCGACAGACAAAAGTTTAGGCAAATTTTAAGTTCATTTTGAACCGGAAAAACTTTAGGAGGCTTGTGGACAAATATGATGAAACTTACTCTTGGCCCGGTTTTTTTTCACTGGACAGCAGATATATGGCAGGATTTTTACGCCCGTATTGCCGATGAGGCTCCGGTGGATCGTGTGGTATTGGGCGAAGTGGTTTGCTCTAAGCGCTTACCATTTTATGAAACCCTGATCGAAGGTGTTGCCGAACGCTTGCAGCGTGCAGGTAAAGAGGTTGTTCTGGCATCTTTAGCACTTACCACATCGCCAAGAGAGCGAAAGATGCTGGCTGGTTTAGCCGCTTCAGGTTTCACCACCGAGTTAAATGATCTGACCCTATTGCACTATCTTGAACCGGATCAGCAATTTACCGTAGGTCCTTTGGTTAATGTCTATAATGCCCAATCGCTTAACTGGCTTATTGCCAAGGGTGCAAGCGATATATGTCTGCCGCCGGAACTGCCGATTGCAACCGTAAAGACACTGGCAGCACATGGCTCTGCCCAAAATACACGTATTGAGGTCTGGGGCTATGGCCGGGTGCCATTGGCGATCTCTGGACGTTGCACCCATGCTCGCTTGGCAGCAAAATCCAAAGATTCATGTCAATTCGTTTGCGAAAATGATATGGACGGTCTGGCTGTTGATACTCTGGATGATCAAAAATTCCTGGCAGTAAACGGGGTGCAGACCCTGTCCGGCAGCCGGGCTAATCTGGTTGGAGATGTGGGTAACCTGTCTGCTGCTGGCGTAAATTCGTTGCGCCTGTCACCCCATAGTGAGGACATGGTGCATGTGGCAAAAACGTTTCGTGCAGTTTGCGATCATCATATAACGGAACAAGAGGCTCTGGCACAGCTCATTGAGCAGGCTCCGGGCCTGCAATATTGCAACGGTTTCTTGTTTGGACAGGCTGGCGCTGACTGGAGCCATGCCGGGTGATTATTTGCACCAGTAATAAAACAATTTTGGCTGCAGGAAAACGCTAAATCTTTTATCCACCGCATACTCGCCGCATTTTTTACCGCACAACTGTCCTCAAGCAGCGAAGCGATAGGACAAACAAAGACTCCCTCAAGCAGCAAAGCGATAGGACAAACAAAGACTCCCTCAAGCAGCGAAGCAATAGGACATTAAAAGAGCTTTCCACTTTTGCTTGCAAATGCGAATCTTTGTTTATCGCATTTTTGGCCGCAAAACCGGTTTCCACTTTTGCTAAAAATGCTTTAGCTGGCGCTGGCCTGCCATTGATTTTCGGTATCAGCAGTGGTCAGTGCAACGAATTCAATGCCCTGTCCATTTGAAACAGCCTCGGCTCTGCCGCCGAGATCGCGGGCAATAAGTCCTGTATAATAAGGCTGTATGGATCTTCCATCGAAGCCGGTATCAGGCTCCATGCCCTCAAGCGCATCAGCAGTTATCGGCAATAATCTGGCCCGGTCTCCTTGTGCGTGAACCCGTATGCGTGCTGCAGAGTTGGCCTCAATGGTTATTTTGCCGCCGCGAGGTACAGACTCAAAGCCAAGCAATACCAGATTAAGTAATATTCGTGCAGCAGGCTTGGACAGGCTGGCAGCAGACACGCGCCAGACAATTTGTGCCTTGGCTGTATCAAATACGCCGTCAATCAGGCGCTTAAGCTCGGTGGTTGCCACTTGTCCAGGTGCTGATGTTCCGGCGCCAAAAGCCAGCCTGGCAAATTCAAGTTTGGCCGATGCCTGCTTGGCAGAACCACGGATGAGTTGCATTGCTTCATCATGCATGTCATTGGCGCTATCATCGTCGAGCACGTCCAGGGCCGTACCTAAAGCACTAACTGGAGAGACCAGATCATGACAGACACGGGCGCACAACAGGGCTGCAAGATCCACAGCAGATAATTCAACGGGGGCGGAAGAAGGTTTCATGAATAATATCCCTATCTGGTTGTTTGCTGTGACGGCCAAATATTTAAGGCCTTAAATGCTTAAGCCAAGGTGCCTGTAGACCATTACCAAGCCGTGAACAGGGCAAAATAAAAACCATATGAAGAACTCTCTGGTCTTAAGCGGTTAAATAACCAAAAAAGTGTGCTGATACCAAGCAATTGTTCCTTAAGGTAGAATATGTGGTTTCGGGCTTGGATTCAATCGAAAAACCAGTACACTGCTCGCGTGTTGGCAAAGAAATTTGAAAATGCGCTCAAGGTTCATTAACCTGAATCTGGTTCATTTATATACGAGTCTGGTAATGGTCAGGCTTGAGCAAATAATCAAGAACATCATAGTATGTTCATAAAAACCAAGGGACGTTGGCATGGGTGGAAAGCCGTTTCCGGTAGTGATGTATTTTATCCCGGCAGCATTGCTTGTCATGGCAATTGTCAATTTGTTTTTAGGTGGCAGACCAGAACCTGCACAGGCTTCAGGTGCCATGGTTCAAAATGTATCGGTTATAGTACCGCCGGCACCTGATTTGCCAAAGTTGAAGAATGTAGCGGATCAGGTATTTGCCTCATTTGTTGATAACTCTGACCGCAAGCAATTGAGTCTTAAACTTAAACCCGGTGGAACGCTTGCGGTGTTACTGGATGAGGCAGGTGTTGGACGGGTAGAAGCTGCCTATGCAATTCAAGCCATAAGCAAATTATTTAACCCACGTAATTTTCGCGCGGGTCAGCAATTAAAACTGGTGCTGGAGCCAAGAAACGACAACAAGTCTGCAATGCATCTGGTAAGCCTTGCAACCAGGATTGATGCCGAGCGTACTATTTTGCTTCGTCGCGACGAAAATGGCAGTTTTCACTCCAGAGAATTATTGCGTGAGACCTCACCGGAATTGGTGCGGGTGCAGGGAACTATTTCCGGCAGCCTGTATTTGAGCGCCCTTGAAGCGGGTGCCTCTGATGCTGCTATTTTGGAGTTTTCGCGTTTATACGCCTATTCGGTAGATTTTCAGCGCGGTATCCGCGCAGGAGATGGCTTTGACATGGTGTTTGAGCGGCTGGTTGATGAACAGGGACGCATGGTCAGAACCGGCAATCTTTTATATGCACGGCTGATGCCGCGAAAGCGTGATTTGAAGCTGTATCGTTATCAGACCCCTGATGGCGAAGTGGGTTATTATAATGAAAAAGGCGAAAGCGCCCGAAGGTTTTTAATGAAAACTCCGGTAGAAGGTGCGCGGATTTCATCCAGTTTCGGTAGACGCAAACACCCTGTACTTGGCTATACTCGCGCTCATAAGGGAACTGATTTTGCAGCAGTGACCGGAACACCAATTCTGGCTGCAGGCAATGGAGTAATTGAACGTTCATCAAGGTTTGGCTCTTATGGCAATTATGTGCGTATTCGTCATTCCAACGGCTTTAAAACCGCTTATGCTCACATGTCAAAATTTGGCCGTGGAATCAAAAAAGGCCGCCGGGTGCAGCAGGGACAGATTATTGGTTATGTGGGGGCAACTGGCCGGGTGACCGGGCCGCATCTGCACTATGAAGTATTGAAAAAAGGCCGTCATGTAAATCCGATGACCGTCAAATTGCCTACGGGGCGTAAATTAAAACGCTCTGAACTTGCCGCCTTTGCTCAAGAGGTTGGGCGAATTGATGACCTGCTGTTGCATATTGGTGCCAAGCAATCACAGTTGGCAGATGCCAAGGCCAAAGATAAAGTCACTGAAAGCTAGGGCCGCCGCGCCATTACTTCCTGTAAACTTCTTTGGGCCAACGTCTATGCACCCAGAACCAGCTCTCAGGGTGTTGGCGAATATGGTCTTCTAAAAAGCGATTAATGCTTTCGACCGTATTTGCAATGGCCTTGCTCCTGTCAGGATCACTGGACGCGGCCATTGGAGGGTGAAAGCGCACCCTAAAACGTGCTTTTGGCAGACGCTCGATAGACACTGGTAAAATTGGCGCATCAAACCGTAAAGCCAGACGGGACGGCCCAGGTGCCGTGGGCAGTTTATGACCAAAGAAACTGGCCAAAATGCCCTGATTAAATTTTTGATCGTTCAAAAAAGTGACGCTGTGCCCCTGTTTCATTGCCTCAATCATTTCTTTTGCCCCGGCCCCGCCTTTGGCGCTTAGCTCTGGAATACCATAGGCAAGGCGGGTGCGAGCGATGGACGCATCCACCCACGGATTATTGGTGTGACGATAAGATACCCGCGCCGGCAATCCTCCCAGACAAATAGCAGCAGCCATCACCTCCCAATTAGCAAAATGTCCGGAAATCAGAACTGCCGGTTTTTTACTGTCGATAATTGTCTGTAGGTGCTCATGACCTATAATTTCAACCCGGCCATTTTCCTCATAGGGGCGCAATTGCGACAAATGCGGAAACTCTCCACCAATTCGGCCCAGATTATCCCAGCATGCAGAGGCAAGTTTTCTAACTTCTGACTCCGGCATGTCGGGAAATACCAGCTTGATATTAATTAATGCGGTTTTATGGGCGCGGGTCAATGGCCCGATCTTGCGTAACAGCCAGCCACCGACCGCCGATGCTTTTTTAATAGGGAGTATGCGAAAAAAACCCATCACTAGAAACCACAGACCTGCTTCTGCAAACCATTGAACCCATTGTAATGGGCTGGCCTTACGTTTTATTGACATTTTGCAATAACCCCTTGCAGTAAATCGGGTAAGGATCTGGCATTAGCAAATTTCAGTTCCACCGGCCAGATCAGCAATTCTTTGCGCCATTTTTGCGGCCAGCGCATCATATCTTTTTCAGTAGTGATCAATTTAGCCTGATTATGTTTTGCCCATTGCAGCAGGTTTTGCACATCCTTGTTTTGATAAGGGTGATGATCGGCAAAAGCTATTTCCTGCGCAATATCTGCGCCGGCATCACGAAGTGAGTCAAAAAACTTCTCAGGACGACCAATTCCAGCAAAAGCAACCAGTTTTCCTGCAGGAGCGCTGTTCTTAGCCTGCAAGCCAGCCCTAAAAATCAACCCTGTAAATCCAGCCAAGTCCGGGGTGTCGCCGTCACCGATCAATACCACTGCATCAGCACGCTTTAGTGCACCTGCAACTGTCTCGCGCAGCGGCCCGGCGGGAAACACCCGGCCATTGCCATGACCAATTGCGGCATCAATAGTCAATATGCTTAAATCTTTTTTAAGGGACGGGTTTTGAAAACCATCATCCATAATCAAACAACCAGCACCAGATTGCACCGCCAGATGCGCAGCCGCCACTCGATCCCGACCAATAAAAGTAGCAGTGGTTTTTGCCAGTAACAGGGGTTCATCACCGACATCTTCAAAACTGTGCGTTTGTGGATCAACCTGTAACGGCCCGCGCCGTTTGCCGCCATGTCCCCGCGAGACAAAGGCCGGGCTCTTGCCATTGGCCTGTAAGTACCGGGCTATGGCAATGGCCAATGGGGTTTTGCCGGTGCCGCCCAGGGTAATATTGCCCACGCAAATCACCGGAACAGGCATTTGTTCGGGCACATGGCGATCATAACGCCATTTTGAAACGGCTAAATACAACCAGCCAAACGGGGTTAACAGCGCCCTGGTCAATGGTGCAGCACCACGACCATGCTTCTGATTCCAGAACTCAGGAGCGCGCATGGTATTTACCTTTGCGCAAATCCAGTAAACCCGGAATAACCTGTTGTGCAAGGGCTCCTGCCCGTTTTGCGATCAGCTCTTTCATTGCCTGCTGATTATGCCTGTTAGTATCTGGATCATCAAAATGCGCCAGAACCGCCATTGCTATCTGATCTGGAGTATCACAGAACTTCACTACGCCATGTGTGTCAAGCTCCTGATAAATCTCAGAAAAGCTACTCACATTTGAGCCTGACAACACCGCAACTGACGCACTTAACGCCTCTATGGGATTATGGCCCTTGCCGCCTGAAAGAGAGCCGGCAATAAAGGCAATGGAGGCCAGCTCCAGCCAAAGAGGAATTTCACCAATAGTATCAGCAATCCATAATTGCTTTTGTGCCTGAAGTTCTTTGCCGCGCCTGCTGTTTGATAGGCCAAGATCATCAGCCATAGAGGCAAGTTGTGGGCCCCGTTCCGGATGGCGAGGTACCAAAATCAGCAATGTCTCTGTCTGTTTTTGCAAAATCTGTTTATGAGCCTGTAACAATATCTCGTCTTCACCCAAATGGGTAGATAAGGCCAGCCAGACAGGACGGCCCCGGCACAATAAGGACAGCTCATCAAGCAGATCCTGATCCGGTGGCAATGGCGTCATGAGCTGTTTAAGATTGCCGGGCATGAGGATTTCCTGTCCGGTTATTTGACTTAAAAAATCCCGGGTCGGATTATCAGCCGCCACAATCCACTGAAACTGTTTGAACAGATACCGGGATAATTGGTTTCGTTTCTGCCAGTTTCTGCGGGATTTTTCATTCATTCTGGCGTTTAACAGCACCAGAGGTATCTGGCTTTTTCGTACACTTACAATCAGGTTTGGCCAAATTTCTGACTCCAGCAAAATCATCAGATCCGGCTGCCAGTGATGAATAAAATGCTCCATGGCATCAGGAGTATCCATTGGCAGATACTGGTGAATAATATTCTCATTCTCCCTTCCAGCCAGCAAATTAGCTGACGTTTTGGTCTGTGAGGTAACAAGAAAGTTTACATCAGGCTCAATTTTTTTCCATTGTCCGATCACAGCCAAAGCTAAATTACACTCACCAACACTGGCCCCGTGCAGCCAGACCAGCGGCCCCGATGGCCGGTGAGTTTTGCTGTATCCGGCCCGCTCTAACAAGCGCAGCTTATCTTCTTTACCCCATAGCGCACGCAGACGATAAACAAGGTGATATGCAGCCGCAAACCAGCGGGAAAAACCAAGATAAAACTTTAATAACCACGGTGTTTTCATGATTCTTCTCGCTCTGCCGGTTCAATTGGCAAATGGTCGCATATGGAATCAGCACTAAAAGATGCCTGATTGATCAGGTCTTCCACTTCCTGCCGTTTGCGCTCCAGCATTTCTTCATCAGCATCTTTGGGCACCCATACCGGCCCCTTCCAGACAATAGCACCCCGTCCAAAGGGTATGGGCAGGCAGAACCGATCCCAGCTATTGAAGAATTTTGCCCGGGAGCAGGAAACCCCCAAACACAAAACAGGTGCCCCGGTTTTAGCGGCCAGAACAATTGCGCCCAGACTGGCTCGCATTCGTGGGCCTCTTGGGCCATCGGGTGTAATGGCCAGACAACCGCCAGCTTGTATATGGTCAATCATTTTGCGAAAGGCCGTTGCTCCTCCTTTGTTTTTTTTCTTTTTCCTGTTTGCGCCGGAGCCGCGAATAACTCCAGAACCCAAAAATAATGCTGCGCGCGAAACAAAGGCCCCATCAGGCGAAAGCGATATTAAAAAACTGGGGCTTTGTTTCTTTGGGGGGCGATCAGGTGGCCATGCAGCAAGAGTCAGCAAAATTCTTGAATGCCAAAGTGCCCCAATTACCCCTTCACCTTTTTGCCAGATTGGATCAACAATTTCCTGTCCATGTACCTGCCAACGGATTGAGCGGTTGACCAGCCTTACATAACCGGCCAAAACCACCGCCAGAATAAATTGCACCGGCCTTGATCTGAAAAATTTCTTCCACATGGCCCCTGTTTAGCGTGTTCTGTTACGAAAGGCACCCATGAGCTTTGATCTGTCGACACCTTCAGCCCGAAAAAAGGCCAAAAACGACCTGATTTGGCGTGATCACGGGTTTTTGCGCATATGGTTCCAAAACAAACGGTGGATTTCTGATGAAATGGTACGCAGCAATCAGCCATCACCAAAGCAGATCGAGCAGTGGAGTAAACGGGGGATTCGCACTATTATCAACCTGCGCGGGGGCACCAATAGCGGTTTTCATGCTCTGGAAAAAGAAGCCTGCAAAACCTATGGCATTACATTGGAAAATTTTACGGTGAAATCCCGTGACACTCATCCGCCAGAGGTGATTTTCAGGGCCAGGGACTTGTTTGAACGAATTGAGTATCCGGCGCTGATGCATTGCAAGTCCGGGGCTGATCGCGCCGGCTTTATGGCTGCGCTTTATATGCATTTTCGCAAAGGCCAGCGTATTGAGCAGGCAATGCAGCAATTGTCATTAAAAACCCTGCATGTAAAACTTGGCAAAACCGGAATGCTGGATTTCTTTTTTCAGTCATATCTGGATTTTGCTGCCAAAAAGCCGATCAGTTTCTCGGAGTGGGTGGCAAGCGAATATGATCCGGCACAGGTAAAGGCTAATTTTATGGAAAGCTGGATTGGCAATATATTGGTCGAAAAAATACTTCGGCGTGAATAACGCCAATCCAGCAATCTCATCTGTTATTTTGCCTCTTTTGACAGGCTCAGGCGCTTCCAGATAAGGAATACGGCCGGGATTACCAGCAAGGTCAAAACCGTGGCACTGATCATGCCGCCCACCATCGGGGCTGCAATCCGGCGCATCACTTCGGATCCGGTTCCGCTACCAAGCATGATCGGCAACAGACCTGCAACCACCACAGCCACCGTCATCATGATCGGACGAACCCGCATCAAGGCACCTTCGACAATTGCTATTTGCAAATCCTCCAGTGTCAGGGAGCGGTTTTCGGAATAGGCCACTTCCTTTTGCTTTTGCAGAGCCTGCTCCAGATAAACCACCATCAGCACCCCTATCTCAACCGAGACTCCGGCCAAGGCGATAAATCCAACGCCCACAGCCACCGACATATTATAGCTAAGGAAATCCATCAGCCATAAACCGCCGACAAGGGCCAGGGGCAATGTGCTGATAATGATAAGTACCGGTATAACTCGTCTGAAGTTTAAGAATAACAGCAAAAGAATAATTACCAAAGTAACCGGAACCACCACTGCCAGGCGGGCCTTGGCTCTTTCCATATATTCATACTGGCCAGACCAGTTAAGCGAATATCCTGGCGGTAATTCGACCCCTTCGGCTACGGCTTTTTTGGCATCAGCCACATAAGAGCCAATGTCCCTTCCTGCGATATCCACATAGATCCAGCCATTTAATCTGGCATTTTCACTGCGGATCACGCCGGGGCCACTGGAGATGGAAATATCGGCAAGGCGCCCCAGCGGTATTTGAGCACCCATTTTGGTGACCACCGGCAGGGATTTTAATTTTTCAACACTGTCACGATAGTCTCGCGGATAGCGCAGATTTACCGGGTATCGCTCAAGGCCCTCTACGCTTTGGGTAATGGTCATACCACCAATGGCCGTGCGTATAACGTCCTGAACATCAGCCACATTCAAGCCAAAGCGAGCCGCTTCGGCGCGGCGAATGTCAATGTCAACAAAACGCCCGCCAGTAACCCTTTCGGCATAAACCGATGAGGTGCCCGGAACGTCCTTGATCACACGTTCGATCTCTTCGCCAATTTCACCGATTACGTTTAAGTCCGGGCCTGCAACCTTAATACCGACCGGGGTTTTAATTCCGGTGGCCAGCATGTCGATCCGGTTCTTGATCGGCATGATCCAGACATTGGTAAGACTTGGAACCTGAACGATTCTATCAAGTTCCGCCTTTAGCTTTTCTGTGGTCATACCTTCACGCCATTCAGACTTTGGCTTTAACTGAATAGTAGTTTCAACCATGGTCAAAGGTGCCGGGTCAGTAGCCGTATCGGCACGCCCGGCTTTGGCGTAAGAGGTTTCCACCTCCGGTATTGTCATGATCAGCTTGTTGGTTTGTTGCAGAATCTGCTCCATTTTTCCGGCGGAAACCGCAGGAAAGGCGCTTGGCATATATAGCAGATCACCTTCATCAAGATCAGGCATAAACTCACCGCCCATGCGTGATAATGGAATTGCCGAACTGGCCAGAACCAGAGCCGCAATTAAAACCATCAAGAAGGGGTGCTTTAAGGTGGCATTGATAAAGGGCCGGTAAATCACCACCAACAACCAATTGATCGGATTTTTATGTTCGGGCAATACTTTGCCGCGAATAAAATAGCCCATCAATACCGGAACCAGAGTAATCGAGACACCGGCAGCAGCGGCCATTGCATAGGTTTTTGTATAAGCCAGAGGGTGAAACAATCGTCCCTCTTGCGCTTCCAATGCAAAAATAGGCACAAAGCTAAAGGTAATAATCAGCAGCGAAAAGAACAGCGCCGGGCCCACTTCAACCGCAGCCTCCGTTACAATTCGCCATCGGTTTTCCTTGGTCAGCGGTTCTCGCTCTATGTGTTTGTGCATATTTTCAATCATCACAATGGCTGCATCAACCATGGCTCCGATGGCAATGGCAATACCGCCCAAAGACATGATATTGGCGTTAATGCCTTGCATATTCATAACAATGAATGCGCCCAATATACCCAAGGGCAGACTAAGAACGATCACCAGCGCCGAGCGTAAATGGAACAGGAAAACAGCACAGACCAGAATCACCACAATAAATTCTTCGGCCAGTTTTTCCTGCAAGGTCTCCACCGCCCGTTCAATCAATGCCGAACGATCATAAGTGGTCACCACCTCTACCCCTTCGGGCAGGCTTTCTTGCAGGATTTCCAGCTTTTCCTTAATTAGCTCAATGGTGTGCAAGGCGTTTTCACCAAAACGCATAATGATAACGCCGCCAACGGCTTCGCCTTCACCATTTAGCTCGGTAACTCCACGGCGCAGTTCAGGGCCAAGCCGGATTTCCGCCACGTCCTTTAACAATATGGGCGTGCCTTCAGCGGTAACTTTAAGCGGAATTTGACGCAAATCCTCTTTGGATTTTATATAGCCTGAAGCACGCACCATGTATTCGGCTTCGGCCATTTCAATCACCCGGCCACCAGTTTCCTGATTGCCGCGCTGAATGGCAGTTCGCACTGTGGATAAGGGTATATTGTATGAACGTAATTTATCTGGATCGGCAATTACCTGATACTGTTTGACCATGCCGCCAATAGTGGCAACCTCTGAGACACCGTGAACGGTCTGTAATTCATACTTTAAGAACCAATCCTGAATGGAACGCAATTGAGACAGGTCATGATTGCCTGTCTTATCAATCAGGGCATATTGATATACCCAGCCGACACCGGTGGCATCGGGCCCAAGCGCTGATTTGGCACTTGGCGGCAGGGTTGGCGCCACTTGTGACAGATATTCAAGAACCCGTGAACGCGCCCAATAAAGATCTGTGCCATCTTCAAAAATAATATAGACAAAACTGTCATTAAAAAACGAGTAGCCCCGAACGGTAATCGCACCAGGCACCGCCAGCATGGCTGTGGTTAATGGGTAGGTTACCTGATCTTCGACCACTTGCGGGGCCTGACCGGGATAGGATGTTTTAATGATGACCTGAACGTCCGAAAGATCAGGAATGGCATCCAAAGGGGTTTGCTTTAACGAATAAAGTCCCCACCCGGTCATCAACAATGACAACATGATAACCAAAAAGCGGTTATCTATTGACCAGCGAATAATTGAGGAAATCATTTTGCGTTCTCCTCATTTTTGGTCATTTTCATCAATGAGGAAATGACATGTTCGCCATCATCATTGGCCGTTCTTAACACTGTAAAATGAACCGTGTCTCCAGGCTCTATATCATCCAGAAACTCCGGGTCGGTAACAAAGTCCATTTCCATGGCCGGCCAGTCAAAATCCGCAATTGCATCATGCTCAAGGGTAATCATGCCGTGGCCTGCCATTACTGATACCACCACACCTTTGGAGCTGGCTTCTTCTACCGCATCCATTGCCATGGGTTCTTGTTCTGACATGCGCAAGGTTGTGCCGCGAAGCGATGCCTCTGAATCAATAAGGAATTGCGAGGAAACCACTATTTTTTCGTTCTCCTCAAGACCGCTTAGTATTTCCACCTTGCCACCGGATTCCATGCCGGTTTTCACTTCCGCAGGCTGAAAACGCCCATCGCCCAAAGCAACAATCACCCGGTCTGATTTTCCAGCACGTATCAATGCCTCACGATCCACCGCTAAAACCCCGACCTTGGGATCAGTCTCAATAATCAGTTTCGCATATCCCTGTGGTCGTAAAATTCCGTCCGGGTTAGAAAAAGCCAGACGAACCTGTACGGTTCTGGAGCCGGAATTAATGGTGGGATAGATATAGTCCACAACTCCAGACCATACGCGCCCCGGCTCCGCATCCACCTGCATGGTAACTGCTTGACCAGGTTTTACCCAACTGGCCTGAGTTTCAAATACTTCGGCTAAAACCCACACCGAGGACAAATCAGCCAGCATCATTATTTTACTGCCCGGTTTTACATAGGCACCTTCACCAATGCTCACCATGGTAACCACGCCATCTCTGGGCGCAAAAACCCGGTTCAGGCGCCTGGATTTGCCGGTGCGTTTTATGAACTCGATTTGTTTATTGCTAAGGCCCAAGGCGGTCAAACGCCCCTTGGCCGCCCGTATCAGGGAAGCTCTGCCAATACGCAAAGCCTGCAAATACTCGTCCTGCGCTGTCACCAATGGCTTGGAATAAAGGTCAAACAGGGGCTGGCCCTTTTTAACATGCTCGCCTACGGATTTGATGTATAATTTTTCAATCCACCCTTCTGTACGGACATCAACACTGGCGGTTTCATCATCATCGGCCTGAATAAAACCAACCGTATTAATATTACGGGCCAAAGTGGTTTTTTCCACCTTGCCATACCGTACACCAATATTGTTTTGCACTACCGGGTTAATTTTCACCAGATTACGGTCATCAGCCCCATCCTCATTTTCATCGGCATATACCGGCACCAGATCCATTCCCATGGGGGACTTACCGGGCTTGTCGCTGCGAAAGCTGGGGTCCATTGGTGCCTTATAGTACAGGATTTCACGCTCAGAGGATGTGGAGGATTCCGATGCTGTGGGCTGGGAATCTCCCATATTGGCGATAAAAAATCCGCCAGATAAACCTATGGCCAGCGCCGCTGCGCCGACAAAAACAGTTGACTTATTCATGATTTTCTCCGTCCAGAAACAGTAAGCCCGCATGGGCTTTAATCCGCTCAACTCGCAAACGGATAAGTGTAAGCTTAACGTCCAGTACCGCTAATTCGGCCCGAACCAGTTCTGCAAAATCCGCTGTTTGATTTTCATAGCCGATCATTGCAGCTTCAGCGGTGTCAATTGCCCGGCGTAGAACCGTATTTTCATACAGGGAAATACGCTCACCAAGCCTAGTCCAGTCGGCAAAGGTGCGACCTAATTGCCGATTTAACTCCAGCAATTGAGCATCTCTGCCAAGCTTGGCGGCACTGCGCAGGTTCTTACTGGCGGAAAGTGCTTTGTCCTGCCTGTTTTTGGGAAACAGGGGAATTGAATATGAAATTCCAACTGAGCCCATATCCGAGCGGCTGTCACGAATACCATAGGCCGCATCTATGGCAAAACCGGGTTTGTATTGTTCTGCAGCAATATCCACATCACGGTCTCTGGCGGCAATCTTGGCATCAAAAACCTTGATACTTGGATGGCGCACCAGATCCGATTGGATCTGCTGGGCAGTGGGCAATGCCGATAATGACGGCAATTGTTCCGGCAAGGGACGAGCGGCATTGGCAATTCCGATAAGCCGGGCCAGATCAGCCTTGGCCAGGTCAGCCTTGCGATCCAGTTCAACCAGACGGGTTTCAAGCAGTGATGATTCAAGATCAACCCGCAACACGTTTTGCGCCGCTCCGCGGCCACTTGCATAATTGGCCTCAGAGACCTCACTTAACTCAAGTACTTTTTCTCGTGTGGCATCGGTAATGATTTTTGCCTGTTCCCAATAATACAGATCAAGCCATGAAATTCTGGTTTGCAGGGTTATTTCACGATTGCGAAGCTCCTTGTTATGGCGTTCGGCCAAAGCTTCGGCCAGACGTTTTTCTCTGGTAAGGGCAAGGCTCTTTCCTTTGGGAAAGGCCTGCCTTACCCCAAATGCCAGTTGAGTCATGCCTTCGCGATTGATGTCTAGTGAAGAAAGCGGCACGCTTTGCATACGGGTGCTAAACACCGGATCAGGTAACTGGCTGTCGGAAACAGCCCGGTCTTCCAGCGCTTTGGCTCTTTGTTCAAACAACTCAACGCTGGGGTCATTTGCCTGTAGTGCGATTGTTACACTTTCATTGATGTCCAGCTTTTCCTGGGCAATTGCTGGTGCGGCAATAAGCGCGGCAAGCACAATGGCAAATATGTGTTTTGATAGGATGGAGGTCATATTGGCTTCCTGTCTCAAGATCAAATTCTATAAATTACGGCGCCAAAAGCGCCCCTTCACTGTACAGCACATGCACAGCAAAAGTTAATTTGATGATTAGATTCGAGGAGGAGGGGTCGCCAGAGCCGATGCAAAAGAAAAATTCCCGGTATTTGCCGGTGCAAAATGTGACTGGGCACTTGCCAGATCGTTCAAGTGTTGCAACGCAGGAAAATATACTGAGCTTACGCAAATTGTGGCGCAAGACAGCACGCAATCAATATCAGAAACATTATCCCGGTTTTGCTCACAATAGGCGCCAGACATATTAATTGCGCCTGGCATTAGCGATCCAGTTTCCGCCTCGGCCTGCATGGCTTCTGTTTGCATATAGTTGTTCTGGCTCATTGGCATTGCTGTTCCAGCCTTCGCCGAAGGCACAACAATCCCGACCACCAGCACCATGACCAGCATGAAAATTGTGCTAAACGGAATTATCTGGAACAAAGAACGCATACTTTTACCTAATTGATGCCTTCCTCTACACATGAAGGCAGTACAATACCACCTCAATTTCATCAAATTTATGTGAATTTTCAAGAACTGCGACAAAGTGTCCTTATTTTTCATAATCCAAAAGCGCTGCGCAAGGGATTGCGATCTCGTAAAATCACCTTGGCTGCATTATGGCCCGGAGCTCCGGTTACTCCGCCTCCAGGATGGGTGCCTGCTCCGCACATATACAAGCCTTCCAGCGGGCCGCGATAACTGGCATTGCCCAATACCGGGCGCGCTGACCACAATTGGTCTATAGTCATATTGCCGTGCATAATATCACCACCAACAAGCCCAAAAGTATCTTCCAGACCCTTTGGTGATAATTGGCTTTGCGCCAGAACCGAGGCCCGAAAACCCGGAGCATATTCTTCCACCGTATCCAGTATTGTATTTGCCGCCTCATCCTGCACATCATCCCAGCTCTGCCCATTTGGTAAAACAGGGGCAAATTGCTGACAAAACAGGCTGGCCACATGACAGCCCACAGGGGCAAGGCTGTCATCAACAGTAGAGGGAATAAGCATTTCAACGATTGGTCGTCTTGACCAACCATAGGTTTTGGCATCCATAAATGCCTTGTCCATATAATCGAGTGTCGGAGCCAGAATGATACCGCTTTGGTGATGCTCGCCCGGCTCCGGCTTGCAGGTAAATTTTGGCAATTCGGACAGCGCCACATTCATCCGAAACGTGCCGGAACCGGTTTGAAAGCCCTTAATACGCTTTAGAAAATCTGCTGATAAATGCTTAGACTTTATCAATTGCTGATATAAAAGTTTTGGCCCCACATTGCTTATTACCCGTTTGGCAAACAGCTTCTTCCCGTTGTGCAAACGCACACCGATTACTTGATTATCTTGTACAAGAACTTGTTCAACAGCGCTGTTTAGGCTGATCTTGACGCCCAGATCAGTACAAGCCTTTGCCATAAGGCGGGTAATATTGCCCATGCCGCCAACACAATGACCCCAGGCACCCTTTTTGCCATTCACCTCGCCAAATACATGATGCAGCAATACATAGGCACTGCCAGGAGTATCAGGGCTGGCATAGTTACCAACTACAGAATCAAAGCCAAACGCCGCCTTGACCGCGTCACTTTCAAACCAGCCATCAAGATATGCCCTTGCGCTTTTTGTAAATAAATCCAGTACATTTCTTTGCTGTTCAATAGTCAGTCCTGCCAGAGGAGCCCCTTGCTTTATTGCGGCAACAAGACCGCCCAGACCGTCACCTGAATTGGGCGGTACCTGCAAGGCCAGACTGCGCAAAACCTCGGCAACCTGTTCCAGAGCCTGATAATATTGCGGTAGAATTTCAGCATCATGATCAGAGAATTTGCGAAACTCCTGCTGAGTTCGTGCAAGACCGCCACCCAGCATAAGATATCTTCCGTCCTCTTGTGGCAGAAAGTTTGAAATTGGGCGTTCAATTACCCGATACCCGTTCTCAACCAGTCTCATATCCTCAATAATCTTTGGCTGTAACAGGCTTACTGTATAGCTGGCCACCGAATTTCTAAAGCCGGGGTGGAATTCTTCTGTAACCGCTGCACCGCCTATCACATGCCGGCGCTCCAGCACCTGTACCCGCATTCCGGCCCGGGCCAGATAAAAAGCGCAGACCAGACCATTATGACCACCGCCAATTATTATTGCATCGAATTTCTTAGCCATATCGCCCCCCGTACTCACCGGCAGGATTTTACTTAAAGTAACAGGGCTTGACCATAAAATAAAAACCGGCTCACTTGCATATGAAAGTGATTTAATAACAGGAGATTGCAATGGACACGGCGCAAGCAGGAATACTGGCTGATCTGCCAGAACACGCAAGATATCTGGAAATGTTTGCAATACCTGGCGCCGACAAGGCATCTGCCTTGCGTAAATTGGCCAGGCTAAATCTGGGTGAGCAATTTGTTATCGGGCTTGGCCCGGCTCTGGTTCGGGAACTTGGACTACCATTGGCTCAACACCGAGCATTTACCTCCTTAACCGGTGTTGGCTGTGAAATACCATCCACGCAAACCGACCTTTGGATATGGAGTCGCGCAACCGATCCGGGCCAAGCCATGCACGCCGCCAGAACCTGTCAAAACCTGTTGCAAGAAGCGTTCTACACAACTCATTTGCTTGATGGCTTCTTGTACAAAACAGGACTGGACTTAAGTGGCTATGAAGATGGAACCGAAAACCCGCAAGGAGACGACGCAATCGCTGCCGCCCTTTATGCAGGCCATGACAAGCAATTATCAGGATCCAGCTTTGTAGCTGTTCAAAAATGGAAACATGACTTAAACGCCATGGCAGCTTTATCGCAACAGGATCAGGACAATATTATTGGGCGCAGGCAAAGCGATAATCTGGAACTGGCTAATGCTCCGGCTTTTGCCCATGTTAAACGAACTGCTCAGGAAGACTTTGAGCCGGAAGCTTTCTTGCTGCGGCGCTCCATGCCTTGGGCCAATGAAACCGGCGAAGGGCTTAATTTTGTGGCCTTTGGCAAATCATTTGACGCATTTGAGGCCCAGATGCGCCGCATGGTAGGTCTTGACGATGGTATTGTTGATGGTTTGTTTCGGTTCTCACGACCAATTACTGGTGCCAATTACTGGTGCCCGCCAGTTCAGAATGGTCATTTGAACCTATCGGCACTGTGCCTAGCCTAGCGTTTACAAGCAAAAGTGGGGCTCTTTTAATGTCCTATCGTCTAGCGGCTGCTTTAAGGGCGGGCTAGTGCCCGCCGCCGCCATAACCGCCCATTTTACCGCCGCCGTGACCGCCCTTTTTGCCACCACCGTGGCCACCCTTTTTACCACCACCGTGGCGTTTTTCGCCACCGCCTTTGCGCTGACCGCCAAAGCGCAACAGGGGAGCCTGACCCAAAACACTTGTGGATGCGCCATAGCCATAACCATAACCACCTCCACCGTAAAACACCCCGCCATCGGAGCCAACACCGCCGTTTAAGGTGGCAAAGAAGGCGTCGTTTTTGATCACATGGTTGTCTTGATAGCCATGTTGAATCTGGCCTCCTGCATGATGTTGCTGGACATTGGCCCACACTTCGACGTGGGATTGCTGTGAGAATTCATGACCGGAGCTAATATTTGCCGGGCATGGTACGGTTTGTGCCTGCCCGTGTTCATCATAGCTAAAGCATCCAGAACCAAATGCTGAAGAACTGTAAAACTGTTGCTGGCCAACATGGTTGCAATAATCAGGCAGGTGCCGGGCCGTGGAGGTGATAATTTGTGAGCCAGAGCGGTGATGTTCTGCCCCTAACAGTTCACCAGAGTAATAGCTGGAGCTTCCCGGATGAACGGTGTGTTGCTGTGCTCCTCGAATTACCCGAACGCTGCCTTGTTGGTGCAGAGGAACACTTTGTTCAGGGCTTACAGACCGCCAAATACGTGATTGCTCAGCCTGGTGCAGATTCTGGGTGTAAGCGCCATCAGAGCTCCATACTTTTGCAGAGCGTCCAGACCCTCTATACGGTGTTTTGGGCGTATCGCGTGGATCAGGAACGGCACCCAACAAGGTGCCATCAGCCGCCACCCATCTGCCAGAGCAATTTATACTGTCCAAAGAGGCTGAAGCAGCGCTCTGCTGGCAAGCCTCCCGGCCATCAGCACTGACTGCTGATGCGAAAGTTGCGGGAACAGCAAATAAGGCCAGTTTGATAACAATAGATGAGAGCCGCATGGTTTTCTCCACTTAATTCCCAGATTAACACAATATAGCCCTGTTTCAGCAAGCTGCGTGCCGCCCTTTCTGAAACAATTGGTTGTTTCAAAAATCGCTGGCAATGCCATTGCGTTCCCAATCACCATAGCGGGTTGGCTCTGCCTTTCGTTGTTTGCAGACCTCTTTGGGAAGTTTGGCCTTTTTCCTGGTAGCGGCACGCCGTTCAGCAGCTTCAGCCAGAGCATTCTGCGCATTCTTTCTATGAATTTTCTGCAAATCGTCATTTTGTGTGGTCATGATTCTGTGCCTGTCGCTTTACAATGGTTGCAAAGCCTGAGTATGGATCGTTGATGAGAAATGACAATGAAAAATTGCGGCACTCTCGCTCTCGTGCTTGTGCTGTACGGGCGCTGGAATGGGTGTTTGGTCGCCACAAGGCACTGGATGTGTTCTTCGAGCAGGATCAGCGTTTTGCAAGTCTTGATTCCCGTGACAAGGCTTTATGCCGGGCAATTCTTGGCAATAGCATTCGCCGGCTGGGGCAGATAGATCAGGTTTTAGGCCAGCTAATTGCAAAGCCATTGCCAAAACAGGCCGTAACCCCGCGGCTTATTTTGCGAGCAGGGGCAGCAGAATTGCTGTTTTTGCGCTCGGCCCCTCATGGAGTGGTTCATTCTTTTGTGCAATTGGCTGATCGCTTGCGTGGCTGTAAGCCATATAAGGGCTTGATCAATGCCGTTCTTCGCAAAATTGTCCGCGAAGGCGAGGCTTTGCTGGCTGGAACCTGCATTGACAGCAATATTCCACAATGGCCGGCACAGGACTGGGACAGGATTTATGGCAGCGGAACCAGCAGGCGGGCCGCCTTGGCCATGCAGGAGCCCCCAGCGCTTGATCTGACGGTATTGCGCCATGTGTCGTCCTGGCAGGAACAGCTTGGTGCCGTTCGCATTGGTTCGCAAACTCTACGCCTGCAGCACAGGGGCCGGGTTAATGATCTTAAAGGCTATGATACGGGCCAGTGGATAGTACAAGATGCAAGCGCGGCATTGCCGGTGCAAATTCTTGATCCGCAGCCGGGCGAGGCCATCGCCGATCTGTGCGCAGCGCCGGGCGGCAAAACCATGCAATTGGCAAGCCTTGGTGCAAAAGTAACCGCAATTGACAGTAATGAGGGCCGTCTTAAAAGATTGCACGAAAATTTGCATAGGACAGCGTTGGACGCGAACATTATCTGCGCTGATGCCTCTATCTGGCAGGTAGAGCAGAAGTTTGACGCTGTTCTGCTTGATGCTCCGTGCTCGGCTACCGGCATTTTTCGCCACCATCCTGATGTTTTGTATAATCGCCGCGCCAAGGATATTGCCGCCTATGGCTTACAACAATTGGCTATTGCTGTTCATGCTGCTGATTTGTTGCGCCCGGAAGGCCGCATGGTGTATTGCGTATGCTCGGCACAACCCGAAGAGGGCGAACAGGTGATTGAGCGCCTGCTTGCTGAAACAAACATGGTTCAACAGCCCATTTGTCCGGAAAAACACCCTTTTATAAAGCCATTTTTAAGCGCCGGAGCTGTTCGCATTGCCCCTGGCACAGATCAAGTCAAAGGCTCAATGGACAGCTTCTACATTGCCTTGTTGCACAAGCCGTAATGCCGCTGCTGCCTTACAGGGTGGGTTTTGTTCAGACTTCATTCAGAATAAGCTGGATACACTGACAATCAGGCTTTCATTTTCTTGTAAAACAGGACTGACTCCCATGTTAAATCTGACCTCACCTCGCCGTTTTCTTGGTGTCACCGCACTTTCTTCTGCCTTGTTACTTGGGGCTTGTGCCTCGGATCTTGGTGCAGGCAGCTATAGCCGAAGCAGTGTTGGTCAGATTTCCCGTTCTGATTCTGGTGTGATTATGTCCAGTCGCCCGATTCGTATTGAGGGCACAAAAAGCGGTGTTGGTACGGTTGGCGGTGCAGCTATTGGCGGTCTTGCCGGCTCCGAGCTTGGCGGTGACAATACAGGGCGCGCTGTAGGTGCTATTGTTGGCGCAATCGCAGGCGGATTATTGGGATCAGCAGTTGAGAAAAGCGCAACCGAAAGTCAGGGTTTCTCCTATTCAATACGGCTTGATCGCGATGGTGAGTATATTTCAATTGCTCAAGCTGGCGGTGACTACCCAATTCCCAACGGCACTCCGGTCTGGGTCGAATATGGCGAGCGCACAAGGGTAATTCCCAAAGCGCAGGCTGGCTACCAGGATCCTTATAGCAATCCGGCCCCAAATTCTGAGCCCCACCCGCATAATTGATTTTTTCAAGATGCTTTAGGGCGCAATAGCCAAAATTTTGTTCAAAAGAGCGCTGATAAAAAGGCGCTCTGCTTTTCCCCGGCGTATAAGTGAATAACGCAAATGCCAGCGGTTCAGGCAAGTGCACATTTTCATATGTGCCAAGAGCAGCTAATACCTATTACTTATTGAAGAAAACCCTGTGGTTTTCTCAAGTTAGATCATATTTACCTGTCAAAGAGCGCGCTGGCAGCTAAATTTCACTGTCAGCTCCTTATATTTTAACAGATCACCGAGCCACAGGCAGCTTTTCAAACTTATCCCCGGATATAAAGGGTCAACAAGGGACAATAAGGGTCGTTTTAGGGTTGTTTTTTTATTATTTTGGGTTTTTTAGTATTTTTATAAGGCAACCCAAGGGGCAGTGAGACTCACCCTTTAAGGGTCGGTGACCCTTGGCCGAACCCTTGGTCTGACCTTTGAAGGTGACCCTTGTTTAGGCTAGTGCTTACTTGCGTAATTTATCGTGAAGCGCTAAGTCTGCGCGCTTTCCTGAAAAGCAGTCTGATAATGTCAAATAAAAAGAGAAAATCCCGAATGCCAAGCCAGCGCCAATTACGTGCCGGTGAACTGGTTCGTCATGCATTGGTGGATATTCTTGCCCGCGAGGAATTGCGAGATAAGGATTTAAGCGGCGTATCTGTTACTATATCCGAGGTAAGATGCTCCCCCGATCTGCGTCATGCCCAGGTTTTTTGCGCGCCCTTAGGTGGTGGTGATACGCAAAAAACCGTAAATGCATTAAACAGGTGCTCAAAATTTTTAAGCAGCCGGCTGGGCCGTGAATTGACCATGAAGTTTACACCACGGCTTAGGTTTTCTGCGGACAATAGTTTTGAAACCGCCAGTGCTATGAATGAGCTATTGCACCGCCCGGAAGTGGTTCGCGACCTTAAAACAGATGGTGAATAAGACATGGGCCGCCGCAAAAAGGGCCGCAATGTTTCAGGATGGCTGGTTCTGGATAAGGATGCCGGTATTTCCTCAACCAAGGCTCTAGGTCATGCCAGATGGTTGCTTGATGCCAAAAAGGCTGGCCATGCCGGTACGCTGGACCCGCTGGCAACCGGGGTTTTACCTCTGGCCTTTGGCGAGGCTACCAAGACCATCCCTTATATTATGGATGCGAGCAAACAATATGAATTTACGATTCTGTTCGGTAGCAGCACAGATACAATGGACGCCGAAGGCAAGGTAATTGCCCGTAGTTCAAGGCTTCCGGATATTGCTGACTTACGCGAAGTGTTACCGCAATTTCTTGGCAAAATAGAGCAGGTTCCACCAGTTTTTTCAGCCATACATGTAAACGGGCAGCGCGCGTATAAGCTGGCCAGAGAAGGCAAGCCGGTTGAGATGAAACCCAGACAGGTGGAAATATCTGATCTGCAATTGCTGGACAAGGAAAGACATGACAGTGCCAGTTTTATCGTAAACTGTGGCAAGGGTACGTATATACGGTCACTGGCCCGTGATATTTGTGCCGCCTGCGGTGTTGATGGCCACGTTAGCAAGTTACGGCGCACGCGGGTTGGGCCATTTGAAATTTGCACAGCAATAACACTCGACGAACTAAAAGAAATGGTGCATAAGGCGCCAGCTTATGAGCCGGACCTGCCGGTTGAGACCGCGCTGGCCGACATCCCGGCGCTGGCCGTAACCGACAATCAGGCTGACAACATTTGCCAGGGACGGGCCATTTTGGCTCCTGATGATCTGATCGCAAAGCATGGAAATGAAACCGTGATTGCGGCCAAAAAGTCTGGGGTTTTGCTGGCCCTGATGAAGTTGCAAGACGGGTGTTTGCATCCGTTTCGCGTGTTTAATCTTATTTGAGGAGAAACCGATGTCGATTACAGTCGAGAAAAAAGCCAAACTGATTAAAAAGTTTGCGCAAAGCAAAGGTGATACAGGATCACCAGAGGTACAGGTAGCAATTCTAAGTGAACGTATTTCAGCTTTAACCGAGCATTTCAAAACCCACAAGAAAGACAATCATTCACGTCGTGGGCTGCTCACCATGGTGGCGACTCGCCGCAAATTGCTTGATTATCTAAAGAGCAAATCAGAGCCTCGTTACCAGGCGCTGATCAAGGAATTGGGCTTGCGTCGCTAATTCTGGCGACCAGCTATTTCCAGATTACAAATGAAAGACATGATCGCATGGGGCGGTCACTTGTCTTGTTAGGAAAAATAGATGTTTAACATACATAAAGAGACTATTGAATGGGAAGGCCGACCGCTGACCCTTGAAACCGGGCGTATTGCCCGTCAGGCACAAGGAGCGGTACTGGCCACCTATGGTGAAACCAGCGTTCTGGCTGCTGTTACTTTTGCAAAAGAGCAAAAACCGGGAATGGACTTTTTTCCATTAACCGTAAGTTATACCGAAAAATATTATGCCGCCGGACGTATTCCTGGCGGCTTTTTCAAACGTGAGGGTCGCCCAACTGAAAAAGATACCTTGACCTCGCGTCTTATTGACCGTCCGATTCGCCCGCTTTTTAAAGATGGCTTTAAGAACGAAACCCAAGTGATTTTGACGGTGCTAAGCCATGACCAGGAAAATGACGCTGATATTCTGGCCATGGTTGCCGCATCGGCGGCACTGTCAATCTCTGGTGCGCCATTTATGGGGCCGATTGCCGGAGCTCGTGTAGGTCTGGTCGGTGATGAATATATCGTAAATCCGACATTTGATGAAATGGCCGAGACTGATCTGGATTTGGTGGTTGCCGGAACTAAAAGCGCGGTAATGATGGTGGAAAGCCAGGCCAATGAGTTATCGGAAGATGATATGTTGGGCGCAGTTATGGCCGGGCATGATGCTATGCAGCCAGTGATCGAAATGATCGAAAAACTTGCCAAAAAAGCCGGAAAACCGATGTTTGAGTTTGAAAGCCCGGATTATTCAAAACAAAAGACAGCAGTAAAGAAACTGGTTGGCGCAGCCATTACCAGTGCCTATAAGCTAAAAGACAAGGTAGAGCGCCAGGACGCTATTGCTGCTGCCAAGGCCACGGCCTATGAGCAATTAGGACAAAGCGAAGCAAACCCTGAGGGCATGGACGAAGCCACTTTGGCAAGTGTCCTAAAGTCCATAGAAGCGGATGTGCTGCGCGGCTCCATAATCAAAACCAAAAAGCGTATTGATGGCCGCAAGCTGGATGAAGTTCGTCCAATCATTGCCGAAACCGGAGTTTTGCCACGCACTCATGGAACATCATTGTTTACACGGGGTGAAACGCAGGCGCTGGTTGTTGCTACTTTGGGAACCTCTGAAGATGAACAAATGATCGACGGCCTTGACGGTTTGACCAAAGAAAACTTTATGCTGCATTATAATTTCCCGCCATATTCCGTCGGTGAAGCGCGGCGTATGGGCCCTCCGGGCCGCCGGGAAATTGGTCATGGCAAGCTGGCCTGGCGGGCGCTTAAGGCGGTTTTGCCAAGCAAGGAAGATTTTCCATACACCATTCGCCTGGTTTCCGAGATAACTGAAAGCAATGGCTCCAGCTCTATGGCCAGCGTTTGTGGTGGCTCTTTGGCGATGATGGATGCCGGGGTTCCTTTGACCCGTCCGGTTTCGGGCATTGCCATGGGCCTGATCAAAGAGGGCAAGGGCCTTGCTATTTTGTCTGATATTTTGGGCGATGAAGATCATCTTGGCGACATGGATTTCAAAGTGGCCGGCACGGAAAAAGGTATCACTTCTTTGCAGATGGATATCAAAATTGCCGGCATTACCGAAAAAATCATGCAGGACGCTTTGGAACAGGCCAAGGGCGGCCGCATGCATATTCTTGGTGAAATGAACAAGGCGCTGTCTGACTCCAGAGCTGAGGTTGGGCAATATGCTCCGCGCATTGAAACCATGCAGATATCCAAAGATAAAATCCGCGATGTCATTGGTTCTGGCGGCAAGGTCATTCGCGAGATCGTTGAGGTCTCTGGTGCCCGTGTCAATATTGACGATGAAGGCATTATCAAGGTTGCTTCTTCTGATGCCGAAAGCATCAAAAAGGCCTTTGATATGATCAAGGCCATTGTATCTGAACCCGAAGCCGGTGTGATCTATGATGGCACTGTGGTTAAAGTCATGGATTTTGGGGCTTTTGTGAACTTCTTTGGTCCCAAAGACGGCCTTGTTCATATCAGCCAACTGGCTGCGGAACGGGTGAATTCCACCTCTGATGTGGTCAAAGAAGGCGATAAGGTCAAAGTCAAAGTGCTTGGTTTTGATCGCGGTAAAGTTCGTCTTTCGATGAAAGAAGTTGATCAGGAAACCGGTGAAGACATCGGCGAAAAAACTGACGACTAATCAAGACTTAAAATACAACAATCTGAAAAGCCTCGCTCTAAAACAGCGGGGCTTTTTTGAGCATTTTTAGCAAAAGTGGGAACCGGTTTTGCGGTTCAAAAATGCGATAAACAAGGATTTGCATTTTTAGCAAAAGTGGGAACCGGTTTTGCGGTTCAAAAATGCGATAAACAAGGATTTGCATTTTTAGCAAAAGTGGGAACCGGTTTTGCGGTTCAAAAATGCGATAAACAAGGATTTGCATTTTCAGCAAAAGTGGGAAGCTCTTTTGTGCGCTATCGCCTAGCGGCTACTTTAAGGACGGGTTTTGCGGCCAAAAATACGATGCAGATCAATGAAATAAGTAATCTCGCATCATACCCCACTGGCTTTGATCGATAGTGCATGGATCAATCCTGCCAGTTCTTCTTTTAGCACTTCATTTATTGCCCGGTGTCGGGCCAAAGGGGTTTTGCCGGTAAAGGCTTGCGCTTTAATTTCTACGGCAAAGTGAGTTTCGCCTTCTGGCCTAGCTCCGGCATGGCCTTTGTGTAAATGGCTTTGATCAATTACTTGCAGAAACTCCGGAGCAAAGGCAGACTGCAGTTTTTGCTGGATTTTATCGGCCATTTTGTTCATTTCTGTCATTCTCCGTTTTAATGTGCGCTTATGGTTATCATATAGGTAGGCAAATGAGTGAAGATTTCAAATACAAGCCTAAGTTTTTTGATATAAGGGTGAAGCCCCCCGGCAAGGAAAAGGCTGGTGCAACTGACCGGGAGTGTGAGTGGGATGGTTGTGTGGCCAAGGGCAATTGCAAGGCTCCGCAAAGTCCGGATGCTTTGAATGAGTATTTCTGGTTTTGTCAGAAGCACACGGCTGAATACAATAAGGCCTGGAATTTTTTCCACGGAATGAGTGAGGGGGCGGCTCGCTCTTATCGTGAGGGGCAGGCGTATGGCAATCGCCCCACATGGGATATGCGTCGCTCGGCTCTTGGGCAGGGAAGCGGGCCAAAGGGCTGGCAGACCCGGTTTGCTGATCCTTTGGATCTGGCTGGGGATGCCAAATTCAAGGAGGCCAGTGCGCCAAAGCGGCGACTGGGGCGCCTGCAGGCAATGGCAATGGATGATTTGGGGCTGGATCATGACACCGAACCAAAGCTGGTGCGTGTAAGATACTTAAAACTGGTAAAAGCCTTTCACCCGGATGCCAATAAAGGCGACCGCTCTACCGAAGGCAGGTTGCAGCAGGTGATTCGGGCCTATCAAATTCTTAAAACCGCAAAACTGGCTTGAAGAAGATCAATCATAAGCGCATAAACGCTATAACCGTGAAATAAACAGAGAAAAAAATGTCCAAACCCGATGCTGCCTTTGACCTTTGGCAACCTGACAGCGAATTATCCGTAAGCGAAATCTTCGGATTTGACTCCAGCCAAAGTGTCCCGGCTTTTTCCGCTCCTTGTGAATATGTTCCAGAAACCGATCCATCCTATCGGTTTGATCCACCAACCACCAAAGCCATATTGGCCGGGTTTACCCATAACCGCAGGGTAATGGTGCAGGGCTATCACGGAACCGGAAAATCTACCCATATTGAGCAGGTGGCAGCACGGCTTAACTGGCCAATGGTGCGGATCAATCTGGATAGCCATATCAGCCGTATTGACCTCATTGGCAAAGACGCAATTGTCCTAAAGGAGGGCAAGCAGGTCACAGAGTTTAAGGAAGGTCTGCTGCCATGGGCTTTGCAGCGGCCAGTGGCATTGGTTTTTGATGAATATGACGCCGGCCGTCCCGATGTAATGTTTGTAATTCAGCGCATATTGGAAAGTTCTGGCAAATTGACCTTGCTTGACCAAAACCGGATTATTCGCCCACATCCGTTTTTTCGGCTGTTTGCCACTACAAATACTATTGGCCTTGGTGATGCCAGCGGGCTTTATCATGGCACCCAGCAGATCAATCAGGGGCAGTTGGACCGCTGGTCAATTGTGGTGGCGCTGAACTATCTGGATCATGATGCCGAAGAGGAAATCGTTTTGGCCAAAATGCCCAATTGGGCAAATGATGCTGGACGTAAGAAAATCGCGGCCATGGTGCGGGTCGCCGACCTTAGCCGAAATGCTTTCATGAACGGTGATATTTCCACTGTTATGTCGCCGCGCACAGTATTAACATGGGCTGAGAACACAGAAATTTTTGATGGTGATACCGCCGAAGCCTTTCGCCTGACATTCTTAAATAAATGTGACGAATTAGAGCGGCCGATTATTGCCGAGTTTTACCAGCGCGCCTTTGCCGAGGACTTGCCGGAAAGCGCAGCCCGTATACAGGTGGCGTAACAGGCGCTGCAAGCTGATGACCAAGCGCGAAACCCAGAGCCAAATCCTAAAACGATCCATCGCGGTTACGACCCGCGCTTTGTCCGGGGAGGCAGATCTGGATGTGCGTTTTACTGGTGAGGAGGGGGGCTTATCTGATGGCAGGGTAAATTTGCCAAATATACCTGACAGCACTTCAGCCAGACAAACAGCGGTATTGCGGGGCAAGGCAGATGCGCTGGCTTTACGTCTGGCCAATCATGACCCGTTAACTCACAAGGTTTTGCGACCCGGCCCCGGCCCGGCCCGGGAAATCTTTGATATGCTGGAGCAAACCAGATGCGAGGCAATTGGCGGGCAGTCACTTAAAGGTGCTGGCGATAATTTACAGGCAGCTTTGGTTGATCATTGTATGCGCAAGGGTTTTGCTTCGGCAACAGATCCGGAGCAGGCACCATTGTCGGAAGCTGTGGCCTTATTGGCACGGGAAAGACTGACCGGGCGTGATATTCCAAAAGAGGCATCGGGGCTGGTTTCCCTGTGGCGCTCTGAAATCGAAGCCAAAGCCGGCCCGGCATTGAGCGCTCTGGGTGCTGATATTGGCAATCAGGCCACCTTTGCCGAGCTGGTGCGTGATGTGTTGCGGGATATGGGCCTTATTGATGAAGCAGGTTCTGAATCAGAAAATTCCGAAGATGAAGCAGAATCCGAAAATGACACCAGCAACCCTTCGGCACAAGAACAGCAAGACACGGATGATGAACAGCAAACCGAAACAGAAAGCGCGTCCGATACCGGTGATGCCGATGAAAGTGAGCAGCAAAGCTCCCTGCTGGATGATGATGCGGACTTAGGTGATGCACAGGACAGCCATGGTGATGAAGTTCCGGTGCGGCCTAATTTCTTCCCCACCGGCTCTGATCGTTCGTCCTATGGGGTGTTTAGCAGAAAACACGATGAAACCATTCGGGCAGAAGATTTGTGTGAAGCAGAAGAACTGGCCCGTTTGCGCATGTATCTTGATCGGCAATTAGAGCGCTTAAAAGGAGCCGTGGCCCGGCTGGCAAACCGGTTACAGCGGCAATTGCTGGCCCAACAGCAACGCTCGTGGAATTTTGATCTGGAAGAAGGGGTGCTGGATGCTGCGCGCCTGACCAGGCTGGTTACTGACCCGATGCAACCTCTTAGCTTTAAGGAAGAAACCGAGATCGAGTTTAGAGATACAGTGGTGACCTTGCTGCTTGATAATTCCGGCTCCATGCGTGGCAGACCGATTATGATTGCAGCGTTAACTGCTGATATTCTGGCCAGAACCCTGGAGCGCTGCGGGGTGAAGGTGGAAGTTTTAGGCTTTACCACCAGGGCGTGGAAAGGCGGGCAATCCCGTGAGGATTGGATTGCAGCAGGCAAGCCACGCAATCCTGGCCGATTAAATGATCTTCGTCATATCATTTATAAGTCAGCCGATATGCCGATCAGGCGCGCTTCAAACAATCTTGGCCTGATGATGCGCGAAGGCCTGCTTAAGGAAAACATTGACGGCGAGGCCTTGCTATGGGCGCATGAACGTTTACTGGCGCGTCCGGAGGCCCGGCGTATTTTGCTGGTGATTTCTGATGGCGCCCCGGTGGATGATACCACTCAATCCCACAATAAAAGCGGCTATCTGGAAAACCATCTGCGCGAGGTAATTTCTGATATTGAGCGCCGTTCCGATGTGCAATTGCTTGCCATTGGAATTGGTCATGATGTTACCCGCTGGTATCGACGGGCGGTGACTATTACCGATGCCGAACAATTAGGCGGTGCCATAACCAACCAGTTGGCGGATCTGTTTCGTGACCAGCCATTAGCGCGACAACGATAACAAGTCTTACAGATGATAAATATCTCTGCTGTTATTTATTCTTCCTCCCGGCAATCAGCCCATCAACCACGCCCGGATCAGCCAAAGTGCTGGTATCGCCGAGATTGCCAAAATCATTTTCGGCTATTTTGCGTAAAATACGGCGCATGATTTTGCCGGATCGGGTTTTGGGCAGGGCCGGTGCGAGCTGGATCAAATCCGGCGAGGCAATAGGGCCAATTTCCTGACGCACATGCAAACGAAGCTGTTTTTCCAAATCATCATCGGCTTTTGCATCGGCCATTAACGACACATAGGCGTAAATACCCTGCCCCTTTATGGCGTGCGGATAGCCAACAACGGCGGCCTCCGATACTGCTGGGTGCGAGACCAGGGCGCTTTCAATTTCGGCGGTTCCCATGCGGTGTCCGGAAATATTCAGAACATCATCAACCCGTCCGGTGATCCAGTAATAACCGTCAGCATCGCGCCGACAGCCATCGCCGGTAAAATACAGGCCCGGATAGGTGACAAAATAAGTATCTACAAAGCGTTGATGATCACCATAGACCGAACGCATCTGCCCCGGCCATGAGGAACGAATACACAGGTTTCCAGAAACCTCCCCAGCTAGCTCATTGCCATCAGCATCTACCAGCAATGGCTCAATGCCAAAAAACGGCTTGCTGGCAGAGCCAGGTTTTAAGTCTGTGGCTCCGGGCAGAGGCGAGATCATAATCCCTCCGGTTTCAGTCTGCCACCATGTGTCAACAATCGGGCAACGGCTTTCGCCCACCACCTGATAATACCACTCCCATGCTTCGGGGTTGATCGGCTCGCCAACCGAGCCAAGCAGGCGCAAGGATGAGCGGTCGGTCTTGGTGACAAAATCATCTCCGGCCCCCATCAGCGCCCGCAAGGCGGTTGGTGCAGTGTAGAAAATATTGACCTTATGCTTGTCACAAACCTGCCAGAATCGTGATGCATCAGGAAAATTGGGCACGCCCTCAAACATCAAGGTTATGGCACCATTGGCCAGCGGGCCATAGACGATATAGCTGTGCCCGGTTACCCAGCCAACATCGGCAGTGCACCAGTAAACATCATTGTCCTTATAGTCGAACACATATTTATGGGTTATGGCGGCATAGACCAGATAACCCCCAGAAGTATGCAGCACGCCTTTTGGTTTTCCGGTGGAGCCGGACGTATAAAGAATAAACAGCGGGTCTTCGGCTTTCATTATTTCTGGTTTGCACTCTTTTTGCGCCTGTGCCCGCAATTTTTCATAAACAAAGTCGCGCCCCTCCTGCATATTCACTCCGGCTCCGGTTCTGGTGACCACCAGCACGGTTTGTACATCGGGACATTTGGCCAGGGCTTTATCCACATTGGCTTTCAGCGGAATGGTCTTGCCGCCGCGCACCCCTTCATCTGCGGTTATAATACAGGTTGATTTGCAATCAGTGATCCGGCCTGCAAGGGCTTCGGGAGAAAAGCCTCCAAACACCACCGAATGAATGGCACCAATGCGCGCGCAAGCCAGCATGGCATAGGCGGCCTCGACAATCATCGGCATATAAAGGGTAACCCGATCGCCCTTTTTAACCCCGCGCTCCTTTAACACATTGGCAAAACGGCAAACTTCTTCGTGAAGCTGTCGATAGGTGATGGTTTTGGAGTTTTGCGGGTCATCGCCTTCCCAGATAATTGCTGTTTGATCAGCTCTTTTTGGCAAGTGTCTGTCAATGCAGTTATAGCTGACATTTATTTCGCCATCTTCATACCATCGAATATGTAAGTCATCCTTGTTCCACGAGCAGTCCTTGACTTTGGTATAAGGAGTGATCCAATCGAGGTGTTTTCCAGCTTCAGCCCAGAATTTTTCCGGGTTTTCTATGCTTTGTGCATATAGTTTTTCGTATTTGTCGGCATTTATATGAGCGGTTTTGGCCCATTTGCTACTAACAGGGTGGTTTTTGGCGGTCATGTTTTATTCCCGAATACAAAAGAATGATTTAACCAACATGATTTCCTTTGCACCAACTTGCAAGCCCGGTTAGATTCAGACGTAAAAATGGAGAAGGCGGTGGCCGCATTTATGGCGTTTTTAAGTGCAGTGGGGATTGTTGCTGTTCTGGTCTGGCGAATATCCAGAGCAGTTCGGGCAGCCAGTTATTTACACAAGGCAACAAAACAGACTTTTGCATGGTGGCGACAGGGAAATCCCGGTGCAAGAAAATATAAAAACGGACTGCTGTCTATTAACTCTCCGCAAGAAGCGGCCTTGGTGTTGATGTTATTGACAGCCCGGGCCGGGGGCGAAATTGGCCAGCAGCAAAAAGACGTTATTATCAACCAGCTAACCGGGAGGTTTGAAATCCCAATGGCAGAGGCAGAGATATTGCTGGCTGATATATCAAGTCTTTGTAATGACCTGCCAGACACCGAAAAGGCCTTGGTGCAAATGAGTGAGTTTATCCACAATAAGGTCAGCACCAGGGATCTGATCGAATTAGAAGACATGTTGATGAAAATTGCCCATGCCAATGGCGAACCCTCCTTAGAGCAAAGGCAGGCTCTGAATAAATATACCCATCTGGTCGGAATTTAGGGCCAGAATCCATTTTAAGGTCAAACCTGACTCCATTCATTTTACCGGGCCTGCGACAGTTTGCTCCACCCCACCCCTTGTGTGACTAAAACAGCACACCTATTTGATAGAGGATACAGATTGTCGGCGATGCCAACGGGTCGCCAGATCAGTCATCTCGCTATATTTAGGAGATAAAAATGGATTTTGAAAACTTTACCGATCGGGCCAAAGGCATGGTGCAGTCTGCACAGACTTCGGCTCTTGGTGCCGGACACCAACAATTAACCCCGGAGCATATTCTAAAAGCCTTGCTGGATGATGGTGAGGGCTTGGGCGCAAATTTAATGCGTGCAGCCGGCGCTGATCCGGAAGCTGCGGCGCGCGATGTACGGATGGCTTTGGCGAAATTACCAAGCATTGAGGGCGGAGATGGCAGGGTATATATGTCTCGCGAAACCGCTGAATTGTTTGAAAAAGCGCAAAGTATTGCCAAAAAAGCCGGTGACAGCTTTGTCACAGCCGAGCGGCTCTTGCTGGCATTGACCTTGATGAGCAAAACCTCTGCCGGCGAGATTCTAAAATCCGCAGGCTTGAGCGCGCAAAACCTAAATCTGGCCATCGAGCAGGTTCGTAAGGGTAAAAAGGCCGACAGCGCTTCGGCTGAAGATAATTATGACGCCTTGCAAAAATACACCATGGATTTAACGGCCCGGGCCCGTGAAGGTAAGCTTGATCCGATTATTGGCCGTGATGAGGAAATTCGCCGAACCATTCAGGTGTTGGCTCGGCGCACCAAAAACAATCCGGTGCTAATTGGAGAGCCCGGGGTTGGCAAAACCGCCATTGCCGAGGGTCTGGCCTTGCGGATCGTCAACAAGGATGTGCCGGAATCTTTGCTCGATAAACAGTTATTATCTTTGGATATGGGGGCCTTGATTGCCGGGGCCAAATATCGGGGCGAATTTGAAGAGCGCTTAAAAGCAGTAATAGGCGAGGTGCAAAACGCAGCCGGTTCGGTGATTTTATTTATTGATGAAATGCACACCCTGGTTGGTGCTGGCAAGACAGATGGGGCGATGGATGCCTCGAATTTGCTTAAACCGGCATTGGCCAGAGGCGAGCTGCATTGTATCGGCGCCACTACCTTGGATGAATATCGCAAGCATGTGGAAAAAGATGCAGCTTTAGCCCGCAGGTTTCAGCCGGTAATGATTGAGGAGCCATCGGTTGAGGATACAATTTCGATTTTGCGCGGGCTAAAGGAAAAATATGAAGTGCATCACGGTATCAGAATATCTGATGGCGCTATTGTTGCTGCGGCAAATTTATCCAACCGCTATATCACCGATCGCTTTATGCCGGACAAGGCAATTGACCTGATGGACGAGGCCAGCTCCCGCTTGCGTATGCAAATTGACAGCAAGCCTGAGGCGCTGGATGAGCTGGATCGACGGTTGATACAGTTGCAGATTGAACTGGAAGCCTTGCGCAAGGAAACCGATGATGCTTCAAAAAAACGACTTAAAAAACTTGAAAAGGAGCTATCAGAAGCCAAGCAGAAATCGGCGGAAATGACCGGGGCATGGCGGGCAGAAAAAGAAAAACTGGCTGGAGCAACCAAAGCCAAGGAAACTCTGGAGCATTTGCGCAATGAATTGCTTGAAGCGGAGCGCTCTGGCGATTGGGCCAGAGCATCGGAGCTGAAATACGGGCGTATTCCACAAGTCGAAGAGGCGGTGGAAAAGGCATCATCACCAACGGAAAGTCTGGTGGAAGAAGTGGTGCGCAGCAAGCATATCGCGCAGGTGGTTGCCAAATGGACCGGGATTCCTGTGGAAAAAATGCTGACCGGAGAAAAAGAAAAACTGCTGGCCATGGAGGATGTTCTGCGCCAGAGGGTCGTAGGACAAGAAGAAGCCTTGCGTGCGGTATCTGATGCTGTGCGCCGGGGTCGCGCCGGGCTCAGCGACCCTGATCAGCCCATAGGATCGTTTTTATTTCTTGGTCCGACAGGTGTTGGTAAAACCGAGCTAACCAAGGCGCTGGCTGAGTTCATGTTTGACGATGAAGCTGCCATTACCCGAATGGATATGTCCGAATATATGGAAAAACACTCAGTTGCCAGAATGCTGGGGGCGCCTCCGGGTTATGTGGGCTATGAAGAAGGCGGAGCCTTAACCGAGGCAGTGCGCCGCCGGCCTTATCAGGTGATATTGTTTGATGAGATTGAAAAAGCTCATCCGGATGTCTTTAACGTATTATTGCAGGTGCTTGATGATGGTCGTTTGACCGATGGACAGGGGCGGACTGTAGATTTTAGAAATACGCTGATTTTGATGACCTCTAATCTTGGCTCGCAATATCTGGCTTCGGAAACCAGAGATTCTGCGGAAAAAACCAAAGCGGCGGTAATGGAAGAGGTTCAGGCGCATTTTAGACCTGAGTTTCTAAACAGGATTGATGAAATAGTTCTGTTCCATCGTTTGCAGCCAGAGCATATGACAGCTATCGTTGATATCCAGTTGCAACGCCTTGGCAGGCTTTTATCAAATCAAGGCCTGACTTTACTGGTAAATAACAAGGCCAAAACATGGTTGGCAAAAAAGGGTTATGATCCGGTATATGGTGCCCGGCCCCTAAAGCGGGTGATTCAGCGTGAACTGCAAGATCCGCTGGCTAAAATGGTGCTAAGCGGTGATTTTGCCGACCAGAACAAGGTTGAGATATCAGTAAAGGCTGGCAGGCTAGCTGCAAATGGGCGCATTTTTGAGCAGCGATAAACCATCTCCCCCGTGGCTGTGACCACGGGGGGGGCATTATTTACCGGCGGCGGCGGCGGACGCGTCCGCTATCCTCCGCAGGTTTTGGCTGTTGCTCTACTGCCTGCGGGCTGGTATTTTCAGCCAGCGTCGGATTGTCAGGCAGGTCAGTTACCGGCGGTGGATTGGTCGCCTTGATCTCCTGTGGCGCAGGATCAGGTGTCGCGGGCACAGGTTTATCCAATAACAGGCTTTTAATGTCGTCCATACGGTTAAAAATGCCGAACAACACGATCATGGACTCGCAAAAGAACCGCCAGATCAAAATCATCAACAGTCCTCCAAGTATAATGGCGCCATAGCCGATGATCATTTGCGCAATATCAGGCAGGTTCAGCATGGCCATTGACACTG
>WFUF01000024.1 GCA_015485155.1 Robiginitomaculum sp. | reverse complement strand
TATAATTGCAGGGGATATCAAGTATCACTCAAGGGACAGCGAAGAATGGCACTGACCCTATAAGTGACCCTTAAGAGTGACCCTCGTCACCGACCCTGGCAAATGACTTCAGCCCAAACCGTCACTTGCAACTTTGACCTTTAAGTCCATCCTTGCACTTGGCGCGGGGATAGTAGATAATTTTACCAACCATTCTTATCGCAAAACCAAATGTATGGATTTACGGATCGAGCCCGCAATGACGATCGTGATATGCAAAACCCGTCCCTAAAGTACGAAGCGGTAGAACAAATAAAACCTTCGCGCTTTTGCTAAAATTTCTCACGGGGAGTGATCTCCACAAAACCCTGTTCTGCAGAAATAAACCCATCCCGCTCCCGGTTAAACAGCTCGCGCAGAAAATCAGGACATGACGGATAGCAAAAAACCGAGCTTTTAACCCCGGCTATCTGCGCCCCCTTCATGAACAGTGGTAATTCCTCTAGAAAATACTGCGCTGCAATAAGGTCTGCATTTGCTGGCCGGTTTTTGTCTTCATGATCTTCTTGCATGGCCAGCACCCAGCGACTGGTTTTTATGCACCCTTGCCTAAAATCAGGATCATCTTCAAATCTCGATAACACCTTGTCTAGAGTTTCCTGATAGACCTGATTGGTTTGCAAATTCTGTGTGCATAAAACACATTCTGAATACTGTAGACGACCATTTGTCCCCTCCTGTAAAGCTTTCTTGAGCTTGTTGGACAAATAATTTATCTGCCTTCTTGCTTTTTTACGGGCCTTTTTGGGCTCATAACCACAGGCCAGCAGGGTATGAATAACTGGCCCATCCGGGATATATATATGAAACCCGTCAAAGCTGGTATCAGCCCATTGCACAAGCCAGCTCAGGCGTTCACGGGAAAAAAATGAATTAAATGGGCTAATGCCCAAAATTGCATGTTCACGGGCACAAAGCACACGTGCGCACTGCCCGGTCACCGGTTTGGTGAACATAATAAAACCTCCAAAACCAAAATAATGAGGGCCCGGCACAAGCCGAACCTTGATTTCAGATCAAATGAGGCGGAGGTTTGGGAACTGGTTTTGATAAAAGGCCATAAACGACCAGTAGACGTTCTTGTAAATGCTGTCGCACAAATTGCTGATTGTGATTGTATTGCCTGTTTAATATGCCCTTGGGCAGTTTCATCATTATATATGACAACTGCTCACAGGCAGTGCCGTCACCCTGACTTTCGTCATGTTCACCGCACTGCATTTCAGGAACGCCATCTGATAAAATTTGCATATTCTGCTCATATGCAATCTGTGCCGATTTCATAAACGTATTTTGAACTGCCGGTGCCACCATAGGCGCACCAAAAGCCAGCATCACAAAAATTGTTATAAAATTACGCATGAAACCATCGAAATAGCATAATCCATTCTACAATCAATAATATTGTATGCAAGCCCACATATTTGCAGAATAGGGCCGGGCCTGTTATACTAATTCTCCGTTCAAGGCGCGCTCGATCAGCCTGATTGTTTCCTGATTGCCAAAAACGGCTATGAATGAGCCGAATCTCGGCCCGGTTTTTTGCCCAAGCAAAACTTCGTAAATTGCTGAAAACCAGAGGCGTAAATTGTCAAATCCGGCTGCTTTTCCAGCGGCAAACACCTCTGTTTGCAATATTTGCGCATCACGTTCATCCCTATCCAGCGCCTTTAGCCTGTTTAGCAAATCCTCCAATGCTGCGCGTTCCCTGTCGTTGGGGAGCCGAAATTCTTTTGTCGGCAGGATAAAATCACGAAAATAGGTAATGGCATATCCGGCCAGCCGATCAAGAAGCGGATGACTGCTGGCGCTGGCGCCTTCCACATAGCGTGAAATAAAGCCCCACATTTGCTGTTTGGTCTCAACCGAAGCCGCAGAAGCCAGATTAAGCAACAGGGAGAATGATATAGGGACACTGTCTGCAGGTGGCTTACCGTTATGGATATGCCAAACCGGATTGTTCAGGCGCTCTTTGGTGGTCTGATCAGGATAGGCCGCCAAATGTTGCAAATATTCATCGGTATTTTTGGGAATTACATCAAAAAACAGCCGCTTGGCAGTTTTAGGTTTTTGATACATGAAGTGCGACAGGCTTTCGGGAAGGCCATAACTTAGCCATTCCTCCACCGAAAGACCATTGCCCTTTGATTTGGAAATTTTTTCGGCATTTTCATCCAGGAATAGCTCGTAATTAAAGCCAGCCGGCGGGACTCCGTCCAACACCCGGCAAATTTTGGATGATTGATGTACTGATTCAATCAGATCCTTGCCCGACATTTCATAATCAATTCCCAGCGCTGCCCAGCGCAGGGCCCAGTCCGGCTTCCATTGTATTTTTACATTACCTCCAGTTACCGGAACCTGTTTTTCCTTACCATCCACATCTTCAAATGTGATGGTTCCTGTTGCTATGTCACGGGACAGGGTTGGAACCTGCAATACCTGTCCTGAAACCGGCGAAATTGGCAAAAATGGTGAATAAGTCTCCTGGCGCTCTTTGCCCAGGGTTGGCAGTATAATGTCCATTATCTTGTCGAACCGCTCCAGCATCAGGAGCAGGGTTTTATCAAAACGACCACTGGTATAGGTTTGGGTTGATGAGATAAATTCATAATCAAAGCCAAACTGATCTAAAAATGCACATAATCTTGCATTGTTATGAGCCGAAAAACTTTCATGAGTGCCAAAAGGATCAGGAACTTTTGACAGGGGCAGGCCAAGGTGGGCCTGTAGCATTTCCTGTTCTGGAAGATTGGAGGGAACTTTGCGAAACCCGTCCATATCATCAGAAAAAGCAATCAGGCGGGTGGTAAAGGCGCCATCAGTCATCACTTCAAAGGCATGACGCACCATTGAGGTGCGGGCCACTTCACCAAAAGTGCCAATATGCGGCAGGCCAGAAGGCCCGTACCCGGTTTGAAACAAAACCTCACCACTGGTTCGCCCCTGCCGGGACAGACGCTTGACAAGTAGCCTGGCCTGTTCAAATGGCCATGCTTTGTGTGTTGCAGAAATTTGTGCTTGTTCGCTCATGATGTGTTTCTTCTTCTGTGGCGAACTTCGCTAGCCCAAGTCCGGGGTGCTGGTCAAGAAACCTCTGGGATTTAGGGTTTCTGACCTACAGCAATCTTGGGTTTTGAGTTAAAAATTAATATCTTGGAAACCATGATTGGGCGAACTTGCAACTCTTATTTATTTATCACGCTTGGAAAAATGTAATGGGTCGAACAACAGGGTTTATGTTTGTTGCGATTTATGCGTTGCTGGCCATGGTTTCGGCACTGGCTCTTGTGCGACTTATGGAAACCAGTATCGGTTATGCCAGCCTGATGGGAGCCATAGTGTTTCTGGCGGCAGTGCAGGCCCATGTTTTTGCTGTACGCAAATTTGAAAGTGCTGAGATGCGCCAAAGCATTGAGACCTTGCGCAATACCACCAGGGATCTTGCCGGCAAACTGGACGCGGCACAAAACCAACTGGCAGAACTTTCTCGCTCAGTGGAAGAAGAGGCAATTCACCGTAATCAGGCAATTGTTTCAGAGGTACAGGTCATTGAAAGCCTGATCGAGAAACTGGAAGATGATTTTTCCTCGCGTCTGGCTGAAACTGCGCGCATTGCAGCGGTAAAGGTGGACGATGTGCAAATGGCAGATGATCGGCACTTAATGCTGACACTGGTGCGCGAGGCTCTGGAGGCAGGACGGGTTGAGCTCCACTTGCAACCTATTGTATCCCTGCCACAGCGTAAAGTATATTATTATGAGAGCTTTACACGTCTCCGCGATCATGAAAACAAGGTGATAATGCCCGGTGATTTCCTGCGGGTGGCAGAGCCGGCAGGGCTGGTGTCGGTGGTTGATAATTTATTGCTGTTTCGTTGTGTGCAGATTGTCCGCCGTCTGACACAAAAAGACCGGCGGGTTGGCGTAGTTTGTAATATTTCACCGGATTCTTTGGGTGATGAGGAGTTTTTCCCGCAGTTTCTAGACTTTATGCGGCAGAATTCGGATCTGTCTGGTTCTTTGATATTTGAAATGGGACAGGCTGATTTTGTCAAACGCTCAGTAACCGAAGCCAGAAACATGTCGAGATTGGCCGATTTTGGGTTCCGCTTTTCCATCGACAAGGTCGAGACCATGGATTTTGATCTGGCAGATATGCAGCGTGCCGGGGTCAAGTTTTTGAAAATTGATGCTGAAATGCTGTTAACGGCTGTTCATTCTGCCACTGGCGGGGCCTTGCCATCAGCCCCCGATATCCGGGTTGAGGATATAGTTCCTTATCTGGCACGTTTTGGCATTGAACTGATCGGTGAAAAAATTGAGGATGAGGCCAGCGTGGTTGAATTGCTGGAAATAAATACCGGCTATGCGCAAGGTCATTTATTTGGTGCGCCGCGACCCATTCGCGAGGAATTTTTAGCAGAGGCCGACGAGCCATTAAAGATGACAGGTTAGCTGGTCTTATTCGTGCCTTCTTCTGATCTATGATTATTCAAAAAGCCTTTGTTCAATCGCATTTTGGCCGCAAAACCCGTCCTCAAGTAGCCGCTAGGCGGTAGGACATTAAAAGACTCCTCAAGTAGCCGCTAGGCGATAGGACATTAAAAGAGCTTCCCACTTTTGCTAAAAATGCTTGTAAGACTTGCCTGTACCAGCCCAGCCTTGTTAGGGTGAGGTCTTGAGTAAACAGGAGTTTTGCCATGAATGATGAGCAGTCACTACAATCAAAGTCCAAGCGCACATTTTGGCAAAAGCTGTTTGCAATTAGTCCCTCGGGGCTTTTCAAACTAATTCTGATCAGTCTTGGAGTTGGAATTTTACTGGCAATTCTGGATATTGATCCGACCCGGGTCTGGAGTGATTTTCTGGGCACCATAGCCGATGCCTGGGCTAAGGGCTGGGAGTTACTGGACTGGGCATTTGAATACTTCCTGCTTGGGGCAATTTTGGTGGTTCCCATATTCTTGTTATTGCGCGTGCTTAATGCGGTGAGTAAAAAATGAACGGTTTGCGGTTTGTTTCTTATGGTCTGTTTGCAAGCGTTCTTGTGCTGGCGGCTTGTGGCAGTGCCGGGCCAAAATTTGACAAGAAAAATCCGCCTGCCGGGGGCACCAGGGCTGAACTGGCATATCAGATGGCAACCAGGCTTGCCGATCAGGGCTATTGTGCCACAGCAATGCCGGTTTTTGTCTGTCTGGCCGGGCAGGGTCCTGGCTGGGAGGTAGCTGCGCAACGGGCAGGGCAGTGCGCACCCATCGCAGCCCGCCTCTGGCAGGAAGATGATCTGGATAAGGCCCATACTGCTGACAGCGAAGAAAACAAGCGGCACAAGACAACACTGAAACTGCAACAGCCCTTTGCCTGGCAATCTAGCCCTAAGGCCATTTTAGCAGAGGGCTTGCGCCAGTTGCGCCGGGCGGCCAATGCCAATTGGCCAGAAGCACAGGCTGAACTGGCCATCCAATTATACAGCGCTGGCGGCAAGGATCTGGCCGAAGCCCGGCACTGGATGGAACAGTATGATAAAAATGCCCGGCGTAAAATTTATGGCGGCAATGAAATTCCAGTTGATATCAGAAAGACCTTAAAAACAGTTCCGCGTTCCGGCGCCGGAGGCAGCCAATGGTTTCCCGTTGAGTTTCTGGCCGAGCCCTCGCGCAATCATGATTGTGATCGTTTGCTTGGCAAGCGCCCCTTAAAACAAGATTCTGATTTAGCTGCGCCCAGGCAAGTGCAAGAGATTGATGACGGGCTGGAAAAAACCGAACCTAAGCCGCATAAAACAACTGCGCCGCAAAATGGCGAAAACCATGGCGGGCACTAGTTTCAAAACCTATTATCGAAAATAAAAGATCAGGTTACAGATCCTCAAATCGTGCCCATATCGCATCAATTACTGCTGCGCCCAGATGCCGGCATCGTTCCGGTGACCAGCCTTGTTCCTCATCGGGGCTAAGCTCTGTATCCTTGAACGGCATTTCCAGTGTCATGGACAGGCATTTGAATTCCTCGGCCACCCAATTGGTACACATGGACATATTGGCAGTTCCCTCAGCAGCAATTGGATAGCCGATTTTGGTTTGAAAATCAGGACATATTCTCTCGTAAGCTTTGGTGAAATCTGCCAATTGTCTGGCTCGATCAGTGTTCCAGCTTTTTGTGCCTTCAGCTCCGGCAATAAAGTTATATGCCAGAGCCTCATCGCCATGAACATCAAGACAAAAGTCCACACCGGTTGCCTGCATTTTTTGTCGCACCAGAAACACTTCCGGTGATCGCTCCATACTGGGGTTTAGCCATTCACGGTTCAAATTGGCGCCACAGGCATTGGTGCGCAAATGTCCACGAAACGAGCCATCGGGATTCATATTGGGCACTATGTAAAAATCAGCCCGGCGGAATATTTCGCGCACCACCGGGTCGGTATCATCCATGATCCGGGACAAAAATCCTTCCATCCACCATTCGGCCATGCTTTCGCCGGGGTGCTGGCGTGCAATACACCATATCTTTTTGCGCGCAGTCTCGCCATCACCGGTAAAGTGAAGCAAATCCAGATCCCGGCCATCGAGTGTTGCACCGAGGCGTAATAAGTTTGCCCGCTCTGACCCTTGTGCCTCGGCCAGTAAATCCTGATGCCGCTCCAAAGAAAACGGTGCAAAATAAGCAAACCAGACAGCGTCATATTCAGGGTTTAGCTCAAAATTCAATATGCCGTCCTGATAATTGCTATCAATGCGAAACCAGTGTTCACGGTCATATGATGCTACAACCCGGTAGTTTTCCCATCCTTGTACATAGGCTGCGCCACCTGCATTTTCTATTGCAAAGGTACAAGGTGTATTTTTGCCTCCTGACAGACGAAAGTGAAACCATTGATAAAAATCAGAATTGTTATCTTTTTTGATATTCAGCCGGATAGCGGAAGGATCATTAGCTGCTAATACTTCGATATTTCCACTGTCAAAATTGGAGCTGATATGGATCATAAACCACCCTTTGCTAAAATCTGTTGGGCAGGCATAAGTAATAATTTAAGCCAGCAGGGAAATTTATGTATAGATTACTGGGCAAAATTCAACAGGAGTAAACAATGAGCAAAGCCGTCATTGCTGATAAAAAACCGATCAGCATCGAATTAGAAGCCCAAAAAACCTATTATTGGTGCAAGTGTGGCCGCTCTAAAACTCAGCCATTTTGCGATGGATCGCACAAGGGAACAGGCATTATGCCACAAGCCTTTACCGCCGATAAAGCTGGCCCGGCTTATTTGTGCCAGTGCAAGGCCACAGGCAATGCACCGTTTTGTGATGGTAGCCATACCAGACTTGGGTCGGCTCAAGTTGGCGATATTGTTCCGGAAATATTTCATGGCGGCATGCCAAAGGCTGAGCCTACTTCTGAGGAGCCAACCGTGGCCCGCATTCATGAACTGGCCCGCGATGGTCTATCCAAGGTCGGACATCATGGGGAATTAGGCGCAATGGGTGTGCCGCGCAAAGACCTGCCGCATTGGGATGATATTCAGATTCTGCCCGCACAATTTGCACGTAAACCCCTAAGTGATGATGCAAAGGTGGCGGCTGAATTATTGATAGGGCCGCGGGCCAAAAAACCGCTTGTATTAAAAATACCATTATTTGTGTCCGATATGAGCTTTGGTGCGTTATCAAAAGAAGCCAAAATCGCCTTGGCCAGAGGTGCCGAGTTAGCCGGTACCGGTATTTGTTCCGGCGAGGGTGGCTCGCTAGGTGAGGAGAGAGAAGCCAATAGCCGCTATTTTTACGAATTGGCCTCAGCAAAATTTGGCTGGGATTTGGAAATGATGCAGGATGTACAAGCATTTCACTTCAAAGGAGGGCAGGGGGCAAAGACTGGAACCGGAGGTCATTTGCCAGGGGACAAGGTCACCGCCAGTATTGCCAGAACCAGAGGGTTACAGGTTGGCGAAGATGCCATATCGCCATCAACCTTTACCGATCTGGTAACGGTGGCAGATTTTCGCAGGTTTTCCGATGAAGTTCGTGAGCGCTCAGGTGGCGTTCCCATTGGTTATAAGCTATCAGCCAATCACATAGAGGATGATATAGATTTTGCCTTAAACGCCGGAGCAGATTATATCATTCTAGATGGCCGTGGTGGCGGCACCGGAGCGGCGCCATTATTGTTTCGAGATCATATTAGTGTGCCAACAATACCGGCACTGGCCCGGGCGCGCAAACATCTTGATGCCAAAGCCGGGCGTGAGGTGACGCTGATTATCACTGGCGGTTTACGCATGCCAGAGGACTTCATAAAGGCTATGGCGATGGGCGCAGACGGCATTGCCTTGTCAAATTCGGCCCTGCAGGCGATAGGTTGTGTGGCAGCGCGCATGTGCAATACCAATAACTGCCCGGCTGGTATTGCCACCCAGAAGCCTGAGTTACGGGCTTTGCTGGATGTGGATGCAGCAGCCCGGCGATTACAAAGGTTTTTAGAGGCTTGCACGCATCTCATGCAAGTAATGGCCAGAGCCTGTGGCCACGACCATTTGTCGGGGTTCTGCCATGATGACCTTGGCACCTGGAAGCGTGAAATGGCAGAGCTGTCCGGGATCAGTTTCGGCGGAGTGGGCTTAAGGTCAAGGCCTGTTAATTAGGCCATTCCTGCACCAGACGTAGGGTTGAATTTTCCGTCCGCATGGTTTTCATGCAAGATTAGTCATTGATTTTCAGTTTCTATTGCTTGTGATTTTTGCGCTCATCACGCGTCAATGATTCTAGCGAGCAGTCACACAAATGCGCCCTTGCCTCTGGCTCTTATTCCACTGGGAAAACCGGATAAGCGTTTTTCGGGGGTTAAGAGCAATGTTGGAAGATAAGGGCGCTGGCTCTTTTCACAACAAATGAAACACAAGGGCTTGTGGTGGGGTGTTGTTTTGGCACATCATATGGTCTGATCATATATAGTTTTTGATTCGATCCATTAAGAGGCTCCAATGAGCGATTCTAACACTGTGCCCGGCCTGTTAACTCCCAATATCGGCTATAAACCGTTTCGTTATCCATGGGCTTATGACTTTTGGCAAAAACAGCAACAGGTGCACTGGCTGCCCGAAGAGATCCCCCTTGGTGAAGACTGCAAGGACTGGGCGAATAAGCTCTCTGATAATGAGCGCAATTTGCTCACACAGATTTTTAGGTTTTTTACCCAGGGCGATATTGAGGTAAACAATAATTATATGGAGCATTACTGCCGTATCTTTAAGCCTACCGAGGTAAAAATGATGATGGCGGCGTTTTCCAATATGGAAACAGTGCATATTGCAGCCTATGCGCTATTGCTTGAAACCATCGGCATGCCAGATAGTGAATTCAGTGCCTTCATGGAATATGAAAGCATGGCAGCAAAACACAATTATATGGCCGAATTTGGCACTGATACTCACGAAGATATTGCGCGCTCTTTGGCCATGTTTGGTGGCTTTACCGAGGGCTTACAATTATTCGCAAGTTTTGCCATGTTGATGAATTTCCCGCGTTTTAACAAGATGAAAGGCATGGGACAGATCGTATCCTGGTCGGTTCGCGATGAAAGCCTGCACTGTGAGGGCATGATTAAAATGTATCATGAATTTGCCCGTGAAACCGGTTGTGTTAGCCAGGCGGTAGC
Organism: Robiginitomaculum sp.; assembly: GCA_015485155.1. GTDB lineage: Bacteria > Pseudomonadota > Alphaproteobacteria > Caulobacterales > Maricaulaceae > Robiginitomaculum_B. Next base: position 46,374 of record WFUF01000024.1, on the reverse strand, counting down.
TGATGATATTGTTGACTGCTGCAAGACAGTAGTTGGACTTGAGGATCAGTTTATTGACCTGGCCTTTGAGATGGGCGGGGTTGAGGGCATGGAGCCAACGGACATCAAGCAATATATTCGCTATATTGCTGATTGGCGTTTGGGACAGCTTGAGTTGCCAAAAGTGTACGGAGTGTCCGAGCATCCAATTCCATGGCTGACAGAAATACTGAACGGTGTTGAGCATGCCAATTTCTTTGAGGCACGAGCTACTGAATACTCAAAAGGTGCCACCAAAGGTGAATGGCACGGTGAAGGCGGCGTTTGGGAAATGTTTGACAAAAAAGCTGGCTGATAGAATTTTGCCTAAGTAGTTTCCTTAACCCTCTGGCAAGTCCTTTGCGGCATGCTCTGGCAAATTTTGGGGAAATTTCTGCATATGCATCCGCAATTAGAACAACAAATCCGGCTGTGTGTCCGTGATGGGGCTTTTAATCCTGATATGCTGGTGAAGCTGGTTGATACCGGATATCGCGAAAGTGATAGCCGGATGCACATGCTAATTGATCGATTGCAGGACAGTATTCTGGTTCTTGATGAGCATCTTGGCGTGCTGGAGGCTAACCCGGCAGCCCGCAAATTGCTTAAGATTGCACAAGGGCCACTGGAAAAACTAACCTTATCCGATTTTGTGCCGGATTTACACCTTGATGAAAGCATGCAGCACGCTCAGGGTGCCATATTGGCAAGCAAGGAAGGCATTACCTGTCAGGATAAAAGCGGCCAGGCCTTTATGGTGCGGCTTGATCTGTTCGTATTGCATGTGGGTGAAAACGGCAAACGCATTTGTGCCTTGCAGCGACTGGATGGGGCCAAATTCTGCCCGAAAGACCCTGGTGACTGCACAACTGCCACCAGCGCGGCACAGGAAAAATACCTGGCGATGATGAGCCACGAATTACGCACACCAATGAATGCGGTTTTGGGAATGGCCAAGCATTTGCTAGCAAGCGGGTTGAGCGAGGAACAAAACGAATCAGTCAAAACGATCATTGATGCTGGTGATGTAATGATGTCATTGCTTAATGATCTGCTCGACAAGTCCAAAATTGATGCCAACAAGCTGTCTCTTGAGCGGGTGAGTGTGGACTTGCGCCACACCCTGCACAAGATGGAGCGCTTGTGGCGACCAAGTATTGAGGAAAAGGGACTGACATTTGCGCTACTGGTCTCAGACCAGGTTCCAGCAGCTATTAAGGGTGATTCGGTTCGTATCAGGCAGATATTGTCCAACCTGTTATCAAATTCGGCTAAATTTACTGAAACCGGATCAGTTACTCTGGAGGTGGATGCCGAGCCGGTTGGAAGTGACAGGATCAGGGTTGAATTTGCAGTTCGGGATACCGGTATCGGCATGAACAAGGAAGTGTTGTCACGATTGTTCAGCGATTATGAGCAGGCCAGTGACAGTACTGGCCGGAAGTTTGGCGGCACCGGGCTTGGTCTTTCCATTTCACGTCGTCTTGCGCATTTGATGGGCGGAGATATCAAGGTGCAGTCCAAGCCGGGAATTGGCTCGGTATTTCGGTTCTATGCCGAATTTGACAAGGTCGAGGGCTCATCAGAGGGTTTTGGTGACAAACAGCAGCCTGCGCCGCAACCTGCAGAATCGGAAGTGCCGCCGCAGGAAGCTGTAGCTCCGCCTAAGGAGCCTGCATCTGCGCCACCGGCAATGACTGCACCATCTGCAAAGGCGCCTGATGATGACAGCCTGCGAATTCTGGCCGTGGAAGATAACCCGATCAATCAACGGGTATTGGCGGCTTTTCTGCGTCCAATCGGTGGCGATGTAGTTTGGGCAGGTGATGGCAGGGAAGCGCTGGACATACTGGAAAAAGAGCACTTTGATGTGGTGTTGATGGATATTCAAATGCCGGTAATGGACGGCCTTGAGGCAACAAAATCTTTGCGGGCAAGTAATTCTCGCAACAAAAGCGTGCCCATTGTCGCAATGACTGCAAATGCCATGCTTGGTGATCGTGAGACTTGCCTGTCGGCGGGAATGAACGAATATATCTCCAAGCCCATAGATCCCAAAAGGCTCTATAAAACCATTGCCCATGTTGTGGACGTGGCGCGCGGTCTTGTTCCTGCTGCTGAGGGGGCCTCAGTGTCTGGCAAATAGCTTTGGGATTTGCTCACACTTACCAATTTGTGTGTTTGTGTTGTCGGTACCACTCGACATCTGCTTCGCTTCGGTTCAATTTAGGCTAAATAGCGAACCGGAGTCCAAGGAGATTATGATGACGGATAGACCAGATCGGGTCACAATACTGGCCAAAAGCTTTACCGAGGCTGCGATGGAGTTCCATCGTTCAAAAATGTCTGAGCGAGGTTACCGCATGGAGGGAAGAATTGAACCACATCTGTTTCAGATTGTTGATGGTATGGAGCCGGCGCAGGATCTGTTCGATGGTGAGCCGCACTTTGCCGTGACCTTTGTTCGCAAAGATATTTGATGCCAAAAGCAAGTTCGGAACAGGCCGCCAGCAAAATTGTTGACCAACTGGCAGAATTATATACGCAAGCTACCGCGCGCTTGCGTTCGGCTCTGGTTTTGTATCTGGAAAAAGGTATTGCGCCGGAACAGCAGTCCAGACTCTGTGGTGTGTTTGCCTATCCGGAACTAAAAATCACCTATGCACCTGATGGCAAGCCTCCGGTTTTTTCACGGGCCTTTGGCAAATTTGCCAGCCCCGGTGTCTATACCACTACCATTACCGAGCCTGAGCTGTTTCGCGGATATCTGGAAGAACAACTGGCTTTGCTGCTGGATGATTATCAGATTGAAGTCGAAGTGGGCGTGTCATCAGTTGAAATACCCTATTCCTATGTGCTGGATGGCTCCAGCGATCTGAACATGAAAGATGCTGATCCAAGTGAGCTGGCACGGGTGTTTCCGTTTGCTGATCTTGGCGCAATCGGTGATGAAATTGTCGATGGTGAGTTTGTCTCAAATGATGGAACCTTGCCCCTTGCCCTGTTTGATGCACCACGCACAGATCTGTCATTGCATCGGCTATACCATTATTGCGGCACTCCTTTTGAGCATATTCAGCCCTTTATCCTGTTTACCAATTACCACCGATATGTGGACGAGTTCGTACGCTGGAGTTTGCAGCAATTACGTGAATCCGATAAATATACAGAGCTATCGGTATCCGGGTTTGTCACTGTGGACAGAAACACCAAAAACCCTGAACAAAAAATTGCTGATGCGCCATGGCGGAAATATCAAATGCCGGCTTATCACTTGCGGGCAAAAGATGGTGCCGGCATTACATTGGTCAATATTGGTGTCGGCCCGACAAATGCCAAAACCATTACCGAACATCTTGCGGTGTTGCGTCCGCAATGCTGGTTGATGATTGGTCATTGTGGTGGTTTGCGGCAGTCGCAAAAGCTGGGTGATTATGTCCTGGCCCATGCTTATCACCGAAATGATCATGTTCTGGATGATGTTCTGCCTTTGGATATCCCAATCCCGGCACTAGCTGAAATTCAGGTGGCTCTGGCTGAAGCCACAGCCAGAGTTTCCGGCAAGGGCATGGATGCGGTAAAGTCCAGACTGCGAACCGGAACTGTGGTTTCAAAAGACGACCGGAATTGGGAGTTGCGTTATACTCAAGAAGCAAGAATGATAAACCGCTCCCGGGCAATCGCTGTTGATCTGGAAAGTGCGACCATTGCGGCCAACGGGTTTCGATTCCGGGTGCCTTATGGCACATTGCTATGTGTGTCTGACAAGCCGCTGCACGGAGAAATCAAGCTTCCCGGTGCTGCCAATCTGTTTTATCAGCAGTCAATACGTGAACATATGCTAATCGGTTTTGAAGCTGTCAATATTCTGAAGAACGATGTAGCTATGGGCCTGCACAGCAGAAAGCTGCGCGCTTTTGAGGAACCGCCATTTCGATGAGTGATGGGAGAATCATTCAATCAACAGAAGTCCGTAATTTTCGGGACTTTGGTGGTTGGCGAACAGCAAATGGAAACCGCATTGCCCGTGGCCGTCTTTATCGCTCAGGTCATTGGGCCTCGGCCTCAAAAGCAGCACACGATTATTTAAGGCAAAACTCCATAGAGGTGCTGGTTGACCTGCGTCGTCCGCTGGAGCGCAAAAATCAGCCCAATATACTTCCTGATGATCTGGGTATTGAGGTAATTGAATCTGATGGCGGTGATATGGAAGAGCCACCACATGTGAAATTCCTGCGCGGTGGGAACCTTACACAGGACAGTGTTCGGCTGTATATGCATGGTGCATATCGGCGAATTCCAACTGAGGATTATCACCAAAAATTATTCCGAAAGGCTTTGTTGTCTTTATCCGAAGGCAAAACCGTTCTTATCCATTGTGCGGCGGGCAAGGATAGAACCGGAATTCTGGCAGCATTGATTCTGGGAATATTGGAGGTGCCAAAGGATCTCATTTTTCAGGATTATATGCTGACCAACAAGGCCGTAGATATTGACGAACTATTGCCTGAGATTGCCAAACGCATATCTGAACAGTTCAAACAGGAAATAGATCCACCGGTTCTATTTCCGATGCTGGGGGTGGAGGTGGGTTTTTTGACCGAAGCCTATAAGGTTATTGGTGATCCGCGTAAATATGCGCTTGAACAACTTGGGTTACTTCCAAAAGACCTGGTTCGGCTGAAAACCAGCCTGCTGGACTGATTAAGTGGTCATTGCCCGTGACATATGCCGTTTGGAAATACCATGGCGTGATCCGGTACGCGCCTTTGCACCGATTGCCGAACAGCCGTGGTCTTTGGGATTCTTCTCTTCCGGAGAACACCCATTGGCTCGCTGGTCAGTATTATGCGCTGATCCGGAACAGGTTATCATTGCCAATGGGCCTGATGCTTTAGAAAAACTAGAATTACCGGCTAAAGTCGACACGGTTCATGATGATCTGCCATTTTGCGGCGGGCTGGCCGGCATGCTTAGCTATGATTTTGGCCTGCGATTGCAAAACATAAATAGCAATGCTGATAGTATCTGGCCGGACCTGGCCTTTGGTTCATATTCTTGTTGCGCTGTGTTTGATCATAAAAAACAACAGGCCTGGGTCATCGGGCCGGATATGGAAAAAGCCACTCGGTTTTCACACAAGCTGGGGGCGCCTGATACAGAAGCACACGAGCCAGGCCCCAGAGATGTTTTATTTGGTTTTTGTGCTGATGAAACTGATGAGCATATTGCAGCTAAAGTTTTGAAGGTTATTAATTACATTAAGAATGGTGATATATTTCAGGCAAATATCAGCCGAAAATTTACGGCTATGATGAGCGATGAAATTCACCCATATCACCTGTTTCAGGAAATTATCAGCCTGAGCCAGGCTCCGTTTTGTGCCAGTTTTCGATTAGATGAAAGCCGAATGGTTTTATCCAATTCGCCAGAGAGATTCTTAAAACTAACCCCCAAGGGACAGGTGGAAACCCGGCCGATCAAGGGCACCAGAGCGCGCGGCGCAAACCGCCAGCAGGATATGATACAGCGCAAGGAGTTACAGCATAGCGCTAAGGATCGAGCTGAGAATCTGATGATTGTGGATTTAATGCGCAATGACCTGTCACGGGTCTGCAAGCCCGGCTCGGTAAAAGTTTCAGAACTGTTTGCCATCCAATCATTTTCCAATGTTCATCATCTGGTTTCGACAATACGCGGGCAATTGCAGGAAAACGCCAATGCGGTTGATCTGTTGGCTGCCAGTTTTCCTCCCGGTTCAATTACCGGTGCGCCTAAAATACGTGCCATGCAGATAATCAATGAGTTGGAACAGGTGGCAAGAGGCGCCTATTGTGGTGCGTTGGGATTTATTTCAAAACATGGGGCTATGGATTTTAACGTATTGATCCGCACCTTGCAGATGCACAAAAAACAAGGAGGCTGGGCAGTGGATTTTCGGGCCGGAGGCGGGATAGTTGCTGACTCAGTGCCACAGGCAGAAGCCCAGGAAATGTCTGACAAGGCCAGTATTTTCACCAAATTGGCAGGTGGCGACATATGACAGGAAAAGCAGATATGCTCTGGCTAAACGGACAGCTTGTTCCTGCTGCAGAAGCTCACTGGCCAATTGCTGACAGGGGGCTTGGCCTGGGCGACGGCCTGTTTGAAACCGTGCGGCTTACAACAGGGCAGCCACGTCATTTTGCCGATCATTGGCAACGCCTGCGGAATTCAGCCAAAACACTGGGTTTTGGTGATATTGGCTCTGGAAATATTGCTCTGGATGCAATCAGGCAGTTAAGTGACAAGACCAAAATCAGAAATGGATCAGTCCGTATACTGCTTAGCCGCGGGCAGGGGCCTCGCGGTCTTGATATACCAAAAGACTCTGCATGCAATTGGTTGATCAGGATATTTGAGAAAGCAGATACACATGCCAGGCTGGTTACTTTGGCATTGTCACAAATACGACGCAATGCAGCCAATCCAGTATCGTTACACAAAACCATAAGTCATCTTGATATGGTCATGTCGCGAAAGCTTTTGGTTGGTGGTGCAAAGGGAAATGAGAGTCTGCTTCTGGATCATCGGGCAAGGCTTTGTTGTGCTGGTACTGGTAATTTGTTTTGGCTCTATGGGGAGAGATTATTTACGCCATCGGCAGCATGTGGCATTTTGCCGGGAACCACTCGTGCCAGATTATTGGAATTGGCGCCAAAACTGGGCTTGCAGGTGGCAACAGGCAGCTATTGGCCAAGATCAATCGCAAAGGCAGATGCGGTTTTCATCTGTAATGCGCTAATCGGGGTTCGCCCTGTTATCCGTATTGATCTAGGGCAGGGGCAGGTTTTTGAGTTTGTGAAAGAACATCCAACAATCTGCAAGCTGGCAGCCAGTGAGGTTTAGGGCCCTGCTACTTCCTGACTACGTCTTGGTCGTAAGTAAAACGTATCATCTAATTGCAAATTGGTAGTGACATAGCTGTCAATCAAACTGGTGTAATCATAGGTGACTTCAGCCATAATAATACTGGTGTTTGCCTGTAATATGCCGGCAGGAGTTGAAACCGAAGATCCCGGTGAGCGCGGACTCATTCCACTGCCTTGTGACCACGCAACTTTGACATTTCCCCCTCCATCCATAACGACGCTGGTTACGCGCATTTTTAAGGGCTGCGTGCTATAGGGGGTTAGAATTGTTGAGGCGGCTGTAAAAATATCGCTCATTTCATCTGCGGTTATCACATCGTCCTGTGCCACCAGATCTGCGATTGTGCTGGCGACCTGGGTTACTTTACGATCGGCAGTAAGCAATAGGTTTACCTCAACAGTTCCAAGCACAATGGCCACCATTGCCGGTGCAATAAGCGCAAATTCCACAGCAGAAACGCCCCGCTCCTCGCGTGTGAACAAGGACAAGGCATTGCGAAGTCTTTCGGCGAGATTTTGCATCATCCTATTTCACCAAAAGGTTCATTGCGAAATGCAGTACTGGCAGCCAATAATCTGCGCTTGTCGCTTAAATTGGCAAAAATTGTTGAAATCATCGGTGTGTATAATTCCCAGATATAAAAAACACGCACCACCACAATGTCTCCGGCTTCTCCAGAGTCATATAAAAAGGCACCGTTATTCAACTCACCATCATTGATAGGACTGTTCATATTTATATTGTCAAAGTCTTCAAATGTGCGCACGTCAATGTAGACTTTACCGTTGCACGGCACCAATGAGGTCATTTCATTACAAATATTATCAAGGAACTCGGCAGATGATTGCCCGGCCTTTTGCGATTCCCCGGTACGGATAGTTCTGGCAACCTCCATGGTGGCATGTTCCATGGAAACAGTAACAAAGAACACCACTGCAATTTCCAGCATGGCAAACAGCAAAAAGAAGAATGGTGCTGCGATGAGGGCGAATTCAACAGCCGTTGCTCCTTGCTTGGCTTTGCAGAACCTCTTTAGCAAGTTTTTGGTTCGTATTCTGGCAAACTGACTGGCCATATTTGGCGCACCCCTTGCGATCCATTTAGATGTTGTGGTTGCGCAATTATGGGCAGAAATTATTTAAATCAGCGATAAAGATAATGGTTAACTGAAAATGAAACCATCGGGAAAATTACTGAAGTTGCGGCCTATTCGTTTTCGGCGGCCGCATTTCCCTCATCGGACTTTTCTTTTTGCTGCGCCATAATGCGATCAAATGTTTCCGCATCATCGCCAATGCCAGGAACTGGCTCACAGCCATCACCGCATAAATAGGTGCGCTGATAGCCGCCACGTAACAGGGTTAAGCGATTATCAGCGGGTAATACTTGCAGGCTGCGGTTTATGATGGTTTTTCCGTCCTTGTCGATGGCTATAAAATTAGTGGAGCCAAATGTCTTTCCGGTGATGAACAGCATCTGGCCATCATGAACAGCAGCATCAGCTATCGCAGAATTACCGACAATTACTGAAACAGCAGGACGGGACAGGCGTAATACTTTTGCGTGATCTACGGCAACTTGAAACGGCTCGCTTACGGCCGGGGCCGCAAAGAGAGACAGTAAAATGGAAAATATGAAAAGACGGTTTTTCATCTGACAAGCCAAATCCAAAGAGAGTATGGGTTTTCTCCTGATAAAATACTTTGCCAAACGTAAATGAGCCCTAAAGATTTAGTGCAATAGGCCTAAGAAAAAATTTACCATGCTTCTACACGGCTTTTTAAAGGGCTTGGCATAGTTTGTTCACAGGTTCGGTGCAAGCAGGGCCTTGAAGCCTTGGCGAACCATCGCTAGCAAAAACGGAGAAAAAAAATGAAAAAGTTTGCTACACGTTTTATGAACGACGAGTCTGGTGCAACTGCTATTGAATATGGCTTGATTGCTGCTTTGATCGCAGTTGTGATCATTTCAGCCGTTACTGCCCTTGGCACTAACGCATCAACCAAGTTTGACGCTGTTGCCTCAGCAATGGAATAGAACTTAAAGGGATATCTCCCAAAATTTTTTTGAAGGCCGCTCTTAGTTAAGGGCGGCCTTTGCTTTTTGTAGTATTATTCCCGTACAAGTTTGAAATTTTCGCGTTTCAAATGAGGAATAACCTGCATTTGCAAAAGCTCCTGTGCGCCAATTCTTGTTAAGAAGTCTTCAGCTTGCTGCTGTTCATTGCCAGACAGACTTTTTAGATGATCCAGTACCCGCTGCAACATCCAAAGTGAGAACGGCAAAACCGCACGATCTTCTTCGGCATCATCAATGCGGTATTTATGAAAGCCGATAATGCGCGGTAATTCTTTTGTATCGGGGTTGTCCTTAGCCCATTTTTGCAAATCTGCCAAAGTGTCAAGTAAAATAGGAATTTGCTCACCGGCAAACATCTGCAAAATCGGCAATAAAGTTTCAGGAATTTCATCATCGGGTAGAAACTCACCAGACAGTGCTTCTTGCGGCGCATGGGTACGGCGGCACCAATCGGCTACTCTTGGCGCTATGCTCTCCATCATTTCACCAGAAGCTGGATCACGGTAATTATGCGCATAAAGCGGGCCTAAAAGCCCATAATCGCCAATGCTTGGCCGTGAACCCAACAAGAAATCATGATTTGCCAAATGCTTATCAAAGGCTCTTAAAAAGGTTTTGTAGGTTTTTTCAATTGCTGGTGCAGTTTTTGGAGTTATGCCTAAAAACGGCAGGCTTCCCTTAAAACGGCTGGCCAGCTTTTTACCCAGTTCAAAGCGTTGTTCTTTGGGCAGACCAGGCGCAGAAGCATTGCCAAACTGCTGATAGGCAAAGTCTTCATTATAAGTCCAGCGATAGTGCATTGCCGAGATAAGCAGCCATTCATCACCGAACAATTCCATAACTAACGCAACTAGTTTTTGCACCGGGGTTTTTGGATAAACAGATGGCCCTGGCTCGCACTTTTCCAGATAATCAATAATATCAGAGCTGTCTTGAACAATAGTATCGTCCGGCGTGATAAGTACCGGTACTACCGGCCAGCCAACCCGTGGTAAAATGGTGTTTTTATAGACCTCTGCCGTTGATAGAATTTCGGTAAAAGCAACATTCTTCCAGCGCAAATAGCCACGAACCTTGCCAGAATAAAGTGACAGGGGCGCGGCTATTAACTGATATGGCATATTGCTTACGCAGCTTCTGCTTTACCAAAACGTCCGTAAAACGTCTCGTTATTTTTGGCCATCTCACGAAGCAGATCCGGAACAAGGTAAGCATCACCGGATGTGGCGGCAAGTTCATCAGCACGTTTTACAAAATCTGCGGCACCCATGGTGTCGATATAAGATAATACCCCGCCGGTATAAGGAGCAAAGCCCCAGCCAAGTATCGAGCCAACATCGGCCTCTCTGGGGTCGGTAACAATCCCCTCTTCCATACATCGTGCTGCTTCTAATGCCATTGCTACCAAAATCCGGTCCTTGATATAAGCAGGACTTGGTTGTGGGTCTTGCAGGCCAGAAGCCGGAGCAAATTCCGACAGGCCCGGCCACAGGCTTTTTTCTCGGCCATCATAATCGTAAAAACCTTTGGAGTTCTTGCGACCCTTTCGATCATGGTTCTCGATCATGGAGCGAATGATCGGCGCCGTTGGGCCTTTGATGGCTTCGGGGCCAAGGTCTTCTTCGGTTTGTTTTAAGATTTTATAGGCCAGATCAATAGCCACCTCGTCTTGTAGTGATAGCGGCCCCACTGGCATTCCGGCCATGCGGGAGGCATTTTCGATCAGGGCAGGTTTTACCCCCTCGGACAACAGGCTCATGCCCTGTTCTATATAGCGCATCACACAACGATTGGCATAAAAGCCTCTGGTGTCTGAAACCACAATCGGAGTTTTTCTGATCCGGGTAACAAAATCCAGAGCGCGGCTGATGGCATAATCAGAAGTTTTATCACCAACAATCAATTCAACCAGCATCATCTTGTGAACAGGCGAGAAGAAATGAATACCAATAAAGTTTTCAGGGCGCGAACTTGCTTCGGCCAGACCGGATATTGGCAAAGTTGACGTATTGGAGCCAAACACAGCCGTCTTTGGTAAATGCTCTTCGGCCATTTTAGTGATTTTGGCTTTTAGCTCACGGTTTTCAAATACCGCTTCAACCACCAGTTCCACATCGCTCATTACCGAATAATCCGTGGTTGGCGTAATGCGGCTCAAAATGCCATCAGCCTTTTCCTGGCTCATCTTGTTGCGAGAAACTCTTTTTTCTAATTCTTTTTGCGCAAATTCCTTGCCCTTGTCGGCTCCGTTCTGATCCACATCAATCAAATAAACATCTATACCAGACATGGCAGAAACATAAGCAACTCCAGCGCCCATAAACCCGGCACCGATGACGGCTATCTTGTTGATCTGCCCCTTTTGCTGGCCTGATGGACGGGCATCAGCCTTATCCAGTGCCTGTTTGGATAAAAATATGGAGCGGATCATATTGCGACTTTCGGGGCGCATCATCAATTTGGTGAAATACCGGCATTCAATGCGAAGCCCGGCGTCAATATCCACTTGCAGCCCCTCATAAACAGCAGCCAGAATATAGCGCTGCGATGGATAATTGCCATTGGTGTTCTTACGCAACATCGGATTTGCAGCAGCAAAAGTCTGGTAGCCGGCTGGATGATAAGGGCCACCGCCGGGAATCTTGAACTTGTCCATATCCCAGGGCTGTTTGACATCTGGATTAGCCTTTACCCATGCTTTTGCCTTTTCTATCAAATCGGATGTTGGGCAGGTATCATGCAACAGCCCAAGTGCATGGGCCTGTTCCACCTTGATCATTTTACCCTGCAGCATCAGATCAAAAGCGTTCATCGCCCCGATCAGGCGCGGCATTCTTTGAGTGCCCCCCCCGCCGGGCAATACGCCAACCATGGCTTCGGGCAGACCAAGTTTGATCTTTGGGTTATCATTGGATGCTATACGGTAATGACAGGCCAGAGTTATTTCAAACCCACCGCCAAGGGCCAGACCGTTAATCGCCGCTGCTACCGGTTTGCCGCAAGTCTCAAGTTTACGAAAAATTTCGTTAATCCGGAACAGGTTCTGGTATAACATGGCAGCACGTTCATCACGGGGAAGTTTTTGCGCTTCACCAAACACCGAACCAAGACCAGACAAATCAGCACCTGCACAAAAGGCATTGGGCTTGCCGGTGACCACCACACCTTTGATCTTGTCATTACTGGCGACCTCATCAGTCCATTCGCCAATTTCCTCCAGAGCTTCACTGGATAACAGGTTCATCGTCACATTAGGGCTGTCAAAAGTAATAAGCGCAATGCCGTCCGCATCAATTTCAAGTTTAAAGTGTTTCATTTTATTGTTCCTGCTTGTGGATTAGAATTTGGTTCTGCCTATGGTTTTCCCCTGCTGGCGGGGGAGGTGGCGGCGAAGTCAGCGGAGGGGGAAATAATACAAGGTCAGGGCTGTTCACCTTATTTATCCTTTTCGGAAGAGTGTTTATCTTCTGATGGTTTTATTGTGGCACCAAGGCTGAAGCCTATGGCCACGCCAATTGCAATTCCAATGGCAATGCCAATGGCAATATTGCCTATAGCTGCGCCAACACCGGCACCGATGGCAGTTCCTGCCCCAATGCCAATAGGCAGTCCTGCAGCCATGGCGGTTTGTTTTTCGGTGTTTTCCTTGTCATCACTCATTCTTATACCGCCTCGATAATTGTTGCGGTTCCCATGCCACCGCCAACACACAGTGTGGCCAAGGCCGTGGATTTTCCAGTGCGCTCCATTTCGTCCAGAACCGTGCCCAAAATCATCGCGCCAGTTGCGCCCAACGGGTGTCCCATGGCAATTGCTCCGCCGCACACATTGACTTTGCTGTGATCAAGATCAAGCGCCTGCATGTAGCGCAAAACCACTGATGCAAAAGCCTCATTTAGCTCGAACAGATCAATGTCGGCCAAATTCATGCCGGCTTTTTTCAATACTTTTTCAGTCACCGCCATCGGGCCGGTTAGCATTATGGTCGGCTCTGATCCAATACTGGCCATGGCCTTGATCCGGGCACGAGGCTTTAATCCTGCGCGAATGCCTGCTTCTTTGGAACCGATCAGAACGACTGAGGCGCCGTCAACAATCCCTGAGGAATTGCCGCCGGTATGAACAAAATTGATTTTTTCAATCTCCGGGTATTTTTGTAAAGCCACATTCTCCAGCCCAACAAAATCTGACAGTCCCTTAAACGCTGAATTTAATCCGCCAAGGCTTTGCATATCAGTGCCGGGGCGCATGTGTTCGTCATGATCAAGTATTGGCAGACCAAGCTGATCCTTTACTGCAACCACGGCCTTGTCAAACCGCCCCTCTTCCCAGCTTTGCGCCGAACGACGCTGGCTTTCCACCGCATAGGCATCAACATCATCCCGTGAGAACCCCCAAAGGGTGGCAATCAGATCAGCACCAATTCCTTGCGGTACAATCATGTGGTCAAAGGCAATTACCGGATCAACACCCATGGCCCCGCCGTCTGATCCCATAGCCACCCGGCTCATGGCCTCCACTCCGCCGCCAATGGCCATGTCGGCTTCGCCGCACATTACCTTGGCCGCTGCAACATTTACTGCTTCCAGGCCAGAGGCACAAAACCGGTTTATCTGATAACCGGCAGTAGTTTCGGCATAATCAGCAGTGATCACCGCAGTTCGGGCAATATTTGCGCCCTCTTCACCCACCGGAGTAACACAGCCAATGACCACATCATCAACCAGCGAAGTGTCCAGATCATTACGATCACGAACCGCTTCGAGTTGTTGTTGTAATAAGGACAAAGCAGTTATTTCGTTTAAACTACCGTTTTTCTTCTTGCCGCGTGGTGTGCGAATGGCATCAAAAATATAGGCTTCCATTATGTTAACTCCTTAGGAAATTATTTTGTTTAATTTTAACACTGGTATAGCGGTTGCGCCTTTTCAGCTTCGTCAATAAGTCGAAATTCACTCTCGGAAACAGCACCAAACACATACGCTCTATCTGCTATATCTACGCCATTTTTTTGGCAGTTTATTAGTTTGTATTCTATTTCTGCCGATCCTAAATACACTTTTATGCCATCTGTTTTACAGCTCATATCACCGACCTGAAACTCGCCCCCTGAAGAGCTCACCTTTTTCTTTAAATCGGAACAATCTTCCGCTAAGCTCATTTTATTGGTAAGTATTATATCAAGCAAAACATTCACCTTGCCTTCATTAGGGCTGATTTGGGCGCTTGCTGCGAATTTGGTACTAACACTTGCACCTAAAATAATCAAAATAAACAGTAGAGTTTTCAGCATCACAATGTCCTTGCGATGAGCAGTTTCATGATCTCATTGGTGCCACCGTAAATGCGCTGTACCCGTGCATCGGCCCACATGCGGGCAATAGGATATTCATTCATATAGCCATAGCCACCAAATAATTGCAGGCACTCGTCAATGACCTGATTTTCTGTATCTGATACCCAATATTTAGCCATGCTTGCGGTAGCTGCGTCCAATTCGCCCTTTAGTAATTTTGCGGCGCAATCATAGGTGAAGACCTTGGCGATCGTGGCCTTGGTTTTACACTCGGCCAGTTTGAACTGGGTGTTTTGAAAGGCAATCAACGGCTTGCCAAAGGCATGACGCTCTTTGACATAAGATATTGTTTCCCTAAGGGCATATTCCATGGCGGCTACGCCCTGCACAGCAATGTTCAGGCGTTCTTGTGGTAATTGTTGCATCAATTGGATGAAGCCCTGACCCTCCTCGGTGCCAAGCAGGCTTGTCGCTGGAAGCTGCACATCTTCAAAGAACAGCTCGGAGGTATCCTGAGCATGACCACCAATTTTGTCCAGATTGCGCCCGCGTCTAAAGCCTTTTGCGCCATCGGTTTCCACCACCATTAAGGAAATACCTTTGGCGCCTTCTGTTTCGCCGGTTTTAGCCACCACAATGATAAGGTTCGCAGTACCGCCATTGGTGATGAAAGTTTTAGAGCCATTTAATACATAGCCATTGCCGGATTTATCAGCTCTGGTTTTTACCCCTTGCAAATCGGAACCGGTACCTGGCTCAGTCATGGCAATTGCGCCGACCAATTCACCAGTGGCGAGCCGTGGCAGCCAGTTGCGCTTTTGCTCCTCAGTACCGTAATGCAGGATGTAAGGGGCAACAATTGCGTTATGAAGCGAAATGCCAAAACCATCAACTTTTGCGCGGGTCATTTCTTCCATGATGATCATTTCATGGCGATAATCACCGCCGCCGCCGCCGTATTCTTCTGGAATAGATGTGCATAACATGCCCATTTTACCGGCTATATTCCAGGTTTCACGATCAACAATTCCCTGTTCACGCCACCGTTCAGAATGGGGCGCACATTCGCGGGAATAAAACTCAAATGCCGCCTCGCGAAATATATTTATGTCTTCTTCGGCAAACCAATCGGGGTTTTTGAAATCAAGAGCTTGTTCCATGACTAAAATCCATCCTCACTCATGGCCATTAGCGGCTCGGCACCGGACTTAATTTTTGCCAGATGTGCACTGGCGTCGGGTAGAATGCGGGCTAAAAAGAACCTGCCAGTATGTAATTTGTTGGCATAAAACGGATCATCACTATCAGCTTTTTCCAAAGCCGCCTTGGCCATTTTTGCCCACATATAAGCCATTGAGGTTAACCCTAATAATTGCAGAAAATCATGAGAACCGGCACCAGCATTGTCAAAATTACTAAGACCATTTTCCATCAGCCATGTGGTAGCTTCACTTAAATTCTCTTTGGCCTCCTTTAGGCCATTAAGAAACGCTGCAAGCTCTTTGTTTTGCGCATGCTCAGCAATAAAAGCATCAAGCTCTGCAATAAGGGAGAACAATGGCCGCCCGCCATGCAAGGCCAGCTTGCGCCCAACCAGATCTAAAGCCTGTACACCATTTGCGCCTTCATAGATCATGGCAATTCGGGCATCGCGAACAAATTGCGAAGCGCCGGTTTCTTCAATATAGCCGTGGCCGCCAAAAATCTGCTGGGCATTGGTGGCCGATTTATATCCGCCATCAGTGACATAGGCTTTGGCTACCGGGGTTAGTAATGCCATATAGTCACCGGCCTTTTCCTTTACCGCTTCGTCGGTGGCAACGTCCTCCAGCGTGTTGTGCAAAGACAGCCAGTATAAAAATGCCCGCGCGCCTTCGGCAAAGGCTTTTTGCTCCAATAACATTCGGCGCACATCCGGATGAACAATGATCGGGTCGGCCACTCCATCAGGGTTTTTCGGGCCGGTTAGGGATCGTCCCTGCAAGCGCTCTTTGGCATATTCCAGTGCGTTTTGATAAGCAGCCTCCGCCTGACACAGCCCCTGCATGCCAGTGCCAAGGCGTGCGGCATTCATCATCACGAACATCAGACGCAAGCCTTTGTTCTCTTCGCCAATCAAATACCCGGTAGCGCCATCAAAATTAAGTGTGCAGGTGGAGTTTCCGTGAATTCCCATTTTATGCTCGATAGAGCTGCAAATCATTGAATTGCGCTCACCCAATGAGCCGTCATCATTTACCATAACCTTTGGCACAATGAACAAGGATATGCCTTTGGTGCCAGCAGGGGCGCCTTCAATGCGGGCCAGAACCATATGAATAATGTTTTCCGTAAGGTCATGTTCGCCAGAGGAAATAAAGATTTTTTCACCGGTAATTTTGTACGAGCCATCATCTTGTGGAATTGCCTTGGTTTTTAACAGGCCCAGATCAGTACCACAGTGGGGCTCGGTTAAATTCATAGTGCCGCCCCACTCACATGATGACATTTTTGGCAAGTATTTGGCCTTTTGCTCATCAGTGCCGCCAGCGGTTATCGCCTCGACCGCACCACGGGTAAGACCAGGATACATGGCAAAGGACATATTGGCAGTGCTCATCATTTCCGACACGGCAATGCCTAAAACCTGTGGCAGATCCATACCGCCATATTCTTGTTCTGCACCCAGTAACGGCCAGCCATTTTCAACAAATTGATCAAATGCATCCTTAAAGCCAGAGGGAGTGCTGACCGAGCCGTCATCATGACGGGTACAGCCTTCAATATCACCAACCATATTAAGGGGTTGCAAGACGCCGGAGGCAAATTTAGCAGCAGCCTCCAATATATCGTCAACCAGATCTTCCGGAGCATTTTCAAATTTTGGTAAATCACTGTACTGACTGATATCAAGGACTTCATTTAACAAGAACTTCATATCCCGAATTGGTGCTGTGTAAGTTGGCATAATGGTCTCCCCTAAGTGATTCTATGTTTCCAATCGCGCCAGCGCCAAAGCCTCAAAGGCGCGGGCATTGCGTTTTATTGTTTCAGATGGTTCGCGTGCGGCCAGTCTGGCCTCTATCCATGCGCACCCTGCCTCGAGCTCGGCAATGGATAATTTAATGTCGGACTGCTGTTGTTTAAGGTCTTTTATTCTGTCCCTAAACCGTTGTAAGGATATACTTAAATGAATAGTTCCATCGGACTCCAGAGTTTCCAAATCCATCATTTCGCGGATTTCTTCTAAGGTGAATCCAACCCGTTTGCCCCGTAGAATAAGTCTAAGCCGGGCGCGATCAGTGGCAGAATACACCCGGGTTTGTCCTGAGCGCATTGGCTGCAGCAGGCCCTTATCTTCATAAAATCGCAAAGTACGGGCGGTTACGCCAAATTCGGCGGCGAGCTCACTTATCGTGTATTTCTGCGATTCAGTGCCTTGATACCCCATGGGCACACCACTTATCACAGTTAACGTAAACGTCAAGCTCAATGTGTCACAACACGCGCAATGTAGGCTATTGCTTTCAGGCTGTACTGATTAGCGTTTATTCCTGCCAAAGGGGTTTATCTGTTTTGCTTTTTCCTGTGCAACTTTCTGTACAGCGCGAAATTTTCGCGGAACTGTAGGGTATTTTTCCACGAATTGATCGACTTTGCGCTTTGCGGTTTTCGAGTTGTTAGTCAAAACGGCCACCCCTGACAGGGTTACCGCCCAGCCAATGGGAATGGGGAGGGGGATCAATGGGATTCCTACAGCAATCAGGCCAATGCCACCTGCCGCTTTCAGGCGACGGTTGTTTTTACGGGATAGTTTTATTTTAGGGCGCTTCATTATTTTCCTTAAAAGCCACACCTCCCAGCATTGCTCAACATAGGCAAACTCATGTGTTTTGCAAGTTTTCCTGGAAACGCAATACCGGGTGCCGGGCAGCTCTGGTTTCGTCAAGTCGGCGTAATGGTGCTTTTACAGGTGCCTGGGTGAAGCGTTCCTGATCGCCGGATTTGGCTGCATTTGCCAATTCGCACAAGGTATCGGCAAAGGCATCAAGGCTTTGTAAGGATTCCGTTTCCGTAGGCTCTATCAGCAAGGCTCCATGAACCACCAGCGGAAAATACATGGTCATTGGATGATAGCCTTCATCAATCAATGCCTTGGCAAAATCCAGCGTAGTTACGCCACTACCCTTTAGAAATTCATCATCAAACAGTGCCTCATGCATGCAGGTGCCTGAAAAAGCCGGGCTAAGGTGGTTTTTAATACGGGCGAGCAGGTAATTAGCGTTCAATACTGCATCTTCTGATACCTGGCGCAAGCCATCGCCGCCATGGCTCATCATATATGCCAGCGCCCGGACAAACATTCCCATTTGACCATGGAAGGCGCACATGCGACCAAAAGAGTCCGGCGCGTCATTTAATTGCTCAACCAGTTGTAATTTACCGGTCTTATCTGTTTTGACGAATGGAACAGGCGCAAAGTCTGCAAGTCGGGAAGACAAAACCGTTGGCCCGGCTCCGGGACCACCGCCGCCATGAGGGGTGGAAAAGGTTTTGTGCAGATTGATGTGCATGGCATCGACGCCAAGGTCATTTACCCGGCACTTACCCATGATCGCGTTCAAATTGGCCCCATCACAGTAAAAATACCCGCCATGTTCGTGAATTAGATCGGCTATTTTACGAATGTCGGGCTCAAACAGGCCGCAAGTATTGGGATTGGTAAGCATTATCGCCGCTACATCGGGGCCGAGTCTGGAGCAAAACACGTCCCAATCAACTCGTCCTTCAGCATTGGCTGGAATTTCATCAATTTCAAAACCGCACGCCGCAGCCGTAGCAGGATTAGTGCCGTGGGCGCTTTGCGGAACCAGCACCCGTCTTCGCTGTTCCAGTTCGCCCCTGGCAAGAATGGCCTCCCGGATACTGAGCATGCCGCACATTTCACCATGGGCGCCTGCCTTTGGTGAAAGGGCCACCGTCTGCATGCCGGTGATTTCCAGCAACCAATGGGATAATTCTTCCATCAATTGCAGCGCCCCTTGTACGGTGGAGGTGGGCTGCAAGGGGTGGATGTCAGCAAATCCAGGAATGCGGGCCAGCTTTTCATTTAAGCGCGGGTTATGTTTCATTGTACATGACCCCAGCGGATACAGGCCCAGATCAATGGCATAGTTGCGTCCGGACAACCGCACATAATGGCGCAAGGCTTCCGGTTCGCTAAGGCCAACCAGCCCGGTTGCTTCAGAGCGCTCCAGATCCCCAAGGCGGCTTTTTCTTCCGGAGAGTTTTTCCATATCCACCCCGGTTTTATCGCAATGGCCAACTTCATGCAGCAGGCCCTCTTCTTGTAATAAGGCACTGCCAAACTGTGGGGAGATATTACTTGTTTCTGGTTTTGTTGGTCGTCCCTTGGCGTTCATGCTCATGACAGTTCCTCCGCCAGTGCTGTGGCAAATTGGCTTAATTGTATATCCGAATTTGTTTCGGTGGCAGCAACGATCAGCAAATCATCCATTATGCCCTCACCAAATAGTCTTGAAGCCGGAACGCCAGCTAAAATCCCCCTTTTAGCCAAGTTTTCCACTACTTCATGGGCACTTTTTGGCAGACGCAAGGTAAATTCATTAAAAAACATGGGCGTAAGCAATTCCACCTTGTCAATGGCGGAAAGCTGATCAGCCAAATCACAGGCTTTTTGATGATTGAGTTTGGCCAAATGGCGAAAGCCCACATCACCCAGCAATGCCATATGGATGGTAAAGGCCAATGTACAAAGTCCGGAATTTGTACAAATGTTTGAGGTGGCTTTTTCGCGGCGAATATGCTGCTCGCGCGTTGACAGGGTTAGCACAAACCCGCGTTTTCCTGCGGCGTCCAGAGTTTGCCCAGCAAAGCGCCCCGGTGCCTGACGGATGAACTTTTTATCATCACGGCAGGCAAGCAAGCCTACATAAGGCCCGCCAAAATTAAGTGAGTTGCCGATAGACTGACCTTCGGCGGCGACAATATCCGCCCCCATTTCCCCCGGACTTTTTAGCAGGCCAAGTGATACAATCTCCGTGTTTACTGCGATCAGTAATGCTCCTTTGGCATGGGCAGCATCGGCCAGCGCCCGCAGATCAATCACTTCGCCAAACACATTGGGGGATTGCACCACTATACAGGCAGTTTCATCATCAATCTGTTGCATAACATCAGTGTCGGCACCAATGGCAGTGGCAGCCTGTTCAATGCCTATGCCCAGAGTATGGGTCAATGTTCTGGTGGTTTGTGCATAATGAGGGTGCAAATTTGGTGCTAGTATACATTTTGATCGCCGGGTGATGCGAGCTGCCATCAATACCGCTTCGGCACAGGCGGTGGAGCCGTCATACATGGAGGCATTGGCAATGCCCATGCCGGTAATTTGTGCTACTTGCGTTTGAAACTCAAATAAGGTCTGCAAGGTTCCTTGAGCTATTTCAGGCTGATAGGGTGTATAGGCAGTCAAAAATTCCGAGCGCTGAATAAGATGATCAACGCTGGCTGGAATATGATGGCGATAAGCACCGGCTCCACAAAAGAACGGTACCGAGCCGGCATTTATATTTTTTGCCGCCAGCTCAGAAAAATGCTGCTCTACACAGGGCTCGCTGGCATGTTCGGGCAGCTTATCAAGTCCATTTTCAAGCCGTGCGCATTTTGGAATGTCGGTGAATAAATCATCCACACTGTCCACACCAATGGTCTTTAGCATGTGGGCCCGATCTTCATCCAGCAATGGCAAGTACCGCATGGTTATAATCCTTGCACGAAGCTGTCATAGGCTTCTTTGTCCATCAGGGAGGCCAATTCAGATTTATCAGCGATTTTTATGGAAAAAAACCAGCCCCGATCTTGAGGGTCTTCATTGACGGTTTCCGGGGCATCTTCCAAAGCTTCATTGGCAGAAATAATTTCACCGCTAAGGGGGGCAAACAGTTCACTTGCTGATTTTACAGATTCGACTACCGCCGTCTCGTCACCAGCTTTGACGGTTTTGCCAATGTCAGGAAGCTCAACAAATACAATATCTCCCAATTGTTCTGTGGCATAAGAGGTAATGCCAACAATAGCGGTATCGCCGTTAACCGATACCCATTCGTGCTCTTCGGTAAAATATAAATCAGCCATATCAGGCTCCTTTTCCCCTGTAATAGTTTTGTGGAACAAACGGCATGGCCACAACTTTGGCCGGATAGGGTTTGCCGCGTATTATTAAATCCAGTTCTGTGTCAATTGCGCTGTATTCAGCTTTTACATAGCCCATAGCAATAGGGCCGCCAAAACTTGGCCCAAACCCGCCTGAGGTAATTTTTCCAATTCTTTTGCCATTGACGAAAATCTCAGTTCCCTCG
Source organism: Robiginitomaculum sp. (assembly GCA_015485155.1). Lineage (GTDB taxonomy): Bacteria > Pseudomonadota > Alphaproteobacteria > Caulobacterales > Maricaulaceae > Robiginitomaculum_B. The sequence goes on along the minus strand of WFUF01000024.1, from coordinate 24,711 downwards.
CGGGCTGGTGCCTTGCCAATGGGGCAAATGCCCACGCGCTTTTTCGTTGGCTGGCTCTTTAGTTCGGACAATATCCGTTCTGCGCCTGGAAAGTCGGCCCGTTCGCGGCGTGTTTTTGGAACTGCCCATGCCAGACCGGCGCTTATGGGAGTGTGTTCTTCGGTAAAATCATGACCGGACAGACATAAACCCGCTTCAAGACGCAAGCTGTCGCGGGCGCCAAGGCCGATTGGCTTGATCCGTTGATCAGACAGTATTTCGCGTACTATTTCTTCGGCGTGTCTGCCGGGAAGTGAAATTTCAAATCCGTCTTCTCCGGTATAACCAGAGCGCGATGCAATCACATCATGGCCAAATAGTGAAAAATGGCCGCATTGCATGAACACCATGTCACAGGCAGCAGGCATGAATTTAGCAAAAACCTCAGCAGCTTTTGGCCCCTGTACCGCTATCAGGGCCCGATCCTCTATTGTCTCCAACTCGGCAATGTTGTGCAGAGCTTCGCCAATACGTGCATAGTCCTTGTCTTTACAGGCAGCATTAACCACCAGCATCAAGCCGTCATCATCAGGGCGCGAAACCATCAGATCATCTATAATTCCGCCATCCTCATTCAACAGCAGTGTGTAGCGCTGCAGATGGCTGTCTAAACCCTTTATATTGCCGGGCACGATTTTTTCCAAAGCCTGCGCCGGATTGTTTGCACGCAATCTTGCCTGTCCCATATGTGATACATCAAACAGGCCGCAGCTTTCGCGCGTCCATAAATGTTCGCGGCGTACTCCCATGGCAAATTGCACAGGCATTAGATAACCTGCAAAGGGCACCATTTTGCCGCCGAGCTCTTGCATCAAGTCAGTCAGCGGTGTGGTCAGCAGTTCTGCTTCAGACTTTTCTTTGTTTTTTTCGTCGGTGGTTTCTTTGGACATGGGCTCTACTCGGGGTTCTACTCGCACAGATGTAAGCAGCAGATATCTGCTGCTTTTCCATGCCCCCGCTGTCCCTGTAACCTGAGAGATTCAACGAACCTAAGTCCGGCTTACTCCTTCGGTGCGCCGCTGTTCCGGCGCTTTCCAGCGTTTAGTTTCTGTTTGCGGTCCACTTTACCTGAGAGTTTCCGGGGCGGTTGCTCCTTCGGTACCAGTTTTGGTTTCTCCCGCAAACAGATATGCAGTATTGAACTTGCAAATTCATGGCAAGTCATTTTCTCTCTATCAAAGGCAGTCAGTGATGACAAGCCGGATACTGATCCATACCGAGAGGTCATTGATCTACATGCGATCCGGAGTTTCAATGCCAAGCAGTTCCAAACCGGTTTCCAATTGTTGCAAGCTGGTTTCAACCAGTCGAAGGCGGGATGCTGTTGTTTGCGAATCCTTTGCCGCCAATACCTGGCAATTACTGTAAAATCTGGAAAATCCCTGCGCCAGATCATAGACATGTTCACATAAAATGTGTGGAGCTCTGTGCGATACAGCGCTTTCCAATGCGCGGTCAAAATCATCAAGCAGTAAAACCAGTTCGGTTTCTGTGGTTTCTTTTGGGTCAATTCTACCGCTGACAATGCCTTGGTCTTTGGCCTTGCGCAAAATCGATTTCATCCGCACTGCTGCATATAAAAGATATGGGCCGGTTTTACCTTCGAACGAAGTAAAGCGTTCCAGATCAAATACATAATTAGTGGTACGTACATTTTTAAGATCAGCAAATTTTATGGCGGCCAAACCAACCATTCTCGCGATATCTTTGCGTTCATCCTCACAAAGGTCTGCAGCAATTCCAGCTTCGGCCATTCGGGCAAGAGCTGCGTCATTGGCCTGTGCTAGCAAGTCTGATAATCGCATGGTGCCGCCGCTTCTGGTGCGAAACCTTTTGCCATCAGTACCATTTACCGTACCAAATTTTATGTGCTCGAGCCTCTCTTTTGGAAATATGCCGGTTTTGGCAGCGGCTCTAAAGACCTGTTCAAAGTGTGAGGATTGTCCCAGATCAACCACGTATAATATGATATCAGGAGCGATATTGTCCCGGCGATCCAATATGGTGGCCAGATCAGTGGTTGCATACAATGCAGCCTTGGCGCTGGAGACCAGGATTAAGGGCGGCAGTTCTTTCTTGTCAGTTTCCTCGGAGACTTTGATTATAAGTGCGCCATCACTTGATTCGGCAAAGCCATCCTGTTTGAACTTTTCAACCATGGGCCCGATCAGAGGATGTACCGCAGCCTCACCTTTCCACAGATCAAAATGCACGCCCAAAGCACTAAAATCTTTCTTCAAGGCGGTAATGGATACGGCAATGAAATGATCAAGCAAAGCGCGATAGCCGGGATGACCAGCCTGTAGCATGGCAGTGGCCGAACGAGCCTTTTCCATACGCTCAAGATCAGCCTTGCAGGCTGCAGATGCTGCCGGATACATACGAGCCAGGTCATGAATGGTCACTGGCGGCTCTGTTGGCCAGGGGCCGGTGAAGTCCGGGTCAAAATAGCAAAGATCAGGCTGCTCAAGCTCCAGCTCCGTAATCAGTTGCCCCATTTGCAGGCCCCAGTCCCCAAGATGAATGTCGCTGATCACTTCGTGGCCGTAAAAACGTAACAGACGTTGCAAAGAATCGCCAATTACCGAAGAGCGCAAATGCCCCACATGCATTGGCTTGGCCACATTAGGTCCGCCAAAATCAATTACTATTTTTTTGGGGTCATTGGTAACTGCCGCCCCGGTTCGCGGGTCTTCAGCCAGCCTGTTGGCCTGTGACTGGATTAGTTCTGCTGAAGGGGTCAGATTAAGAAAGCCGGGGCCAGCCACCTCTACAGATGCAAATAGCGGGCTGTTCTGCAGTTTTTGCTGAATTTTTTCAGCCAGCACCCGTGGGGGCTGTCCTGCCTGTTTTGCTGCGGCCATGCAGCCATTGCACTGAAATGGCGCGCCGCCATCGCGGGTGGAGGTTATGACTTTCCCATATTCAGCGGGTAGCAAAAGTTCGGAAAAGACAGCACCTGTCTCAGCAGAAAGCTGTTTGATAATGGATCCAGTCATTGCAAAACCTATCTGGAGCCCGCATCAACCCGGAATCGCTTGCCTGAACGAGCAAATTCCAGTTCCTTTTCGTTCAGATCAAACCCGACAATTATTTCAAAATTGCCACCACTGGTGTCGCGCTGTTTTCGTGGAATGGTAATCTGGGCAAATTTTTCAGTTTTATATACAATATTATTATCGGGTTTGAATTTGATATTCTGCTGAAATATCTCTTTTTTGATTACGGCTTTGTCCTTGCGGGTGACTGCAACAAAATATGGATAGTCTGCGTCTAAACCGGAAGCTGCAGGCCCACGACCAAATGCAAAATCAATTTCAAGATCGGCGCGGATCGGGTCATCCCCCACATAGGTGCAGAATGAGCGAACAGCCAGGATTTCTCCAGTAAAGCCTACATTGGCAAATACTTCCGGCTGGCCGATCTGTACTTTTCTGGCAGCATCCCACAACACAAGAGCCTGAGGGCAGGGGCCTTCATTGGGTTTGTTCTGGCTGATGGCATTGGAAAGTTTTTCGGCACTTTTGCATCCTGAAACCAATAGAAATGCAGCGCTCATCAATACAACCGGGATTTTCATGGGATCAAATCAACCTTCTTCAACGTTTTTCAAGGCTTTCGCCTGACAAGAACCTCTGTTAGATGGTGCACCTGTACCCTGTTGCGCAAGGCGCGGCAATATGAAAGAGCGCTTTGTAGTGACAGTAATATTGAGTAAGGCAGATCAGTGAAGATTATTCTAGCAGCTCCCAGAGGATTTTGCGCCGGCGTGGATCGGGCTATCCAGATTGTCGAACGGGCTATTTTGAAATTCGGGGTTCCGGTTTATGTGCGCCATGAAATTGTTCACAATCGTCATGTGGTTGAACATTTAAGAAGCCTGGGTGCCATTTTTGTGCAAAAGCTCTCAGAATGCCCTGATGATCGTCCGGTAATATTCTCTGCCCATGGTGTGCCCAAATCAGTACCGGCCGCAGCAAAAGCCCGCCAAATGACCTATCTGGATGCTACATGCCCTCTGGTCTCAAAGGTTCATATGGAGGCCGAGCGGCATTTTGCCAATAACCGGCAGATTATTCTGATTGGCCACTCAGGTCATCCGGAAGTGATAGGCACTATGGGGCAATTGCCCAAGGGGGCGGTTATGCTGGTTGAAACCTGTGAAGATGCAAAGAACATAGAGGTTGATGATCCGCAAAACCTTGCTTTTGTTACCCAGACTACACTTTCCGTTGATGATACCAGGGAGATTGTGGCGGTTTTGACCAGAAGGTTCCCGACAATTGCCGGGCCGCGCAAGGAAGATATCTGTTATGCCACCACCAATCGACAAGAGGCCGTAAAGGCCATGGCCAGCCAATGTGATCTGGTTCTGGTAATTGGTGCCTCTTCATCCTCTAATTCCATGCGTCTGGTGGAAGTTGCCCGCAAATCAGGTGCCGGAGCTGCCCGCTTGATTGAATCGAAAGCAGATCTGGATTGGTCAGAGCTTGACGGGGTTAAGGTGCTGGGTCTTACAGCAGGGGCCTCGGCTCCGGAAAGTCTGGTGCAGGAATTGTTGCAGGCTTTGCGTGAACGTATGGAGGTGACGTTGGAGCCACTGGTCACAGCCACCGAGAACATTTCTTTCAAACTGCCAAAAGTGCTGCAATCATGAGCAAGGATCACGTTGTTTTATATACAGATGGCGCCTGTCGGGGGAATCCCGGCCCCGGCGGCTGGGGTGCATTGCTTGTGTTTGGTGACATAGAGAAAGAGATCAGCGGTGGTGAGGATGATACCACTAACAACCGTATGGAATTGCAGGCGGCAATCAGTGCGCTGAATGAGTTAAAGCGTCCGTGCAGGGTCGATCTGCATACTGACAGCACCTATGTTCGCGATGGCATTACCAAATGGTTGCCCGGCTGGAAGAAAAGGGGCTGGAAAACCGCTGGCAAGAAGCCTGTAAAGAACCGTGATTTGTGGGAAGCTCTGGAAGCTGCCGCCAGTCGTCATGAAATTGTCTGGCACTGGGTCAAGGGGCATGCGGGCCATGATGGCAATGAGCGCGCTGATGAACTTGCCAATCAGGGTTTGCAAAACTGGCAGTGTGAATAGGACATTTTACCCTATTCCGGCACAGCATAGCCAGCCAGCCCCGCCGCATAGGCCATAATATGAAACAGGGTGTGTTGCTCTATGGCACCGCGTACCAGCCATGCGGACGGCCCTTCGGCAAATACTGGCACATCCTCGCCAGTGTGCATGGAAAAGCGCAGCGGCACCAGAGCCTGTTGTTGATAATTCAAGTCCTCAGTATTGCCTGCTTCGGGATCAGGGCGGCTGACCTTGTAGTCATCGTCTGGTCTTGCTTCGGAACTAAGGGAGTATGTGCCTGGAACAATAGTTCTGTATTGTTCTGCCGGTGCATAATTTGATCCGGGCCCGGTGGAATACAGCAAGGTGGTGTAAGCCTTGCCATCAGCCCCTTTCATTGGCTTCCCATCAGGAGAAACCGTCAGGCCAAGGATAGGGTGGTTGCGTTTTGGATAACCGTTAATGGTAAGACCATGACTATGATCAGCAGTTACAATCAAAAGGGTTTCATGGGAGCTGGTCATTTCCCTTGCTACTTTTACCGCTTCGTCAAAGGCCACCATGTCCTGCACCATTCTGGCGGCGTTATTGCCATGGCTGGCCATATCAATCCGCCCGGATTCCACCAGCAGTATATAACCATCATTGTTCTGTTGCAGGCGGGTAATGGCGGCTCTGGTCATTTCGGCCAGTGATGGCTCTCCAGCGCCATCCTTGGCCCGGTCAGCATCATAGTTCATGTGCGAAGGCTCAAACAGGCCCAGCACTTTTTGCGGGGACGTGAAATCAGTTTTTGCAAACTGATCCATATTCCAGATCCAGCTGTGACCGTCTTTGGAACTCCATTGTCTGGCCAGATTGCGGCCATCGCTGCGCTTGCCGGTTTTGTTCTCATATTCAGGGTCGGCCTGTTCCTTGGGCAGGAAGTTTTCCCGGCCTCCGCCAAGGGCAACCTCCAGACCATCGCCATAGGGCCATTCCAGTAATTGCCGGGCCAGATCAACACATCCCTCGGCAATGTCCTCTGGTGACATAACACTATCAAGCTCCCAACCCCGGTTGGCCGCATGACCGTAAACCCCGGCAGGTGTAGCATGAGTAACCCGGGCGGTGCTGACAAGGCCGGTGGATTTTCCTGCCATCTCGGCCAGTTCAAACAGGCTTTGCATCTCCCGTCCCTTTGAAGCCTTACAATCGGCATAGGGAACGCTCTGATCAACGCCCAAAGTGCGTAGATTGGCTTTGGAGCCGCTTAATATGGCGGTGATGGTTGATGCGGAGTCAGGAACCTGCGAATCATTGGGATAGGGCCGGGCAAATGCGGTATGGGGAAGTTTTTCCATCTCCAGCACATGACTTTCGCCGTCCACACCCAAAACCTGCCCGGCATAAATCCGTCCGGCGGTAACGGTTGACACTCCCATGCCATCGCCAACCATCAAGATTATGTTTTTGGCCTGACCGCGCTGGTTCCTGACGGCTTTAAGTGCTGCAAGCTGTGCTGCACCGCCTTGATAATAACTGTCAGCAACTTGCTTTGGGGTCTGCTGTAATGCCGGTGCAGTATCAGTGACTGGTTTTTCCTGTGCTGTGGATATTGCAGGCAGTGAAGCAATGCTTTTTACCCGATCCCCAATTGATGCGCAGCCGCCAAGTAAAGTCAGAGCCAAAAACAAGGCACCTTTATGTATAACAAGACGGTCAGTCATTCGCGCATCCCCGGTTGAAAAAAGGTTTTCCATCAAACCGGCAGAGGGTTAATAAATGATTTGGGGCGTGTTTGATTGGCCTCCTTTCTGATCTTGGGAAAAATGAGTATTTGTTTTCCCCACAGGATAACTGCCAAAGACAAACAAAACCCATGCACCTGACCGTCAGGATTGCTTGCGCGATGCGAGCGCACAGAGCCCTTGATACTTATTGGGTTTGAGAAAAATATTTACTTGTCAAAGAGCATTTGCTTTGGGATTTTGGTCCCAACTCTTACATTATAACAATTCTGGCAAGTGCGGGCACCTCTTGTACTTATCCCCGTAATTCAAGGGTCAGCCAGTATCTTTAAGGGTCATTTCAGGGTTATTTTATTACCAAAAAGTGCTTCTTTTGTATGATTGCAAGGTAGCGCAAATATCACTCAAGGGGCAGCGAAATTTGCACTGACCCTAAGAGTGACCCTTGGCAATGACCCTTGATGGCTACCCTGCTGCGGCTGTTTGATAGTTGATTTAGCCAGCGCCGCCAACCGTAAGCCCGCCAATTTTCAAGGTGGGTTGACCAACCCCGACCGGTACGCCTTGTCCGGCTTTGCCGCAAACTCCGACTCCGGGGTCAAGGGCCATATCATTACCGATCATGGAAATTTTGGTAAGTGCCGTTGGCCCGTCACCGATCAGGGTGGCTCCTTTCACCGGGGCGCCAATTTTACCATTCTTGACCAGATAGGCCAAAGTGCACTGGAATACGAATTTGCCGGAAGTTATATCTACTTGTCCGCCGCCGAAATTCACCGCATACAAACCGTTCTCTAATGATGCCAGAATTTCTTTTGGATCAAGATCACCAGCCTGCATTACCGTGTTGGTCATGCGCGGCATTGGCGGGCAGGAGAAACTTTCCCGGCGGCCATTACCCGTAGAGGCTACACCCATCAAGCGGGCGTTTTGTCGATCCTGCATATAGCCCTTTAGTATTCCGTCTTCGATCAATACGGTGCGCTGGGTTGGGGTGCCTTCATCATCGACACTCAAAGAGCCCCGGCGTTCAGCAATCGTGCCATCATCAACTAGGGTTACGCCTTTTGCTGCTACTCGTTCGCCGGTTTTTCCACTAAAGGCGCTTTCGCCCTTGCGGTTGAAATCTCCTTCCAGCCCGTGGCCGACGGCCTCATGAAACAGAATTCCAGGCCATCCGGGGCCAAGAACCACATCCATTTCACCGCCGGAAATATCAATAGCCTCCAGATTGATCAGAGCCTGACGCAAAGCGTCATCCGCCATCGACTTCCAACTGGAACTGGCAATCCATTTGTCATAGGAGCTACGCCCGCCAGCACCCATATAGCCAGTTTCCCGGCGGCCATTTTGTTCAACCGTCACCGATATGCCAATGCGGACAAGGGGTCGCGAATCAAATATGGGATCCATTGAGGGGCGCAAAATAGTGATATTTGACTGTTCTGCCGCCAAAGAGGCCGAAACCTGAATCACCCGTGGGTCCTTTTCGCGTAAATATGTATCTATTTCCTTGAGCAGTGCTGATTTGGTCGCAAAATCAGGAGAAAGTGTAGGGTCAAAATCACCGTACAGGCGCTGATTGGTGCGTGGGGGATTGTCGGCCCAGTTGCCGGTGCGGCCCCGGTCTGCTCCGCGCACAGCCAGAGCCGCACGTCGCAAGGCGGCCGGTGTCATTTCTGTGGAGTGGGCAAATCCGCTGCTATCACCGATAACCCGACGCAAGCCAAAGCCTCGGCTGGCATCATAGGAGGCATTTTTCAGGCGTCCGTCATCAAAACCAAAGCTTTCTGAACAGCTTTGCTCTATATAAAGCTCACCATCATCAGCCCCGGACAAGGCCTGTTCGGTCTCGTTTTGGGCAATTTCAAGTGAGAGATCAGTATCGGAAAATGGATTTTGAATTTTTGTCATGGCGCAGGCTTAGCCCGCATGAAAAAAGTTCTCAATCAGTTTTTGCTACAAAGCCCTTAATCAACTGTTTTTTTGTGAACGGCAAATCTTTCAAGCTCCTGCTTTGGCTGTCGCCATTCGGGGCGCAATTCCGAGGCTCTGGTATAATCAAGATAGGCCTGCTTTAGATCGCCAAAATGCTCGTACAAAATGCCACGGTTGAAATAAACACTGCCGGGATCCTTTGGTTTTAGGGATAAAGCCTGGTTTAATTCTGTAAGTGCCTGCTCATATCTGGTTTGACGCATCAGGGCTGTGCCACGATTGGCAAAAGCTTCGGCCAGTTGCGGGTTTATGCTCAAAGCACGATCATAATCCTTAATGGCACCGCTAATATCACCGCTGGCCGAGCGGACAATGCCGCGATTAACATAAGTAGCAGCCATGTCTGTTGCTGTTAGCATCTCATCGCGCAGGGCCGAATCACAAATATCAAGAGATGTTTTGCCACTGCGACCGCTTTTGGCTTCCCTATAGCAACTTGCGCCAAGGTTTTCGCCAATAACCACTGTGCCGGCATAGGATGTTCCAGAATAGGAAAGTCCACTTATGGCAAGAACTCCAGCAATAAAAAGGGTTGTTTGGGATTTCATATGTGATTGCTCCTGCAACTCTTGATGCCATCAACTACCACATAATTGGGTTTTTTTCAATATACAGCAGGTTTCCTTGTAAAATCTGCTTGCTTTTTTGCCGGGGAAACTGCAACAAGCACTTGTGGGCAGGGGTGCTGGATTCTGCGACATTTTGTCAGCGGTAGCCCCTTGCGATGAATGTTGTTCGGAGCTTTACTCCGGGCAGAATGAAAATTGAGGGGAAAACATGCGAACTCGGTCAATTTTAGGCGCAGTTGCGTCGGGCAGTTTGTTTGCTGGGCCGGCGCTGGCCCAGCTGGAGCAATACGGGCCTACGGATAAAGCCATTGGATTTCAGCCAGCCGCTACTGAGGTTGCAGAGCAAATCCATTTTTTTCATAATGTGATTTTAATGCCGATCATGGTCGGTGTGGTCTTGCTGGTTTTTGGGCTGCTGACCTATATTGTATTGAGGTTCAACGCCAAGGCCAATCCGGTGCCCAGCAAGGTTTCTCATAATGTAAAGCTTGAAATAGCCTGGACGTTGATCCCGGTTCTGATTTTGGTCTTTATTGCCTTTTTCTCGTTTCCGCTCATGTACAAGCAGGACGTGATCCCGCCTTCTGATATTACGGTCAAGGCTACCGGCTACCAATGGTATTGGGATTATGAGTATACTGATCCTGCCGGTGATCCGGAAAAAACCGTCACATATTCCTCGATCATGCTCGATGATGAAGCTGCTGCTGCAGCGGGCAAGCCAAGATTGCTGGGCGTGGATAACCCGATGGTGGTTCCGGCAGGCAAGGTGGTTCGGGTGGTAGTTACCGCAGCCGATGTTTTGCATGCCTTTACCGTTCCGGCCTTTGGTGTCAAAATTGATGCAATACCGGGCAAGCTTAACGAAATTTGGTTCAAAGTGGATGAGCCGGGCATTTATTATGGACAGTGCGCAGAGCTTTGCGGCGCTCGACACGGTTTTATGCCGATTGAAGTTAAGGTCTTACCACAAGCTGAGTTTGATGCCTGGTTGCTAAAAACCCAGGCCGATTATGCGCAAATCCAGAAACTGGACGGTGTCCAGTTTGCTGCTGCCAACTGATTTTAAGGGGTATAGAATGTCTGATGCGACCCATGAGGAAGTACACGATCATAAGCCGGGTTTTGTGGCCCGCTGGCTGTTTTCAACCAACCACAAGGATATTGGCACGCTTTATCTGATTGGCGGCTTTTTAGGCGGTCTGGTCGGGGCGGTGTTGTCCTGGGCCATGCGCCTGGAATTGGCCGAACCGGGGCTTGATATTTTTGCCTCCGAGCAATTGTTTAATGTGTTTATTACCGCTCACGGGCTGGTAATGGTGTTCTTTTTTGTTATGCCGGTGATTATTGCCGGTTTTGGCAACTGGTTTGTTCCCTTAATGATCGGGGCACCGGATATGGCGTTCCCGCGTATGAACAATATATCCTTCTGGCTGTGGTTTTTTGCTCTAATTCTTATTGTGCTGTCATTGTTTGTACCAGGGGCCTCAGGAAGTAACGGTTTTGGCGGGGGTTGGACGGCTTATCCTCCTTTGTCCTCTACTGCCGGGCATCCGGGGCCGAGTATGGATTTGGCAATTTTTTCATTGCATTTGGCTGGTATCAGTTCGATTTTGGGCGCTATTAATTTTATCACCACAATTTTGAATATGCGTGCCCCTGGCATGAATTTGCATAAAATGCCGCTGTTTGCGTGGTCGATACTGGTAACTGCATTCTTGTTGTTATTGTCCCTGCCGGTTCTGGCGGGTGCCATTACCATGTTGCTTACTGATCGTCAGTTTGGAACCACATTCTTTGATCCCTCTGGCGGTGGTGATCCGGTAATGTTCCAGCACTTGTTCTGGTTCTTTGGTCATCCGGAAGTGTATATTATGATTTTGCCGGCCTTTGGTATTATCAGTCATGTTGTCTCGACATTTTCGCGTAAGCCGATCTTTGGTTATCTGGGCATGGCCTATGCGATGATCGCAATCGGATTTGTCGGGTTTATCGTTTGGGCGCACCATATGTACACAGTGGGTATGCCGGTTGATATGAAGGCTTATTTTGTTGCGGCCACCATGGTGATTGCGGTGCCAACGGGAATTAAAATATTCTCATGGCTGGCGACCATGTGGGGTGGGTCTCTTACCTTTGAAACGCCAATGCTTTGGGCCCTGGGGCTGATCTTCTTATTTACCGTGGGCGGTGTTACCGGGGTATTGCTGGCCAATGCCGGTATGGATATTGCGGTGCATGATACCTATTATGTGGTCGCTCACTTCCACTATACTTTAAGTCTTGGTGCTGTGTTTGGAATCTTTGCCGGATTTTATTACTGGTTTGGCAAAATGACCGGCTATAAGTATAATGAATTTCTTGGCAAAGCGCATTTCTGGGTCACATTTGTGGGTGTGAATGTAACTTTCTTCCCGCAGCATTTCCTTGGCTTAAATGCGATGCCACGCCGGATTCCAGACTATAATGATGCCTATGCCTACTGGAATATGGTGTCTTCTGCCGGGACTGCCTTAACTGTATTTGGCGCACTGTTATTTGTTCTGGTGCTGGTTGATGCATTTGTTCGCAAGCGCAAGGCCGAGGCCAACCCATGGGGAGAGGGTGCCAATACGCTGGAGTGGACTGTGTCCTCACCACCGCCATTTCACACATTTGAGAAACTTCCCCGTGTGAAGTGATAACTGGAACTAACGGCTATGAGCGACATTGGTTCATCTGATACCTTCAAATTGCCAGCGGCTTTACCGGCAGATTATCTTGCCCTGTTAAAGCCGCGGGTGATGTCGCTCGTGGTATTTACGGCGCTGGTTGGCATGATGGCGGCTCCGGGCAGTGTGCATCCGGTACTTGGTGCCATTGCTGTTTTCGCCATTGCTCTTGGTGCTGGAGCTGCAGGTGCGCTTAATATGTGGTTTGACGCTGATATTGACGCCAAAATGAGTCGTACCCGGCGCAGACCAATACCGGCCGGAAGGCTGCTGGCTTCTGATGCTTTGGGTTTTGGCTTGTTTTTGTCGGTGGTTGCGGTCTTGTTACTGGGTGCCGCTGCAAATTATTTTGCTGCCGGGTTTTTAGCCTTCACCATATTCTTTTATGTAGTGATTTATTCCATGGGCCTAAAGCGCCGCACGCCGCAAAATATCGTAATTGGTGGCGCCGCAGGGGCATTTCCACCGATGATTGGCTGGGCGGTCAGCACTGGCGGGATTGATATTAATTCCTTTTTGCTGTTTGCAATTATTATGCTGTGGACCCCGCCGCATTTCTGGGCACTGGCGCTCTATAAACGCGGCGATTATGCCGCCGCAGGCGTGCCCATGTTGCCGGTTGTAAAAGGTGCAGCAACCACCCGGCGGCACATCATGGTTTATTCCATATTGGTCAGCATAGCTGGGGTATTGCCTGTGTTAACCGGCCTTGGCGGTGTTTTGTACGCGATTGTCTCTATTGGTGCCGGTGCGTTGTTTTTGATTTTGGCCGGGCGGGTGTTTTTCTCTTTGGCCGGTTCCGAGCGCACTCAGTCAAAAGAACACTTGTACGAAGTGGTGAAAGGCGACCGCGCCGCCCGTGATTTGTTTGCGTTTTCCATTGTTTATCTGTTTTGCCTGTTTGCGGCATTATTGGTTGAGTATGGAGCCGGATTATATTTTGCAATACCTTTTAACCTGATATCAGGAGCTGCATGATGGATGATGGTATCTTGCTAACCGAGGAGCAGAAAAAATCCCAAAAGAGACGTTCGGCGGCGATCGGCATTGGATTGTTTGCATTCGTGGCTGTGGTCTTTCTGGTCACTTATTTCAAAATTGCTCAAGGGGCGGCAAACGGTGTACTTTAGGGACAAAACCGACAACAAAAACCAGCGTTCCTTGCTTCTGTTGGGCGGGGTTGTGCTTGGCATGCTGGGCTTGGCTTATGCGTCGGTGCCCCTGTACAGGCTGTTTTGTCAGGTTACTGGATTTGGTGGCACGCCAAAAGTATCTGAAGTTGCTGCCGATGAGGTTCTGGCCCGCTCAATGACAGTTCGTTTTGATGCCAATGTTGATCCGAAGCTGGAGTGGGAATTTCGTCCTGTTCAACTGGATCAGGAAACCAAAATTGGCGAAAGTGTTATGGCTTATTATGAGGCCAAGAATATTTCTGACAAGCCTCTGGTCGGAACCGCAACTTTTAATATTACACCGTTAAAGGCCGCTGGTTATTTTGTGAAACTGGAGTGTTTTTGCTTCACGGAGCAGTTGCTGCAACCTGGTGAAAGCATATCCATGCCGGTCTTGTATTATGTGGATCCTGCGATTGCAGACGACTGGCACTTAAATGATGTAACCACATTAACCTTGTCTTACACATTCTTCGAAAAGAAGAATCCCAAGACTGTTACTGCTCTTAGCAATAAGGGCAGAGAAGAAACCAATTCGCTCCGTTAGTATGGAGCATTAGCGGCATGTTGCCGCAACCTGCGAAGGCGGGCTAAACATTGTTACAGGCGCTTGCGCTTGCAAATTGGGGGGGTACCCATGTCAGATCATGCTGTTGAGCACGACTATCACATTGTCAATCCGAGTCCTTGGCCACTTGTAGGCGCTGTTTCCGCATTTGTGCTGACATTTGGCGGGGTTGCGTATATGGCCGGGCTTTTCGGCATACCGGAAGGTTCACCTTATTTAATGATTTTGGGCTTTGTGGGCGTTCTGATCACCATGTATGGCTGGTGGGCCGATGTGATCCGCGAAGGCAAACAAGGCGATCATACGCCGGTTGTTGAACTGGGAATGCGCTATGGCATGGTTTTGTTCATCATGTCCGAGGTTATGTTCTTTGTGGCCTGGTTCTGGATGTTCTTTGAAGGAGCAATGTTTATAGAAATTCGCGGTGCCGGAGTTTGGCCGCCGGAAGGTATTGAGACCTTTAATCCATGGCATCTGCCTTTGGCCAATACCATGGTATTGCTGTTATCTGGTACCACTGTCACCTGGGCACACCATGCTTTGATCGAAGGCAAGAGAAAAGATGCAAAGATCGGGCTGTTGTTGACGGTTTTGCTAGGTATGGCGTTTACTACACTGCAAGCCATTGAATATGCCGAAGCAGGGTTTTCTTTCTCCGGAAACCTCTATGGCGCTACCTTCTTTATGGCCACAGGCTTTCACGGAGCTCATGTGATCATCGGTACTATTTTTCTGGCAGTTTGTCTGTTCCGCTTAATGGCTGGTGCCTTTACTCCAAAACATCATTTTGGATTTGAGGCAGCTGCATGGTATTGGCACTTTGTGGACGTGGTCTGGTTGTTCCTGTTCGTCTTTGTCTATGTCGTATATGCAGGGTGAGGATAAATTCACCAGTTGGCCGGGGTTTTCTTGGGAAATGCCCGAACTGTGGTGAGGGTAGATTATTCGCAGGCTATCTGACATTTGCAGAAGCCTGCGAGTCCTGCAGTACCCAGTTTAATCAGGATGATGCTGGCGATGGCCCGGCGGTTCTGGTGATGAGCGTTGTCGGCTTTCTGATCATAGTTCCTGTTTTGGCGGTGGAAAAAATATTCCAGCCGCCAATCTGGGTTCATTCCTTGCTGTGGCTGCCGCTTGCAACCATATTGGTGGTGGTTCTGCTGCGCCCATTCCGTGGGCTTTGGTATGGCTTGATGTTCAAACATGATGCCAGGCCCGGGGTACTGGATACCTCAAGGCCCGAAGAGGAAGATAATCAATGATTTTTTTTCGCCCGGCCTTGTGGATGAGTATTTTTTTGTTGTTGTCTTTGGCAATATTGGGCTCTCTTGGAACATGGCAATTACAGCGATTGCAATGGAAGCAGGATTTAATTGCCAAGCTGAATGCCAGCAATAGCGCTCCGGCAGTTGCGATTGCAAGCCTTTATGATGACAAAACAAATATTGACCAGAACGCAGCATGGAAAAAAGTAATTGTGTCGGGTCAATATCTTGCAGACTTTGATGCTCGCAAGCTTTATGGGCTGCGTGATGGCAAGCCGGGGTTCTATCCGATTAGACTCTTCAAACCGGATACAGGGCCGGTGTTTTTTGTAGTCAGGGGATTTGTTCCTGATCGTGAGGCAAAGAATTTTGCACCTCCGCCATCAGAGAAGGTACTATTGCAAGGATTGCTGCGGCCGGTGGGAGAGCGGCGGCGGATGGTTCCGTCTCCAGATATTGAGCACGGGCTTTGGTTTTGGCGGGATTTGCCGGCTATGGCGGAGGATTTGGGCTTTGCTGAAAAATTTGAAACCAGATTTACACTGGATCTGATTGCAAGTGACAGCAATAGCCCGTGGCCAATGCCGACTGGAGCGCCTCCGACACCGGTGAATAATCATCTGGACTATGCCTTGACCTGGTTTGGTTTGGCTTTGGTTTTGTTGATTATATATCTGCTTTGGCATCGGCAGAATGGGCGGCTAAGGTTCGGGTAAAATAATATTTGGGTATGAGGGGTTGGTTTTGGCTTTATTTCGATCAGATTATGCTGATAGCGGTGATGAATTGCATTTTGGTCAGGTATCTTTGCGTCCGCCGCAATTATCAGATTATCACGAATGGGCCAGACTGCGCGCATGCAGTCAGGGTTTTTTACAGCCATGGGAGCCAAAATGGGCCAATGATGAGTTAACCCATTCTTCGTTTAAGCGGCGGGTGCGGCGCTATCATGAGGATCGTTTGCGCTCACTGGCTTATGCATTTTTGGTGTTTAGGGTGTCCGATGACAGGCTGGTTGGCGGCTGTAATGTGTCCAATGTGCGCCGTGGAGTGGCGCAGACAGCATCGCTTGGATACTGGGTTGGCAGGCCCTATCAACGCCTTGGATTTACCCATGATGCTGTGCAGGCAATAGCTAATTTTTGTTTTGATGATTTGAATTTGCATCGCCTTGAAGCTGCGTGCCTGCCGCATAATACGGCTTCAAGAAGACTATTGCAAAAATGCAATTTTATCGAAGAGGGTCTGGCCAGGGAATATTTGAAAATAAATGATGTGTGGTCTGACCATGTCCTGTTGGCCCGGCTTGCCCCGCAAGGATCGTGATACAAGTATTTGCAAGCAAAAGTGGGAAGGTTTTTGTGTCCTATCGCTTCGCTAGTTGAGGAATCTTTGCTTGCGCTACCGCCTATCGGCTAGTTGAGCGCGTTGCTTGCGCTACCGCGACGGCAAGCCTCGCTAGTTTAAGCGCGGGTTTTGCGGTTCAAAATGCTTTAGGCATGGCCGGCAGTATCTGAAAACCGGTCGGGGTCAACGCCGATTTTAGCCATGGCCTGTTCCCACTTTTTGTCAAAGGATCGCCCGAACACCAATTCATTATCTGCATCACAGACCAGCCAGGCATTGGCTTCAATTTCCTGTTCAATCTGTCCCGCCCCCCAACTGGAAAGCCCAAGAGCCAGCAGGCATTTATCGGGGGGGTTGGCCGAAGCCATGGCCTGCACTATTTCGGTAGAGGCAGACATGCCAAAGCGATCGCAGATTTTTAAGGTTTCTCCTTTTTTGTTATAATCAAGAGAGTGCAGTGCAAACCCGCGTTCCGGCTCCACCGGCCCACCGCTTAATACCGGATAGTCTGGAATTGGATCAATGCTGGCTTTGAGGTTTAACTGTCGCAATAATGCCGAAAACTCAAGGGCATGCATCGGTTGATTGATAACCAGACCAATGGCATGACGGACATCATGAGCGCACATAAATATCAAGGTGCGCGCAAAACGAGGATCGCTCATGCCCGGCGCAGCAATCAACAGTTTTCCTGCAAGATAGCCTGTAGTTCTGGTCACAGGAACAGTGTACGCAAAATAAGTAATCAGGCAAGACCCGGCAGATTTTCGATAGTGTGTCAGTTTGAATTTTCTTGTAAGGGCTACGTTTCTTTGGTTCTGGTTCCATTGCGTCTATAAGGTCAACAATCCATTCAGTATCATGCAGCGTATCCGAAACACCTGTTGCCATAGCTGGCGATACACCAAGGCTTTTGTGTATCCGGCAAAAGTTGTAATGCAGGAAATACAGCGAAAGCATGTGCAAATAGACGCGTTTATATAATGGCATCTTGCTCATGCCATTGTTGCAACTTAACTAAATGGCAATAACAGGCATTATGTTGATCTTAATACCTTATGGTTTCTATCTAACCAAACCAAAAACAAATCGTCGCCGGTAAAAAAACCGTGTACACGAGCTTTTCTTGCAACATCAAAACTATACATTTGTACTTCTTTACTAATTGATCTAGGGAGTGATTTGGTTTTTCCTATGTGGGCATGACACGTATTAGTCATGCTCGTAACTTGATTAGGGGTATTTCTAGACATTTTCTCGAGCCAAGATGAGAAGGCTTTTAGTTCTTTTTTTTGCCACGTTGAAAAACACTCATGCTTTTTTTCAAAATACCTCAAATTGACATGAACCATCCCATCGCGAGCTTTCGGAATATCCTGTGCTGCAATTGGAGACGGATTTGACGACTCTCTAGCTTCAATTCTGAAGTTGTTCGATTTTTTTCTTGCCAAGGCGTTCAGCGTAATAGTTTCTAATGAATAGTTTATCCATTGGAGTTTCGCAACGGGCCTCCAATGGAAGTGATCCGCGTGTATTTTTCCATGGATCCTCTGAATGAGTCATCAATTCAAGTTTTTTAGCACTAAATTGGCCGTATTCATCATAAACGGCTCTTACAAACGAAGTTAGGTCTTTGCTCATACTCACATTGCGCTCTGCAGGTAAAGATTCCCAACGATACTTTTTATACTTATCAAAAATGGGACGATATACAGGCCCGTGTGTCCATGCTTGCGGGCTGATCTCAAATAACGGTTTATCAAAATTTGCAAGAAACCACGCTTCCACATAGTAGAGTAATTTCTGAAGTTTTAGGTGTGTAATGGCTTCGCCAGAATCTCGTTCAGTATTGTTGATTATCCATGTTCCTATGGTTTTTGGACTAATTTTTGTATTTTCTATCATCATACCCGCCTCGCTTCCGCTACTTTCTCCAATTTTGTATTTTTATAGCGCTAAACCATTCCTTCGCTAATGTAACATAGCCAGTAACTGTTTACAATATGTGGATAACTTATTCATAATTCAAACTGAGACACGGCCCAGATTTTCCCATGGCTTTTGCAAATTGGGTTATAATGATCAAAACCAAAAGGAGAATCAGATGGCATTAAAACCCGGTGACAAGCTGCCCAATACCGGCTTTATGATTATGAGCAAGCAGGGGCCAAAGCCGATAAACGGCGATGAAGTATTTTCAGGAAAAACCGTGGCATTGTTTTCACTGCCTGGTGCCTTTACCCCCACATGCAGCGCCAAACACCTGCCGGGATATAAGAAATATGCTGCGAGCTTGCGTGACAAGGGGGTGGATCAGATCATCTGCACCTCGGTAAATGATATTTTTGTTTTGCATGCATGGGAAAAACAGCAAGGCACAAGTGATGATATTATGATGTTGGCTGATGGTAATGGAAGCTTTGTAAAGTCCATAGGGCTGGATTTTGATGGCTCGGCTTTTGGCATGGGAATACGGGGCCAAAGGTTCAGCATGCTGGCAAAAGATGGTATAGTTACACATATTTATGTGGAAGAACCCGGCGAATTTCGCGTTTCTTCCGCAGAATACTTGCTGGAACGGATTTAGAGCATTTTTAGCAAAAGTGGGAGCTCTTTTAATGTCCTATCGCCTAGCGGCTACTTGAGGACTCTTTGTGCGCTACCGCGACGGCAAGCCTCGCTACTTGAGCGCGGGTTTTGCGGCCAAAAATGCGACAGATAAAGGATTTGCATTTTTAGCAAAAGTGGGAAGGTTTTTGTGCGCTACCGCTTCGCTACTTGAGGAGTCTTTAATGTCCTATCGCCTAGCGGCTACTTGAGGAGTCTTTAATGTCCTACCGCTTCGCTACTTGAGGACTCTTTATTTGCGCTACCGCCTAGCGGCTACTTGAGCGCGGTTTTGCGGGAAAAAGTCTGATAAAATAAAGATTTTAGGGCAAGACTTAGTTTATTTTGGCTCTAAAAATACTTTACATTTATGGCTTTATAGTTCCTGACTTGTGAACTTGGCCCTGATCTTGGTATTATGTTTTGATGGCCAGGGGCAATATTTGAACAGGTAAGGGAATTCTGATGGATTTAATTACAATCGGCGTACTGATATTTTTGGTGCTGGCATTTTTAATTGCCGGTCTTAAAACTGTACAACAGGGTCAGGAATGGACTGTGGAGCGTTTTGGAAAATATACCAAAACCCTGCCACCGGGGTTTCATATCATTGTCCCGTTTGTTGATCGTATCGGCTATAAGATGAGCGTTCGTGAACGGGTGGTGGATATTCCCAATCAGGAAGTAATCACCAAGGATAATGCCATGGTTTCAGTGGACGCTGTGGTTTTCGTGCAAGTCATGGATGCCGCGCGTGCTGCCTATGAGGTGGATAGTCTGGATTTTTCGATCATCAATCTATGTCTTACCAATATTCGTACTGTTGTTGGCTCTATGGATCTGGATGAGGTGCTTTCGCGACGTGATGAAATCAATGCCATGTTATTGTCTGTTATCGACAAGGCGACCAATCCATGGGGGGTGAAGGTCACGAGAATTGAAATACGCGACTTGACCCCGCCGCCAGACATTACCAATGCCATGGCCAAGCAGATGAAGGCGGAGCGCGAAAAACGTGCCGATATCTTAAACGCGGAGGGTGACCGCCGATCAGCTATATTGCGTGCAGAAGGTGAAAAACGATCTGCCGTACTGGAAGCAGAAGGGCGCAAAGAAGCAGCATTTCGCGATGCCGAAGCCAGAGAGCGTCTGGCCGAAGCCGAGGCCAGAGCCACAGACATGGTTTCAGAGGCTATTGCCAAGGGTGATGTGCAGGCAGTTAATTATTTTATTGCGCAAAAATATGTGGCGGCGTTTGAAAAACTGGCCAGCAGCGATCAGCAAAAAACCGTAATTGTTCCGGCTGAGTTTTCATCTCTGGCTGCGACCCTTGGCGGGATTAGCTCTTTGGTTGAGGCTACAAACGGCAAAAAGGAAGAATAATCATGGCAGAGTTGATTGATTTTCTTCAGGCCATGACCTTTTGGCATTGGGTCATATTGGGTGCCAGCCTGTTGATTCTGGAACTGGTTACTGGTGGCACCACGTTTTTATTGTGGCCTGCTGCGGCAAGTTTTGTTGTCGGCTTATTAAATCTTGGCGGGTTTATGAACTGGCAGGCTGATTTAGTAGTCTTTACCCTCACTACCGCTGTCTTAATCTGGGTGGGGCAGGTATATATCCGCCCGCGAATGAAAGGCGGCGACAAGGAACACTTGAACCAGCGTGGTTCGAGGATGATTGGGCAGGTGGCAGAAGTGACGGTTGATTTTGTAAATGGCCGGGGCCGGGTAAATATTGATGACACGCGCTGGAATGCGATTTCCTCTGATCAAAGTAACCTTGCCAAAGGCGAAAAGGTAATTGTCGAACAGGTTGAGGGCGCAACAGTAATAGTGCGACCCGCGTAATAATTGCCCGTGATTTTGGCTGGCCAATAATGGTTGCAAACCTGATACTCAGCATTTGTTATTGATATTCGATAAGGTTTGGTTATACTGGAAGCAGGTTGGCTCGTCTGGGCTGAGGAAAATAAGAGAGTATTATGAAACAGTTTTTGATCACCGTTGCCGGAGTATTAGTTGGCTTTTTGCTGATTATCCTCATCCCGATGTTTTTATTGGTTATGGTTGGCATAAGCGCCGCCACCTCTGGCGCCAGCAAGCCGCATCCGGCCAAAGGCAAGTCACAGGTTTTGCAGATTGATCTGCGCCAGCCAATGAGCGACCAGCCACGACAAGGCTTTTTTGGTGAGGTTCCTTCCCTAATCGGTCTGGTAGAGAAACTGACTGATGCTGAAAATGATGACAGGGTCAAGGGCCTGTTCATTCGGGCAAATCCCATGGGAATGGGGCCGGTTCAGGCCGAGCAATTGCGCCTTGCCATTCAGAATTTCAAAAATGCAGGAAAATTTGTAACGGTTCATGCGCAAGGGTTTGAAGGCACTTCCATAACTTCTTACCTGTCGGTTAGTGCCGCCGATGAGATATGGTTGCAAGGAACATCTTCTTTTGTGGCTACTGGGCTTTCTTCTGAAACGGCATTTTTAGGCGGGGTTTTTGAGAAAATCAAAGCCAAACCAGAATTTGAGCAGTTTTACGAATATAAAAACTCAGCAAACACATTTACCGAACAAACATTCACCGAAGCGCACCGCCGCGCCACCATGTCATGGATTAGCGACATATTTGATACTGCCATGGAGCAAATCGCCAGTGATCGCGGTCTGGCCAAAGCCGAGCTGCGGGCCATTACCGATCAGGCGCCATTTTCTGCGGAAAAGGCTGTGCAATTTGGCCTTGCTGATAAACTAGGTTACGCCATAGAAGCAAAAGAAGCGGCTCTATCACGTGCTGGTGATGGAATTATTGTCGAAATTACTGATTACACGCCCAATAAATCATCTGCATCCTCATCTACGTTAAT
The DNA here is from genome assembly GCA_015485155.1 of Robiginitomaculum sp. Lineage (GTDB taxonomy): Bacteria > Pseudomonadota > Alphaproteobacteria > Caulobacterales > Maricaulaceae > Robiginitomaculum_B. The sequence continues at coordinate 2,761 of WFUF01000024.1, read as the reverse complement.
CGCCCTTGTGGAAGGGGAGGGTGCTATTTCAACCGGGGTTGGAAGCGATAGTCCGTTTGCAGGAGATGAAGGAATTTACTCCGATCAGATGGCCGAGGCTATTATTGCTGCAACAAGGAATAAAAAAGTAAAAGCGATTTTGTTACGGGTGGATTCTCCTGGCGGCTCTGCCATTGCGTCTGATCAGATATGGAATGCTATTGAGCGAGCAAAGGCCAAGGATATCAAGGTCATTGTTTCCATGGGCCAGCTTGCAGCTTCTGGCGGTTATTACATATCCGCCGGAGCAGATGCCATTGTCGCTTATCCCACCACCATTACCGGATCGATCGGTGTTTTGGGCGGAAAGATTGTTCTGGATGATACCTTTGATTCGGTTGGATATAATGTTGAACAATTAAAAGTCGGCGGAGAGTTTGCTGGTGCCTACACCTCCAGTCAGAGTTTCACCGAATCGCAGAGGGCAGCATTTCGAGCCAGCATGGCCAAGGTCTATGAAGACTTTACCGGCAAGGTGGCTGATGGTCGCAAAATGCCCATAGAGCAGGTTCTGGAAATTGCCAAGGGCCGGGTATGGACTGGCAATCAGGCTCTGGAAAATGGTCTGGTGGATGAATTAGGTGGTTATCGTGCAGCCATTGCCAAGACAAAGGAATTGCTTGGTCTTGGGCCAGATGACAAGGTTCGCATCCAGCGCTTTCCAAAACCAAAAACCCAGCTTGAACAGTTTTACGAGATGTTTGGACTGTCAACTGAAGCTACCAAAACCCTCGCAAAATTACAGTTCTTGATCAATTCGGAGCAGGTCAAAACCCTGATTAAAATTCAGGAAATGTCTGAGAGCCGCCCGGCAGAGCTGGAGGCTAACCTGCCGGAGATTCAATAAATTTACACAGATTAACAGGTTCGTCCCTAAAGATGCAGATCAAAACTCCCGGAGGTGAATCAGCCGGGAGTTTTATTTGCGCCAGGCACATATCTTGTGGATCTTTTTAATCTGGGTGTAAAAGTGGGTTCATACCTTAAGCCCGTTGGCGTACACTACTCGCTAATGACTGATGCAACCGGCAAACCCACGCAACGCGCATGGCAAAGAATGCTCTCAGGGCGCAGGCTTGATCTGCTTGACCCTTCGCCATTTGATATTGAAATAGAAGATATCGCTCATGGACTGGCGCGTCTTGCCCGCTGGAATGGACAAACCAATAGCCGCTTTGCCTTTAGTGTCGCCCAGCACTCAGTGATTGTCGAGCAAATCGCCCGGCACCTGAAACCTGATTTGCCCCCCCATTGGCAATTAGCTGCTTTATTGCATGATGCTCCTGAATATGTCATTGGCGACATGATAAGCCCATTTAAGGCCATGCTTGGTGATGGTTATAAACGCATTGAAGCCCGTCTGGAGCGAGCCATACATTTGCGCTTTTCCCTGCCGCCGGAATTACCTGTCACCATTCGCAGGCTGATCAAGCGCTCTGATCGCATGTGTGCATGGTTCGAGGCGCAGCAGATTGCTGAATTTACAGGTGCTGAGGCAAAAAAATGGTTTCTAAACCCGCCAAAAGACCTTGAAATAGAGATAAAGCCGCTTTCTGCTCATAAGGCACAGGCGCAATTTCTTAACAGGTTTAACCAGTTGCAAGAAGAAATAAGCCAGCAAAAAACAACAGAAAAATGAGCATGGCAACGGACACAGTAATTATTGTTCGGCTTTCGCTGGTTGCCTGTGATCATAGCAGCGCCAGGGTTTTAACCACGCTGGACATGAACCGTCGGATCAGGGTTTTACCAGTGTTACGGGCCAGATCGGTTGACTTTGCCGATTTGGAAACTTTTGTCAGAAACAAGCTGGGCTCTTCATTGGCCAGGCATCTTACTTATTTTGAGCAAATAGAAACCGGCTTTGAATCAGGCCAACTGGTATGTGATGTTTTGGGACTGGTTGCTGACAGGACATCATTTCGCCTGCCAAATGGCGATTGGTGGCCGTTATTTGATCTGTTTCCATGGGAGGATTGGCGTAAATGTGCGCCTAAAATTGTGACCGAAACCTTATTGCCGCAATTGCGGCTTTGGGCACAGCGGACTTCCGGCACAGCTTCGGACACTCATATGCTAATTTCAAGATTGTTTGCTGCGGATGACTTGCTTTGGCAAAGCCCGGATCTGGTAAAGCGTTATGATATTTTATACCAGGCGGAATTATTGCCCGAAGCCTTGCGCGATCGTTCAGGAGCAGAAGTTTCAGTGCGGCACCGCCATGTTTCTGTTTTTGGACAAACCATGAAGGGTCGTGACCGCAGACAATTGGGGCTTGCCATTTCCAGCCTGCGCCAAAGCCTTACATTGCGCCCGGTGTTAAGGGCTTTGCTGCCCGGGCCATTTTCTCTTGGTAATTTGCAAAAATCTGCTGAGCACATTAGCGGAATTGGACTGCATACCCAGAATTTTCGCCGTGATATGATGCGCACTGGCCTATTAGAGCCATGTGACGCAGTTACGAAGCAATCGGGTAATTCACCGGTAAAACCGGTAAAAATGTTCAAATGGACTTCAATGCCTGATCTTAGCAATTACCAATCTGGTATCCCACTTCCTAGAAAGTCCTGTTTTTAAGAACCGGCGGCTTTTCGTTTAGCCTTTTCTTCGGCTCTTTTTTTTGCTCTTTCGGCTGAGGTCATAAATTCATCTGAGTCCCTGCCATCATTGGCCAGCTCCCACAATATCGGCCAGATGTCGTGCGGGTGGGCGATATTGTTGG
>WFUF01000023.1 GCA_015485155.1 Robiginitomaculum sp. | reverse complement strand
TCAGGAGCAGCATCAATATCCGCATAATCCTGAAAATCACCAAAATACTTGGTAATCGCAGCAGTCAATGTCGTCTTGCCGTGATCAACGTGACCAACCGTCCCAACATTAACGTGCGGCTTGTTACGCTCAAACTTCTCTTTTGCCATTTTTCAAATCTCCAAAAAAAACACCGATGCCGCTTAGCCAGCGTGCTTGGCAATTACTTCCTCTGCTACCACTTTAGGTACAGGCTGATAATGATCAAATTCCATTGAGTACTGGGCGCGACCCTGACTCATTGAACGCAAATTATTCACATAACCAAACATATTGGCCAAAGGCACCATAGCGTTCACAACATTGGCCGTTCCACGAACCTCCTGATCCTGAATTTGTCCACGACGGGAATTCAGATCACCAATTACCGAACCGGTATAATCCTCAGGAGTAACCACCTCGACCTTCATAATAGGCTCAAGCAATTTTGGTTCACAGTATTTCTTGGTTTCACGAAGCGCCGCACGACCAGCAATCTCAAAAGCCATAACCGAGCTATCCACGTCATGATAGGCACCATCATACAAGGTCGCCTTAAAATCAATCAAAGGAAAACCAGCTAGAATTCCAGTTTCTGCAACCTGCTGAATGCCTTTTTCCACCCCTGGAATGAACTCTTTTGGTACATTCCCGCCAACAACCTTGCTCTCGAACTGAATTCCCTCACCAGGTTCCAGAGGCTCAAAGGTAATTTTGACACGAGCAAATTGACCAGAACCACCAGATTGTTTCTTATGAGTGTAATCAATATCAGCCTTAACGCCCAGAGTTTCGCGATAAGCAACCTGTGGCTGACCAATATTGGCCTCCACACCAAATTCTCGGCGCATGCGGTCAACAAGAATATCCAGGTGCAATTCACCCATACCCGATATAATCGTCTGACCACTTTCTTCGTCAGAAGAAACCCTAAATGACGGATCCTCAGCAGCAAGTCTCTGCAGAGCAACGCCCAGCTTCTCCTGATCGCCCTTGGTTTTAGGCTCAATAGCAATCGAAATCACCGGCTCAGGAAATTCCATGCGCTCAAGGATCACCGGCTTTAGCGGATCACACAGCGTATCGCCAGTTGTAGTGTCTTTTAGCCCGGCAATCGCAACAATATCGCCAGCATAGGCTTCCTTAATGTCCTCACGGGAATTGGAGTGCATCAACAACATCCGGCCAATACGCTCTTTTTTCTCTTTTACCGTATTGATCACCGAAGAGCCAGCTTCCAACTTCCCTGAATAGACCCTGGCAAATGTCAACGAGCCCACAAACGGGTCATTCATAATCTTGAAAGCCAGCAAGGAAAGCGGTTCATCATCAGAGGCTTCACGAGTGATATCCTCTTCGGTTTTAAGATCAATACCCTTAACTGCAGGAATATCGACCGGTGATGGCAAATAATCCACAACAGCATCAAGCAATGGCTGCACACCCTTATTCTTAAAGGCAGTCCCACAAAGAACAGGCGCAAAGGAATTATCAATAGTGCCCTTGCGAATCAGGCGCATCAAGGTTGCGGCATCAGGCTCATTGCCTTCAAGATAGCTCTCCATGGCATCATCGTCGATCTCAACGATCTTTTCGATCATTTTCTCGCGCCACTCCACCGCCGTCTCAGCCAGATCCTCAGGAATATCACCAACGGTAAACTCTGCACCTAATGCTTCGCCCGACCAAATAACTGACTTCATGGCAACCAGATCAATATGACCCACATAGTCAGTCTCAGCACCGATTGGAATTTGAATCGGCAGCGCATTAGCACCAAGACGCTTTTCGATCATCTCAAAGCACATGAAAAAATCAGCGCCGATCTTGTCCATCTTGTTAACAAAAACCATCCGCGGAACACTATATTTGTCGGCCTGACGCCACACAGTCTCAGTTTGCGGCTCAACACCGGCATTGGCATCAAGCAAGGCAATCGCACCATCAAGCACCCGTAAGGAACGCTCCACCTCAATGGTAAAGTCAACGTGCCCTGGAGTATCAATAATATTCAGACGTTTCTCGCGCCAGAATGTAGTAGTGGCAGCAGAAGTAATGGTAATACCGCGCTCCTGTTCCTGCTCCATCCAGTCCATTGTGGCAGCACCATCATGCACCTCACCAATTTTGTGCGACTTTCCTGTATAATACAGGATTCGCTCAGTGGCAGTGGTCTTCCCCGCATCAATATGGGCCATAATGCCAAAATTGCGGTAGTCTTCGATCTTGTGGGTACGGGCCATCAGTTTGCTCTAACTTCTTTTTATTTTACCAGCGATAATGTGAAAACGCACGATTGGCCTCAGCCATCTTGTGAGTGTCTTCACGCTTTTTAACTGCAGAACCACGATTACTTGATGCATCAAGCAATTCACCAGCAAGGCGCTCACGCATGGTGTGCTCATTGCGCTTACGCGCAGCACCCACCAGCCAGCGAATGGCCAGAGCCTTACGACGCTCGGCACGAACCTCGACCGGAACCTGATAAGTAGCACCACCAACCCGGCGCGAACGCACCTCGACAGTAGGCATCACATTTTCCAGAGCCTCATGAAAGAGTGGCAACGGCTCTCTTCTGGTCTTTTCCTCGACAATCTCCAGAGCGCCGTACACGATATTTTCTGCTAATGATTTTTTTCCATCCTTCATGACGTAATTCATGAAACGAGTGAGAATCACATCCCCGAACTTTGGGTCAGGGTGAACATCTCGTTTTTCTGCGCGGTGACGACGTGACATTTTTCTACCCTCTTATTTTGGACGCTTGGCGCCGTATTTCGAACGGCGCTGCTTGCGGTCTTTAACGCCCTGGGTATCCAAAACGCCGCGCAATATATGATATCGAACACCAGGCAAATCCTTAACCCGGCCACCACGAATAAGCACCACTGAGTGTTCTTGCAGATTATGACCTTCGCCGGGAATATAGCTCACTACCTCATGGCCAGATGTCAAACGCACCTTGGCCACCTTGCGAAGCGCGGAGTTAGGCTTCTTTGGTGTGGTCGTATAAACGCGCGTGCAAACCCCACGACGCTGCGGACAAGCCATCAACGCAGGAACAGTATTGCGCTTTGCTTTCGGTTTCCGGGGCTTCCGGATGAGCTGGTTGATTGTTGGCATAAACGGCCTCGAACCTCTAAAATAACGCGAAAAAAATTCCGCAAAAAAAAACCTGACCGTACGCAAAAAATTGCATACGGCAAAACCAAGTCCGCTAAGCCCCAATGACTAGCGGTATTAAGTCGGGGTTGCCCCCCAATTTCTGATGCTCCGGACAGCGTTTGACAAAACAGTCACGGCCAGCCTTTGAAGCGGATGCGGAACCTAGTCCCGGTTTTACATTCGGTCAAGAGCGCAAAAAACACTATTTTGCCTTTTTATGCAGACAAGTGCCTTTTAGCCTGTTTTCATACATCAAACATTTGCACTAATTACTACATTCTGCGTACAGACAAACGATTTTTCCTAAAATATCTACCCAAATGGAGATAAACCTGTGTCCAAAGTAAACCCGACAAAATCAGAATTGGAACAGGATACAGGACATCATCATCGCTTTTTCGGCTCAGCTTTCTTTTCCAAAGGGTTTCGTCCGTTCTTTTTAGGTACCGCTTTATGGGCGATTCTTGCGATTATCCTGTGGATTGGCAGTTGGCTTGGAAAACCGGTTTTGGGAATGACCATAACCACGAGCTGGCATATTCATGAAATGCTGTTCGGGTTTACTTCAGCGGCAATTAGCGGTTTTTTGCTCACCGCAATTCCAAACTGGACCGGGCGGTTGCCGGTAAGAGGAATGTCATTATTGCTTCTGTTTGGTTTATGGGCAATCGGGCGCATTGCCATGATGTCAATTTCAGCTTTGGGAGTTGAGCTGTCCGCAAGCATTGATGCGCTGTTCTTAATTACTCTATCTCTTGTTTTACTACGGGAGATCATAAGTGGTAAAAACTGGCGTAACTTAAAAGTTGTTTCGATAGTAATTGGGCTGGCTTTGGCCAATATAAGCTTTCATCTTGAACAGATTGGAATTATTCCTGACCATGATTACGGGGTAAGAGCAGCAATATCATTATTAATTATGCTGGTTAGCTTAATCGGCGGGCGTATCATACCCAGCTTCACCAGAAACATTCTAAAACGACGTGGAAGTCAGCACTTACCCGCTAAATTTAACATTATTGATCGCTTAACATTGATCATGACTATAGTAGCCGGCCTCAGCTATACATTTGCACCCGTTTCATGGATCACCGGTTTTTTAGCAATTGCATGTTCTGTTTTGCAATTCTGGCGACTTAGCCGATGGTGCGGCTTTCGCGTGCTGTTTGAGCCAATGTTGTGGATTTTACACTTGTCTTATTTATGGATAGGTATTGGTTTTGGCCTGTTAGGTTTGAGCGTTTTTTTACAAGAAATACCGCCAAGCGCAGCCATTCACGCCTTCACCACCGGCGCCTTTGCCTCAATGATACTGTCAATAATGACTAGAGCCAGTCGTGGACATACGGGGCGTTCCCTAAAAGCCGATAAATGGACGACTGTCATCTACATCAGTATATCCTTTGCTGCATTGACCCGCGTGTTAAGCTCTGTTTTTGCTACGACCATTTATTATCATGGCGCAACCTTGCTTTGGCTACTTGCTTTTGGTGTTTTTGTAATAGCATACTGGCCAATGCTCATTGGTAAAGATGCACGGGTTAAATAGTATTGAAAGTGCATGCCAAACAAAAGACCGCCGGAATAAACCAGCGGCCTTTTATTGATAGTAATATATCTGTTATTCTGCAGAATCAGCGATTTCTTCTGGTAATGGCTCAATTGCGGCGGCTTTTGCCGCCTCGCGAACCGCAAGTTCTTCCGCATCGCGTTCATCAGCAATTTTCTGGAACACCCTGTGGGCGGCCCCAGTACCAGCCGGTATCAATCGGCCAACAATCACGTTTTCCTTCAGGCCTTCAAGATAATCAGACTTTCCTTCAACAGCCGCCTGGGTAAGAACCCTTGTGGTTTCCTGGAACGAGGCCGCAGAAATAAACGAATTGGTTTGCAGGCTTGCTTTGGTAATGCCAAGCAATACAGGTTTTGCAGTTGCCGGCTTACGTTTTTCCGCTTCGGCTTTTTTCTGAATACGCTCAAATTCCAGACGATCAAGCTGTTCACCTTTTAGCAGGTCAGTCTCGCCGCCATTTACAACTTCAACTTTCTGCAGCATCTGGCGGACAATCACCTCAATATGCTTGTCATTGATCGGCACGCCTTGCAAACGATATACATCCTGAATTTCATTGACCAGATACGCAGCCAATGCCTCAACACCCATAATCTGCAAAATATCATGCGGCGCAGGATTACCATCAAGCAACGCTTCACCGCGCCTGATCAAATCACCGTCCTGCACATTCATATGCTTGCCTTTTGGCACCAGGAACTCGGATTTTGGCATTTCCTCGTCCTCAGGAACGATGAAAATTTTGCGCTTGTTTTTATAGTCACGACCAAATTCAACCCGGCCATCAATATCAGCCAGAATAGCATGATCTTTTGGCTTGCGTGCCTCAAACAGCTCGGCCACCCGCGGCAGACCACCAGTGATGTCCCGGTTCTTTGCTCCTTCGGTTGCAATACGGGCAATCACAGTTCCCGGCGCAACAGTGTCACCATCTTCAACGGATAGAATTGAGCCAACCGCCAATACATAATTGGCAAGCTTTCCGCCTTCCATGACCACCGGCTCACCCTTGTCATCCAAAATAGTGATTTTTGGTTGCAAGGTGGCGCCTCGCTTTACAGCGCGCCAATCAATAATAACCCGCGAAGAAATGCCCGTAGCTTCGTCAGTTTCTTCTTTTACCGAAACGCCATCCACAACATCCAACAATTTAACCTCGCCACCTGCTTCGGCAATAATTGGCAAGGAGTATGGATCCCATTCACAAATCCGCTGTCCTCGTTTGACCTTGCTGCCCTCTTTGGCCAACAATTTAGAACCATAAGGAACTTTATAGGACTCACGTTCTTTGCCTTTACTGTCCACAATGGACACAACCATTGAACGGCTAAGTACAATGATCCCACCAGAGGCATCGGTAATCGTAGAGGAATTGGAAAACACGAGCTTGCCTTGATGAGCGCTTTCAATGAATGATTGCTCGGACACCTGCGCGGCACCGCCAATGTGGAAGGTACGCATGGTTAACTGGGTTCCCGGCTCACCGATTGACTGCGCCGCAATCACGCCAACAGCTTCACCCAAGGAGACAGGAACGCCCCTTGCCAGATCGCGGCCATAACAAGTGGCACAAACACCGAGCTTGGTTTCACAGGTTAATGCAGACCTAACCTTGATCGACAATACTTCTGCCGCATCAATTTCCGCTACCAGTTTTTCTTCAAGATATGTGTCTTGTGCTGCGATCACTTCACCGGTTTCCGGGTGAATAATATCCTCTGCACACACCCGACCCAATACACGTTCACCAATTGATACCACGATCTCACCGGCATCAACCACAGGCGTAATTTCAATACCACGGTTAGTCCCGCAGTCTTTCTCGCGAATGATGCTATCTTGTGCCACATCCACCAAACGCCGGGTCAGATATCCTGAGTTAGCGGTTTTTAGCGCAGTATCAGCCAAACCTTTACGAGCACCGTGAGTGGAAGAGAAGTACTCAGAGACCGACAAACCTTCCTTAAAGTTGGAAATAATCGGTGTCTCAATAATCTCACCAGATGGTTTGGCCATAAGGCCGCGCATGCCAGCCAGCTGCTTCATCTGGTTTTTGGAACCACGGGCGCCGGAATGTGCCATCATAAATACCGAATTGATCGCCTCTACAGGATTGCCATCTTTCTTGCGGCGCGACATGGTCTCCATCATTGCATCGGCGACCTTATCGGTACATTTTGACCATGCATCAACGACCTTGTTGTATTTTTCACCACGCGTGATCAGACCTCCAGCATATTGGCTTTCATAATCGGCAACCATTTTGCGGGCTTCAGCGACCAGCGCTTTCTTTTCCTCCGGGATTATCATGTCATCCTTGCCAAAGGAAATACCGGCACGGGCCGCCTCACGGAAGCCAAGCGACATCAGGCGATCACAAAACACCACTGTCGCTTTTTGTCCACAATGACGATACACCACGTCTATCACATCACTAATGGCCTTTTTGGTCATCAACTGATCGGTTAGTGAAAATGTAACCTTGGCATGTTTGGGCATCAGGTCAGCAATCATATAACGACCCGGCGTGGTATCATATACTTTGGAGACCTTATTGCCATCAGCGTCCACCGTTGTATAGCGAGCCTTGATTTTAGCATGAAGACCTAAAAGACCCTCCTGCATTGCCGCTTCGATTTCTGCCATATCGGCAAAAACCATACCCTCGCCTTTTTGCTTGTCCATTTCCAAAGACAAGTAATACAGTCCAAGAATTATATCCTGTGAAGGAACAATGATCGGTTTACCGTTTGATGGTGACAATATGTTGTTCGTTGACATCATCAGCACCCGGGCTTCAAGTTGCGCCTCCATCGAAAGCGGAACATGAACTGCCATCTGGTCGCCATCAAAGTCAGCATTAAACGCCGTACAGACCAATGGGTGCAATTGAATGGCCTTGCCCTCAATCAATTTTGGCTCAAACGCCTGAATCCCAAGCCGGTGCAAGGTTGGCGCCCGGTTTAGCAATACAGGATGCTCACGAATAACTTCATCGAGAATATCCCAGACTTCGGGACGCTCTTTTTCCACCATCTTTTTAGAGGCTTTGACGGTACCGGAAATTCCCTTGGCATCAAGACGCGCATAAATAAATGGCTTGAACAATTCCAATGCCATTTTCTTTGGCAGACCGCATTCATGCAGTTTTAACTCAGGGCCAACCACGATCACCGAACGCCCTGAGTAATCAACCCGTTTTCCAAGCAAGTTCTGCCGGAAACGGCCCTGCTTGCCCTTTAGCATGTCGGCCAGAGATTTTAACGGACGCTTATTGGCGCCAGTAATGACCCGACCACGACGGCCATTGTCAAACAATGCATCTACGGATTCCTGCAACATCCGCTTTTCGTTGCGAATGATAATATCCGGAGCGCCAAGTTCCATCAGCCGCTTCAAGCGATTATTACGGTTAATCACCCGGCGATACAAATCATTCAAATCAGAAGTGGCAAACCGGCCACCGTCAAGCGGAACCAGAGGACGCAATTCCGGCGGGATAATCGGAACCACGGAGAGAATCATCCATTCCGGGCGGTTTTTTGATTCAATAAATGCATTTACCAACTTTAGCCGCTTGACATATTTGACCAGTTTTAGCTGGCTTCCGGTTTCAGCAATATCCTGACGAAGCTGTTCAGCCTCTTTCTCCAGATCAATACTCATCAGAATTTCACGAATAGCTTCAGCACCAATACCGGCAGTAAAGCTGTCTTCGCCAAACTCTGCCTGAGCCTCCAGATATTCCTCTTCCGTAAGCAAAGCCCGGTCTTCCAAAGTGGTCAGACCCGGCTCCAGCACAATATATTTTTCAAAATACAACACCCGCTCAATGTCTTTGAGCGGCATATCAATAATCAGACCAATACGACTGGGCAGACTTTTCAAGAACCAGATATGCGCAACCGGTGCCGCCAGATCAATATGACCCATACGTTCACGACGAACCCGCTGTAATGTAACCTCAACGCCGCATTTCTCGCAAATAATACCCTTATATTTCATGCGCTTGTATTTGCCACACAAACACTCATAATCCTTGGTAGGCCCAAAGATACGGGCACAAAACAAGCCATCACGTTCCGGTTTGAATGTCCGGTAATTGATTGTCTCAGGTTTCTTGATCTCGCCGTGCGACCAAGAGAGAATTTTTTCCGGGCTGGCAAGCGAAATTCGAATGCGGTCGAAGCTGGGGGCTTCAGCAGCAGGGTTGTACACATTCATGATGTCTTTGTTTGACGAATGGTTCATGGGGGCGGTCTCCAAGTAAGGGAGGTTTGCGAGCCGATGAAACTACCGGCCCGCGTAAAATCAGGTTCTAATTATTGGTCAATTCCACGTTTAAACCAAGTGAGCGCATCTCTTTGACAAGAACATTGAAGCTCTCGGGAATACCCGCTTCAAATGCATCGTCTCCGCGCACAATTGATTCATACACCTTGGTTCGACCCGCAACATCATCTGACTTGACCGTCAGCATTTCTTTTAGGGTATAGGCCGCACCATAGGCTTCAAGTGCCCATACTTCCATTTCACCGAAGCGCTGGCCACCAAATTGGGCTTTACCGCCCAATGGCTGTTGTGTGACCAGTGAGTACGGGCCAATGGATCTGGCATGGATCTTGTCATCAACCAAATGGTGAAGTTTAAGCAAATACTTAATGCCCACAGTAACCGGACGCTGGAAACGCTCACCAGTTCTGCCGTCCCACAGCCATGACTGGCCAGAGGTGGAAAAGCCGGCTTTGGTCAGCATTTCGTTAATTTCTTCTTCCGAGGCCCCGTCAAAAACAGGTGTGGCCATCGGTACGCCTTTGGTCAGATTGCCGGCAAGCTCCAGCAGTTCTTCGTTCTTACGTGGTAACTTGTATTTTTCACCATAAATATCAGCCAGCTTATCGCGCAATGGCTTGATATCCTGAGTTTCCTGGTAGGCTTCATATGCTTCACCAATTTGCAACCCAAGCCCGGCAGATGCCCAGCCCAAATGGGTTTCCAGGATCTGCCCAACATTCATCCGGCTTGGCACCCCAAGCGGGTTCAGAACAATATCCACCGGACGGCCATCTTCAAGATATGGCATGTCCTCTACCGGGTTAATTTTGGAGATCACACCCTTATTGCCGTGACGACCGGCCATTTTATCGCCGGGCTGTAATTTACGCTTCACCGCAACAAAGACTTTAACCATCTTCATCACACCTGGCATTAAATCATCGCCGCGCTGTAATTTGTCGACCTTGTCGTCAAAACGGGCATCCAGACGAGCCTTGGCCTCTTCGTACAATTTACGAAGCGACTCAACTTCGGCCATGGCTTTCTCATCATCAAGACCAATTTTCCACCAGTCCTGACGGGAAACGGTTCCAGAAAGGGCCTCTTCGTCAATCTTGCCCTTGGCAAAGCCCTTGGGCCCTGAAACAGCGGTTTTTCCGAGCAAAAGATCATGCAAGCGGCCAAAAATGTTGCGCTCAAGAATGACAAGCTCATCATCACGATCCAGACCCAGGCGCTCAATCTCTTCACGCTCAATGGTCAATGCGCGCTGATCCTTTTCGACGCCATGGCGGTTAAAGACCCTCACTTCAACTACCGTCCCAGCAACACCAGGAGGCAGGCGCAAAGAAGTGTCACGAACATCAGAGGCTTTTTCACCAAAAATTGCCCGCAGCAATTTTTCTTCCGGCGTCATCGGGCTTTCGCCCTTGGGTGTCACCTTACCTACCAGAATATCGCGGGGTTCAACCCGCGCACCAATAGCCACAATCCCGCTTTCATCCAGATTGCGTAAGGCCTCTTCACCTACATTTGGAATATCACGAGTGATTTCTTCCGGTCCCAGCTTGGTATCACGGGCTGCCAGTTCAAACTCATCAATATGAATTGAGGTAAACACATCATCGCGCACAATGCGCTCGGAAATAAGGATACTGTCCTCATAATTGTATCCGCTCCACGGCATGAATGCTACCATGACATTCTTGCCCAGCGCCAGTTCACCCATATCCGTAGATGGGCCATCTGCAATAATATCGTCAACATCCACAAGATCGCCAACTTTAACCAATGGCCGCTGGTTGATACATGTATCCTGATTGGAGCGCTGAAACTTCAACAAGTTATAAATATCAACCCCGGAAACAGTCATATCGGTCTCATCAGTAGCACGAACAACAATCCTGGTTGCGTCTACCTGCTCAACAATACCTTTGCGTTTGGCAATCACTGCAGCACGGCTATCCCTGGCAACCACGGCCTCCATGCCGGTTCCGACCAATGGCGCTTCGGCATCCACAAGCGGCACCGCCTGACGTTGCATGTTCGAACCCATCAGCGCCCGGTTGGCATCATCATGTTCCAAGAATGGAATAAGCGCCGCAGCAACCGAAACCACCTGCTTTGGTGAAACATCAATAAAATCAATTTGATCACGTGGCGTTAGCACCACATCACCAGCAACCCGGCAAGTCACCAGATCATGGGCAAATTTGCCATCTTTAATGGTAGAGTTTGCTTGGGCAATTACGTATTTTGCTTCTTCCACTGCCGAAAGATAAACTACCTTGTCCAGCAATTTGGCGTTCTTTACCTGCCGGTAAGGGCTTTCAATAAAGCCATATTTGTTGATACGGGCAAATGTGGCCAGTGAGTTGATCAGACCAATATTTGGCCCTTCTGGCGTCTCAATCGGGCAAATCCGGCCATAATGGGTCGGATGCACATCACGCACCTCAAATCCCGCACGTTCGCGGGTCAAGCCGCCCGGCCCAAGCGCAGAAACCCGGCGTTTATGGGTGATTTCGGACAAGGGATTATTCTGATCCATAAATTGCGATAATTGCGAAGAACCAAAAAACTCCCTCACAGCCGCAGCAGCAGGTTTTGCATTGATTAAATCATGGGGCATAACCGTATCGATATCGACACTACCCATGCGCTCCTTGATCGCGCGCTCCATGCGCAACAGACCAATGCGATATTGATTTTCCATCAACTCACCAACCGAGCGCACCCGGCGATTGGCCAGATTATCAATATCATCAACCTGCCCACGGCCATCACGCAGATCAACCATGGTTTTTAGAACTGCCAGAATGTCCTCATTACGAAGTACACGCACATCATCCGGGCAATCCAGATCCATACGCATGTTCATTTTAACCCGGCCAACAGCTGAGAGGTCATAGCGTTCAGGATCAAAGAACAAACCATTGAACAGGCTTTCAGCCGTCTCCGGAGTTGGCGGCTCACCGGGACGCATTACTCGATAAATATCAACAAGCGCTTCTTCGCGATTATTATTCTTGTCGGCAATCAGAGTATTTCTGATATATGGCCCGACAGTGCTGGCATCAATATCAAGCAGGCTAAGAGATTTTACACCAAACTCCTTTACCGCCTCAAGGTTTTCCTCGGTAATTTCCTCACCGGACTCGGCAATGATTTCTCCGGTTTCCATATTGACGATATCTTCGCCAAAATATCTTCCATGCATTTCCGCATCGCTTAAAATAAGCTTTTTCAAGCCATTTTCAGCAAGCTTGTTAGCAGCACGAGCAGACAATTTGCGCCCTGCAGGCGACACTACCTTACCCGTTGAAGCGTCAATCAGATCACTGACCGGCTTTACCCCACGCCAACGCTCGGCCTGAAATGGAATTGCCCAACCTTTATTTGAATAAGATGCTGTAATGCTTGAATAAAACTCTGCCAAAATGGCATCACGATCAAGACCCAACGCATACAACAAGGTAGTCACAGGCAATTTGCGACGACGGTCAATACGGACAAACAGGATATCCTTGGAGTCAAACTCAAAGTCCAGCCATGATCCGCGATATGGAATAATCCTGGCTGCAAATAGGAATTTACCGGAAGTTGATGACTTGCCCTTGTCATGATCGAACAATACACCCGGAGAACGGTGCATCTGGCTTACAATTACCCGCTCGGTACCATTAATCACAAAGGTGCCCTTATCTGTCATCAAGGGAATGTCACCCATGAACACATCTTGCTCTTTAATATCCTTGACCGAACGGGCGCCGGTATCCTCATCTGTATCAAATACGATCAAACGCAGCTTCACTTTCAACGGAGCAGCGTAGGTTATATCGCGCTGCTGGCATTCCTCTACGTCGAATTTTGGCTTTTCAAAATCATATGACACGTATTCGAGCTGAGCTGTTTCAGCAAAATCCCGAATTGGGTATACAGATTTGAATACGGCATGAATGCCACGATCAACCCGGTCGACACTTTTGACTTCCCGTTGCAAAAATTGCTCATAAGAGCTCTTCTGCACCTCGATCAGGTTGGGCATTTGTACTGTTTCAACAATGTTTCCAAAAGATTTGCGAATTCGCTTTTTGTCCGTGAATGACAACGACATCTTGCTTCCTTTCGCGGGAGCCAGGCCCGCAATTCCCGGTTTTAAGATAAACCGACCAAATTTTCCATTCCCAGCCGGAAAACCGGCTTTTACATGCTTTTGTCAGGGAACATCACAAAAGCGTCAAAACCGCCAAACGGGTCACCCGGAAAATACCGGATAACCCGCCTGACAAAACAAGCAAATGCTTATTTAATTTCGACCGTACCGCCTGCAGCTTCGATCTTGGTTTTAATTTCTTCGGCTTCGTCCTTAGAAACACCTTCCTTGATCGCTTTAGGAGCAGATTCAACCAGTTCCTTGGCTTCTTTAAGGCCAAGACCGGTAATACCGCGGACTTCCTTAATAACACCAATTTTCTTGTCGCCAAATGATGCAAGCATGGCTGTAAACTCAGTTTGCTCTTCGGCAGGAGCAGCATCACCACCGCCTGCAACTGCAGCAACAGCCACAGGAGCCGCAGCAGATACGCCCCATTTGTCTTCGAGAAGCGTAGCCAATTCGGCAGCTTCCAATACAGTTAATGCAGAAAGTTCATCTGCAATTTTTTCCAGTTTAGACATTTTCGTCTTCCTTAAGTTAGTTTTGTTTCGGTTCGATGCGGTGAATGACAATCAGGTTTACTTCTCAGCAAATGCCTTCAAAACGCGCGCCAACTGACCAGCCGGAGCCTGAACCACACCAGCAATTTTGGTTGCTGGAGCCTGGATCAGTCCGACCAACTTGCCGCGTAGCTGATCCAGCGACGGCAGGCTTGCCAGAGATTTGACGCCCTTATCATCAAGCAGGGTCTGTCCCATCCAGCCACCAACCAGAACAAGTTTCTTGTTCGATTTGGCAAAATCCACAGCAGCCTTTGGGGCTGCAATAGGATCTTCTGAATAGGCAATACCAATCGGGCCGGTAAACATTTCGGCCGCAGCCTCGCCATCCCTGCCACTAAGGGCACGTTTGACCAGACGGTTCTTGACGACTTTGAACTTTGCACCCGCTTCACGAAGCTGGGCACGCAGCGTTGTCATTTCCGCAACGGTAAGGCCGGAATAGTGGGTAACGACCACCACCCCTGCATTGTCAAACAAGCCTTCCAGCTGCCCAACCATTTCGCTCTTTTGAGCCTTGTCCATTGCGGTCTCCCGTTCGGGCGGAATTGCCCGATTTTAAAGTGCAACCCGGTTTGCCCAGGAGAATTCCTGAACCACCTGGCGATCGCTCCAAAATCCTGCCCAAAGCCTGAACCGAAATCGTAAATGGCTAGCCACTTACAAAATCCTTTCTGCTCTGTCTGCGCCGGGTGGGATTTTAAGCCGCCATCGAATGAAAGCGACCCCTGCGGTCTGGGACAGGTGACTGACAGTTACGCGTCAGTCAGTACATTTCGGGGCGTCAGCCCCAAAAACTTAAACTCAAGATGCGTTGGCTTCCGAATTATCGATAACCACACCAGGCCCCATTGTGGAGGTTAGGCTGATCTTCTTTAGATAACCACCTTTTGCACCAGATGGGCGAGCCTTTAGCACTGCCTTTAGAAAAGCCCTAACATTGGCGCTTATTGCCGCCTCATCAAAACTGGATTTTCCAATTCCGGCATGCAAAATACCAGCCTTCTCCACCCGAAACTCCACTGCACCGCCTTTTGCATCTTCAACTGCCTTGGCAACATTTGGAGTAACTGTCCCGACCTTCGGATTTGGCATCATGCCACGGGGGCCAAGAATTTTACCCAAACGTCCAACAATCGGCATCATGTCCGGAGTAGCAATCACCCGGTCAAAATTGATCTCGCCCCGTTGCACCTGTTCCATCAGGTCTTCGGCACCGACAACATCTGCACCAGCCTTTTTTGCCTCTTCAGCCTTGGCATCTCTTGCAAAAACTGCAACGCGAGCCGAACGACCGGTACCAGACGGCAAAGCCACAACGCCGCGAACCATTTGATCAGCATGACGCGGATCAACACCCAGATTCATGGCAATCTCAATGGTTTCATCAAATTTTGCAGTTGCATTGGCTTTAACAAGAGCAACAGCTTCTTCCACTGAATATGCTTTCTTGCGATCCACAGAGCTTTGCGCCTTCGCAAATCTTTTTCCTACACGAGCCATGATTTACTCCGTAACCTCAAAGCCCATGGAACGGGCCGAGCCAGCAATAATTTTTTGCGCCTGATCCAGGTCAATTGCACTCAAATCAACCATTTTTGCCTCGGCGATTTCCCGGCACTGCGCCATAGTCACGCTTGCCACAACCGCACGCCCGGGCTCAGATCCACCCTTGTTCAATCCGGCAGCCTTCTTCAAATAAAAACTGGCCGGCGGGGTTTTAGTCTCAAAGGTAAAAGATTTATCCGCATAGACGGTGATTACCGTTGGTATCGGCATATTCTTTTCCATATCACCAGTTTTTGCGTTAAACGCCTTGCAAAACTCCATAATATTGACTCCGCGTTGCCCCAGAGCCGGGCCAATGGGTGGCGATGGATTAGCCGCCCCAGCCGGTACTTGCAGCTTAATATAGCCGTCGATTTTTTTTGCCATTTTAGCACTCCAGCGGGCATAACGCCCTAAAGTTAAAGTGTTTGCGGTACGGCCCCCAACAGGACTTTTGAAGGAACGGCCTCCCGCAATTAAATTTACAGATTAAAAACTAAAGCTTCTCAACCTGCCCATACTCCAGTTCGACCGGAGTTGCACGCCCAAAAATGGACACCGCAACTTTTAGTCTTGCCAATTCTTCGTCAACTTCCTCAACCAGCCCCTCAAACGATTGGAACGGCCCGTCCAGAACCTTCACCTTCTCACCAACATCAAACACGATCGTTGGGTGTGGTTTATCCACACCCTCCTGCACCCGGCCAACAATCCGCGCCACTTCAGCCTCTGAAACAGGTAGCGGCTTATTGCCCTGCCCGAGAAAGCCGCTGACTTTCGGTGTATTTTTGACCAGATGATAGGTGTCATCAGTCATCACCATTTTTACCAGAACATAGCCGGGAAAAAATTTGCGCTCTGATGTGACTTTGCGCCCACGCTTCATCTGCACAACCTCTTCGGTTGGCACCAGAATTTCCTCAAAGTTTTCGCTCAGCTCTTTATTTTCGGCTTCGTAACGAATCGCCTCTGCAACTTTTTTCTCGAAGTTGGAATAGGCATTAACAATGTACCACTTGGCTTCCATAAGCTTTAAGCTCCATCCCCGAATGAAAAAATAAATTTGATCAATTCGGAAAAACCAAGATCAATCAGAAAGAAAAACGTCGCAGCAATTGCCACCATAATGAACACCATAATAGACGTTACCAGGGTCTCATTCCACGTAGTCCACGTTACCTTGCGACCTTCCTGCCGGACCTCGCGCACGAAACCGAACGGGTTGAAGCCTTTTTTTTCCTTGGCCTTAGCCATTTTCTTCTCCGAACTGAAACAGACGATATGTCTGTTTCCTGTCTTTATTTACGACTGGCAGGGGCGGAGGGACTCGAACCCCCGGCCCTCGGTTTTGGAGACCGATGCTCTACCAGCTGAGCTACACCCCTTAAAGTCGCGGAGGCGGTATGTGCCCCAAATATCAGCCAATGACAACAAAAAACATCTGCTGCATGAACAATGCCTGAAACAATTCCTCTAATTCTGTTGACCTGATTACATTTCTGCCCAAAACCTGGCCATATAAACCGGCCAATTTGAAAACAAACAGCGCTTGAGGTTTTGTTTCAAGCGCTGCTCTTGTTACTTGGTGATCTTGCTGACAACTCCGGCGCCAACGGTGCGGCCACCCTCGCGAATAGCAAAGCGAAGCTTCTCTTCCATCGCAATCGGCTGAATAAGCTCAACATTGATGTTCACATTATCACCAGGCATTA
>WFUF01000022.1 GCA_015485155.1 Robiginitomaculum sp. | reverse complement strand
TAATGCCTGGTGATAATGTGAACATCAATGTTGAGCTTATTCAGCCGATTGCGATGGAAGAGAAGCTTCGCTTTGCTATTCGCGAGGGTGGCCGCACCGTTGGCGCCGGAGTTGTCAGCAAGATCACCAAGTAACAAGAGCAGCGCTTGAACCAAAATCTCAAGCGCTGTTTGTTTTCATTGAATAAACATCGGAAAGTAAGATGGACCGTCAAAATATACGTATTCGCTTAAAAGCGTTCGATCACAGAGTGCTTGATAGTTCAGCGCTTGAGATCATCAATACCGCCAAGCGGACCGGTGCATCTGTGCGTGGGCCAATTCCACTGCCAACCCGGATTGAAAAATTTACCGTGAACCGTTCGCCGCACGTGAACAAGAAATCACGTGAGCAGTTTGAAATCCGTACGCACAAAAGGGTTTTGGATATTGTCGATCCTACTCCACAAACTGTGGACGCGCTGATGAAGCTGGATCTGTCGGCAGGTGTTGACGTAGAAATTAAGTTGGGAGCGTAATTATGCGTTCGGGAGCGATTGCAAAAAAATTAGGTATGAGCCGGATATTTGCCGATGATGGCAGGAGTGTTCCGGTAACTGTCTTGCACGTGGATAATTGTCAGGTTGTTGCGCAACGCAAAGTAGAGTCAGATGGTTATTCAGCTTTGCAGCTTGGCGCCGGCGCTGCCAAGGTGAAGCGTACCTCCAAGGCTATGCGCGGACATTTTGCGAAGTCAAAGGTGGAACCAAAGCGCAAACTGGTTGAGTTTAGAGTTTCCGAAGATTGTCTGCTGGATGTGGGCGCTGAGCTATCGGCCAGTCACTTTGTCCCAGGTCAAAAGGTTGATGTTGCGGGTATTACTATCGGTAAGGGTTTTGCTGGTGCCATGAAGCGACATAATTTTGGTGGTCTGCGTGCATCACATGGTGTGTCCATCTCGCACCGGTCCCATGGCTCAACAGGTCAGTGTCAGGATCCCGGTAAGGTATTCAAGGGCAAAAAAATGGCCGGGCACATGGGTGCTAAGCGCCGCACACAGCAAAATCTAGAAGTTGTGCGTGTCGATGAGAATCGCAATCTGGTTCTGGTTCGAGGCTCTATTCCTGGCTCCAAAGGCATGTGGGTTGAAATTCGTGATGCCGTAAAGGGTACTGGTGTGGATGTTCCAACCCCTGGTGTGGTGCGTGAAAACAAGGTTGAAGCAGCTCCTGCCGAGGCGCCGGCTGAAGTAGAAGCAAACGAGAAGGATGCCGGGCAATGAAACTCGACGTCACAACATTAGCTGCAAAAAAAGCAGGTACCGTGGAGTTGTCCGAAGACATTTTCGGTCTTGAGCCACGCAAGGATATTTTGCACCGCATGGTTCGCTATCAATTGGCCAAGCGTCAGGCGGGCACCCGTAAAACCAAGCTGCGTTCGGAAATATCCCGCACTGGCGCTCGCTGGGGTAAGCAAAAGGGTGGTGGTACTGCTCGTCACGGTTCCAAGCGCGCCAATATTTTTATTGGCGGTGGTCGTGCTCACGGGCCTGTGGTTCGTTCGCATGCCCATAAATTACAGCGGCGTGTCCGGGCTCTGGCCATGAAGCATGCGCTTTCAGCCAAGGCTGGTGCATCTGAGCTGGTGATTCTGGACGAAGCCAAAATGAAGGCTCCCAAGACCACTGAGTTGAAAAAGTCATTTGCCAAGCTGGGCTGGTCAAACGTGCTGGTTATTGGCGGCAAGGAGCTAGACAAGAATTTTGCATTAGCTGCACGTAATCTACCCGATGTAGACGTGCTGCCTTCTGCCGGGATCAATGTTTATGATGTGCTGCGGCGCAACACTTTGGTGTTGACCAAGGCTGCTCTTGAAGATCTGGAGGCGCGTTTCAAATGATTACTGCTAAACATTATGATACTATTGTGGCTCCGGTTATAACCGAGAAGGCAACATTGATGTCTGAGGACAATAAGGTCGTCTTCAAAGTGGCTATCAACGCCAACAAAAAAGATATTGCTGCTGCTGTGGAGGCCCTGTTCAAGGTCAAGGTTTCCAAGGTGAACACTATTTTGACCAAGGGTAAAACCAAAAGGTTCCGTGGACATTTGGGAAAGCGGGTGGACGTTAAAAAGGCAATCGTGACGCTCGAGGAAGGCCATTCCATCGACATCACGACTGGCCTTTAAGAAGATAGGAAGCGAACAAGATGGCTCTTAAGACATTTAATCCCACATCGCCGTCGCGCCGGGCACTGGTGCAAGTGGATCGCTCCCATTTGCACAAAGGTCGTCCTGAAAAGTCATTGACGGAAGGTCTGTCCAAAAAGGGTGGACGTAACAATACCGGGCGCATTACCATGCGTCGCAAAGGTGGTGGCGCCAAGCGCCTATACCGGCTGGTTGATTTTAAGCGAAGCAAGTTTGACGTAAGTGCAACCGTAGTGCGGATAGAGTATGATCCAAATCGCACCGCATTTATTGCCTTGATCGAATATGCTGACGGAGAGAAGCGCTATATTATTGCTCCGCAAAGGCTGGCCGAAGGTGACAAGGTTATTTCTTCACTGCAAGGCGCTGATATTAAGCCTGGCAATGCCATGCCGCTTCGTAAAATCCCGGTTGGAACAATTATTCATAATCTGGAAATGAAGCCGCGCAAAGGTGCTCAAATTGCCCGTTCTGCGGGAACTTATGCCCAATTGGTTGGGCGTGATGGCGGGTTTGCCCAGGTTCGCCTTAAATCCGGCGAAATGCGGCTAATCCCGGATGCTTGTCTGGCTACCATTGGTGCTGTGTCCAATCCGGATCAAAGTAATACCAATTTGGGTAAAGCCGGGCGTAATCGCTGGCTTGGTCGTCGTCCATCCGTTAGGGGTGTGGCTATGAACCCGATAGATCACCCTCATGGTGGTGGTGAGGGGCGTACATCTGGCGGCCGCCACCCGGTGACACCGTGGGGCAAGCCGACCAAGGGCGCACGCACCCGTAAGAAAAACAAGGCTTCGGACAAACTTATTGTTCGTAGTCGTCACCTGAAGAAAAAGCGGTAGAGGTTCATCATGTCACGTTCTGTCTGGAAAGGCCCATTTGTGGATGGGTATCTGCTTAATAAGGTCAAGGTCTGTCATGAAGAGGGCCGCAAAAAGGCTATCAAAACCTGGTCGCGGCGCTCGACTATTTTGCCGCAATTTGTTGGTATTACATTTCAGGTTCACAACGGCAAAAAATTCATCCCGGTTTTGATTACTGAAGACATGATTGGTCACAAGCTGGGTGAGTTTTCTCCAACCCGTACCTATTACGGGCACACTGCCGACAAAAAGTCGAAGCGGGGTTAGGCTATGTCAAAGAAAAATAATCCACGTCGCGTTGGCGAATTAGAGGCACTGGCTAAAACCCGCATGCTTCGCACCTCGCCACAAAAGTTAAATCTGGTAGCCCAGTCGATTCGTGGCATGACGGTCGAGAAGGCGTTGAACGAGTTGATGTTTTCGCGCAAACGCATTGCAAAAGATGTTCGCAAATGTCTAGAAAGCGCCATTGCTAATGCCGAGAACAATCATGGTCTGGATATTGATCAATTAGTGGTCTCGCAGGCGTTTGTTGGTAAAAATCTGGTGATGAAACGCTGGCGGCCCCGGGCGCGCGGTCGTTCTGCCAAAATTATGAAACCATTTTCCGAAATCACAATAGTGGTTCGTGAAGTAGAGGAGGCTGCCTGATGGGGCATAAAGTAAACCCGATCGGACTACGTTTAGGTATCAATCGTACCTGGGATAGTCGTTGGTATGCAAACTCTCGTGAATACGGTAATTTGCTGCATCAAGACTTGAAATTGCGTCAGTTTATCAAGAAACGGATGAAGCAGGCTGGTGTCTCAAGAATAGTTATTGAGCGCCCGCACAAAAAATGCCGTATCACTATTTACACTGCTCGTCCTGGTGTGGTGATTGGTAAAAAGGGTGCTGATATTGAAAAACTGCGTCGTGAAATCAGCAAGTTTGTTGATGGCGAGGTTTTTGTGAATCTGATTGAGGTGCGCAAGCCGGAGCTGGATGCAAATCTGGTAGCCGATGGAATAGCGCAGCAATTAGAACGGCGAATGGCATTTAGGCGGGCGATGAAGCGCTCATTGCAAACCACTATGCGCATGGGCGCGCTGGGGTGCAAAATCAAACTGGGTGGCCGTTTGGGTGGCGCGGAAATTGCTCGGACCGAGCAGTATCACGATGGTTCTGTGCCACTGCACACATTGCGTGCTGATATCGATTATGGAACGGCTGAAGCAACAACTGCTATGGGTATTATTGGCATCAAGGTCTGGATCTACAAAGGTGAGATCATGGAGCATGACCCAATGGCACAAGATCGCAAAGCTGAAAAAGCCGGGGAAAATCGTTCCCGTTCGGCACGTAGCTAGTAGGGATAAGGCAAGGTTATGTTACAGCCAAAGAAAACCAAATTCCGTAAAATGCACAAGGGCCGCATTAAAGGTGTGGCCAAGGGCGGCTTTACACTTAATTTCGGCTCGTTCGGCTTGAAAGCAATGGAACCTGAGCGCATTACCTCTAGGCAGATAGAGGCAACGCGTCGAGCTATTACCAGACGTATGCGCCGGGCTGGCCGGGTTTGGATCCGGGTGTTTCCTGACGTGCCGGTGACAAAAAAGCCAACTGAAGTGCGTATGGGTAAGGGTAAGGGATCAGTGGAGTTTTGGGCTGCCAAGGTCAAACCTGGACGCATCTTGTTTGAAATTGATGGGGTGACAGAGGAAGTAGCTCGTCATGCTTTGGAGCTGGGTGCTGCCAAATTGCCGATTAAGTGCAAGATCGTAACCCGCCCGGGTGAGAAGCCAGGTGCGTGAAGGAGAAAATGATGAAAATTGTTGATATCAGGTCAAAAACGGCCGAACAACTTGCTTCGGAATTGGTCTCCTTGAAGAAGGAGCAATTTAACCTGCGGTTTCAGCAGGCCACAGGCCAATTGGAAAATACCGCGAATATTCGAAAAGTTCGCCGTTCCATAGCACAAGTTAAAACAGTTCTTCGCCAAAAGGCGAATGAAGTTAAAGGAGAAGGCTGATGCCAAAGCGTCTGTTACAAGGCGTTGTCGTTAGCGACAAGGGCGCCAAGTCGATCGTGGTTAAGGTGGAACGTACGTTCCAGCACCCATTATTGCGCAAAGCGGTTCGTCGTTCAAAGCGATACCATGCCCATGACGAGTTAAATGCCTGCAAGGTAGGGCAAACGGTCAACATTCAAGAATGTGCGCCGAAGTCAAAACTTAAACGCTGGGAAGTGGTCAGCTGAAAATTCTAAGCTGATCTTTTAAGGAGAAACCACTATGATCCAGATGCAAACCAATTTGCAGGTTGCCGATAATTCCGGTGCCAAGCGGGTGCAGTGCATCAAGGTGCTGGGCGGCTCTAAGCGTCGCTATGCCCATGTTGGCGATGTTATTGTCGTGTCCATCAAGGAAGCTATTCCCAGGGGCAAGGTTAAAAAAGGCGAGGTTCGCAAAGCTGTTGTTGTCCGCACCGCCAAGGCAATCCAGCGACCTGATGGCTCTGTTATTCGCTTTGATGGTAATGCTGCCGTACTGATAAATCAGGCTGGCGAGCCAACTGGTACACGGATTTTTGGGCCTGTTCCAAGAGAATTGCGCGCCAAAAAACATATGAAAATAATATCATTAGCGCCGGAGGTGCTGTAATGGCCGCGAAGATTAAAAAAGGCGATAAGGTTATCGTGCTGGCCGGAAAGGAAAAGGGCCGTACCGGAGAGGTGACCAAGGTTGTCACTGCAACCGGACGGGCATTTGTTGCCGGTATAAATATGGTAAAACGTCACACCAAGCCTACCCAATATGATCCGGGCGGCATTAAAGATGTTGAGGCCAGTCTTCATCTATCCAATCTTGCAATTGTAGATCCAAAAACCGGAGAAGCAACGCGGGTTGGTTTCAAGTTTCTGGAAGATGGCAAGAAGGTACGATTTGCCAAAAAATCCGGTGAGGTAATCGATGGCTAATGAAGTTTACGAGCCGCGCTTGCGCGCGCAATATCGGGACGTTATTCGCGCTAAGATGAGCGAAAAGTTCGGATATAAAAATGAAATGCAGATCCCAAAAATCGAGAAAGTTGTCTTGAATATGGGGGTTGGTGAAGCTGTGCAGGACAGCAAGAAAATCAACAGCGTGTTAAATGACTTAACGTTGATTGCCGGACAGAAGGCGCAAGTTACCCTTGCGCGCAAATCAATTGCCGGCTTCAAATTGCGTGAAGGCATGAAAATCGGCGCCAAGGTAACACTCCGCGGTGCCAGAATGTTTGAATTTATTGACCGTCTGGTGAATATAGCTTTACCCAGAGTTCGAGACTTTCGTGGGCTGAACCATAAAAGTTTTGATGGTAATGGGAATTTTGCCATGGGTTTGAAGGAACACATCGTATTTCCCGAAATTGACTATGACAAGATTGATCAGGTTTGGGGTGTTGACATTGTTGTTTGCACTACTGCCAAGACTGATGATGAAGCAAGAGTACTGTTGGCTGAATTTAACTTTCCGTTTCCTGGAATGAAGAATTAACGCAATGGATAAAGCGGGGTTTATGTGTCCGCACTTGAGAAGGAAGAAAACAAATGGCTAAGAAAAGTGCCATCGAACGAAACAATAAGCGCAAGCGCATGGTGAAGAAATTTGCCGCTAAGCGTGCCAAATTAAAAGGCATTGCACGGGATCGTGATTTGCCGATTGAGGAACGTATGGCTGCACAGTTGAAGCTTTCCGCTTTACCTCGCAATTCGGCTGAAATCAGGGTTCGCAATCGCTGTGAGGTCACTGGCCGACCGCGTGGTTATTATAGGAAACTTAAAATGTCTCGTATCGCGCTTCGGGAGTTGTCCAATCAGGGCATGGTTCCGGGCATGGTCAAGTCAAGCTGGTAGGAAAGGGCGAACAATGTATGTAAATGATCCCCTTGGTGATATGCTTACTCGTATTCGTAATGCATTGATGCGTGGTCGTGGAGTGGCTTCGACCCCGGCATCCAAACTGCGTAAGCGCGTTCTGGATGTGTTACAGGACGAAGGTTATATTCGCGGTTATTCAGAAGTGGAAAAAGACGGTTTTGGTTCTTTTGACATTGAACTGAAATATTATGAAGGCAGTCCGGTTATTACGAAGATAAAGCGTATTTCCAAGCCCGGACGTCGTGTGTATTCATCGGTCAAGGATTTGCCTCGTGTGCAAAACGGTCTTGGCATTGCCATCCTCTCCACCTCCAAGGGTGTGATGTCGGACAATGCAGCCCGTGAGCACAATGTAGGTGGCGAAATCCTTTGTCATATCAGTTAAGGGACAAAAGCTATGTCACGTATCGGCAAACAGCCTATTGAGATCCCAGCTGGTG
The DNA here is from genome assembly GCA_015485155.1 of Robiginitomaculum sp. Lineage (GTDB taxonomy): Bacteria > Pseudomonadota > Alphaproteobacteria > Caulobacterales > Maricaulaceae > Robiginitomaculum_B. Next base: position 63,879 of record WFUF01000022.1, on the reverse strand, counting down.
TCACAGCCACTCTGGACGGGAAAGACTTTTCGGTCAAAGGGCCAAAGGGTGAACTTTCCTTAACATTCGTTCGTGAAGTTGATGTTGAACTGGATGGCACATTATTGACCGTAAAGGCCATTGATGACAGTCAACGAGCCCGCTCCATGTGGGGCATGCAACGCACACTGGCGGCCAATATGATCGAAGGTGTCACCAAGGGTTTTGAGAAAAACCTTGAGCTACATGGTGTTGGTTATCGTGCATCACTAAAGGGGACAGCGCTGGCTTTGCAACTGGGTTTTTCCCATGATGTGACATATCAGCCACCTGCCGGCATTACCCTGACGGTTGCCAAGCCTACACAGATCAAGGTATCTGGTATCGAGAAGCAGGTTGTAGGGCAAACCGCCGCAGAAATTCGCAGTTATCGTCCGCCAGAGCCATATAAAGGCAAGGGTGTCCGCTATGAAGGTGAATATGTCCGTCGTAAAGAAGGCAAGAAGAAATAGGCCATGAAAAATACAAGAAAAACTCATGCTCGGCGCGCTATGCGCTCTCGTACGCGCCTGAAAAAGCTGGCAAATGGTCGTCCGCGCCTGTCAGTATTTCGCTCGAATAAATATATTTATGTGCAGTTAATTGATGATGCCAATGGTACAACCCTGGCTCATGCTTCATCTTTGGAAAAGGATGTGGCAAAAGCAGCCAAGTCAACCGGTAACATCAAGGCAGCAAGCGAGGTTGGCAGTTTGATTGCCAAGCGTGCAAAAAAAGCAGGTGTAGAAAAAGTGGTCTTTGATCGCGGTGGTTACATCTATCATGGTCGCGTTAAAGCGTTGGCAGATGCCGCGCGTGACGCTGGTCTACAGTTTTAGGGGGCCGTACAAATGGCACGTGCAAACGAAAACAAAGGCCGCAAGCGGCGTAATGAAGAAGAACGTGACGAGTTTATCGACAAGCTGGTATTCATCAACCGGGTTGCGGCAACCGTCAAAGGTGGCAGACGCATGAGTTTTGCGGCTCTGGTCGTTGTTGGCGACCAAAATGGCCGGGTTGGTTATGGACACGGCAAAGCCCGTGAGGTTCCAGAGGCAATCCGTAAAGCCACTGAAGTTGCCAAGAAGACCCTGATCCGGGTTCCTTTGCGTGAAGGGCGCACCTTGCACCATGACAGTAAGGGTCGTCATGGATCTGGCAAGGTTTTACTGCGGGCAGCTCCTCCAGGTATTGGTATTATCGCCGGTGGGCCGATGCGCGCCGTGTTTGAATGTCTTGGGGTTCAGGACATTGTTGCCAAAAGTCAGGGTTCATCCAATCCATATAATATGGTTCAGGCGACACTAAATGCACTAAGAGAGCAAAACAGCCCTCGTGGTGTTGCTGCCAAGCGCGGTAAAAAAGTGTCTGATCTGGTGGCTCGTCGTCAAGATGGCGCCAGCGCCCCAGACGCAATAAACAGTGAAGCCTGAGAAGAGAAAGATTATGGCTAAAGCAAAAAAAACCATTACCGTTCGTCAAACTGGTTCTGCCATCAGGCGCCCGCAAGATCAGCGGGCAACTCTGGTTGGACTGGGCTTAGGTAAAATCGGCAGAACCCGTGTTCTGGAGGATACTCCTTCTGTTCGCGGTATGATTAACAAGATCTCGCACATGGTCGAGATTGTAAAAGATTAAACGATTGGGCTGGTCAATAGGCTGCCTGCGGAGAGAATAAGATGCGTTTGAACGAATTATCCGACAATCCCGGCTCTAACCGGACTGCCAAACGTCTTGGCCGTGGCCCCGGCTCTGGCAAGGGCAAAACTGCCGGTCGCGGTATGAAGGGGCAAAAGTCTCGTTCCGGTGTTGCGATCAACGGTTTTGAGGGTGGTCAAATGCCACTGCATATGCGTTTGCCTAAACGTGGCTTTAATAAACCAAATCGCGCACGCTGGGCCGAAGTTAACATTGGCCGGTTGCAAATTGCCATTGATGCAAAAAAAATTGATGCCAAAAAGCCCATAGACGGCAAGGCATTGGTTGCTGCTGGTGTGATCCGTCGCGAATTAGATGGTGTTCGCCTGCTTGCAAAAGGTGAGTTGAAGGCCAAAATAGAGATCAGTGTTGCCGGTGCAACTGCCGCTGCTATCGCAGCCGTTGAAAAAGCCGGTGGCAAGGTAAATCTGCCAGAGGCAAAGCCCGCTGAGACAAAGGGCTGACGCGTTGTGGGCGGATTTTGAGTGAATAAGGTGTAAGGAACCGGCGTTATTATGGCTTCAGCTGCGGAACAACTTGCTGCCAATATGAACTTTGGCGCTTTTAGTAAGGCCAAGGAGCTGCAACAGCGAATTTGGTTTACGATAATTGCACTGGTTGTCTACAGGCTTGGAACCTATATTCCAATGCCTGGCATCAATATCGAAGCATATGCGCAGATTTTTGAAAACCAGTCCAACGGCCTGTTGGGCATGATCAATACGTTTTCAGGAGGGGCAGTGGGCCGTCTTGCGGTATTTACGCTTACGGTTATGCCTTACATTTCCGCATCTATTATTATGCAATTGATGCAAGCAACGGTGCCGTCTTTGATGGCATTGAAAAAAGAAGGTGAGACCGGGCGCAAAACCCTGAATCAATATACCCGTTATTTAACCGTTGTACTGGCGATTGTGCAGTCATTTTCCATTGCCATTGGTCTGGAAAATTCACCGGGGGTGGTGATTGATCCGGGTTGGTTCTTTCGGGCTTCAAGCGTGATTACACTGGTTAGCGGTACCATGTTCCTGATGTGGCTGGGTGAGCAAATTACCGCTCGTGGCGTGGGTAATGGTATTTCACTTATCATTTTCGCAGGTATTGTGGCCGCTTTACCCGGTGCTGTTGTGCAAACCCTGCAGATGGCCCAACAAGGATCTTTGGCTCCTATTGCACTGCTTGTTTTGTTTGTGTTGGCTGTTGGTGTAATCTTGTTCATCGTATTTGTTGAGCGTTCACAGCGTCGTTTGCTGATCCAATACCCCAAACGTCAGCATGGCAATAAAATGATGGGCGGCGATAGCAGCTTTTTACCGCTAAAATTAAATACTCCGGGCGTGATCCCGCCGATTTTTGCCTCTTCTCTTTTGTTGCTTCCTGCCACATTGGCCGGGTTTTCCTCCCAGTCTGGCCCCGAATGGTTGCGCGTAGTGGTGGCTGAACTTGGAAATGGCAAGCCGCTTTACATGATTGTTTATGCTGTAGGCATTATTTTCTTTGCTTTCTTTTACACTTCCATTGTGTTTAATCCGCAAGAAACCGCTGATAATTTGCGCAAGAACGGCGGGTTTTTGCCGGGAATTCGTCCCGGAGAACGCACCGCAGCCTATCTGGATTATGTATTGACACGCCTTACTACTATTGGTGCTCTCTATTTGACACTGGTTTGTTTGATGCCTGTTGTTATTATGAACGCATATGCGGTTCCTTATTATCTGGGTGGCACTTCGATCCTGATTGTGGTTTCGGTGACTATGGATACGGTTGCGCAGATTCAGTCGCACCTGGTTGCCCATCAGTATGAGGGATTGATCAAGAAATCACGCATGCGAGGTCGGCGCAGATGAATTTAGTGATCTTTGGGCCTCCAGGTGCCGGTAAGGGCACACAGGCCAAACGTCTGGTACAGGATCGCGGGCTGGTTCAGTTGTCCACCGGGGACATGTTGCGGGCAGAAATAGCTGCATCATCAGCTATTGGGCAACAGGTGGAAGCAATCATCAAGGCTGGCGATCTGGTTTCCGATGAAATTGTTTGCGCAATGATTGCAGGCAATATTGATGCAAACCCGGATGCGTCCGGTTTTATTTTTGACGGGTTTCCGCGCACCGTTGAGCAGGCGGAGGCACTGGACAAGCTTTTGAATGACAAGTCGATGAAACTGGATGCGGTGATTCGGCTGGTTGTTGATGACGAAGCTCTTTTGAAGCGAATTACTGTTCGTTTCAAAGAACAAGGTCGCAAGGATGACAATCCGGAATCATTCCAGGTTCGTCTTGGGACATATAATAAGCAAACGGCTCCGTTACTGCCATATTATGCAGATAAGGGGTTGTTAAAGGAAGTGGATGGCATGTGTGCAATCGATGAGGTCGCCCTTAGCGTTGCCCATGTGCTGGATGGAGGGTGAATTTATCGCTGTCTGGCAGTTGACGCAACGCCTTGTACAGTTATAAAAGCGCCTCCCGCGAGAGGATTAAGGCATACCCGGCGCCACGGAGGTGATCGGGGTGTTTGTTCTTGCGGTTTTGATATGGAGGAAGCATCTTGGCACGTATCGCCGGTGTAAACATTCCGACCAGTAAACGGGTCGTAATTGCATTGACTTACATTCACGGGATTGGTCCTGCGGGTGCAAAGGACATTTGCGAAAAAAATAATATTGCAGCAGAGCGCCGAGTCAGTGATTTGACGGATGCAGAAACGCTTGCAATTCGCGAAACCATTGACCGTGATTACAAGGTCGAAGGTGACTTGCGACGTGAAACCTCGATGAACATCAAGCGTTTGATGGATCTGGGTAATTATCGAGGTTTGCGCCATCGTAGAGGGCTTCCTGTTCGTGGACAGCGCACTCATACGAATGCTCGCACTCGCAAAGGCCCAGCCCGGGCCATTGCTGGCAAGAAGAAATAGGGAAAGCTAAGCATGGCAAAAGAACCTACCGCATCCCGCGTCCGTCGCGCTGATCGCAAGAACATCACTTCGGGTGTCGCTCATGTAAGTGCGACGTTTAACAATACCATCATTACCATCACCGATGCTCAGGGCAACACGATTGCCTGGTCAACGGCTGGAACGATGGGTTTTAAGGGTTCGCGCAAGTCAACGCCTTTTGCGGCCCAGATGGCGGCGGAAGATGCTGGCAAAAAGGCCCAGGAGCATGGTATGAAAACGTTGGAAGTCAATGTTTGCGGGCCCGGTTCCGGTCGTGAGTCAGCGCTACGTGCCTTGCAGTCAATCGGCTTTACCATCACAACCATTCGCGACGTAACGCCTATTCCACACAATGGATGTCGTCCGCCGAAACGCCGCCGCGTATAAATTATTTTAACGATGATCAGACGCTGCGGATTGCGTCTGGATTGTCAAATGGAAGGATCAGCCAAATGCTGGAAAAAAATTGGCAGGAACTTATCCACCCAATGAAACCGGTCATTGAGCCGAAGGGTGATGGAACTTATCGCGCAAAGATTATTGCTGAGCCGCTGGAGCGTGGTTTTGGCACAACAATCGGTAATGCTCTTCGCAGGGTTCTGTTATCCTCCTTGCAGGGTTCGGCTGTTACGGCTGTTCAAATTGATGGTGTTGTGCATGAGTTTTCATCAATTCAAGGGGTGCGCGAAGATGTGACGGACATTGTCCTGAATATCAAAAAAATTGCCCTGAAATTGCATGTTGAAGGCTCGCGTCGGGTGGTTCTAAAGGCAACCGGCCCTTGTGAAGTTACCGCTGGCATGATCGAAGAAACTGCCGATATTGATATTCTGAACAAGGATCATGTACTTTGTACGCTTGATGATGGTGCGGAAATCCGCATGGAGTTTACAGTAGGTAACGGCAAGGGTTATGTGCCTGCTGACAAGAACCGCCCTGAAGATGCGCCGATTGGTCTGGTTGCAATTGACAGCCTGTTTTCTCCGGTAAAGCGGGTTTCCTATACAGTTGAAAATGCCAGAGATGGTCAGGTTCTGGATTACGACCGGTTGATTTTGGATGTAGTTACTGATGGATCGGTCACTCCGGAAGATGCGGTAGCATTTGCTGCGCGCATCTTGCAGGATCAGTTTCAGGTATTCATCAATTTTGAAGAACCCGAAGATGATAAGTCATCTGCTGATTCGCAGCCATTGGATTTCAATCCAACACTGCTCAAAAAAGTTGATGAATTGGAGTTGTCAGTTCGTTCGGCAAATTGCCTGAAGAATGATAATATTGTCTACATTGGTGATCTGATCCTAAAATCCGAAGCAGAGATGCTGCGCACTCCGAACTTTGGTCGCAAGTCTTTGAACGAGATCAAGGAAGTATTGTCTGGTTTGGGTTTGCATCTGGGCATGGATGCCCCAAGCTGGCCGCCTGAGAACATTGAAGAGCTTGCTAAAAAGTTTGAAGACCTGATTTAATTTAACCGCCCTGCTGTTTTAAGGGGCGGCAACGCTAGGAGAATTCACATGCGACACGGATTTGCCCACCGCAAACTCAATCGCACTCATTCGCACCGCAAAGCAATGTTTGCCAATATGGCTGCGTCACTCATCACCCATGAGCAGATCACAACCACCTTGCCCAAGGCCAAAGAGCTAAAGCCAATTGTGGATAAGTTGATCACTTTGGCCAAAAAGGGTGATCTGGCTTCACGTCGTCGCGCTATTTCCAAAATCCGCGATGAAGAGGCTGTCAAAAAATTATTTGCCATAATGGGTGAGCGCTATAAGGATCGGCAGGGTGGATATACTCGGGTTCTAAAGGCCGGGTTTCGCTTTGGTGATAATGCGCCGCTGGCAGTTATCGAGCTGGTGGATCGTGATGTCGAAGCCAAAGGTAAAGGTGATCGTGAAAGACTGGCCGCTGAGGAAGCTGCTGAAGGCTGAGTCTGACTTTGTTCCGTATTGATGAAAATTAAAACCGCCCGGTATCTGTGCCGGGCGGTTTTGTTTGATTACAATTTGGTTACGCTTGTGTTTCTGCCTTGATTTTGCCGGAGAAAGCTACGAAATGTCATTCATGAAAGCTATAAATCTGTTTATTGTGTTGGCGTTGGTTTTATTGTCGGGCAAAGCTCATGCTGATGCTTTGCGGCAAATTCCAATTGATCAAGCACAAATACAATTAAGCTACGCACCAATTGTCCGCGAGGCAGCGCCGGCGGTGGTTAATGTCTATTCTAAACGAACCGTGCAAACGGCAGGCAGTGGATTTAGTGGCTCCTTATTCGAGCGCATGTTTGGACCTGGGATTTTTGGGCCACAGGAACGGGTACAGCAATCCCTTGGCTCCGGAGTGATCGTTGGTGAAGATGGTGTAATTGTTACCAATAATCATGTGGTAAAAGGCGCTGATGAATTGCGTGTAGTGCTGTCTGATCGGCGTGAATTTGATGCAAAACTGCTTTTGGCCGATGAAAAAACTGATTTGGCGGTACTGCGTATCAAAACCGATGGCGAAATTCTGCCAAGCATGCCATTTCCTGATGAAGAAGCCGAAGTGGGTGATCTGGTTTTAGCTATTGGTAATCCATTTGGGGTAGGCCAGACCGTAACTTCTGGTATTGTTTCGGCCACGGCCCGCACTGATGTTGGGGCTAGTGACTATGCCTTTTTTATTCAGACTGATGCTGCGATCAATCCAGGAAATTCAGGTGGAGCGCTGGTTTCCATGCAAGGCAAGCTGCTGGGAGTCAATACAATTATTCTCTCCCGCTCTGGAGGCTCTAACGGGATTGGGTTTGCGATACCGGCATCAATGGTGCGCCGGGTGGTTGAAGCTGCGATTGCTGATGGTGAGGTTGTACGGCCATGGTTTGGTGCCAGATTGCAAAATATTGATCGCGATTTATCAGCTTCTTTGGGGCTGGATCGCCCGCGCGGGGCTTTGGTTTCTGAGATCTATCCCAAAAGTGCCGCTGCCAAAGCCGGGGTCAAGCGTGGTGATGTGATATTGGCGATTGATGGCAAAAGTATAAACTCGGAACAGGGCTTACGCTTTCAATTGGCAATTCACAAAATTGGCAAAAAAATTCCCATCACTATTTTTCGTGATGGCAAAGAGATAACAAGGAAGTTATCAACCCGCGCTGCACCAGAAATTCCTTTACGCAACAATACAAGAATTGAGGGAACTCATCCGTTTGGCGGAGCTGAAATTGCCAATTTGTCTCCGGCCTTGGCCGAGGAGAGAAGTTTTGATCCGTTTGCCAAAGGCGTTGTGGTATTAAATGTCCCGTCACGATCTGCGGCCAGATATTATGGCGTGCTTCGCCCCGGTGATATTATTCTTGATCTTAATGGTGTTCGCATTGATCAGGTAGAGGATGTAAAGCGGGCAATACGTGCCGGAGAGAACAGTTGGCGTTGGCCGATAAGGATAGAGCGTGGCGGACGGGAAGTATCGGGCACAATTCGGATTCGCGGCTAGAGCATTTTTAGCAAAAGTGGGAAGCTTTATTTGCGCTATCGCCTAGCGGCTATTTTACGCGCGGTTTTGCGGTTGAATAAATGCGAGAAAACAAAGGTTAGAGAGAGAATTTTAGAAATCTTGAACCTAAAATGCTATGGGCGTGATTTTGAGTTTGGGCTTAAGCATTATAATTGCCGAAATGTTTTTTGCATCTCCAATGTAAATTTAGGTTCAAACGATAAAAAAAATACTATAATAACAGCTCCTGCTTTTATGGCCCCGTAGCTCAGCTGGATAGAGCAATTGACTTCTAATCAATAGGTCGTACGTTCGAATCGTACCGGGGTCGCCAGCTGGCATATCTTATGCGGGGCAATACAGCTTTAGCTTTATTGTCTTGTAAGATGACAAAGCTCGGAAAAGACGTTATTGTCGGCTTCTCAAACTAAAAATCTGCGTAATAAATTAAAAATGACAGATGGTTTGCGAAGCAGGGGAAGCATATGGTCAAGGATTCAGCTAAGTACGCCGGGAAAGAGGCGATGGATCATCCCTCTACGATGAATTCCATAGTCGGTATCTCAAAGGAAGAGTTATTGCGGGCGCTTGGCGGGTTATTGCGCTCATCAATTTCTAGCCCGATGATTACCGTCCGGCATGTTGGTAAGTTGGGTAAGGAAACTATCAAAATCATTCGTGGAAAATCAGAATTAGAACCACACCCCAAAGACCGAAGGTTTAAGGATCCTGTCTGGAAGAGCAATCCGTTTTACCGTGCAGGATTGCAATACTGGATGGCATGGTGCCAGTCAGTTGATGAATGGGCCTCGGACCTGAAAATGGGGGAGCTAGAGCGGGCGAGAGCCAGATTTTTGCTGGGAATGGTTACGGATGCGCTAGCCCCTACTAATACCTTGATTGGTAATCCGTCTGCAATGAAACAGGCTTATGCCACGGGCGGCGTATCTTTGATACGCGGTTTGAAAAACGCTTATTTTGATATTACCACCAATGGCGGCATGCCAAGTCAGGTGGATAAACGCCCATTTGAGGTAGGCAAAAACCTTGCGACTTCTGAAGGGGCCGTAATTTTCAGGAATGAAATGCTGGAGCTTATTCAATATGCTCCCAAGACCAAAACCGTTCGCAAAATTCCCTTGTTGCAGATACCGCCTCAAATCAACAAGTTTTATGTAGCTGACCTAACACCGAACAAAAGCATAGTGCGTTATTTGGTGTCGCAGGGAATTCAGTTATTTGTAATTTCATGGCGTAATCCAACGAAAAAACATGCCAACTGGGGGCTGGCGGATTATGTCAGGGCCGTAGAAGAGGCCTCTGATGTAGTAATGAAAATCACTCGTCAGAAGAAAATAAACGTAACAGCGGCCTGCTCCGGTGGTATTACCGCATCCAGTTTTGTAAGCGCTATGGCGGCCAAGGGTGATAAACGGGTAAATGCATTTACCCTACAGGTTTGCGTGCTGGATTCTGATCCTTCTGACTCAGAAATAGGCGTATTTGTCTCTCAGCGCAGTATCGAAATTGCCAGACGAGCATCAAAGTCAAAGGGAATTTTGGCCGGTGACGATCTGGCCAAAGTGTTTGCATGGCTGCGACCTAATGATCTGATCTGGAATTATGTGGTTAACAATTATCTGCTGGGCGAGGATCCTCCGCCATTTGATGTGTTGTACTGGAATAATGACACAACAAATTTGCCAGCGGCATTACATTCGGATTATCTGGATATTTATCACTTAAAGCCGTTTGTTACGCCGGGCCCGACCAGTTTTGCCGGCCATGAGCTGGATATGGGGCAGGTCAAGCAGGATTTGTTCATAGTGGCCGGAACTACTGATCACATCACTCCGTGGAAAGCCTGTTACCGGACTATTGGCTTGATGGGCAGCAAAAATATTAAGTTTGTTTTGGCTAATTCAGGTCATATTCAATCGCTGATAAATCCCCCGGGGAACCCTAAGGCGAGCTATTTTACCTCAGACGAAACGCCCGAAACTGCCGATGAATGGATGGGAAATGCCAGCAGGCAGGAGGGAAGCTGGTGGCCGGAATGGGTGCAATGGCTGCATGAGCGCTCCGGCGAAGAGAAAAAGGCACCGGTGAAACTGGGGCAAAAGTCATACCCGCCATTACTAAAAGCCCCCGGCTCCTATGTATTTGAGTAATTGTAAAACAGGACAAAATTAGCATATGTCAATTGGCGAAAAGCGCTATCCCGAAATTCGATATCCAGTTATCGGGAGCCATAAAATACGCACAGCAAGGTGGCTGGGTAATGGTGATGACAATGTCAGGCCGCTATTGTTTTTTAACGGTATTGGGGCCAACCTGGAACTGGCAGCCCCTTTGGGTGAGGCGTTCACCCGCCGTGATATTGTTACATTTGATGTGCCAGGTGTTGGCAGGTCTTCGGCTCCGCTTTTACCTTATCGTCCGTGGCAAATGGCAAAGCTTGCCCGTAAAATGATGGATCATTTTGGCTATGAGCATATGGATGTAATGGGGGTGAGCTGGGGTGGTGCACTGGCACAGCAGTTCTCTTTTCAGTATAAAAAGCGTGTGGGAAAACTGATTTTGGCAGCTACTTCACCAGGTGTAACCATGATACCTGGTAAAATGTCAGCCTTGTCAAAAATGACCAATCCCAGACGCTATATTGATCCTGATTATATGCGTAAGAATTTTGAAACGCTTTATGGCGATGAGAGTGAAAAGGCTGATAAGCACATTTTGGAATTAATGCCGCCGCATCCAAGAGGGTATTTTTATCAAATGCTGGCGTTTTCCGGCTGGTCGAGCCTGCCTTTACTGCCGTTTCTGAAAATGCCGGTACTTATCATGGCGGGAGATCGGGACAATATTGTCCCGCTGGCCAATGTGAAATTGTTGAAAATGGCATTAAAGTATCCGCAAATATATGTAGTAAAAGGCGCAGGGCATTTATTCATGGTTTCCAGGGCCAGAGAAATTGTCCCGGTAATGCGTGAGTTTTTTAACGGCCCGGACGCATTCAGCCATCCTGAGCTTTTCCGCGGCTCGTGTCTTCCTGGTAAGGGCAATGCATCAGAAGCGGCTTAGGACTTAGTTTCAGCCAGTTTTTTTGCCATTTGCATGAATTTGGCGGGGGTCAGGGTTTCGGGGCGAGCAGTGGGATCGATATCAAGCTCTGTCAGCCAGTTGGAAATGTTTACATCAAGATCAATCGACAATGGCTTTAGGCTGGCCCGCAGCATTTTTCGCCGCTGCCCAAATGCCAAAGCGGTAATATGCGACAGTGTCTGCAATTGCTCAAATCGTTCAGACACGGGTAGGGGGGTTATTTGCACTATTGCCGATTCAACCTTTGGCGGCGGTGTAAAAGCCGAGGCCGGCACATGCATGATTTGTTTTGCTGTTGCCACTGCTCCGGTTAGAATAGATAAACGGCCATAGTGCGGGCTTTTGGCCTTGGCAATTATGCGCTTTGCTACTTCAAGCTGAAACATCAATGTCATTGAAGTCCAGCCCGGGTTTTTTCCTGTCAGCCATTGTACCAGTAAAGCGGTTCCCACATTATATGGCAGATTGGCTATTATTGAATATGGTTTACCTTTGGAAAGATCTTCAAGACTAACCTGCAGGGCATCAGAAAATACCCAGTTCAGACCGCTCTCAAAATGAGTTTGTATTTGCTGTAAAACAGGCTCAAACCGAGTATCAGCTTCAATAGCAAAGACATTTGCTCCTGCCATTAGAAGCGCCCGGGTTAAACCACCGGGGCCGGGGCCAATTTCAAACACCAGATCATTGGTCTTGACTCCGGACATACGCACGATTTTTTCCGTTAAATTCAGATCGAACAGGAAATGCTGTCCGAATTTCTTTTGTGTGCGCAGGCCATGAGCCTGCAGCACTTCTGCAATGGTGGGAAGGCTGTGTCCGGGCATCAGCTTCTTGCCCGGTTATGGGCAATATTGCTGGCCATGGATAAGGCGGCAATAAGACTGTCAGCGCGGGCTATGCCCTTGCCGGCAATGTCAAACCCGGTGCCATGATCCGGAGAAACCCGCACAAATGGCAGGCCAAGGGTGATATTGGTGCCGCCATGAAAGTCGAGGGTTTTTACCGGTATAAGTCCCTGATCATGATACATGGCCAAAACACCATCATATTGTTTGCGCGCGTCTTCACGAAACAGGGCATCAGCAGGTAGCGCATCAGTAATTTGCAGGCCCTGGTTTCGCAAATCTGCAGCTATTGGATTTAGAATATTCTGCTCCTCATTACCCAGGGCGCCATCCTCACCGGCGTGAGGGTTTAATCCGCAAAGAGCTATTTTAGGATCAGCTATGGCAAAGTCATGGCGCAGGCTGGCGTGCAAAACCTGTAAAGAATTTACAATCCGCCCCTGATTTATCAATTTTGGTACTTCATGCAAAGCACAGTGCACCGTTGCCAAAGCCACCCGCAAACCACCGCCATGCAGCATCATTATCGGGCCTCTTGGCTGCGACCAGCCAGGAAAACGGCTGGCCAGTTTGCCTAAAAATTCCGTATGTCCGGGATGAGCAAACCCGGCCTGATAAAGGCTGGTTTTTGAAATTGGATTGGTCACTATTGCGCTGGCCTGCCCGTTCTTACAAAAGTCTACAGCCATGGAAATAGATTGTATCACCATCTGGCTGTTCTTTGGGTCTGTTGCGCCGGGGATAACAGCATTGGTTAGATGTAACGGTAACACTGGAAGCCCGTCAGCAAAGCTATCAATACATTGTCCGGGATCGTTGATCGATATCGGAGGTGGCAGATTGAATCTGGACAGAGCCTGCGCTGTAATTTGCAGATCGCCGATAAGAAAAAACACAAAACCCGTATCCCGTAATTGCTGCCATGCGGCGGCAGTAATCTCAGGAGCGATACCGGCAGGATCTCCCATGGTTAGGGCAATGGGCAGAGTGTGGGCTGGATTTTGCGCAAAAGTCATTGGCTTGTTCCGTCACAGGATGGTTTGAGCGCAAGGTGCAGGAAAAACATGTTTTTTTCAAAGGATTTTATTGGTTTTGAATAAAAGAATGGAGCGTTGGTGGTAAAATATGATAGAAAACCCGAAAACGGGACAGATTATGTTTTCAAGACGAACAGTTTTAGTTGGTGGCGGTGCAATAGCTGCATTGGGAGCCGGTGCTATTTGGGGTTTTCGCAAAAAGCCAGCACCCATTGGTTTTCAACTTGATGAACAGCAATTGGCTGATGCCCAGATATTTTTGCAGCAAAACCCGGCCTTTGATATGCACGCGCATCCGGGACGCACCTTTGTGCGCGGAGCTAAAGGCCTGGCGCCAAAGCTAAAATTATATCAGGCTCTGGGTACCTTTGAGAAAAGGTCCGCAGCGGATATGCGGGCCGGGGGCGTGGCCGGAGCGGCCTTTGCCAGTGTTTCAGACTTTAACGTGCTTGATGCAAGGGACAGTGTTTTGCAGGTGGTTCGTGAATTTGCACCTGGAGAGGCATGGAATAGCTTTGTGCTGCAAAATTCCAACATGCAAAAACTAATCGAAAAAGGATTGTTTGCGCCACTTGCAAGTCCCAGTGACTTAATATCCGCCCGCAATAATAAGCAGCCTGGAGCATGGTTCAGCGCTGAAGGTGCGGACTTTCTGGAAGCCAGCGTCCAGCGCCTGCACGAAGCCCATGATATGGGATTGCGCTGTATTACCTTAATGCATTTTCGCACCTCGGAACTTGGTGACAGCATTACCAGCAAACAGACCCATTATGGTCTGACCCCGGCAGGAAAATCCATTGTGCTGGCAATGAATGATCTAATGATGGTAATCGATGTGGCTCATGCTTCACAGCCGACTGCCTATGGTATTTTAGCTGCAAGCCAGCATCCGGTGATTTGTTCCCATACCCATATTATTCGCGAAAATGCCCCCGAACACCCGCGATTTATTTCTTTGGAACTGGCAAGGGAGATTGCTGGAGGCGGGGGTATAATTGGCGCATGGCCGGCTGGTATTGGCATTTTTAGCCTGAACGGGTTTATCGACAGGGTGTTTGAGCTGATTGATGCGGTTGGCATTGATCATGTTGGTTTGGGAACCGATATGGATGCCAATTACAAGCCGGTAATGGATAATTATCGCCAAATGCCGGTATTGGTGGCGGGCTTGCTGGCGCGAGGCTTGAGCCAAAGGGAAACCGCCAAGATAATTGGTGGAAATTTTATTCGTCTATGGCGTCAAATAAGCGGTTAGGGCAAATAATATGAAGCTTTCCAGATGTTTTACCCTTGCTGATTTTCGTAAACTGGCTCGGCGTAAATTACCAGATCCAGTGTTCCATTATATGGAAGGGGCGGCGGATGATGAATGGTCATTAGCTAATAATCAAAATGCGTTTGGCAAATATGAGCTGCTGCCGGGCGCATTGCGCGGAGTGGAAACGGTTGATTTGTCTATAACCGTATTGGGTACAAAAATGGCAATGCCTGTGTATCTGGCGCCTACGGGCATGTCGCGCCTGTTTCATCATGATCATGAATTAGGTGTGGCCCGTGCCGCGCAAAAATTCGGTTTAATGTATGGGGTTTCCACAGTAGCTACGGCCAGCATCGAGGATATTGCTTCGGTCTGTACAGGTCCAAAACTCTTTCAAACCTATGTATTGCGGGACCGCGGCCTGACCCGTGAACTGGTGGCCAGATGCAAACAGGCCGGATATACGGCCCTGTGCTTGACTGTTGATACCCCGGTTGCTGGCAATCGCGAACGGGATCTGGTTACCGGCATGGCGATGCCACCTAAATTTACCATTACCAGCCTGCTTAGTTTTGTCCTGTCGCCAGCATGGGTTTATCATGCAATTACCAGTGGCGGGTTTGATATGGTTAATATTTCGCATCGGGTACAGGGCGATCAGGCTGGCGGTGTTGCCAAATACATTAACGATCAATTCGATCGTTCTCTTACATGGAAAGATGCTGAATGGCTGGCCGCTGAGTGGGGCGGCCCGTTTGCAATAAAAGGGATTATGACACCCGAGGACGCAATATTGGCACGCGATCATGGTGCCAGCGCAGTGATGATCTCAAATCATGGCGGGCGACAATTAGATTGCGTGCCGGCACCGGTGGATATGATCCAGCCAATTCGCGAGGCCGTGGGTAATGATCTAGAATTGATTGTGGAGGGTGGAATTCGTCGGGGAACGGATGTGCTAAAGGCTTTGGCGCTTGGTGCTGATGCTTGCGCTTTTGGGCGGCCTTATCTTTATGGACTGGCCGCAGCTGGACAGGCCGGGGTTGAGCGGGTGCTTGGGTTGTTTCGTGCCGAACTTGATCGTGATATGACTTTACTTGGTTGTGAAAAAATCAGCCAGTTGCGGCCTGAATTTGTACAAAGAACTCCATAGACTTATTTTGCTTTTATTTTAGGGAAGAGTTAGGTCAATTTTAATATCATCAAGTAACAAAAACAGTTTCTTGATGAGTCTTGCCGTGTTGAACATAAAAACGAACCTTATTTCAATAATTTGTCGGTTTTGCAGGCATTTTGCCAATGCCCGTTCCGGAAATACGGCGATGATTTTTGCCTTGTCAATTATACCGATTGTGACTGTGATCGGAGTTTCTGTAGATTTTCAACGGGCTTATGTGGAGCGTTCTCGTCTGCGCGATGCTTTGGATTCTGCGGTTCTGGCTGCAGGACGCGCTCATTTGCTGGGCGCAAGCATGAACAAGGCCAAGCGTGAGCAAAATGCCACTCAGGTAGGATCAGATTTTTTTAAGGCAGTTGTATCCGAGCGCAGCAACAGAATCTCAAAACCGGAAGTTTCATTTTCATATACCGCTGATAATGAGATTATAGCCAGGGGAAAGGCCAATGTTGAAACCATGTTTGGCGGCTTGCTGGGCGTAAATTCAGTTACCATCAAATCTGAAGCCAGAGCCATGGCCGGCGATACCCGTGTGGTAGAGGTTGCCCTCATACTGGATAATACCGCCTCCATGTTTTCCAGTAACCGGTTTGTAATCATGCGCGAAGCAGCAATGAATTTTGTCGATACGATGTATGATGAAAGTCCAAGTGCGGAATTAGTAAAGATCTCAGTAGTGCCGTGGTCGGTAATGGTCAACATTAAGTCAGAAGCAGTAAAACCTGCTGATGGCAGTAAATATGCGTGGGGCCGCCTGCCAGCTGCTGGATCGCGTAAAGTTCCCAATAGTCCATTTTCAAGCAGAACTTCAAATGTAAGTCACCCTGATACCGGTAGGCCAATGTCATCCAGTGCCTTAAAAACCATGTTTGCGCCGGTGGGTTGGCGAGGCTGTGTACGTGCGGCACCCAATGAGGTGAAAACCAATGCATCAGGAAATGTCAGCAAGCCAGTTACCGATCAGCCGGTTGCTTCCATGCGTTGGCCTGTTGGCTGGGTAAAGCCGGAAATTTCTAATCGGTATTATCGGTTTTCCTGCCCAAAGCCCAAACCAAAACCTAAGCCCAAGCCCAAGCCCAAGCCTAAACCTAAACCCGACTCTAAGCCTAAACCTAAACCCGACTCTAAGCCCAAACCAAAACCCAAGCCCAAGCCAAAACCAAAACCAAAACCTAAGCCCAAGCCCAAGCCCAAGCCCAAGCCGGGGCCACAGGGGTTCTTACTGGATATTCCGGGCAGTGAGAAACCTGAATATGCCTTATTGCAACAACACGAAACCAGACTGCAAAACGCAGCCATGATGACACCAATAACCGGATTAAATCATTGGCCGACATCACCGGATTTTGCCGGAAGAAACACCATTGATGCAACCATCGAGCAAGAGGCCGGTTTATGGCAAGTAAGTGATGAAAAAAATAGATCCAAGCTCAAGCACAAGCCCAGGCCAAGGCCCAAGCACAAGCCTAGGCCAAGACCCAGGCCAAAGCCAAAACCAAGGCCAAGACCGGGTCCAAACCCTGGAGAGAAATGCGGTAAATGGTATAATTCTGGAATGTTAAAGTGCTGGCAGGATCCAAAGGGCTGGCAACGTAATATGTATGTTCCAAAAACCCAGGATTGTTCAAATGATAGCAAATACGGCAAAAAAACTGGAAGGCTACAAGCATGCGTATCTGATCCAAATGAATTTGCCTGGGTTTCATCTGGTGGAAAATTATGCCCATGGCAGAAAAAGGTGCTACCGTGGAATACAAATAAGGGTATTTCCGGGCCAAACCTAAACTGCCCAACAGCCATGTTGCCATTGTCTAGCAATCGCAGCCAAATTCAACAAAAACTGGAACATATGTATCCGGTTCCCGGCGGCACTCAGGCCCATTTGGGTCTGCTGTGGGGGCTTCGCACCTTATCGCCCCGCTCGCAATGGAAGAACTTTTGGGGGCAAAGCGGTAATAGTGCTGCTAGAAACTGGGACCCTAAAAAAACCAGAAAAGTAGCGATTTTGCTTACCGATGGTGAAAATGTAGCTCCGTTTGATTTTGAAGGCTATATGGGCTGCAATGATAAAAACCGCACTGGAATAGCCGGAAAATGCTGGAAACATCCCGGAACTGTGAAGCTGGATAAGAAGACCCTTGATAATTTGATGCTGGCAACCTGCCGGGCGATGACTGATGAGTATGGGATTGATCTTTATACGATTGCTGTGGATATCAATAAGCCGTCTGCTATTGGACTTCTAAAGGAATGTGCTGGTGATCCAAAGCGGGCCTTTAATATTAAATCAGCTCAGCTAGAAGAAACCTTTCAATCAATTGCCGAACGTACATTGCGGCTTACAAAATAGTGTAGCGAGGAGCATTTAATGGATCTGCCGACATTTCGGGATGTTAGAGCTGCGGCTTTGCGTTTGACAGGTGACGTGGTTGAAACGCCAATGCTGCGCAGTGAACGCATAGATCAAATGGCGGGGCGAGAAGTATGGGTAAAGGCTGAATGTCTGCAAAACACTGGTTCTTTCAAATACCGGGGGGCGATAAACCGGATTTTGACCTTGTCTGCAGATCAACTGGCCAATGGCTTGGTGGCATATTCATCGGGGAATCATGCACAAGGGGTGGCTCTGGCATCGCTTCGTCAGGGTATTTGCTGCTTGATTGTAATGCCCCAGGATACTCCAAAAGTTAAAGTAGACGGGGTTAAGGCATATGGCGGGGAGGTATTTTTTTATGATCGCTTACATGAGCAAAGAGAAATAATTGCCCAGAAAATAGCCAGGCAAAGAGAGGCCTTTTTAATTGCACCTTATGAGGACAGACAGGTAATAGCCGGGCAGGGAAGTGTCGGGATGGAAATTGCAAAATACAGCAAAAAGCATAATCTTGATTTACAATCTGTCATTACCAATGCCGGAGGTGGCGGGCTAACAGCCGGAATTGCTTTGGCCTTGCAGGAAGAATTACCGGATTGTGATATTTTCACCTGTGAGCCGGAAAATTTTGATGATCATCGCCGTTCCTTTTCTTCAGGGATTCGGGAGAAGAATCATATGCTCGAAGGTTCGATTTGCGATGCATTGATGGCGCAAACACCAGGCGAGATGACCTTTGCAATAAACAAGGATCGGGTTGCAGGCGGTTTGATGGTAAGCGACGGTGAAGTGCTGGCGGCGATGAGGGCTGCTTTTTTTCATTTGAAACTGGTACTTGAGCCGGGCGGTGCCGCATCGCTGGCGGCGGTCATAAATGGAAAAGCCCCGGGAAATGGCCCTGTCTGTGTGGTAGCTACAGGCGGTAATGTTGATTCGGATATGTTTCAACAGGCGATTGAGGCCAAAGCGCAGTAATTATCCGGTTCTTCCGCGATTAATGTCCTCATTGAGCCTGATAAGGGATGGTCGGTCAGACAGGCGGTTTCGGTAAATCTGTATGTTTTCCAGAACCCGTTGCACATAGTTTCTGGTTTCAGAAAAAGGTATACTTTCCAGCCAATCAACCGGATCAACAGCCAGACGTGGATCACCGTATTCTTCAATCCACTTATGAGCGCGTGAGCGCCCTGCATTATAGGCAGCAGCACTTAAAATATAGGAGCCATCAAACTCCTCAAGTAGTTCCTGCAAGTGAAAAGCTCCAATCTTAAGATTATATTCCGGATCATCAATCAACCAGCTTTTGCGGTATTTTACACCGTTTTGCCGCGCTGTTGATTTTGCAGTTCCTGGCATTAGCTGCATTAGTCCACGGGCTCCGGCATGGCTTATTGCTTTGGGGTTAAGCTCGCTTTCCTGTCGTGACAATGCCAACACCAAAGCCGGTTCAGGTTGCTTGATATGTTGGCCTATATCTATCAATGGCCACTGGCTTTCGGGCAGTATTTCATTGCGATACAGGGCGGCCTTGGCTGCGCGAACGGCAATTCCATTATAGCCGTTTTCGCGATTGAGGCGGGCCAGCATTACATGATCTACAGCCCCTGGTAACAGATCATCCAGATGATAGCTAAACCTTCGATACGCTGTGGTGTCGCCCACCAAAGCCAGTAGTTTTAGGGCTTGAACCTGCGGGTGGTTTTCAAAAACGATAACTGCCCATTGATCCGGTTCCGGGTCATTACCCATGGTGATATATCCTGGGCCAATTTCCTGCTGTGCCAATTGTCCGTAAAATGTGAAATAAAACCTGGAGGCAGTATCAAATTCAACAGCAGCAGCTTCTTCCTTGTTCTGAGCTTGCAAGGATTTGCCAAGCCAGTAATGGGCTCTGGCCATTGAAATTGGTGTGCGTACATTTTGGGCCAGCTTTTCAAAATGAGTCTGTGCAAGCTCCGGCTTATTTAATTTTCTTAATGCCAGCCAGCCAGCCAGCCATTCTCCTTCGGCAAAACTTCCCCCCCGCTCAAATCCATTGGCTTTGGCCAGTTCGTAGGCAGTTTTATAATCATTGTCTTTTAGGGCCTTGCGAGCAAGCAGGTGCCGCTCTTTCCACAATCTTTTTTGACCGGCAGCATTTCCGACCTTGGCCGGGATCGCCAGAATTAACTGCAAGGCTTTTTTATTCCGTCCGGCTTTTCTTTGCCATACTGCTCGTTCGTAGAGCAGGCCGGGATGAGTTTGTAACTTTGTTGGTACTTTGGCCAGCGCCTTGTCAACACCACGGTTACGGCGCATCAGGCGAATGCGGGCAGAGTTTAAGGCTTTGATATCTTTTGGTAATCTCGATAGCAGTTTTTGCGCCTCGGTCGCTCTTTGTGCCCACAGCAGCATATTAACTCTGGCAATATGATCCTCTTGTGTAAGTAGATTGCCGTGTTTTCTAAGCGTTTCATAAAATACCTTTTTGGGTAGAAAGTCATTGCGCCAGGCATCTGTTAAAATAGATTTGGCATCATCAGATTTGCCCAGAGCAAGCAGGGCTTCGGCTTCGGCTATTTTCCCTGATCCTGATATTGCTGGCCACAAGGAGAACCAATCGGCGATAGCGCTGGCTTGCATGCCGGATCCGGAAATTTTTTCTTCAGCCAGCAGACGGATTTTTCTGTGTCGTGGCCAGTCTTCCAAAGACTGCACAGCCAGAGCCAATTCAAAATAGCTGGCATTTTCATCATTAAGGGCAATCTTCCAGTCGATCAGTCCTGCTGCGGCTGGATGCATTACGCCGGCGCGATAACCTCTGGCCTCATTCCAGCGTTTATCATTTGCTGCCTGTATGGCTTTGCGAAAATGAGTGAATTCAGTATCCTGCAGAAGCTTGGAAGTATTATGCGGCACCGGTTTTAGCGAAGGCGACAGCGCATCTGCCCAGGCAAATGGAGCAAACGCCATCAGCAAAAATAAGAGGATGAAAAATCGCATGGCTATTTCTAACAAAAAATTATGCAAAACTACTAGCAAAAAAACTTGAAAGGAGAATAAACCCCCGCTGGCTAATGCCGTGGATCATATATACTTTTGGTTAAAATTATAGTCTGGTGGATTTGACCACACCAAGAAGGTGCTATACCAACCAAACTTAAAACAGGCTTGTTTCAAAACCTGCGAAGCTAAAGCCTGAAAATACAACATCAGCATTAAACCAATGAGAATTTCTATGTTTTTTGGTTCAATTCCAGCTTTGGTGACGCCGTTTCGTGACGGTGATCTGGATATTCCTGCTTTTTGCGATTTTGTAGAATGGCAGATATCCTGTGGCAGTCACGGCCTGGTGCCTTGCGGAACTACCGGCGAGGCGGTCACACTTGGCTTTGATGAGCACAGACAAGTGGTCGAGGCCTGTGTGCGACAGGCCAAAGGCCGGGTGCCGGTAATTGCCGGTGCCGGCTCCAATGCCACGCACCGGGCTGTTAAACTTGCAAAAATGGCGCGTGAGGCCGGAGCCGATGCAATACTGGTGGCGGCGCCTTGGTATAACAAACCCTCTAGGGAAGGAATTTTTCAGCATTTTGCCGCAATTTCCAAAGTGGGTATTCCGGTGATCGTTTATAATGTCCCAGGACGAACAGCTGTTGATATTGATGTGGACACTCTTGGGCGAATTTCCAGCCTTACCAGTATAGTAGGGATTAAAGATGCCACAGGAAACATGCAAAGGGTGAAACAGCAAAGGGCGGCTTGTGGCGGTGATTTTGTACAATTGTCCGGTGATGACCCGACGGCTTTTGAATTTCATGAGCAAGGAGGACTTGGTTGTATTTCGGTAACGGCAAATGTATTGCCCGCACAATGTGCCAAATTTCAGATTGCCCTGCGTGAAAATAATATGGAGGTTGCTAAAAAGCTGGATCAAAAGCTGTCCGCAGTTCACAAGGTGATGTTTGCTGACGCCAGCCCAGCTCCGGCCAAATACCTATTGTCTAAAATGGGTAAAATAAAAAATGAATTGCGTTTACCTATGGTGCCAGCCAGTGCGCATGCTGTGGCAAGTATTGATCAGGTGTGGTCAGAATTTCAGGCATAGGGCTTTATGATGGCTTCCAAAGGGCGAAAGAAAAAAGATGGAAAGACACTGATCGCAGATAACCGGCGGGCTCGTTATGAATATCATCTGGAGGATGTTTTTGAAGCCGGGTTGGTATTGGTCGGGACTGAAGTTAAGGCATTGCGTGAGGGCAGGGCCAATATTGCTGAGTCATATGTCTCTTTAGAGGACGGAGCTTTAACCCTGATAAATGCTAATTTTCCCATATTTCATGCAGCCAACCGGTTTAATCACGAGCCAACCAGACCAAGAAAACTGCTATTACATAAAAAGGAAATCCAAAAGCTTACCGCCGCCATTGAGCGAAAAGGACGAACTATTGTCCCGCTAAAGCTCTATTTTGGCAAGCGTGGGCTGGTTAAACTTGAAATTGCAATCGCAGTGGGAAAAAAGCTTCATGACAAACGTATTGCCACCAAGGAACGCGACTGGAAACGGGACCAGTCGCGATTACTGCGTGACCGTGGATAAACAAAGATTTGTGGCAAATTTGAAATGTTTCAAGCCTAAAATGCTTCAGGGGGCATGGCCTTGGCCGGTTTACATGCCAGCTTTGATAAGTTCAAAAACTTCATCAAACATTGCTTCTGTCAGCCGTCCGGTATTGGTGTTGTAACGGGAGCAGTGATAGCTGTTTACCAATAGCAGTTTGCGGCCAGAAAATGTAATTTTGTGGGAGGCGCAATGGGCGAATGGATGATCTTTCTTGCGAACATTTAAGGTTGTAAGAACATTATTGTGGGCAATGTGTCCCAAGGCCAGAATAGTGGTAAGCTCAGGCAGATTGGCAATCCGGCTTATCAGGAATTTACGACAGGCATTTGCCTCTGCTGCAATTGGCTTGTTTTGTGGCGGCACACATCGCACCGCATTGGTAATCATGCAGTTTACAAGCTGCAGTCCATCATCAGGTCGTTTATCATATACGCCAGTAGCAAACTCATGTTTGAGCAGGGCTTTGTATAATAAATCTCCGGCGCCATCACCGGTGAATGGCCGTCCGGTTCGGTTTGCTCCGCCGCGACCCGGAGCCATACCCACCACCAGCAGCCGGGCATTTTGGGGGCCGAATGAATCTACGGGGCCATTGTGCCAATTTGGCTCGGCAGTGGTTATTTCTTTGCGATAGGCTACAAGACGTGGGCAAAGCGTACAGGAAAAGGGTGCTTCGGGGGGGATGACCTGGCTCATTCTACTGATCCTGCTCGTCAGGCTTTTCGATCAGAGAGGCTAATTCAGCCAGCTCGATAAAATTGTCAGCCTGCCGTTTTAATTCATCGGCAATAATGGGAGGGTGATTGCGACTGGTGGATACTACAGAAACCCGAACCCCTTTGGCTTGTATGGCCTTTACCAGAGCACAAAAATCGCCGTCGCCAGAGAATAAAATAATGTGATCAAGCCAGTCCGCAGCTATCAGGGCATCAACGGCCAGATCCACATCCATATCGCCCTTGGTTCTTTTTTTTCCGGTTTCGTGGTCTTCAAAGACCTTTGCTGATTTGGTTATAACCGAAAAGCCGTTATAGCTAAGCCAGTCCACCAATGGTTTTAGTGCGGAGTATTCCTGATCATTGGTCAAAGCCGTGTAATAATTTGCTCGTATAAGCTTGCCCCGATTTTGAAATTCCTTCAGTAATCTTTGATAATCAATTTCAATGTCCAAGGCGCGCAATGCTGCATAAAAATTTGCGCCATCTATAAAAAGCGCTATTCGTTCCTCTGGATAAAAAGCCATTTGCAAAATATGTCCGTTAAAATGAATCAGCCAATCAAGTTTAGAAAAGCCTATATTTCGCTCGGGGCCAACCTTCCATTTGCTGATAAGAGCCCACAGCAAAACATCAGGCAAGCTCTAAAAACTCTTGATTGTGCTGATTTGCAGTTTGTGGAGGCATCTTCGCTTTGGCGCTCTCCAGCATGGCCAGACGCAAGTGATCCGGTATTTTATAATGCAGTTGCACTGTTTATGAGCCACTTTACTCCATTGCGATTACTTAACCGCTTTAAGAAGATCGAGCAGAAATTTGGCCGCGTTCCCGCCAGAAGAAATGCTCCGCGCTCACTTGATATTGATTTGATTTCCTATGGCCAGCAGCTATCCGCAACCGGGAGGGTGAAATTGCCTCATCCACGGCTGGATGAGCGGGCGTTTGTTCTATTGCCCCTATTTGAACTGGACCCTTTGTGGACAATGCCCGGATCGAGGCAAAGTCTATCTGACTTGATTGCAGGGCTTCCCGCAGAAGATATAGAGGCAACCCGGATTTCAGATACGATATAAGCACCTTGTATGTAAAAAAAGCACTTTTGCCTGAATAAAACATTGCACTTGCTCCTGTGAACAGGTAAGGGGATCGCTTCTGTTGCTTCATAATTTTGCTAAGAGAATACTATGGCCCGCGTCACTGTCGAAGACTGTATTGATAAAGTTGATACCAGGTTTGATCTTGTATTATTGGCCGCCCACCGGGCGCGGGCAATCATGTCAGGAGCGCCTTTGCTGGTTGAGCGTGATAATGACAAGGAAACCGTTATTTCCTTGCGGGAAATTGCTGATGAAGTGATTGATTCTGCAACTCTGGAAGAAAGTCTGGTCAGTGGATTGCAGCGCACCATGCCTGAAGAAGATATGGAAGAAGAAATTCTTGACGAACCGCTTGCAATTGAACATCAGGCCGAAGAGCAAAAACCTGTGAATGAGCTGGATATGATGCGGGCATTGACTGCTGATCGTGACGGTTCTTCGGACAGCCGTTTCTAGGTGCAATGACTGGGGAGACAGCATCCCCGACCCAGGCCGGGTATACCGGGGGTATTCACTCGTCATTTTTGACCTGCGATGATTTAATAGAGGCGGTGCTTGCTTATGATCCGGATGCGGATAAAGAGCAATTGCGGTTGGCTTATACCTATGCCAAACAAAAACACGGAACCCAGACCAGAAAATCCGGGGAGCCATATTATGCGCATCCGGTAAATGTAGCTGCGATCTTGATCAAACTGCACCTTGATAGCGCTTCTATCATCACTGGATTGTTGCATGACACCGTAGAAGATACAGATGCTACTTTAGCTGAAATTTCAGATCTTTTTAGTCCTGAAATTGCTGATCTGGTGGACGGGGTGACAAAGCTTACGCAGTTGGAGTTGAAATCCACTCGCTCCCGACAGGGCGAAAATTTACAAAAATTTGTGCTGGCGATCACTCGTGATGTGCGGGTGTTATTGGTAAAACTGGCGGATCGTTTGCATAATATGCGAACATTGCACCATATTCAAAAATCTTCCAAACGTATTCGCATTGCCCGCGAAACTCTGGAAATCTATGCGCCACTTGCCCGCCGTATCGGGGTGCAGAAAATATGTTCGGAACTGGAAGATCTGGCGTTTCAGTTCCTTGACCCGCAGGCCTATGTGACCACCACCAAACGATTGCAGATGGTTCGTGAGACGCACATGAAGTCGGTACAGCAATTATCGGCAGATCTTACGCATTTGGTGATGGATAGCGGTTTGGGAGCAACTATTTATGGACGGGAGAAGCGCCCCTATTCAATCTGGCGAAAGTTACAGCAAAAAAACATCACTTTTAATCAGCTGGCAGATGTATATGCGTTTCGGATCGTTGTAGACAAGGTTCAGGATTGTTACGCGGTTCTAGGGCTTATTCATACATCATGGCGCTGTGTGCCGGATCGCTTTAGGGATTTTATTTCTGTTCCCAAACCCAATCATTATCAATCCTTGCATACTACGGTGATAGGCAAGGGAAATATTCGTATTGAATTACAAATCAGAACCAAGGAAATGCACCGTATTGCCGAACAGGGTGTTGCCGCACATTGGCGTTATAAACAAGGCGAATACAGTTTTGACACGGATACTGGCGGCAACCCGATTGAATTGTTAAAGCCGTTGCTTGAGATCGTTGAGCATGGCGGTGATCCCGATGACTTTTTAGAACATGCCCGTCTGGAAATGTTTCAGGATCAGGTGTTTACCTTTACTCCAGACGGAAAGCTGATCGCTTTGCCTGAAGGAGCAACAGCAATTGATTTTGCCTATGCTGTGCATACGGATATTGGTGATGAATGTGTGGGCGTGAGAATCAATGGTCGCGAACGTCCTTTGCGTACACCATTACAAAATGGTGATTCAGTTATGATCATCCGTGGGGGGCGCAAAGAGCCTAATCCTGGCTGGGAGAGCATGGTTGTTACGGGGCGCGCCCGCTCAGCTATTCGCAGACTTATCCGACAATCCGATAGAAAGTCATTTCGCCAATTGGGCAAGCGGCTGGTCGAGCGGGTTCTGGTTAGCAACGATCTGGTGGGCAAGGTGAAGCTTGGCGAGGCTGCAAAACGGCTGGAAGCAGGTACAGTGAACCAGCTTTATATCCAAATGGGACGTGGTTTGATATCGGGGGGAGAGTTTCTAAATGCTTTGTTCCCCGGACGTGATCGTGAGGCGCTTAAGAGCTTTACTGCCCGTGAGTTGATCACTGATGAGACCGCAGACTTTTATATCGGCGGGGAGGGTTTGTCGCGCGGTGTTTCCATTCATCTGGCCAAATGCTGTACACCTATTCCCGGAGATCGTATCATCGCAATTCCCAGTAAGGGGCGTGGGTTTACGGCTCATGTTGTAGATTGTGAAAGAGTGGTGGCAGCAATTGAAGCAGGAGCTGAGCCCATAAATTTAAGCTGGCGCCCCCATGCCACCACCGAAGGAGCATCGGTTGGCCGGATTGTAGCTACGGTTATTCACCGCTCTGGCTCACTTGCCGAAATTGCTGATGCGGTGGGCCGTGCCAAGGGCAATATTATGGATGTTAAAACCTTGAGCCGCGGTGAGGATTTTTTTGACATGTCTTTTGATATAGAAGTTCTGGACGCAAAGCATTTGTGGAATATTCTGGCAGCAATTAGAGCATGTGCCTGTGTCGACAGTGCTGACAGGGCCAAGGGTCATGAAATAGAACAGGATCAAGAATGAATACATCAATGGTATTGGATGAGTTTCGGCGCGCAGGGGCATTGCTGGAGGGGCATTTTATTCTGTCATCCGGCCGGCACAGCGGATTCTTCTTGCAAAAAGCCTTTGTTTTTATGAATCCGGGCGCAACGGAGAAGCTGTGCAAAGCATTGGCTGAGAAAGTAAAGGCGTCCGGTCTTGGCCCGTTTGACGTAATTATTTCTCCGGCATTGGGCGGTTTGATACCTGGGTATGAGACTGCCCGCCATATGAACCTGCCGGCCATGTATGTGGAGCGGGAACAGGGAAAGTTTTGTCTGCGCCGAGGATTTACCATAAAGCCGGGGGCAAGGGTTCTGATTGTTGAGGATATTGTCACGACCGGCTTGTCTTCACGTGAATGTATCACGGCGGTTAGGGAGCTTGGCGCGAAGGTTGTGGCCGAAGCATGCCTGATTGATCGTTCTGGGGGTAAGGCTGATGTGGGGGCGCCGCTTATTTCTTTGGCACAGGTGGATTTTCCCACTTATGAACCAGATGAAATCCCGGAAGAACTGGCGGCCATTGCAGCAATAAAACCGGGCAGCCGGGAGTTAAGCCAGTGATTCCACGCCTTGGTGTTAATATCGACCATGTGGCCACCATAAGAAATGCAAGGGGCAGCCAATATCCTGATCCGGTGCATGCTGCCAAATTGGCTGTTAGTGCGGGCGCTGATGGCATTACGGCTCATTTGCGCGAAGATCGGCGTCATATCTCCGATGCAGACATAGAGAGTTTGCTCAAAAGCCTGACCGTGCCGCTTAATCTGGAAATCGCAGCCACTGATGAAATGTTGCAAATAGCACTTAAGGCCCGTCCACATGCAGCCTGCATTGTTCCTGAAAAGCGCGAGGAACGCACTACCGAAGGTGGCCTTGATGCGGCGGGTTTGTACGATGATTTGGCACCTTTTATTCGTAAATTGCGCGATAATGGTAGCCGTGTTTCCCTGTTTATCGAAGCTGATTATAAACAGATAGATGCAGCACTTACCTTAGGTGCGCCGGTGGTGGAGCTGCATACCGGGGCGTATGCAGATGCTTTTTATGCCGGGGAGTTTGCAAAATCAGAAGCATTGTTGGAGCAATTGAATAAAGCTGCCAGCTATGGGGCAGAACGTGGCTTAGAGATTCATGCCGGCCACGGTCTTACCTTTGAGACTGTAACCCCGGTTGCAGCTATTGAGCAGGTTAGTGAGTTGAATATCGGGCATTTTTTGATCTCAGATGCGATTTTCTCCGGTCTGCACGGATCTGTTAGCAGGATGAAAGAGCTGATCGCTCTGGCCAGAGCAGATGGTGCAGAATGATTTTGGGCATCGGCAATGATTTATGCGATATTCGCCGGATTGAAAAAACTCTTGCGAGTTATGGCTCGCGTTTCAAGTCAAGAGTTTTTACTGAAGCAGAACAGGAAATATCTGATGCGCGTCAGCAAAGTGCTGCCTCCTATGCCAAGCGATTTGCGGCCAAAGAGGCTTGTGCCAAGGCCTTGGGAACCGGCGTAAAATCTGGTATAAGCTGGACTGATATGGGAGTAGTCAATCTGCCCGGTGGCAAACCAGGACTGTTATTACGGGCAGGAGCGGCAAAGCTACTGGACGATTTGACTCCAAACGGGCATACCGCCCATATTCATCTAACCCTCACCGACGAATACCCGTTGGCGCAGGCATTTGTATTGATTGAAGCGCTACCGCAAGAACAGGTGAGAATATGAGAACCGTAAAAAAAACCGTAAAAGAAGAATTTGTAGAATTGTTCTGGACCTTATTATGGGCGCTGGTGATTGCGCTGTTTTTACGCACGGTGTTTTTCCAGCCCTTTCACATTCCCACCGGAAGCATGTATCCGCAATTAAAAGTCGGTGATTATCTGATTAGTTCAAAATATGCCTATGGCTATTCGCGCTATTCCCTGCCTCTTGCGCCCAAGCTGTTTTCAGGTCGCATTCTGGCGCCAAAGCCGAAGCGCGGTGATATTGTGGTGTTTAAGTGGCCAAGGGATAACAAGACCGACTATATCAAACGGCTGATCGGCCTGCCTGGAGATACAGTACAGATGCGAAATGGCCGGTTATGGCTAAATGGCAAGATGGTTCCATCGCAAGTGCTTGGCGAGGAAGTTGCTGATGACGGCCCTGCGCATGTGGTCACCCGTATTCGCGAAACCCTGCCTAATGGCAAAAGCTATATTGTCTGGGATGCGCGTGTTTCCAGTGCCGATAACACCTTTGTTGAAACGGTGCCAAAAGGGCATTATTTTATGATGGGTGATAATAGGGATAATTCACTGGACAGCAGATCATGGGGCTTTGTCCCTGCAGAGAATCTAGTAGGGCGCGGCGAGATTATCCTGCTTTCTGTCAACAGGAATTTTCGTCTGTTAAAGCCATGGACGTGGTTTAATTTTAGAAAACGTGGATTTGTCAGTTTACGGAAAAGCCGTTGACCTCACTTGCACATGAACAGTCTTTACAGGCCCATATAGGCTACAAGTTCAAGAGTCCCGACATTTTACAGCGGGCATTGACCCATGGCTCCATGGGCGATGGCAAGGCCGTCGCAGACAATGAACGGTTGGAATTTCTGGGTGACAGGGTTTTGGGGCTTATTGTGGCTGAATTCCTGTTTGAAGAGGATCAATCCCAAAGCGAAGGCCAGATGGCCAGGCGTTTGAACGCTTTGGTGCGAAAGGAAGCCTGTGCCAAGGCGGCAATGGCGGCCAATATCGGGCCTGCGCTTTACCTGTCAAAGGCTGAGGAGAAAAACGGCGGCCGTGAAAAGCTTTCTATTCTTGGTGATGCGTGCGAGGCGGTATTGGCGGCACTGTATCTTGATGGCGGTCTGGATGCGGCCAAGAATTTTTTCTACAGGTTCTGGGACGAGCAATTATCTGATATCAGCTCCGGAGTTAAAGACCCCAAGAGCACATTGCAGGAATGGGCACTAAGTCATGGCCATGAATTGCCAAAATACAAAATGCTTGGACGCACCGGGCCTGATCATAGGCCCGAATTTCAGGTAGAGGTATTGTTAGGAAAATTCAATGCGCAAGGTGTGGCTGGCTCAAAGCAAGAAGCAGAGCGTTTGGGGGCCAAAGCCTTACTGGTCAAGATCGGAGTGAGCGTTGACTAATCAGGAAAAACGATGCGGGTTTGCTGCGTTGATCGGCGCGCCTAATGCCGGTAAATCAACGTTGGTCAATGCATTGATCGGCTCCAAAATATCAATAGTCACCCATAAGGTGCAAACCACCCGCTTTCGGGTGCGCGGGATTATGCTGAAACAAAATTCCCAAATAGTGCTGGTGGATACCCCCGGAGTATTTGCGCCAAAGCGGCGCCTTGATCGCGCAATGGTGCGTGCTGCGTGGCAGGGAGCTGAAGAAGCAGATCAGATTGTGCATATTGTTGACGCCGCCGCCTGGCATCGTCATGAGGATCCAAAACTTGCCCGCGCCCAGGATAAAAAGGCCGCAATTGACACGAACAGTATTATTGACGAATTGCACAGCCTGGGGCGCAAGGCAATTTTAGTATTGAACAAGATTGATTTGATAGAAAAAGAAACGCTGTTGGCACAGGTCGCGCATTTTAATGCGATCGGGATTTATGATGAGATCATCATGGTATCTGCAAGCAAGGGCCTAGGGGTTGAGGATTTGGGGAATTTGCTGGCGCAACGGATGCCGGTTGGGGCATGGCATTATCCAGAAGACCAAATTGCTGACTTACCCATGCGCTTGCTTGCTGCAGAAATTACACGCGAAAAACTAATGCTTCGGGTGCATGAAGAACTGCCATATGCGGCAACGGTCACCACTGAAAGCTGGGAGTTACGAAAAGATAAATCTATTACGGTGCGGCAGATAATTTATGTTGAACGTGAAAGTCAGCGCAAAATTATCCTTGGCAAAAATGGCAAGGTAATCAAGGCTATAGGCCAGTCTGCGCGCCGGGAGCTAATGGGTATGCTGGGTGAGAAAATACACTTGTTCTTGCATGTCAAAGTAGCAAATTGGGCACAGGATCGCGAACGTTATACCGAATTTGGTCTGGAATTTGAGTAATGGAGTGGCAGACAAATGGCTATGTGCTTGCAGTGCGCCGCCATGGCGAATCCAGTGCCATTATAGATGTTTTTACTCGTGAGCACGGGCGCTATTGCGGTCTGGTTCGCGGGGCCAGCGGTAAAAGGCTGCGCGGAATATTACAGCCTGGAAATTTGTTGCATTTACATTGGCGAGCCAGATTATCAGAGCATTTAGGTATGTTTACTGTGGAGGGGGGAAGCTCTCTTGCCGCACCATTGCTTGATGATCCTGTTGCCCTGTCGGGCTTGCTGGCAGCTTGCGCAATTATCAATCATACTCTGCCCGAGCGTGAAGCCCATGAACGCCTGTATGACGCATTTTCATTCTTGTTGGAGGAAATGCAGAATCTGGAAGTCTGGCCTGCCCTTTATATTCGCCTGGAAGTGGGAATTCTGGATGAGCTGGGCTATGGGCTGGACTTGTCAAAATGCGCAGCCACCAATGAAACTGAGAATCTTACGCATATATCTCCGCGCACCGGGCGAGCGGTTTGCGCATCTGCTGCCGAGCCATATCTTGATAAGCTGTTGCCCTTGCCGCAATTTCTGTCAGGCAAGGGATTCGATCTGGAAGCTGATGATCTGAAAAACGGCTTACGCCTGTGCGCATACTTCCTGGAGCGAAGACTATTATGGCCGGCAAACAAACAACTACCAGATGCCAGAGAACGGATGATGGATCGTCTGAAAATATGAATTTCCTATGGACAGCCACCTGCGATGCACGGCATAACAGGCATTCAACCCAAGGGGCTTTTAACATGTTCAAGTTTATTAAGCGAATGTTTGCATGGTGGGACGGAGCCACTATCGGGACATTATTTGTTTTGTTCAGGAAATACCGCTTTATTGCCGAGGATGAATTTGGCAATCGCTATTTTGAAGAAAAAAAGCCAAGTTTTGACGGCAAAAAACGGCGCATGGTTACCTATACCGGCTATGCTGATGCTTCGAGAGTTCCTTCCGACTGGCATGGATGGCTACACCATACTTTTGAAGCACCGCCAAGCGAGCAGCCATTATTGCGGCAGGAGTGGGAAAAAGATCATCAGGCCAATCTGACCGGCACTGTTTGGGCCTGGCATCGCAAAGGCTCAATGAGCGGTGATGGCAAGCGTGGCCATGCCACTGGTGATTATGAAGCATGGTCACCGGATCAAAGATGAAAGATCAGATTACAGAAACCCTTGTTGGCCTGCTGGTTTTGGCTGTTGCTGCTGGATTCTCGTGGTTTGTCTTTTCTACAATCGGCAAAAGCGGCAATGGCGATTCGCTTGATGTTGTTGCAAGTTTTTCCTCAATCGGCAGTATCACCAACGGTACGGATGTCAGGTTGGCCGGGGTAAAGATAGGTACAGTTACTGATATTTCTCTGGATACCCAAACCTATGATGCAAATGTGGTATTGAGTATCCGTTCAGGAGTTCCGGTGCCTGAGGACAGTGTTGCCAAAATAGTTTCCGATGGTTTGCTTGGTGCGGCTTATATTTCCATTGAACCGGGTGCGTCTGAAGATATGCTGGCAGCCGGCTCCAGCTTTGAGTACACGCAAGGCGCGGTGGATTTACTGGGCCTGCTAGGGCAATTTGCTGGAAATGGCTCAGGTGCAGATAGCTCAGAGTAAAGCTATGGCAATCAACAAGAAAACTGACATAATTCTGCCTGAGTTTGCGATCAGGAGTGCTCTATGCGATATTTAGCTCTATCCTTGATTATCAGTTTTTTCGCAGGTTCAGCGTTGGCGCAAGGGCGGCTGTCATCTGCTCCAGGTACTATCGTGGTGTTGCGCGGGCTGGACAAGGTAACGGCGATTACCTCTGATTTTGAGGTAAAAACAGGCCAGTCTCATACCTTTGGCTCCTTGACTATAGAGGTCTCATATTGTCGCAAGCGCCCGCCGGAGGAAACCCCGGAAGTTTACGCATTTCTTACCATTACCGACCGCAAAACCGATGGTTCGGGGCAGGAAATTCAAGGAGAAGTCATATTCAATGGCTGGATGTTTGCTTCAAGTCCGGCGCTCAATCCCTTGGAACATCCGGTTTATGATGTTTGGGTTTTAGACTGTAAATAAGGCCGGTGTGCTCATGTCAGGTGGATAATTGCTGCAAAACCTCCCGCCCGCTAAAGGGGGCAGGGTCTTGTGCAAGCAATGCCGGTTTTGCTATTGCTGCATCTAATTGTTGCAAATATTGCTTGCGGCTGATTTCGATAGCCCCGAATTGGGCAAGGTGGCTGGTTATGAATTGTATATCAAGCAGGCAAAACCCTTGTTTTTTTAATCTGGCGCACAAGTGAAAAAGAGCCACTTTTGACGCATCTGTTTGTCTTGAAAACATACTTTCACCAAAGAAGGCTCCGCCCAGAGAAATGCCATATAAGCCGCCGACCAGTTTCTGGTCCTGATAACATTCAATTGAATGGGCATGGCCCCGTAAAAACAAATGATGACACAGCATTTCAATGCCGGGGTTTATCCAGGTGTCATCACGTCCGGCGCTGACCTCAGCGCAATGGGCAATTACGGCTGCAAAATTGCGGTTAATATGAACCGTGAACCGATCCTGACGTATGGTGCGCGCCAGTCTTTTTGGGATATGCAGCGAGTTCAATGGCAAAATACCGCGCCGATCAGGGTCAATAATTGATACTGTCGTGGCATTACGGCTTTCGGCCATTGGAAACTGGCCACGGGCATAAAGCCTAAGCAACTCATCTGGGCCAAGCACCATTTCAGGATTTATATCTGTCAATTGTGTCCAGTCTTAAATATTGACCCTATTTTTTCTCTTCCAGCCAATGTTGCAGCCAATGGATATGATAGTCGCCACTTATTACATCAGGATCTCCCACCAAATCCCTAAACAGGGGCAAGGTGGTTTCGATTCCGGCAATTACCATTTCGTCCAAAGAGCGCTTCAGCCGCATAAGAGCTTCTTCGCGATTAGCGCCGTGAACAATCAATTTGCCGATCAGGCTGTCATAAAATGGCGGGATTGAATAACCGGCATAGACAGCAGAGTCCAATCTTACCCCAAGGCCTCCAGGAGCATGAAATTCACGCACTTTCCCCGGTGAAGGCACAAAGGTTCGCGGATGCTCGGCGTTAATCCGGCATTCAATGGCATGGCCCCGGAATTTAATATCATCCTGGGTGAAGGATAACTTTTCACCAGCAGCTACGCGGATTTGCTCGCGCACCAGATCAATACCTGTAATAGCTTCAGTAACCGGGTGTTCCACCTGCAATCGTGTGTTCATTTCGATGAAGAAAAACTCGCCGTTTTCATACAAAAACTCGATAGTGCCAACGCCAAGATAGCCGATTTTTGAAATTGCTTTTGCGACAATGCCGCCAATCTCCTGACGTTCTTCTTCGGTCAAAACCGGGCATGGAGCTTCTTCGAGAATCTTCTGGTTACGCCGCTGCAATGAGCAGTCACGCTCGCCCAAATGTACCACATTACCATGGCTATCAGCCAAAACCTGCACCTCAACATGGCGGGGTAGTTCAAGATATCGCTCCAGATAAACCGAGCCATCACCAAAAGCAGCCAGTGCTTCGGTGCGGGCCGTTGATATAGCCTCAAGCAGATCATCAGCCGTCGCCGCCAGCTTCATTCCGCGCCCGCCGCCACCTGATGCAGCTTTGACCAAAAGGGGGTATCCTACTTCCTCAGCCACCTGTTTGGCCTGAGAGTCAGAGGTGATTTCACCCTTGGATCCGGGAACCACTGGAATTCCTGCATCCATAACAGCTTGTTTTGCAGTGATTTTATCCCCCATCAACCGGATATGCTCGGCAGTAGGGCCAATAAATGTTATGTCATGGGAATTAACGATTTCAGCGAATCTGGCATTTTCTGACAAGAAGCCATATCCAGGATGCACAGCATCAGCACCGGTTATTTCCACCGCAGCCATAATCGCAGGCACATTTAGGTAACTTTGTGCCGGTGGTGGCGGGCCGATACAGACGCTCTCATCAGCAATAAGAACATGCTTGGCGTCCCGGTCAGCAGTGGAGTGAACAGCAACCGTCTGGATGCCGATTTCCTGACAGGCGCGATGAATTCGTAAGGCGATTTCACCACGGTTGGCGATCAATACTTTGTTAAACATGCAAGTTGCCTAGCCGATCACTATCAAGGGTTCATCAAATTCCACTGGCTGCCCGTCACTGACGATGATTTCCTTCACCACGCCGGATTTGGAAGATGCAATCGGGTTAAAGGTTTTCATGGCCTCAATTAGCATCAGCGTATCGCCTTCATTGACTTTGTCGCCCACAGAAACAAAAGCAGGTTTTCCCGGCTCCGGGGCCATATACACGGTGCCAACCATAGGTGATCGTACTGTGCCTGGATGTGCCGACATGTCCACCGCACTGTCCGGTGCCGGGGTTTCCGGAGCTATTGGTTGCGGTTGGGCAATTGCGGCAGGGCCGGGACTTACCTGGCTGGAAATGATCTGTTTTGCCGGGCGACGGCTGATTTTCAGTTTCAGGTCTCCACGCTCCACTTCTATATCGCTTAGGTCGGTTTCGCGCAGAATTTCTGCCAGTTCTCGTATGCTTGACAGTTCGTTTTTACCCAGTGTTGGTTTTGAGCTCGCAGCCATATGCTAATTCCATTGATTGTTTTGGTTGTTGGTTAGATTTATTACCGCCTTTACGGCCATGTTATAACCCACTGCGCCAAATCCGAAAATACCTGATGTGGCCGCGGGGCTGATAAAATTTTGTTGCCGAAAAGGCTCTCGTGCAGAAGGATTGGACAAATGAACTTCGATAATTGGTATATCCAGCAGCTTTAATGCATCAAAAACAGCCACTGATGTATGGGTATAGGCTGCAGCATTGATAATAAGCGCGCTGGCCATCTTGGCGGCTTCCTGCACCCAGTGCACCAGTTCACCTTCTTCATTGGTTTGGCGAAATATCAGATTTATTCCGGCAGCATCTGTTAGTTTGCGGCAATCAGCCTCAATTTGGGCAAGAGTCCGGGTTCCGTAAATTTCCGGCTCCCTGCTGCCAAGCAGGTTGAGGTTTGGTCCGTTTAATATGTAGATTGTTTTGGTCATTTGGGCCTTATCTGAATTTTATGCTTGTATCGCGGATTGGGATTGGCCACAAGTTATCTCGACGAGAAAGAATGGTTTCAAAAATGAATGTTTTCATAAATGGCGAGCCACACTGTTTTGCCAAAGGCCTGTCAGTCAGCGCAATGCTAAAAGAGTTGCGCCTGATACCTGAAAAAGTTGCCATTGAGCGAAATTTACAGATTGTGCCGCGCTCGCTTTTTAGCCAAACAGAGTTACAAGATGGTGATCATATCGAGATCGTCCGCTTCATTGGCGGCGGTTGAATTTTGGAGAAGAATCAAGTGCAGGATAAACCCCTGATATTGGCAGGACGGGAGTTTTCCTCCCGATTGATCATTGGTACCGGCAAATATAAGGACTATCAGCAAAATGCCGACGCATTAAAAGCCAGCGGTGCTGAAATTGTGACGGTTGCCTTGCGTCGGGTGAATTTGTCAGATCCTGATGAGCCGATGCTGGTGGATTTTATCGACCCTGAGACAACCGTTTTTTTGCCAAACACCGCAGGATGTTTTACCGCGGAAGAAGCGATTCGCACCTTGCGGCTGGCTCGTGAGGCGGGAGGGTGGTCATTGGTGAAACTTGAAGTTTTGTCAGACCCAAAACACTTATATCCTGATATGAGTGAAACCATGCGTGCGGCTGAAATGCTGATTAATGATGGCTTTGATGTAATGGTCTATTGTTCGGATGACCCGGTGTTTGCCAAAAAGCTGGAAGATGCTGGCTGTGTGGCGATTATGCCATTGGGTGCGCCTATCGGCTCAGGCCTTGGCATACAAAACCAGGTCAATATAAGATTGATTGTGGAGCAATCTTCGGTGCCGGTAATTGTGGACGCTGGCGTGGGAACTGCCTCGGAAGCTGCCGTGGCAATGGAGCTGGGCTGTGATGCAATTATTACCAATACCGCAATTGCCGAGGCCAAAGACCCGGTGCGAATGGCAAAAGCGATGAAACATGCGGTAATCGCTGGCCGGGAAGCGTATCTGGCTGGACGGATGGCGCGAAAATTATATGCCGATCCTTCAAGTCCATTAGGCGGGCTGATATAGGATTATGCGACAGCAGGCTCAGTCAACAATGGATTGCGATTGCTCAAATAACTCTTGTAAGGCTTCGGTATTGGCGCCATGGATCAGCTGATTATTGGCGATAAAGGCCGGTGTTCCATTAATTTTCAGCATTCGTGCCAGGGCCATGGTGTCGGCAATATGAGCCTCAAATTCACCCTCTTTTTCGGCCATTACTGCGCGCATAATATCCACATCAGCACCTGCATCCCTGGCAAATTCATCAATGCGCTCACTGTCCATGCCACCTTCTGCAGCCATTAGTGCAAAATGATATTTTTGGAAAATTTCTGGGCCTTGCTGCCAAATGGCCATGCCGGCAAGGCTTGATTCTCTTGAGCCTTCAACTCGCCCTTCAAGTACGGGAAAATCCTTAAAGATAATCTGTACTGTGTCTGGGTTCTCCTCCAGAATTGTTTTCGTCCACTTTGAGGCCATTTTGCAATAACCGCAATTGTAATCAAAAAACTCAACTAGCGTAAATGTAGGCGTTTTGCTGCCTAATACGGCATCTCGACTATCAGAATAAATTGCCGGTGTAGCCTTGGTAATGTTTTCTCTGGCCTGAGCCAATTCCTGCATTTCCCGGCTGTTTTGTAGTGCTATGAAAACTTCGTCCAGCATCAACGGGTCATCAAGCATGGCTTGCTTTACATAGGCGCTGGCGGCTTTTCCTTGTGGCATTTCATTCTTTGGCTTTGGCGCAAAGGCCAAAGTGGCTGCAACTGAAACAATAGCGGCGACAAATGCAGAAATAAAAGCAGTAACAAAAGCTGAGTTGTTCATAGACGTGTCCTTGTCTTGAAGTCGAATCAATGATTTTAGGTTGCTGTTTACATCAAAAACATGGCTGCAAACAATTTTTGATTCTCACGAATTCGTGAGCTTGTTTCTTTTCTGATCCAGGCACTTTGCTGCTTTAAGAAGAGCGTATCTTACTGATACGGAATCAGGTTATAGGTCAGAGCGAAATTAACCGGAAGCGCATCGCGAACATATTGCTGCATGAACAGGTTGATATTACCAATGGTAGAACGCGGCACATAAACAATATCTCCTCGTTGCAGCGGGGTGGTATCAGTGCGGAGGCGATTGTTTAACAAGGCTTTTAGGTCGATGACTTTCATCATTGGGGAACCGTTAGGGTGCCTGCGTATCAAAACTACGTTTTTGGTTTTTGCTACATCAGTAAACCCGCCAGCTATAAATACAGCTTCGAGCGTGCCTATTTGTCCTGGCAGATCAAAGACACCGGGTTGCTTTACTTCGCCCCCAACAAAAATACGCTGAGACCCATAAGACAGCGGAGATAACTCAAGTTTGGGGTCGATCAGTTGGCTGCTTAATGCGTGGCTTAATCGCTGCTCCAATTGCTCAATAGTAAGATTGGCGGCCATAACCGGTTGTGCCAGTGGCATAATAACCCGGCCATCAGGGCCAACAATCAATGTCTGGTTCAATTCTGGCGCCGAGTACACAGTTATATTCAACTGATCCCCCGGCAATAGCCGATACACAGGATCTGAATTTACCCAGGCTTGGAACTGAACTGGCTGGAAGCTGCTTCTGCGTAATCCTGGGTTTGCATTGCCCGAACCATAGTTTGCGTTTCTCATCATCTGTGGCGAGTCAGGGCCGTATGGCTGGTTTGGATCATGCACAGTTCCTACACATCCCGTGATCAGCGACAGGGCAAGCATCAATAGCGAGGGCAAAAATAAAAATTTCACAGTAAAAGACTCATAAAACATCGCGAAACCCAAAGGTTAATAAAATTGGTTAGGAATTGTTAAACAGACCTTGCGAAATAATGTACCAATACGAATCTTACCGGGTGGAAATCAACTCCATGCAGAACGCTGGACCGACATCATACGCAGGCGCAGGGCATACAGGCGCAGAGCCACCGGCAGGTATGCCCCCCCGCTATGGAGGAGGGCATGGAGGTGGGCACGGGCCTTATTATCCGCACGATGAAACCGGATGGGACAGGATTGCATCACTTTCAATGATCGGTCTTATAGCACAGCTATGGCGGCAGTTGCCAGTTATGATTGTCGTGTTTGTTGTATTATTTGCGGCCTCCATGTTCGGGGTGATGAAGCTGGAAAAGAAATACACCGCCCATGGGCGAATTCTGGTACAGTTCGGTGAGGAATATATCTATAACCCCATAATCGGAACAGCAGGGCAGGGAACCGCCTATAGCACGGATCAGATGATTCAGGCCGAGGTCGGTTTTTTTACTGCAGCAATATTAAAAGAAAGAGTGTTAAAGAAAATCGGCTTGCGCAGGTTGTTTCCAAAACTGGCGGCCAAATATGAAGCCGACCCATCAGCCCGCGCTCAGATTATGGGGCAGGCTCTGGCAGAATTTGATAAAAATCTGAATGCTTATACAGCGCCTAACCAGCCCTTGATCTCCGTTAGTTATCAGCATTTGAACCCGCAGGTGTCAGCACAGGTTCTAAACGCGGTAATTGATGAATATCTGATATATCGGCGGGAAGTTCTGGTGGATTCTGGTACGGAGCGCTTTGGCCGGGAGCGTCAGACAACCGAAGAAAAGCTAAACCTGATCAATGCTGAGCTTGCCAATTTTCTGAACCAGAATAACATTGGCGACTTTCTGGCAGAACGCACTGCTGCCGGTGTTCGGTTTGCGGCGCTAACCGATCAATTGCTTGCCGCTAATGCGCGGTTGCGGGAAATAAATGCCGGAATTATGGCCAGAGAAAGCAAAATGCAATCGGTGCCAAAGGAAATATTACAATACAGGGATGATGCGTCTTCTGGCGAATTGGCCAATCTTAAAATTGAGCGGGAGCAATTATTGTCACGCTATCGTCCGGGCTCAAAGCCGGTTCTGGCGGTGGAGGCAAATATTAAGCGACTTGAGAAGTTTATTGCTGCAGGCGGAAACAAGAATTTGGGAGTTTCTCGTACTGGCGTAAATCTGGTGCATCAAACTTTGCAGTCGGAAAAACTGTCACTTGAATCTGAAGCCCAATCGGTTAGAGAGCGTATTTCGGTAATTAAGGCGCAGATTGCCCAGGTTCGTAAAAAACAGCAAAAACTGCAAAGAATTTTCCCCGAATACCAACGGCTCTCCAGCAAAGCTGGGGTATTACAGGCGGCTGTTTTGCAATTTTCCACTCGCGAAGAAGAATTTCAGGCGCGCCGGAATTTAGCCGAAGAGGCCTCTAACAATATCCGGGTAATTGAGCGGCCAACGGTGCCTTTTGAGGGTAAGTCATTGCGGCGTCCTGCGGCAATTTTAGCATTTTTATTTGCCGGATTTACGTCCCTTATGATTGGGCTTGGATTGGTTTTTGCCCGGGTTTCTAAAATGAACCGCTATCCACCTGGCGGACACAATCCACCAGCAGCCCCTGTACCTCCATCTCCTGCGCCGCCACCTTCTTATGGCGGAGGAGGTGCAGCACCGCAGCAATGGAACCAGCCTGAAACGGTTAAGACACAAGTTCCCCCCGCTCAGGCTCCAAATCAGGCACCTGCTGCACCAGTGCAAAATGGCGGCAATCCGATGGGATCTGCAACCGGGCAATTGCCGATTTTGGCAAATGTCGGGCGCAGGCCCCGACGCAGGCGTTAATCACTTGGGATCCGCCTATATCGCATCA
This sequence comes from Robiginitomaculum sp., assembly GCA_015485155.1. Taxonomy (GTDB): domain Bacteria; phylum Pseudomonadota; class Alphaproteobacteria; order Caulobacterales; family Maricaulaceae; genus Robiginitomaculum_B. The sequence continues at coordinate 22,910 of WFUF01000022.1, read as the reverse complement.
GCCCATCCACATCTCGTTAACCATAAAAAAGCTATGATTGACCTTTGGATTCGAAAAAATAGCAGGCATGTTGGATTTAACTGAGGAACTACACAATCTGGTGCATTTATACCGAACTCGAGCTGATCGCAGACGCGGGGCTGTACTTGCTTTTGTAAGTGCTAGAAGTGGCCGGGGTGTATCAACTAATGCACGGGCATTTTCCAGGCTTATAGCTCCAAATTCCATCCGGGGGGTCTGGCTGTTCGATCTTGATTTTTATATCAACAATCAGTTTGCAACATTTGCAAGCAAAGAAGCGGCCGAATTATATGGCAGGCTTGGTCAGGCAATGGATCCTACCTTGGGAAGGAAGCCATTTTGGGATGTCTCGCCTGAGCTGGTTCGCAAAGATGGGAAAAGAGTTTCGTCCGCCTGGTATTTGGCAATTCATCAAGTGGGATTGCATCGCCTGTTCGTTTCAAGATTTCGTACCGAAGGGTTGTCAAGAGGACAGTCTGTTCGGGTCAGACGCGCTGCAAATTACTGGCAACAGGTCAGAAATGCCATTGATCTGGCAGTGCTTGATGTGCCTGCATTTGATCGATCCAGAGCTGTTTTGGCATTGGCCGCAGATGTAGACGGTGTTGTGCTTGTCGCTGATCCTGTTGCTGATGAGGCTGAAACCCTTGCGCTGCAACAAGAAATAGAGCAAGCAGGCGGGCGTTGTTTGGGTGTGATCTTAAACGCGGGGCATCAGCAATCAGGCCCTTCGCAGTTTCAGGCGCAAATGTAGTTCATATGACAGACCTTGCCGCATCTTCGTCTTTGACTTTGTCGCAATTTGGTCGCCGGGTTGAAATCGTCCTGTTGTTAATTGCGATGTTTCTGTTTTCCGGTGGGCTGCTGGGGCCGCTTTTAGCCCCGGAGCCTACGGTAGAGGGCTCACCACTACTTAGATCCCTGTTTTATCCTGTATATATTCTGACGTTTGTTTTGCTGGTGCTACGGCCGTGGTCAACGGCAAATGCGCTGGTCAGGTGCTGGCTTTTATTGATACCCGTAGGGTTGGCTCTGGCCTCGGTGAACTGGTCGATGGATCCCGATGGATCATTGCGAAAAGCAGTAGCGCTATTGATGACCACCTTGTTTGCCATTTGTGTGGCATCTAGGTTCGACTGGCCGCAATTTATTGAATTATTTGCTTCATTGTTTCTCATTCTAGCACTGCTAAGTATTTTTACCGTCACGTTTATGCCGGATATCGGCATTATGAGCGAAATTCACCCCGGAGCGTGGTCTGGCATCTATTGGGAAAAGAACCAATTTGGTATGAATATGGCCAAAGGAGCTCATCTGGCTTTGGTCGCCATGATTTTTCAACCACGTCGCAGGTGGCTCTGGGGATCAGCATTTATCCTGCTTGTTGCGCTGGTATTACTTTCAACTTCGATGACATCACTTGCGGCGCTACTTCTGGCGGTTGGAGGTGTTTTTGGTTTGTACTTGTTGCGTCTGGGGCCACAAATCGCGGTTCCGCTGGTCTATGGGACGGTAGTCATAGGGGTAGGGCTGTTTTTGGCTGTGGAGTATAATCCTGAGTTCATGTTTTCCCTGATTGGACGGGAGCCAACACTGACGGGGCGAACCGAAATATGGGCAGCCCTGTTCGAGCAGATCAGGCATCGCCCATGGCTTGGACATGGTTATGCGGTTTTCTGGCTTGATGAAACCGGGCCTGCTTATTGGGTACGACAACAAACCCAATGGCTGGTGCCTACGGCGCATAATGGCTGGCTGGAAACCTGGCTTTCGATTGGTCTTATCGGAGTTATTGGATTTGCCCTTGCCTATATTACGGCGCTGTTTTCTGCAATGCGCGGCCTGTTAAAGGGAAAAGAAACTTATTGGGCGCTGATTTCCACCTTGATATTCTTGCTGTTTTCCATGTCAGAGAGCAATATTTTACAGCAAAACAATCTGGGGTGGGTTTTGTTTGCAGCTACGGCTGCCAAATTGTTTGGGGCCCGGCCATTGGCTTTTGGCTCAAAGTACCGAGGCACCGTAAAATCTGGGTTCAAATCCTTTGAACCACAGCAGTTTACCCAAACCCTGGGCGGCACGGTCGGTCATGTCAGCGCGTTTGGCAGATCGGAACAGCCAAAGCGGTATTGATAAAGTGCCATAGACGATTGCTTGCGCTAGACCCACAGCCATCCAGTAAGCAACGCGGCCCAAATTGCGTTGTTGCCATGCGGTTTGTGTTGGGCCCTGACCAAAGGAAAAGGCTTTGATAAAATTATAGCGTAAATTTGCCCGGTCGGGAGGAATTTCCTCAAAAACCAGCGCAGATGCTGCCCACGCAAATACCGCGCCTTCCTGTTCAACCCGGCAGAACAGTTCACAATCTTCACCACCTGTCTCATTGGTGGACGGGTTAAACACCAGATATTCATTAAAGAATCTTTTTCGGCTAAACAGCGAGTTTCCACACCCATAAAAGTGGGTGATGATGCCAGAATGCTCTGGCCCTGAATTACTGAATGAGCGTTCAATATAGTCCTTGTGCGGTATGTCATCGTGGGTTCGGCCCTGCACCGGGCCAAAAACAATGTCAGCTTTAGTCTGGCGTTGCACCGCAATCATTTCCTGTAGCCAGTGGGCGGTGGCGTATTGGTCATCATCTAAAAAGGCAATCAGGTCACCTTGTGCCAGTTTCAAGGCTGCATTGCGGGCATTGGCCACGCCCGGTGCTGGCTCATGACCATAGATCACCGGCCAGCGGGTTTCAGACTTTGTTAGTTGCATCACAGGATATTTTGCCGATGCTTCCGGATCATTATCCAGCACTATAATTTCAACCAGTTCATCTATGCCGGTTTGCTCCAGGGCACTAGTGATGGTTTTGATAATTCTGTCTGGTCGGCGAAATGTCGGGATGACTATTGAAACCGCTGGTTTCATGATGACATCTCCTTTTGGATTGTCTCATAGACTGTAGAAACCGTATCAATGTTAAAGCCATTAGATTTTGCAGCAGCTATTACCTGACGCAGATTGTTGGGTGTACATCCCCAATTGCTGGGCTGTTCACTAACATCATGAGTAAAGAAAATAAGCCAGCCCGGTTTGGCATTGAGTTTACCCAAAAATGATAAGGCATAATTCACCACATCCTGACCGCCCTCAAGTGGTACCGCCAGCAATTGATTGGCATCAGCACCGGTTTGATTTATTCCCGGTTGCACGCCGCGCAAAGTTGCATAACGGTTTGCCAGAAGGTGTTTGCTGGAGAAAGACACATCACCAAAGGGAAATGCAAAACTATTGCTGGCCGGGATGCCAATTCTAGAAAGCTGTTCCTGATTATGGATGATATCGCGCTGTATGGCAGCCACTGAGCTGGTTGCGCAATCAATGTGACTATGGGTGTGACAACCAATTTCATGGCCGGAAGCTGTCAGGCGCAGCAGGTCTTCTTCATCAAACAATTGGCCAAAATGATTGCTGATACCCATCTGTCCGGCACAGGCATAATAAGTGCCAAGAATGTCGTGATCCTCAAGAGCTTTGGCGCCAGCTACGGCACTGGATTTTGGAAAGTCATCAAATGTGAAACTGACATAGCGGCCATTAAAGCGCGGCAGAGGTTTGCGATCAGAGAATCTGGTGATTCTGCGGCGGATTTTTCCCTTTAGACTTAAATCAGGCATATAAGGAGCGTTCATGTGATCCTCTCCGCATACCAGCCAGCGCGCCATATTTTTAGTGCTAAAATCCGAAGACGCATGGGAATTAAATGCCATGGATCTATCGCCAGCACTGCAAACAATGGGAGCATGAAGCGTAATCCGGGAATATTGCCTGCCAGTTTTGCTGTTTTATAACTTGGCAATTGTCTGGCAAGTTTTGGATGTCGTGCGGCAAAGCGGGCATAATTTTGTGCAGAATCCCGATAGCGACGCACCAGTGTTTCGGCGCTTTCCAACCCAAGGTGCAGTGCCGGATTATCAATATGAGTTATGGTAAACTGTTCTTCGGCTCTGGCGGCCCATTCCACATCTTCCCAGCCCCAGCCGGCAAACCCGGTATCAAAAGGACAGGCTTGCAAGACATCTTTGCGTACCAGCAGGTTGGACGAACAAACATGTTTTGCCGCAAGCTCCTGGCGGGCAATGGCTGGCAGGCAATCAGAGCTTGCCGATAAATGGCGATGTAGATCAAATTCATTGTCTTGCGCTTGTTCTGCAACTGCAAATCCGCCAAATACAATTGCCGGTTTGTGGGCTTTTATATGATGAATATAGATTTGCAGAAAATCTCTGGACTTTGGCATCATATCTGCATCAAGGAACAAAAGATAATCAGCTTTGGCCGCAGCTTCCAGCCGGTTTCTGGCCGCACTCCTGCCTTCGTTTCTATCGGCAATCAGCAAGCAGACCGGCAGGCTTGCGTTTTGCAAGCTGCTTGTAACCTGTGTGGTCAGGTTTTCATCCAAGGTTCCATCGTCATACAGGATTAGTTCCACTTCGTTTACACTTTGTGCGCAAAGGGCCTCAATTAACCGTACAGGATTGTCACGAAAATACGGTATGAGCACTGAAAGCACGGGTTTTGTTGCTAAATGCCGGTTTCTGATTGTTTGTACATTTGCTGTTTTGTCTTTGCTCATCCTTTGATCTCCGCAGCTATCCCGGAGCGTTTTAACAGTTTCTGCACAAGTATTTCCCGGCATTCAGCCAGATTGAGCAGCCATGCTGCGCCGCCATATACCAATACTCCAACACCAGCCATAATCAGTAATTTGACAAAATCAGGCATGGTTTCAGGCACAGGCAATAGTAAAACCGCAATTGCCATTACACCGCAGGCAAGTCCGTTTTTTATGGCTTCTGCAAAGGGCAGGGGAAGTTCAAAATATTTGCGCCCGATGAACGCAGTCATCACCATGCCAAGCGCATAGGCAATAATGGTAGCAATTACCGCCCCGATTAAACCAAGTACGGGCAAAAGCATAAAATTAAGCGCAATGTTCAATACTGCCGGAGCCGCCGTTACCCAAACCATTGCGACGGTTCGTTTTGACAGGGTAAATGCAACTACCAGATAATAAGTGGTAATGCCGTTCATTAAGCCTGCCAGCGTTATCCACGGAATAATGGCGGCAGCACCCTCTCTAAATTCAGGGCCGGTCATAACATTCGCCAATGGCGTGGCCACCAGCGCAATTCCAGTAGCCGCAGGGAAGGTAAGAAGCGCCATGATCGCAAAGGCTTTGCGAGCCATGTCCTTGGCTTTTTGTGCGTTGCCCAGTTCCAAAGCCGCAATCAGCAACGGCCCGGCGGCCATGCCAGCCCAGACAAACAATATGTCCAGCCCGCGATTGGCAGTACCATAGCCAGCAGCATAAATACCCACCTGTCCATTTCCAAGCAGAGCCGAGATAACGAACCTGTCGCCAGCTTGCAACACATAGCTTAGGATCAGGGACAAGGACAGAGGCATGCCATAGGAAAAGAACTGTTTTAATTCAGTAAATGAAGCCTTGCCGCCTTTGGCCCGATATAGCATTTTGGGCAGATCAAACAAAAGCGCAATCACAGTGGCAACCAGTACACCGGCAAATGGCCCTGCGGCTTTTAGCGGTGTGGCGTAAACAATTGCAATACCCAGCCCAAAGCCTGCCATTACTGAAAAGAATTCCATTATCGAATAACGTGCCACCTCACGAGCGGCTTTTCTGGCTTCTTGTGAAAGAATAAAGAAACTGCGGAGCAGCATGGAGGCCAAGGCAAAGCCAAGCACTGTTTGTAATTCAGTCGAAAACGGCAGCAATAAAATGGCAGTAAATCCCAAAAAACCTACTATCAGCACCCCTATGGTCAAAAAATGAAATGCAGTTGCTAGATGATCAGCCAGCCTCTGATCGGCCTCGGCGCGGGCATATGAGCGCGCAACAGCAGCTTCAATCCAGGTAAAACACAAGGAGTGAGAGATCACCACTATGGAAAATACCAGGCTGTACAAGCCGAATTGTTCCGGTGTTAGCAGGCGGGTCAGCAGGAATATTCCGCCAAAGCCAGCTACAGCTTGAGCGATATTTAACGGCAGATATCCGATTAAATGGCGCCAAAGCATTTTGTATTCCCTGAACTGTGGTCTAATCAAAACTCCAGTGCGGATTTTAAGTTAAACCTACTAATTTGCCGTGAAGAGCTAGCGGGTGTTTTGCGTATCCCCCAACAGGCACGGTGCAGTTTTCAACATAATCCACAAATCAAACCAGAAGTCCGCCCGTTCAATATATTCAACATCCAGCCTCACCCGCTTACGAACGTCTTCGGCACTGTGTAACGGGCCGCGAGAACCATTGACCTGTGCCCAGCCGGTAAGACCGGGTTTTACCCGGTGTCGATGGGCATATTCGGCGACTAATAATCGGCTTTGAACATCGCCGGTATGCATGTCAATGGCGTGGGGACGCGGGCCAACCAGCGACATGTCTCCAAGCAAAACATTTATCAATTGCGGCAGCTCATCCAAAGAAGTACGGCGGATGAAACGGCCTACGGGAGTGATGCGATCATCGCCATCTGTAACTTGCTGCATCGGGCCGTCAGGCTGTTCGACGTGCATGGAGCGGAACTTGAATACTTCAATAATCTGGTTGTTAAATCCATGGCGTTTTTGCCGGAATAATACCGGGCCTTTGGATGTCAGTTTAATAGCTATTGCTACAGCCACCATAACCGGTGCAAAAGCCACCAGCATCAGGCTTGCAAATACTATGTCCTGTATGCGCTTGGTCAATATGCGCATTTCACTGCGTGGTCCTCCGGAGACAAATGCCATTGGAGCGTGAGCTATTTGTGCAAGTGTGGTTTTTTGCGGGTTAAAATCATCCATGTCCACGAACAGAACAAGATCCTGCGGCAAATTGCGCAATCTATCAATCATTGTTCTAACCCGTGCAGTTGCCGTGGAGGTAACTGTAATGATAATGCGGTCAATACTGGGGAGATGTGGCCAGTTCAGCAAATCATCAATACTTCCCAATACCGGAATGTCGGCGACTTGCTTTGGGGCCCGTGCAAGACGTTCTTCAAATATGCCAGCAACATTAAGCTCCCCGGTCTTGGCGTTTTCAGCTATCAGTTTTTTTGCATTTTCTGTTGCCCCTATCATTACCACATTAGTTGCCAGCGCACCGGAGCTGGCCCATGAGTAAATCAAAGCTATATATATGGCATGCAGGCACAAAATTGCCACTGCTGAGCCGGCCAGTGCCAGTAACAGGGCCAATAGCTTCTGATCTGGCATTTGTCCCCAAAACCCAAGCAGAATAACAAGTGCCGAGCCGGTAAGTACTCCGACCAGGCTTTTCCCCCAATGTGCGATAAGGGTTTCATTATGAGCAAAACCGTAAGCTCCGGCAATCAGAAGGCCAAGAGTTATCAAAGGAGCTATCATCACAAATGGCGCGCTGATAGCAAAAGGAGCCATGCCCAATGAAGGAGGAGAAAATATAGAAAAAACGAATGTGGCTATGGCGATAAGAGCAATGAAGTCTACGGCTGTAAATGCCCTAAGAGCTAATGTTTTGGCTATTTTGGATGAACGCAAGGGTGGGGTAGACTCTGTAGCTTTTTTTGGGTTTTTATTTATTTCGTGCAGAGTAATTGCCCGTGCCGGAGCAGGTGCTATGGCGTCTGGCCTGTGCCGGGTTTGCGATTGATCCGCAGCCGTATTTTCTGAATTACTTTTAATTTGGGCGACCATGATCGTTATTCCGACTCTTAAAGTTAATTAAGCAGCCTAACCAAACTTGCCCAACAGTCGGTTAAGCAGCGTGCTTAATTTTAGGTAAATCAGGGACTTTAATCATTTGGGATTCTGGTGCCAAAGCTGTAATAAGCTGCTTTTTGTTCATATGTAAGAACCTGTAAATCGGTTCGGGCCAGATCGACCATTAAAGAACATGATAGAAATAGCACCCGTATAAATCACGAACTTTTACCGCATATTCTGATAAGATTCATGGGTTTTGCACCAAAAAACGACAAAACAAGCAAAATGTATTTTGTTCAAGAAACCGCTTGAAAGCCTTTATTGTAAAGGCTAAACCCATCCACGGAGACGTGGCCGAGTGGTCGAAGGCGCTCCCCTGCTAAGGGAGTAGGCGGTGTTCCCGTCTCGAGGGTTCGAATCCCTTCGTCTCCGCCAGCCGCCTTGATCTTTCAAATAACTAATCAGATGCTGCGTTTATATCCCCGACGTTACGGGGGGTTAGCGTGATTGGCTTGTTCTGAGACCAACGTATCAGGGTCGTTTTTATGATATTTAGGGGCTTTATCTCTGTTGGTCATTTTGCGGAGATCGGGTAGCAGTATATTCCCTGTTAGCAGGGAATATACAGGGAAAATCGTAATTTTTGCAGGGAATAGCTATTGAAAATCCCCGTATAGTTCATATTTTCAATGACTTGCAAGTGGTTTCCCTAAATACATAACAGGGAATTTTTCCATCTCTATCAGGGTAATTGTCTTTCTTAGCAGGGAATTATTTTGGGAGTTTTATATCTGCAAAGCCCAAGTACTTCCATTGCTCATCCCAGTCTAAAGGAACCTTCGATGTCAGGAGTTTTTTTAAAGTTAGCTCTATGGGTTGTTTCCCTGCAAAATAGCCCGGGTGATTTTGGGAGACAGAAACGCCAGTTTCAAACGTTGACGAACCGGTGCATCGGTCCAGCCATGTCGTCTACCGATGGCGGCGGCAGATACGTCTTTGCGTACTTCTTTCATCCAACCATGGGCTTTGGTCATAGCCCGGATCATAGTTTGATCTAGGTCGGCTTCAAAATCACCAAGGATGATTTTGCTTTCCACGCCTTTTTTACGAAGTTGGAAGTCGGCCTTGATTATTAGTTTTTCAGGATTAAGCGCATCTGGGTCACAGCCCAGGCTTTGTGCCAGAGCAGATAGTGAAAGCATGATGGTAAGCTTAACCTAACTCAATGCAGGTTTGGATTGGTGCCTGTTAAGCTTATTTATTTTCCTGTTCTAAAAATAAAATTCCCTGCTAATTTTTTAGGGAAAACTTACAAAACTCTAATATTTTCAATCAACTATTGGGCTTGGGAGTGAAATTAGATCTAAATAATGATATTTTCCCTGTAAATTTCCTGTTAAACAGGGAAATTGGGTAGATACAGTTTGGGTCGAGACTGCGTTCACCGCCAGCGCTGCTAAAACCGGCCAAAGCAGGTTTAAGCGGTGGTGGAGGAGAAAAGGTGGACGGAACCTTTTCGACAACAAGCGGCTTTGCCGCGCAGATGTGGCGCTCATAGCGCGTCAATCCCTTCCTCTTTGCCAGCCGCCTTGAACACTGGTGTTTGTTTTATAGTGTTTAACCGTGCAAAATGTTTTTCGTTACTTCAAGGTATTTATTAAAGTTACCCACCATGCGGTGATTCTGATAATGCCAGAATTGGCTTGCTCGATAAAATAATGTATCGGGTTACACATGATAACGGATCCTTCTCATACTGCAAATCTGCGCATTGCGATTGAGCGCAATAGCTCGCTCTCCCTGCAAGAACAAATTCGCCGCAAGATTATTGACGATATTGCCTTGGGGGTATTGATTGCCGGAACGCGTATGCCACCGAGCAGGCAATTATCCCATGACCTTGGTGTCTCTAGAAACACCATAATCATGGCCTATGACCGGCTGGTGTCCGATGGTCATTTAATCAGTAAGGATCGACGCGGTTTGTTTGTTCGTGAGGGTATGTTCGGACGCGATCTTGGTGCGATACAGGTCACCGGTTCCAGGCAGAGTATAAACCAATCAGTATGGCGTGCGCGCTTAGCCCCAGTAGCATTGCCTAGTTTCACCTCGGTCTTGCCTCCCGATTGGGATCAATATCCATACCCGCTGGTCGACGGCCCTTTTGATCGCTCATTATTTCCTGTGGCGCAGTGGCGAGAAGCCAGCCGCCGCGCGCTTTCGGTTCAAGAAATCAATATTTGGACTCGCAATGCCGGTGATGCCGATGATCCGATGTTAGTGGACGAATTAAGGCGCAAAGTTTTGCCGTTAAATGGCATTAGCGTACAGTCCGAAGAAGTTTTGGTGACCACGGGCACGCAACAAGCATTAAGTCTGGTATGTGATCTTTTGGTGCATGATGGCATGAGGGTGGTTCTGGAAAATCCCTGCCATCCTGAATTACGGATGCTATTGCAAAAAAAGAAAATCCAAATCACGGCTCTTGATGTAGATGAAAACGGCATGCAATTCAGTGCCGAAGTAATACAGGCTGCGGATATAATTTTTGTATCCCCTGGTTGCCAGCGCCCGACCGGAGCGACTTTGTGCGATGAACGCCGGGCTTTGCTATTACAGGCCGCGGTAGAATCAGGGAAAATTATTGTCGAAGATGATTGCCAATGGGAAACGAGCTTGAGCACTAACGCCCCTCCTGCTTTACGCGGTACTCCGGGCGGGGAAAATGTGATATATATGGCGACATTAGCCCAACCATTGGCACCAGCCATCCGATTGGGGGTGCTGGTAGCTCCTATCCCAGTAATCCGCGCCGCACGAAATTTGCGCCGCATTACCGCGCGCCATCCAGCCTTGAGCATACAGCGCACTTTTGCCCACATGTTGGCGCTTGGTCATTATGCTGCGCTGCTGAGGCATGTTGAAGAAACGTTTGCTAAGCGCATGATCGCTTTGCGTGAAGCACTTAACTATTATCTGCCGAACAAAATTTCCCTTTTGCCAACTCGGATTGGAACTTCAGCTTGGATAACTGGCCCTAAAACCCTAGACACCCAGTTGTTGGTGAAACGCGCCGGAACTCACGGTGTCTTGATCGAGCCAGTACATGATTATTATTCGCGCGTGGTTCCCAACAATATTTTCCGTTTAGGTATTACCGGTCTTGTTGAAAGTAAAATTCGAGATGGTGTTGCTGCTTTTGCAAATGCTTTTCGTGAAACCATGGATCCTACTCCTTCAAAAACTAACTTTGATGCAGCGCAAGCTCTTTCTGGGTCAGCCATTAAGCGCGTCTGTAACGGAGCCAAATTACTATGTAAGACAGTATATGGCGATCCTTGCACCATCGTGCTGAGTCGTAATGGCGAGATGCAAGGTCGTGCCGGCTTTGCCAATGAAGATCGCGACCATGGTACGTGGTGGGTCGAGGGTGATTACTGGTGTCGTAAATGGTCCGAATGGTCGTATGGCGAAGTGGGTCGCTTTCGCGTGGTGTTACGGGGCGAGCGTATCGAATGGTTCCACCAAGATGGTCACCTGGTGGATTGGGCAATATTGGTGCGCCGTACCAAGAAGTAATATCCGGTTTCAGGTTTATCAAAACTGGACTCAATGATTAGGTTCATCTGGACCTATTATTAGTCTGCTCCAACCCATAGAAGTAACCTCAGGATAGCCTCGTGCAAAGCGGGGAAAAGTATTCAGGAGGTGCTGTGTCCAAATTTGCAATTGCCGCTCTACAACTGGAGCTAGAATCCAAAGACAACATTGATCTGTTGTGTGAAGAAATCAGGATCGTTCACAAGCGCTTTCCTTGGGTCGATATGGTTGTGCTTGCAGAACTGGCAAGTTTTGGCACCGGCCTAAAACACGCCCAAACCATGCCTGGTACCGCAGAGCAGCATTTTTGTTCGTTGGCCAAAGAAACCGGACTATGGATATTACCTGGCAGTTTGTATGAAAAAAAAGACGACAAGATTTTCAACACTGCTCCGGTCATAAACCCGGCAGGTGAAGTCGTTACCCGATGCCGCAAAATGTTTCCATTTTTGCCTTACGAAGTTGATGTGGCCAGCGGCGAAGAATTCACGGTTTTCGATGTTGATGGCGTTGGCTGTTTTGGTGTTTCCATTTGTTATGACATGTGGTTTCCTGAAACCACACGCACATTGGTCTCCATGGGTGCCGAGGTGATTTTACACCCCAGCTTAACCAATACTTTGGATCGCGATGCGGAATTGGCGATTGCCAGATCTAGTGCTGTGACCAATCAATGTTATTTTTTCGATATTAATTCTACGGGAAAATTGGCTTTTGGACGTTCAATCATCGCTGGGCCTGGCGGCGAAATTATCCATCAAGCGGGTGCGGGTCGCGAGATTATACCGATCGAAATTGATCTGGAATATGTGCGCCGGGTACGGACACAAGGCTGGCACAATTTAGCCCAACCGTTGAAAAGCTTTCGTGACCATAAAACACCTTTTTCAATTTATCAGAACAACAATGACTCATCTGCTCTTACGGCGCTCGGCCCATTAGCCATGGCCAAAAAAGCGAACACCAACAAAGACAATAAAAGCCAATGAGCAAACCATCAATTTCGAGGACAAAAGGAGATTTCCAATGTTTAACACACGCAAAAAACTTACAAGCCGCTCGCTACTAAGCCTATTGCTAGGGTGCACAATCCTAACGCCGGGTCTAGCTTTTGCGCAAGAAAGTGAACAAGCAAAGGCTACGGATGAAATAACAGTCACGACCCAGCGCCGAGAGGAAAATATTTTAGATGTACCGTATAACATTTCTGTTGTTTCCGGTGCCGATATTGCTGATGCAATCACATTGGATTCTGCTGAGTTACTGCGCACCATTCCCGGGGTCAGTCAGATTGATCAAGGACAGCGTAATATACAGTTCAACAGCATTCGTATTCGTGGCCTTAATGTGGATAGCTCGGCTTTTGGGGATTTTCTGCTTGGCTCGGTACCAACGGTCTCTACTTATGTCAATGAAACCCCTGTTTTTGCCAATATGGCACTAATTGACCTTGATCGTGTCGAAGTGCAACGCGGGCCACAAGCCACGCTTTATGGCTCAGGCGCATTGGGTGGAACAGTAAAGTATTTCACCCGCAAGCCGCAGTTCGACGAAGTTAGCGGCAGTTTTATTGGAACAGCATCCTCGGTGGACGGCTCTGGCAGCCTTGGATATTCGGCTGGCGGTATTTTTAATGCGCCGGTAAGTGATAAATTTGCCATTCGCGCCAATGTGTTGTGGCAAGATTATCCCGGTATCACTGATTACACGAACCTGTATGTACTCGACAATAATGGCGTTCCAACCCAGCCTAATGGGATTTTTGACCTAGGCGCAGATTCAGCAGAATACCGTACCAAAAAAGATGCCGATACCTACCAAAGCCTTTATGCACGGATTAGTGCGCGTTGGGCTCCGACAGAAAACGTCGACTTTGTGGCTAGTTATTTTTACCAGTCGGATGATAGCGGCGGTCGTCGGCAACCCAGCCAAGGCAATGACGGACTAGGAGCTGCCTATGGCAAATATGAAAACGGTGCGGTGATTGAAGAACCAGCCAAGCGCAATTTGGATATGGGGTCGCTGGAAGCTAATATTGACTTAGGCTTTGCTAGCCTGACTTCAGCCACATCATATTACGAAAACACAGGCAATAGTGAGACCGATAACACCGGCTTTTTTGCCAACAATCTGGCACAATTTTATGTCTCGCCCACATTTGTTTTTCCACGGCCACTTTACACAGCAAAGCGGACCTTTTCCGATAAGTCTTTTGTTCAAGAAGTTCGTCTGGTTTCCATTGGGGAAAACCGCTTTGACTATGTTTTGGGTGCATTTTACCAGGATCAAACTCGCGGAGCAACACAAGTAAGTGACCTTGTGGGTTTTGAAGATTGGGCTGATGCTTTCTTTCTCACTGATTTTGTTTTTACCGATAATATATTCACCTTTGATCGCAAAGAGGATTACAGAGAAGTCGCAATTTTTGGAGAACTGACTGCCAATTTAACTGATCGCTTTAAGCTTACTGGCGGGCTTCGTTATTTTGATAACGAATCCATTACCAATACGTTTGTGCGCGCGGGACCATATACCTTCTTCAATGGACAAGCCGATACCATTTTTACCGCCGAAGACAGCAAAATTCTATTCAGAGCAAACGCCGCCTATGAGTTTAGCGATGACGACCTGCTTTATGCGACCATTTCTGAGGGCTATCGACGTGGTGGTAGTAATGGCGTGCCGACCACTGGGCAATTTGCTAATAATCCGGCTTGGCTAACCTTTCAATCCGATACAGCCCTTAATTATGAAGTAGGTATAAAAGGCATTGCCTCGGGTCTTCGATATGATTTGAATGCATTTTATATCGACTGGAGCAATCCACAATTTAACACCTCGACACCTAACGGCTTTTTCTTTGCCGTGGCCAATGCGGATAAAGCCCGCTCGCAAGGCATTGAGGCACAAATCAGCGGCAGTAGCGACGATGGCATGTTTAACTATTCTATCGGCTATACCCTTGTAGATGCAAAGTTAACCAAAGACTTTATTGCCCCGCCGGGTTTTGGCCTTACCACGGGAACGATGGTAGCCGCCAATGGTGCACCTTTACCCGGTGTTGCCAAACATTCGTTTAATGTGGCCGCTGATTACACCATTCCTTTGAATAATCGCATGAACTTTATCAGTCGTTTTGACGGATTTTATCAGTCTTCAACGCAAAATGTACTGGATCAAAATGTATTTCAGGCAGTACAATTTGACGGCTTCGCAGTAGTGGATATGACCTTTACTGTGGCTGCTGATAAATGGAACGCGTCATTATTTGTTAAAAACATTGGCAACACTTCAGGCACGACTGGATCTTTTACACCTGCAGCCTTTGGACCCAATACAGCAGCCGACTTTTATGGTAGCAATGCCCGTAAATTCATCACCTTGCCGCGCACCATTGGCGTGGCCTTGAATGTGAGTTTTTAACGATACACTTGGTTTGGTTATAACAATGCAATTTTATTACGGAACGAGTATGCTCATTAAGGTCGTGTTGGGTGCGCTTAGCCTGCTTTTTCTTATCACATCAGCCGACGCGCAAACCTTATTTGCCGAAGACTTTCAAGACGGCAATGCCGATGGTTGGCAGTCTGCAGGCAAGGGCGATATTCGACTAACCACCTATGACGGCAATGTTTCATTGCGCCTGAACCGTTCAGCTAGTGCGCTGATTGGTCTAAATATTGAGGGGCCGGAACAGGTGCGCATATCTGCATCATTTGCGGCAATTAATTTAGAAAAAACTGATGCCTGTATTGCAGAGGCCTCGACTTCTGGCGGCAAAAAATGGACTGAGGTATTGCGGGTTGAAGACGGCGCTGATGATGGACTGACCCTATATACCGGTTCGGCAATTTTGGACACGAAGACCAAAGGCGGGCCGCCTTTATTGATCCGCTTGCGCGCTGCTGGCAATCAAAAGGATGATACGTGTTGGGCAGATAATATTACCGTTACTGCTTTACCCAAGCAAACAACAACAACCGAGCCGCAGGCACGCACGGCACTGTCTTCAGACTTTCTGACTGGCGTAGAGAACATGGCAAACCCCTTGCTCATGAGTGCCTATATTGCGGCCGAGGGTGCAAGCCAAACTGCGGTCAATATCGAAGGCCGTTTGTCGTTTTATGTTTCTGAAAAATCGGCGCAAATGAAGATTTTGCGCGATCGCTTTGGTTTTTTAGACAACCAAGTAAAAGGCTTGGGCGTACCACCGGGGTTTGATCTTAGCTTTGTGCAGGTGGGTGATCGCCTTGTGCCAAAAACCCGCGGCCTGATCCGAACCGATAATGAGGCTTGGGATATCATAGTGGAAACGGGGCGAATTTGGCGTGAATCTGGCGATGCGGGATTTTCTCGGGCGGCTTTGCCATTTTCCTTACAAGAACGTAACGCCAATTGCACACATAATGGCGTGTTGAGTTTTCTCATAAAGCCTGATGGCGAAACCTCCCGTGCTGCCTATCAAATCGTCTCCGAAACCTGCCCTTACTTTCAATATGATATGTGGGGAACCGGAAGTATCACTTACGCGCCAGGAGCGGTGGATAATGCCAAGGGTTTGCGCGCGGCCTTTATGCAAGAACTACAAAACAAGATGCCAACCCGCGCCTTTAGCTCGCTTGCCACCGATCATCCGAGCCTTGATATCAGTGCTTTTGCTTCGCCAGATGATGTAACTCCAGAAGCCATGACCGCCTATGGGGTGATACTTGATGGGGTGCATTATCTTGGCGGTTGCCAGACTCGGTATGGGCCATACCCATTTTGTGATAATTTGGCTATTCCTTCTTATTCATTAGCAAAATCCATTTTTGCCGGCCTTAGCATGATGCGCCTGAAAAAGTTATACCCAGAGGTAGAAAGCGCTCTGATCGAAACCTATGTGCCGCAATGCGCCAAGGCTGGATGGAGCGGCATTGGTTTTGGCCATGCGCTGGATATGGCTACCGGGCGCTATAGATCGGCAAAAAATGAAAAAGATGAAAACGCCGCAGTTCAAGACGGGTTTTTCATTGTGCCGGATCATAAGCGCAAAATTAACCGAGCTTGTTCTTTGTACCCCCGAAAAAGCAAACCGGGCACTAAGTGGGTTTATCATACTACGGATCATTATGTTTTAGGCACGGCCATGCAAGGTTTTTGGCGTGAACGTCGTGGAATTGATGCCGATATTTACCAAGACCTGTTGGTTGACCCGATTTGGAAAGCTTTAAATCTGTCACCGCTTAGCTATAAAACCAGGCGCACTCGTGATGCTGTGGCGCAGCCGTATGTAGGCTGGGGGCTTACTTTTACACCTGATGATCTGGCGAAAATCAGTCAATTCATTGCGGTGGATCATGGACGGATTAACGGCGAAAGTGTGATTGATACTGGTGTGTTACGCGCCGCCTTACAAATGGACTCAAATGATCCCGGTCTGCCAGCGCCTAGCAAAGACTTTCGCTATAATAATGGCTTTTGGGCTTGGGATGCCAGCGGTGCCTTGAAACAAAAATCTGCACTTTGGGTGCCTTTTATGTCCGGTTTTGGCGGCTTGTCAGTGGTGCTTATGCCCAATGGCATGGTCTATTACTACATCAGCGACAACAATCAATATGCTTGGGCTAAAGCGGTTATTGCAGCCAATGCATACCGCGCATTTCCTATGGAGCCATCACAATGAACACATCAATATCACGCTTTCCTAAGGCGGCTCCAGATGGGTTGTTGGCGGCTGTTTTTTTAGCGTTTCTGGCCACGGCGGGGTTGTTTTATGTCAATATTTTAGCGGCGATTGTTGATGGACTAGTATCAGGCATGGGTCTTAGCGAAGGCGCGGCAGGCAATATTGGATCGGCCAATATTTATGGTGCGGCCTTGGGGGGGATTGTTGCTTTTGCTGTAGTCAAACGCCTCCCGTGGAGGCCAATGGTGGTGCTGGCTTTAATTGGCTTAATTGCATTGGATCTTGGCTCCATTGCCATTCGCTCGGCAGAAATTTTGCTGCCATTGCGTTTTGTTCATGGGCTAATCGGCGGTTTTTTGGTGGGCACGGCTTTTTCTGTGATTGCACGCACCCAATCCCCTGACCGTACTTTTGGCATGTTGTTATTTGTGCAGTTTGGCCTTGGTGGATTGGGCGTGATGTTCCTACCGCGCTTGGTGCCGATCTTTGGAACCCAAGCTTTATTTCTTTCATTGGCAGTATTTAGCTTTGCCACCTTGCTGATGGTTCCGTTTTTGGATCGCTATGATGCCGACAGGGTAAGTCGTCCTTTGGTAAATAAGGATAAAGTGCGCACCTTGCCTCTGGTGCAAACATTGGCGGCTATCTTTTTGTTTCAAATGGCTAATATGGCTCTGCTTGCCTTCATCATTCACCTTGGACGTGGTTATGGGTTGGACACCAATTTTGTCTCCATGGCGTTGGGCTTGGCCACATGGATTGCCTTGATCGGGCCGCTAGGGGTGATGGTTATTGGCTTGCGATTTGGGCGGTTTTGGCCGCTGGCAATCGGTATTGTTTTAACCTTGATTGGCACTGCATTATTTCACCTTAGCGCCTCACCTTGGGCTTATTTGCTGGCCAATTGCGGCACCGGTATTACGTGGGGCATGGCCATTGCCTATCTTTTTGGCATGACCGCCGAGTTTGATAAATCCGGGCGCACGTCGGCGTTGGGCGGGTTTGTTTCAAAGATGGGACTGGCAACCGGCCCGATGATCGCCGGGCGGGTATTAGATGCCGGCCTTGGCTTTGGATCGCTGATCAATCTAGCCCTAATCGGTTTAGCACTTTCTGGTTTTTTAATGCTGTTTCCGGCTCGCAATCTCGATCTAGTGAACGCCCAGAACAACACACAAGAATAATGGAAATCCAAATAATGAAAACCAATGCAGACTTAATTGCTCGCCGTGAAAATGCTGTAGCCAAAGGCATCGCTACGGCAGCGCCGATTTATGTGCAGCGCGCACAAAACTCGACCCTATGGGATGTTGAAGGACGACGTTATATTGATTTTGCTGGCGGCATTGCGGTGTTAAACACCGGTCATTGTCATCCCAAAATAATTGCTGCGGCCAATGAACAAATACAGCGCCTGACCCACAGTGCCTTTCAAGTGGCAGCTTATGAGCCATATGTAACGCTTTGCGAGCGGCTAAACGCCGTATCGCCGATCAATGGAAAAGCCAAAACCGTTTTGTTCTCCACCGGCGCCGAAGCCGTAGAAAACGCGGTTAAGATTGCCCGCGCCGCCACCAGTCGCAGTGGTGTTATCGCCTTTAGCGGAGGGTTTCACGGGCGCACTATGATGACGATGGCTTTAACCGGCAAAGTGGTGCCGTATAAGGGCGCGTTTGGCCCAATGCCAGCCGAGGTCTATCATGCGCCATTTCCCATTGCGCGTTATGGCATTGATGTGCAAGCGAGCTTGAATGCGCTGACACATTTGTTTCGCGCCGATATTGCTCCCGATCGCGTGGCGGCGATTATTATCGAGCCGGTTCAAGGCGAAGGCGGTTTTCATGCAGCCCCGATTGAGTTGATGCAGGCTTTGCGCAAAATATGCGATCAACACGGCATTATGCTGATCGCCGATGAAGTGCAAACCGGCTTTGGCCGTACTGGCAAATTGTTTGCTATCGAGCACAGCGACATTGCCCCTGACATGTTGGTTGCGGCCAAATCCTTGGCCGGGGGCTTTCCACTTTCCGCCGTTATTGGCCGCGCCGATGTTCTGGACAGCGTTGGTCCCGGCGGGCTAGGCGGCACCTATTCTGGTTCGCCGATTGCATGTGCCGCGGCATTAGCCGTGCTAGATGTGATCGAAGATGAGAACCTGCTCAATCGCTCGGTGGAACTGGGCAAAATGGTCAAGCAACGCCTCAATGAATTTGCCGCCAATGCGAGCTTACGCCCAATGGATGCCATACGCGGCCTTGGCTCAATGGTCGCGTTTGATTTGGTCACCAAACCCGGTGGTAATATCCCCGATGGAGCAGCAGCCAAAGCTGTCACCGCCAAAGCCTTTAAAAACGGCCTGATCCTGCTTAGTTGCGGCGTTTCAGGTGAAACAATCCGGCTTTTATATCCACTGACCATAAGTGATGAAATGCTGGCTGAGGGTTTGGATATGCTTGAAAATGCGCTTGGGGCTTGAAACCATGTCGAAACTAAATCTGTTAAAACAACAAGCCTATATTGACGGCACATGGATTGATGCATTGTCCGGCGAGACCATTACTGTTAACAATCCAGCCAATGGCGATTTAATTGCGCATGTACCTAAAATGGGGGCGCAAGAAACACGAACGGCGATTGAAGCCGCCGCCAAAGCCCTACCAAATTGGTGCGCAAAAACCGGCAAAGCGCGAGCTGTCATCCTGCGCCGTTGGTATGAACTAATCATGCAAAACCAAGAGGATTTAGCGCAAATCCTAAGCCTTGAGCAAGGCAAGCCGTTGGCTGAAGCGCGTGGCGAAATTGCCTATGGCGCAAGCTTTATCGAGTGGTTCTCCGAAGAAGCCAAGCGCACCTATGGCGAAACCATTCCCGGCCATATGCCCGGCGCGCGTTTGATGACGGTTAAACAGCCCGTGGGCGTGGTTGCCGCTATTACACCGTGGAATTTTCCCAATGCCATGATTACCAGAAAGGCCGGCGCAGCATTGGCTGCGGGATGTACCATGGTGGTAAAACCTGCGGAACAGACACCCTTATCTGCACTGGCATTGGCGGTGCTTAGCCAAGAAGCAGGCATTCCTGCCGGGGTGTTTTCGGTAATAACGGGCGATCCGGTGGCCATTGGTGGCGAGCTAACAACAAACCATCTGGTACGTAAATTGACCTTTACAGGTTCCACAGCTACGGGGCAGCTTTTGATGCGCCAATGCGCCGATACAGTAAAGAAAATCTCGTTGGAACTTGGTGGCAATGCTCCGTTTATTGTGCTCGATGATGCCGATGTGGATAAGGCTGCAGCCGGAGCCATTTTGTGCAAATTTCGCAATGCGGGGCAAACTTGCGTCTGTGCTAATCGTCTTTATGTGCAAAGTGGAGTTTATGATAAGTTTGTAGAAAAATTCACCGCATTGGCTGCCGACCTTACCGTTGGATCTGGACAAAACGAAGGCAGTGATCTTGGCCCACTGATTGATGAGGCCGCTTTGACCAAAGTGCAAAGCCATTTATCCGATGCATTGGCCAAGGGTGCATCCGTTGAAACTGGCGGCGCACCTCATGCCTTGGGCGGTCTGTTCTTTGAGCCCACCGTGTTGCGCAATGCCTCTCAAGACATGTTAATTACCCGCGAGGAAACCTTTGGCCCATTGGCACCAGTGATCAAGTTTGAAACCGACACAGAGGTCTTGGCAATGGCCAATGACACCCCCTTTGGCTTGGCGTCATATCTGTTTACCAGCAATATCAATCGCGCTTACACCATTGCCGAAGGTCTAGAAACCGGCATGGTTGGCATCAATACCGGGTTGATTTCGACTGAACTTGCGCCCTTTGGCGGCATCAAACAATCGGGGTTGGGGCGCGAAGGTGGCCGTCAGGGTATCGAGGAGTATTTAGAAACTAAATATATCTGTCTTGATATAGAGCAGTCATCGTGACAACACGCTCAACAAAATCACAGAACTGCAATTAGAAACCCTCACAACGAGATTTAACATTAGCAGAATTAAAGCAATTTACCGTATGAATTGAGCAATACTCACACCTTTAGAGGCCGTGTCGTTTTAGTCTGACAGCTCCGCCAGTTTTCTGCTTGTATTCTGGCGTGTAAAACCCTTGATTTATGGGCTTTGGATAGATATTTACCTGTCAAAGAGCATTTGTATCAGATGCGATACACCCCAGCCTTCCAATTATAACATATCTTACGACTGCTTGGCCAAAGCCCATCAATAAAGACTTTAATGTCCGGGGGATCCTTTTCGCGATTTTCGTAAGAATTCCTGAATTTGCGGATCGGCAGCGATCACCAGCAATATGTCATTAGCCCGACGCCATTGTGGAGTATTTGGCGTCAGATCCTCTCTGGCTCGCATGGCAAAACCTCTGGCTCTTCCATAATCATGCATTGCATAAGCCTGCTCGGCGGTGGCCAGTTTTGCCAGACCAAGTTCTCCGGCTCTCTCATGCAACAAGGACATCTGGTACCATGCAAATGAATTTCCCGGCTCTCGTTTTAATACAAAGTCCAGATATTGTTTTGCCTGTTTTGCGTCACTGTCTTTGCTTGTTGCCACCAGTGCCTGCGCAAGGTTGAGTTGCAATAAAGGTTCATCAGGTGCCAGCTCCACGGCTTTTTTGTGATATGACACTGCTTCTATTGCCCGCCCGGATTCAAATAACACCTGACCATACAGCTCGTTAAAATAGGGATTGTCCGGCTGAATTTCGATTAGCTCTCCTATTTTCTCCAAAGCCAGCTTGGTTGATGCATTTTGATAATGGGCAATGGCTCTGGCGTATTTTGCCGGCAGGCTCTGATCAGTATCAGGATAACGCGAGAACACCTGTTGTGAGGGGGTTAAGAAGCCCCGGATTTTAGCCTTTAGCATCTGTAATTCAAGAATTTCTGCATCACTGTCTTTTTTGTTAGCGTATTTGGATGCGTAAATTTTACTGGCCAGTGAATCGATCCTGGCCGATGATAATGGGTGGGTCCTGAAATATGGATAGCGCTTGGCGCCACTCATTATTTCCTGAAAGCTAAAGCGTTCATAAAACTTGAGCAGGCCTATTCCTGATTGACCTGTGGCTTCTAGAAATGTGGCTGCCGCCTGATCTGAAGAAGCCTCCTGAATTCTGGAATGTGTAAAAAAGGTAAGAGCGCCAAACTGCCGGGCGCTGGAGAGCAGGGCGGCTCCAGCCTGTGGTTCTCCGGCGGCAATGGCCAGCACCCCCAGTCCCATAGTCAGCAACATTGGGCGCGAGGCTTTCTTCATGGCATCAGATTGCCTAGCTAAGTGTCCACCTGACATATGTCCGGTTTCATGGGCGATTACGCCTTTAAGTTCATTTGGTGAGTCGGCCTGCAATATAATCCCGGTGTGCAGGAACATGTTTTGCCCACGGGTTACAAAGGCATTCATTGTGGGATCGGCTATAATATAAATGCTTACATTCTCAGGAACAAGACCTGCGGCTTGAAAGATAGGGTTGGAATATTGACGCATGACGCTTTCGATTTCTGCGTCGCGAATCGTGCCTTGCGCGAATGCAGCTCCAGCAAACATCCATATTGCAAGCAAAGCAGAACAAAGTTTCAGGGTGCGCATGGCTTGTTTATCCTGTCGGTCCCCCACCGCCTCATGCATCATAGAACACTTCTGATATGACGCAATAGCGTGTTAGTATCAGAATTTCCATTTTTAGGCAGAAATTTTCTGCAGTCATGATTTTGTGCTTGTTTGATTTGTCTCATGGCATTAGGTTTCGCGCCGCAATGGAAGGTTAGCCGCCTTAGCTCAGTTGGTTAGAGCGCCGGTTTGTGGAACCGGAGGTCCTTGGTTCGAGACCAAGAGGCGGTACCATTGATCATTAC
>WFUF01000021.1 GCA_015485155.1 Robiginitomaculum sp. | reverse complement strand
TTAGCAAAAGTGGGAAGGTTTTTTGTGCGCTACCGCCTATCGGCTACTTGAGCGCGGGTTTTGCGGCCAAAAATGCGACAGATAAAGATTTAGCATTTTTAGCAAAAGTGGGAAGGTTTTTTGTGCGCTACCGCCTATCGGCTACTTGAGGAGTCTTTTGATGTCCTACCGCTTCGCTACTTGAGGACTCTTTGTTTGCGCTACCGCTTCGCTACTTGAGCGCGGGTATCTGTCCTATCGCTTCGCTATTTTAAGAACGGGCTTCTGTCCTACCAGTTACGTCACACCTGACTTCGATTCTAAGTCCATCCTTGCAATTGGCGCGGGGGGAAATAGCGAAAATTTGGCAACCATTCTATCGCGAAATCACATGGATGGATATCGGTTTTCGTCGGTATGACTGGAGCGTTTGGGCTGCAATACTAGTGCTTAGAGTATCAAGTTCCGTCACTAAAATATCGAAGTGACAGGAAACTAAAAATGCCGCAAGAATGATATGCCAAATACGGTGGCCTGATTTCCTCCGACATAATCAACATTAAATGTCGGGGCTATTTCAAAATCACCCACTTGAAAATCATAGGCAACACCGGTGCGAAACAAGGTTTTGGTATAACCGCTTGCCCCATGAAGTTTTTCAGCGCCAACACCGCCGATCAGCCGCAAGCTCCCGGCAGGGTGAACAAACAACTCGGCCAAGGCGACGCTAACCCCATCGCCATTATGGGCATCTGGAGTATGTTCTATTACACCGCCAAAGCCAAACAGTTCTGAAACCCGTCTTTCATACTCGACACCGATTGTAAAATCAGTTTCTCCGCTGTCAGTGGCACCAACAAAAACCCCAAATACATTTGATGGATAATGAGATCCTCCCGTAGAACTGCCATCCCCGGCAAGAGCAGAGCCCGCCACGCTAAGGCCAATAAATATTACTGTTACTCCCAGGGTTTTAACAAGATTATACAGTGAGTGCTGCATGCTATCCTCCTTGCCTTGTTTATGCTGAGCGAACCTGATTGATGAAGCGCTCAACCTCTGATGTCAGTAATTCTGACTGCTCTGATAATTCGCTGGCAGCCCGTGTCACCTCTTTTGCCGAGGCGCCGGATTCTTGCGATGCTTCGTTAACTCCTGTGATGTTTTTACTTACCTCTTCGGTTCCGGTTGCCGCCTCTTGAACATTGCGGGCTATTTCCTGCGTGGCAGCGCCCTGTTCCTGCATCGCAGAGGCAATGGCTGAAGATGTCTCATCCACACTACGGATGGACTGGCCAATTGCAGTCATTGAGGATACGGCCTCTTTAGTTGCACGCTGTATTTCCTCGACCTGGGCGGCAATGCCATCAGTAGCCTTGCTGGTCTGACTGGCCAGAGATTTCACCTCAGAGGCAACCACGGCAAATCCACGTCCCGCCTCACCAGCACGAGCTGATTCAATGGTCGCATTTAAAGCCAGAAGATTGGTCTGCTCGGCAATATCGGAAATAAGACTTACCACCTCGCCAATGCGATTGGCCGTATCAGCAAGCTTCTGCATTTGCGAACCGGTTTTATCCACATGTTCCACCGCCTGCCGGGCAGCAGAAGCAGCCTGATTTACCTGCTCGTTGATCACACCTATTGAGTGCGACATTTCTTCGGCAGCAGCAGCAACCGTTTGCACATTACAAGATGCTTCTTCAGAGGCTGCCGAAACCGCTGATGCTAAGCTACTGGTATTGTTTGAGATATTGCTCATGGATTCGGAAGTGGCCTGCAACTCGGTGGATGCTGAGGAAACACTTTGCACAATGCCGCCAACGCTGGAATTAAACTGGTCGGCCAGTTTATGCATCATGTCGCGTTTTTCTTCTTCCGCTCGCTGTTTTTGCTGTTGCTGTTCTTTCTCCAGCTCCCGGTTTCTTATGGCATTTTCCTTGAACACCTGTACTGCCTGCGCCATTTTGCCAATTTCATCACCACGGCCCACAGCACTTACGGTAATTGCAAGATCACCTTCGGACAGTTTATTCATATCAAGCGCCAAAGCATTGATCGGGCTGGTGATAGAGCGGCCAATCAGGAATGCAGCCAAAGACCCTATGACCAATGCAAGACTTGCAGTGATCAATGTTGAAGCCTCCATCTTGCTAATATCTCCGGCGACTTCATCACGCAAATGTCGAGCTTCTGTCTCTACTGATTTGCGGGCCTTGCTGGTGTGTGAAAATATCTTACCCACATCCAGACTTACAATCCCTGCACTGGCGCTTTGCCGTGTATCTGATTGGCTGATCCTGTTAAAACTGTCATTATGCGAAATTAATTCTTTTTCAGCCGCCTGCAATAATTGCAGTCGCTCTGCATTAGAGGACTTTTGCTTGGCCTGTGCCATTATCTTTTGCACCAGGTCATAAGCTTCAGTATATGCCTTTTTGTCCTGTGTCTCATATTTGGTCAGGAACTTAAGCTCTTCCGCCTGCATCAGCGCCAGATCCCGTTCCAGCTCGGAAATCAGAAGTGATTGTTCGGAAAGCTCTCTGGAATGATCAAAATCAGTCTCAACGAGTTTCATTCCCCTAAAGCTGGTTATCGCCAGCATTAAAATTGCCAATAGTAAAATGGCAAACCCTGTATACAGCCTGGTGCTTATCTTAAAGCCTGCCATTTTGCCTGATATACCATGTCCGTTGAACTTGTTTGACATACTCATTGCTCTTTGCCTTTTGCTATAATGCCTGCACGCAAAGCTCTGCTAATTAGCGCGCTACATCACAATTCTTTCCAAAGCCATATCCACGCGGCGAGTGTTCACCCGCCATGATAGAGTTCAAAAGAAAAACCACCATCGGCTGTAGTTATTGATTTTTAATGGTTTTTCCAATCAAGACACTGCGCCTGCATGCTTACTAATGTGTTAACGTCACTGTTATTGGAACATTTGGTCGCACTTGCACACAAAACCGAAGCAAATTTACAAACTTGGGCAGGGCCGGTTTTAACGGTGCCTTACCTGCTATTTCGCTAAAATTCCCCGATACTTGTTCTTGCTTCGTTTTTGTTTTTGCGGGACAAAGCATTATGACGAATCCAAAGCCTAAAATCTCCGAATTGGCCCGAGCCGGAGCGCCGGTGGCACAACCTGCCTATCTTGATGCGTTAAATGAACCGCAGCGAGAAGCGGTTGAGGCCCTGGACGGGCCGGTATTGGTGCTGGCCGGGGCCGGCACCGGTAAAACCCGGGTGCTTACTACGCGCTTTGCCCATTTGCTGACCATGGGCAAAGCCAAGCCGTGGGAAATACTGGCTGTTACCTTTACCAATAAGGCAGCACGGGAAATGCGTGATCGGGTTAGCGCCCTGATTGGGGATAGCTATGAGAATATATCATGGCTTGGCACATTTCATTCCATATCAGCCAGAATTTTACGCAAACATGCTGAACTTGTCGGCCTGAAATCAAACTTCACCATTTTGGATACTGATGACCAGTTAAGACTGTTAAAACAGGTGATTATCTCCGAAAATATTGATGTAAAACGCTGGACGCCACGTCACATGGCTCATTTGATTGATGGCTGGAAAAACCGTGGCCTTGGCCCCGATAAAATAACTGACAGTGATGGCTGGGACTTTGCCAATGGCAAGGGTGCAAAAGTATATAAAATCTACCAGCACCGGCTTAAAACCTTAAACTCGGTAGATTTTGGCGATCTGCTTTTACATACTCTGACCTTGTTCTTGCAGAATGAGGATGTGCTGGCAGAATACACCAGAAAATTTCGCTATATGCTGGTTGATGAGTATCAGGACACCAATATTTGCCAGTATTTATGGCTTCGGCTTTTGGCTCGAGGCTCAAACAATCTGTGCGTGGTTGGCGATGACGACCAGTCAATATACGGCTGGCGCGGAGCCGAAGTAGATAATATCTTGCGGTTTGAACAGGATTTTGCCGGAGCCAGAGTAATAAAGCTTGAACAAAACTATCGTTCAACAGAGCATATACTGGCGGCGGCCTCGACGCTTATTACTGCCAATGAAGACCGGCTTGGAAAAACCTTGTGGACTGACGAGGGCGGAGGGGAAAAGGTCAAGGTGTTCGGCGTATGGGATGGTGAAGCTGAAGCTGTGGCCGCTGTAGATGAGATTGAAAACTGGTATTCCACAACCAAATCCTATGCCGATTGCGCCATATTAGTGCGTGCTTCCCGGCAAATGCGCGCATTTGAGGAACGCCTTATTCAATTGGGCCTGCCCTATCGGGTAGTTGGCGGCCCCAGGTTTTTTGAACGCCTGGAGGTTCGTGATGCTCATGCCTATATGCGGGTGGTAGCCTCGGATAATGATGATCTGGCCTTTGAGCGCATTGCCAACACCCCCAAACGGGGCATTGGAGCAGCCAGTATTCAAAAAATACAAATGCACGCACGATCTTCCGGTCTGCCGTTAATGACAGCAGCTCGCCAGATGATCCAAGGTGGTGAAATCTCCGGCAAAGCTCGTACTGGGCTTGCCGCATTATTCAAGGATATTGAGCACTGGCGGCAAATGGCACAAATGCTTGACCATGCCCGATTGGCTGAAATGGTGCTCGATGAAAGCGGCTATACTGCCATGTGGCAGGCCGATAAAAGTCCGCAGGCTGAGGGCCGGTTGGAAAACCTAAAAGAACTGGTGCAGGCCATGTCGGAATTTGACAATCTGGAAGGATATCTGGAACATGTGGCTTTGGTGTCGGAGCGCGATACCGGCCCATCCGATGACCAGATCAGCCTGATGACTTTACATGCGGCCAAGGGTCTGGAGTTTGCACTGGTAATTCTGCCCGGATGGGAGGAAGGGGTTTTTCCATCTCAGCGCTCTTTGGACGAAAGTGGCAATCGGGCTCTGGAAGAAGAACGCCGGCTGGCCTATGTGGGCCTTACCCGAGCCCGCAAACAGGCAATTATCTATTTTGCTGCAAACCGGCAGATTTATGGCCGCTGGCAAGCTGTGCTGCCTTCGCGCTTTGTGGATGAATTGCCTCTGGAGCATGTGGAAGCCCGCGCCGAGACCGGATATTACGGCCAACAGGGAAATAACAACCATAGCAGCGATGAAGCTAAAATTTCATCATATAACAGTCCCGGATGGCAGCGCTTGCAATCCGCAAAAAAACATAAAACCATAGAGGGCGAGGCTAGACGACTTACCAAATCCGAAGCATCTGGATTTTCCGCAGGCGAGCGCGTATTTCACCAGAAATTCGGCTATGGCCGGATTACAGCCATAGATGGCGACAAGGCAGAGATTGCATTTGAAAAGGCCGGTAACAAGAAACTGATAACGAGTTTTCTGGAAAAAACCTGAGCCATTAGCGCTTGGTTCAATCTCCAATACGGGACACCAAACCGTACATTTGTTGGACACCGGATCGAAGTCCGGTGTGACGAACGTGGTGGTTCGAGGCCCGCGCTTAAACTAGCCGCTAGGCGGTAGGACATATACCCGTCCTCAAGTAGCGAAGCGGTAGGACAGATAAAGACTCTCTCAAGTAGCGAAGCGGTAGGACAGATAAAGACTCTCTCAAGTAGCGAAGCGGTAGGACAGATAAAGACTCCCTCAAGTAGCGAAGCGGTAGCGCACAAAAACCTTCCCACTTTTGCTAAAAATGCAAATCTTTGTTTGTCGCATTTTTGAACCGCAAAACCGGTTCCCACTTTTGCTAAAAATGCAAATCTTTGTTTGTCGCATTTTTGAACCGCAAAACCGGTTCCCACTTTTGCTAAAAATGCTCTAGTATGCCGGGTTATGCTCCTGGAGGAATTTCTTCATCTCGGTTAATTGCTGTACGCGGGTTTCGCCCTTTTTCAAATTGTGATCCTCATTCTTCAGACGAATGAATTTGTATGGCTTTTTCGCACGGCGCAGAGCATCGGCAAATATCTCAGTCTGCTTGATCAGAACAGTTGTGTCCTCCTCGCCATGAATTAACAGGAATGGTGCCCGGGCATTGGCCACCTTGTTAACTGGCGAGGTATCCTTTAGCTCCTGCAAGTTAGTTGTTGGATCGCCAATGCTTTCTTCCCACCATTCGGTAATGGCAGCACGCCGAAACCCGCGCCCGGAACCTGAACGTCGAAGAACCCGGGGCAGATCGCTAACTCCGGCTCCGGCGATTACGCATCTATAGAGCTCCGGTGTTAAAGTGCCTCCAGCCATCGCTGCATAACCACCATAAGACCATCCGGCAATACATACCCTTTGCGGATCAACCAGCCCCTTGGATACCAGATACCTTACCCCATCAGATAAGTCTGATTGCATTTTCTTGCCCCACTGCCCGTTACCGGCATCACGAAAGGCAATTCCATATCCATCTGATCCCCTGAATTGTGGCTGTAAAACCACATAACCCATAAAGGCGAATGATTGCCGCCATAGCTCATTGCTCCAGCTATCGCGCGCCCGTGGCCCGCCATGGGGCAACATAATCATGGGCAGATTCTTTTCACCCTCGCGGCCCACAGGAATGGTTAAATACGCTGGAATAATGGTGCCATCACTGGCTTTGTATTTGATGTATTTAACATCAGAAATTGCCTGTTCCGGAATTTTTGGATATGCACGCGCAATCAACGTCACCTTATTTGTGTTTCTGTCCAGCAAATAATATACGGTCGAATGGCCCGCCAAAGAGGTGCTAACAACCATTTTTGAACGATCTTCGCTCCAAGTCTGTATGGAAACCACCTTCCCCGGAAACGCTCCTTCTAATTGTGCCTGTAAAGCCTCGAGCTCAGGGTCAAAATACTCCACATTCCTGCGCCCTTCCAGCCAACTTACCCCAACAACATAGCGGCTGTAGGGGTCGACCAGCACCCCTCCCATATCCACATCCTTGTTGGATCTAAGCAATGAAATTTTACCATCTGCCAGATCCATCTTGAAAATAGCGGTTTTATCCCGCTCAAACTCAGGAAGTCCAAGCATGCGGCCAGATAACGCAACAGTATTATCGTCTATGAATCCCACAAAACTAAATGGGGGATCATCAAGATTTGTTGCAGAAAAAAGCTGCCTCCACTCTGATGAATTCTGATCACGAACCATCCATGTCCAATGCTTATAGTCGCTCTCTTTATCTTCCAGCTTGACAAGCTGCATCAGACGAACCCTGTTCGAGGGATCAAAAATAGGGGAATTATAATTGGTGGGAAAACGCTCGACCCGCTTGATTTTCCCGGTTCTCATATTCACCTTTACCGCTTCAAACCTGTATTCTTCGCGCACTTTTCCCGAACGGTTTAACTTGCTTCGATCAACTATTCGAACACTGTGCAGATTCTGATCATCACCGGGAATACGGCGAAAAGTATTTGATGGCATTTGCAATTGATTTCGGCCATCTAAATCCATGAAAACTATACGGGTTTCATTGCGGCCACCACCACGATGCATTGCCCGGAATTTGTCAAAGAAAACCATAATGCGAGAATTGCTTAAAAACCGCACTCCAAGAGCGTCCTGCTCTCCTGTAGGAATTCGTACCGCCTTTTTGCCGATTTCCTGCACAACCACAGAGCGTTCATGTTCACGTGAGCCAATAAGCATTGCCAGTTTTTTGCCATCAGGAGAAATAGTGACCCCGCGCACATTCTCCAGCTCTCCAAAATCCTCAACTTTTAGATTGCCAAAATCAGGACGTTTGCCAGCCATAGATGGAAAGGCAAATACCCACACAAGCAAGGATGCAAGCAACAGTCGAAAAATCATTATGAAAACCCCAGAATATGACCCCAAAAATGCAGATTAACAATATTGCCAAAAGACTCAAGTCAAAGCGTGCAACAATATGGTACAATCATACCAGTAATTAGCCCCAGTCAGGCCTAAGGTCAGTCTCGTGCCGCGTCCATTTTCTGGCGCAAATCGGCCAAAGTAGTTTTAAGCATAACCAGGGTATCCGCAGGGATATCTGCAAACATGTTTTGTACCAGCGGAGAAATCGCCGCAAGGGTTTGCTGATAGGCGCTTCTTCCGGCATCAGTTAAACATACCAGCTTGGCGCGGCTATCCTTTGGGTTTGGCCGGATGGTTATATAGCCCCATTTTTGCATTTTGCTCAAAGTATTGGTCATGGCAGCATTGGTTACCTGAAAGGCTGCTGCAAGATGGCTTGGGCTTTGTTCCTGTGGGCGCCGGATGAAGTGGCTCAGCACCACAAAATGTGACCAGCGCAATTTATCCGGCATGGAGCCCTCCACAGCGGTTCTGGCCAGTTGATGAATAATTCCTATTTCAGTAAAGATTTGAAATCCGGTTTCAACCTGTTTTGGTTTGTTCATTGCTTGTCAGTTTTGCTGCCAATGGGAATCTGGGTGATGGATTAACGGCTTTTGCATAGCCTATCCGTGCCAGCATCTGCAAGCGTTGTCCGGAAGTTTTGGTTGTTTCATGCACCTTGATCAGCTCCTGCTGCATTTCTGGATATTCCTGTAAGGCCTGACTTAAAGGGTGCATAGCAATTCCCAATTGTGTTGCCCGCAGGTTTTGTCGGACATAGGCGCGTCCGGCCATTATCTGTTCTGAACGGCTGTTGGTGGGGGTGGCAATCCAGACAAAGCCAGTGGCAGTTCGGGCGGCAGCGATGTATTGACGCAATCCTTGCTTAAAGGCGCTGGATGCAGGATCAGCCAGTGTCTTTCTGGTGACAATTCCCATGCGCTTTAACAGGCTAATTGCCGGGCCGTTAATCGCCAGGCCATCGGGGTTTTGTGCAATTTCCTCATCGCCAATGCGCATTAAATTGACACTTTCCATATAGGTTCTGGGGGTAAGAAACTCAATTTTGGCAGCCGTTACGCATATTTGCCGCAAAGCCTCTATTTGTGCCTTGTCTGTGGTAAATCCGGCAATGGTTTTTGTATCTGCTCCGGCAATTTGCCGGGCATCGGTTGCGGTGATCAGGCTTTTTGCAAATTTGCTGCGATTGCTGCGCCGGTTATAAATATGGGTAAATAACGGATCAGCCTTCAGGCTATTTGATGCGTGTATGGTAATTTTGGCAACGGGGCGTGTATCAAGTGATTGTGCGGAGCTTCCTTCGGGAAACAGCTCAAATTCCGCCCTGTATCCAAGCTCGGCGACACTTATGGCAAACAGTTCCAGAAAACACCCCAGCCCAATTGTAAGCTGCCGGTCAAAAGGGTCTGTTTGGGGCAGATCCTTATCCGTATCCACATACAGACTTGCCGAATAACTGTCATGCAAATCCAGCATCCAGGGCTGTCTGTTATGTGGATTTGGCGCCAGCAAGCCGTGGGCAAGTCCAAAGCGCAAGACATCTGTTTCCAGGGCGGCATCGTGCCAGGCGGCAGCAGGATCGGGAAAAGATGATGATTTGTCAGGCCCGGTGCAGGAACTGGCCGCCAGAATTATCGCACCACTGCCGATAATTTTTAAGGTGTTTCTTCTGGAGACGTGCATGACAAGGCTCTTGCTTTAATGTTAAAGCATATACTTTAACATTAAAATAAATCTGTCAAGTAGAATATGATCAGTATCCTGTTTGCGGCTCTATCGTCTATGGGCGTTGGGCAAACCATTTCAAATGTTCAGGTACATCCTGCAAATCGTGGCATGCGGGTTTTACGGATAATTTCTTGGCTTGCTCTATTTGGGAATTTGCCGCGCCTATAATGTCTTTGATGGTTTTTGGTGCCATTTTTTCCATGCTTTTACTGTGCATCTGGTGCGGGTTTAACAGATCACTTAACTGTTCGGATTTTCGTTTGCTGTGCAGCCATTGCCCGCTTCGGCTGTTAAATTCATAAAATGGCAAAAGCTGATGACCATTATCGGCAATCCATTCTACGGCTGTTAGCAGTAATTCGGCCTCGGAATCGGAAAAGAAATAATTAAACCCGACGCGCGCCCAACCGGGTTTCAGCACTTCAAGTCCCTGTTTAATATGGGCTTCATACTGACGTGAGGTTTCAAGATCAATATCCAGAAGTCGGTGACCATAGGGGCCGGCGCACGAACAACCGCCGCGCACTTGAATGCCGAATAAATCATCAAGCAGGGCGACCACGAAATTATAATGCAAATATTTTTCACCATGGCGCACTAAAAATGAAAAAATCGGCAGGCGTGGTGCTGTGAGGGAACCCAGAATTTGAATGTTTGGATGAGCGCCCCAGCGCTTTAAGGCCAGCTCTGTATGGTGGTTTTCCGCACTGGCAATGGTTTTGCTTCCCATTCTTTCTTTCAGATCAAAGGCAAGGCCGGCACGGATAGAGCCAATAATGTCCGGGGTTCCGCCTTCTTCGCGGTGAATTATATCGCTTAAATAGGATTGGGCGCAGGGGCTGACATAAGATACGGTTCCGCCACCGGGTACGGCCGGAATTTTATTATGTGCCCATTGTTTCTTTAATACTAGAATACCGGGAGAGCCGGGCCCCCCGACAAATTTATGGGGTGAAATGTAAATTGCATCAAAATGCCCGCCATCAGGCTCGTTCATATTTATCGACACATAAGGCGCAGATGCTGCAAAATCAAAAGCAGCCATGGCGCCAAACCTATGGAGCAGTTTTGCAATGGGAATCGGGTCGGTTCGGATGCCGGTTACATTGCTGGCGGTGGAAAAGCTGCCGATCAGCAGGGGGCGATCCTTGTGTGCCTGTAACTGGCGCTCAAGATCATCCATATCAAGCAGGCCGTCTTCGGTTTCTGCAATAGTAATGACATCAGCAATGGTTTCGCGCCATTGCACATCGTTGGAATGGTGCTCGAACGGGCCGATAAACACTACCGGTCTTTTGTCGGCGGCAATTTTGGTATCAAGGCCATATGCGCGCAAGCCCTCAGGGAGTTTTAGGCCCAGAATCTGGATAAGACGGTCAATTGCCCCGGTGCAGCCAGAGCCGCAGAAAATCACTGCTTCTTGTTCATTGGCACCGATGGCCTTGGCGATAATTCCTCTGGCCTGCTCACGAAATGCGGAGCTTTGCCGCCCGGTTGAGGAGGCTTCGGTATGGGTATTGGCATAAAGTGGTAGTACATGCTTATGGATAATATCTTCAATCGGGCCGTAACTTCTCCCCGAAGCGACATAATCTGCATACATCAGTTTTCGAGGCCCGAACGGGCCGTCCAGTATTTGCCCGCTGCCGATTATACCGGATCTTAATCTGGAGAATGAATCACCGGCAGTTTTGGAACGGGCAGTGTTTTTAGACTTAAAGAACATGTACTTACTCTGCTGCTGGAACTTAATGGCGGGTTTTCAAGTTGCAATAATGACTTAATAACAGGCAAGTGTCGACAAGCTGGTATTATTTTGCAGATGAAGATGTTGATATGGCAATCAGGTTTTATGATTTCAGCGGTTTATACAGAACAAGCCCTTTTGAAAATGCCGGGAATGGGCGTTATCAAAATACAATGCACCGGAAGTAACAGGGATATTGATGCTCTTGTAAATGGCTTTCACTATCATAATTTCCAAAACTAATCTTAGTAGGCTTCTCGCCTCAGATTAGCTCTTATATACTAATTGCCGGACGGGGTTTGAACCCCGTCTGTTGATTTCATCAGATATATCTTTAGGCAGAGAAATTAAACCGTTTCAAACTAGGTTATAAACCCCGTCCGGCGTGAGTTCCAGATGATCGGATAGGATGGAGTGACTAAACAAGATGGTAGATAAACAAAAATTACATTATGAAGCTCCAGATTTTTTTGCAGAGCCTAAACGGAATGGTTTCCGGCTTTCGGCAAAAGCAGCAATTGAGATTTGTGAGGCGGCAGCAAGTGAAGGTTTTTTGATTTTAGGTGTAGAGGGCGGTCTTTGGCATGATCCTGGTTTTGGGTCGCGATTGGACAGTATTTGGGGCAAGGTTGGACTGCCGGTTACGTCCGAGGAAGCAAAAAATTTAAATAAAGAGGCCGCGAGCTTTATCGAAAAAGAAAGTAACAGAATTGCTCCGGGTACGGATCGGAAACATGATGTGTTCATTTTGACCTCAACACCATTTCGTTAGGCGATCCATGTGTACATAGACAGTATTACCTGACACATGCGGCTTCTGAAGGTTGATATTATTCAATCTGGTTTAATCATGCCTCCAAAACATACCATTTGGTATTGTATTGTTGTGATAGGTGTAATAAATAAGTCGGGATAAGTGACACCTGCCCAAGCGCTGGGTCGTAATCGGCAGAGCGCTCAAATGATAAATAGGGAGAGGCATGAACTTAACAGTATGTACGAGCGGATTTGGCTCCGCAGGCTCACCTTTGGTTGGCAAATTTTGGTTTGGAGACTTTTTGATGACAGCTAATACGTCTATCAACCCGTTATTGCTGGCCGCCGCCATCAGCAGTTTTATTGCAAGTGCCTTGCATATTGGCATTTTGTTTGGCGGGCCGAACTGGTTGCGGTTCTTTGGTGCTGGCGAAGCCATGGCGCAAATGGCCGAACGTGGTGAAGTCTATCCCTATGTGGTCACTCTTATTATCGCCAGCGTGTTGTTTGTCTGGGGGTTATATGCCCTAAAAGGTGCCGGGCTGATACAATTCCTGCCACTGCCTCTATTGCGGCTTGGCCTGCTGGCTATTGCGCTTGTGTTCATCATAAGAGGTCTGGTGCTGGTTCCGGCCTTATTGGGATTTGCGCAGTTTTCTGGTGCGTTTTGGATTATAACCTCGGCGATTTGTTTAAGCATTGGCATGTTTTATGCCATAGGCTTGGCGCAAAGATGGGGCGAATTGTGATCAATATATGGTTGTTATGAGTGGCAAGATTTAGCAAATCCGACTGGTTGGAAACCGGGTTGCAATTATTGTCTAAGGCCGGGCCGGAGGCAATTCGTATCGAGCTATTGTGCAAAGCAGCCAGGCGCACAAGGGGAAGTTTTTATCATCACTTTACCAATAGGGCAGAGTTTGTTTCAGCACTTATTGCTTATTGGCAAGGCAGCAGAACCAAAGACATTATCAGCAAAACCAATGCCGGTGCCACAAGTCCGCGCCAGCGACTTGAGGATTTGGGAGCGAACGTATTACAGGCCGATGGTGATCTGGAGAACTCTATTCGCCGTTGGGCCGCCATAGACCAAACCGTCGCAAAAATAGTGCAGGAAGTTGACAGGCAAAGAGTAAATTATATTGCAACACTGGTTGGTGAATTATACCAGATTGATGCTAAAACCGCGCATGATCTGGCCTTGGTGCAATATACAGTTTTCGTCGGCATGCTGGTAATAGGCAGTATTGATGGGCAAAACCGGCGCAAGGCATTGGGAAAATTGCTAACTGCAATGAGTGATAGCACTTTTGGCCATTGACCAGGGCTGGCACAAATTGCACCTTGCCATTGATTCACGCGGCAGGGGAATGCAAATGGCAGATACTTTTGATGTGGTAATTATCGGCGGCGGGCCGGGCGGTTATAATTGCGCCATTCGCGCTGGGCAATTGGGATTAAAAACCGCCTGTGTTGAAAGCAGATCAACTTTGGGCGGCACTTGCCTGAATGTGGGCTGTATTCCGTCAAAAGCCCTGTTGCATGCTTCTGAATTGTTGGAGACAGCAAATTCGCACATGGCTGAGCTTGGTATAAAGGCAAAGGGTGTGGAGCTGGATCTGCCGCAAATGATGCAGGCCAAGGAAGAAACCGTTGATGGACTGACTAAGGGCATTGCCTTTTTGTTCAAGAAAAACAAGGTGAAGCATATTACTGGCCGTGGCCGGATTGCTGGCAAAGGCAAGGTAGAGGTAATTGATGATGAGGGCAAAAAATCCGAACTGACAACCAAGCATATTGTTATTGCCACTGGCTCCGAAGTTACACCCTTGCCCGGAGTTGAAATTGACGAAAAGCGCATTGTCTCATCAACTGGCGCGCTGTCCCTTGGTAAAGTGCCCAAATCCATGGTGGTGATCGGTGCCGGTGTTATTGGTCTGGAGCTGGGTTCGGTTTGGCGGCGGCTGGGCGCAGAGGTCAAAGTGGTGGAGTTTCTGCCGCGCATTCTGCCGGGATCTGATGGTGAACTGGCCAAGCAGGCTACACGCATTTTCAAAAAACAGGGCTTTGAATTTCACCTGGGTACCAAAGTCACCAAAGTTGAAAAATTAAAGTCCGGATTAAAGCTCACTATGGAGCCAGCTGCTGGTGGTGATGCCATAACCATGGAAACCGATGTGGTATTGGTGGCTATTGGCCGGCGGCCTGTAACTTCTGATATTGGTTTGGAGGACGTGGGTGTTAAATTAGATGCCAGAGGATTTATTGAAACTGATCACTGGAAAACGGCTGCTGATAATGTCTGGGCAATAGGAGATTGCACAACCGGGCCAATGCTGGCGCACAAGGCTGAAGAAGAAGCGGTTGCCTGCGCCGAAAGCATTGCCGGCCTGCCGGGGCATGTGAACTATGACGTGATACCTGGTGTGGTATATACTTCTCCGGAAATTGCCTGGGTCGGTAAAACCGAAGAAGAGCTAAAGGCAGCAAAAATACCCTACAAGAAAGGCGCGTTTCCATTTGCGGCCAACTCCAGAGGACGTGCCAATCATCAGACCGATGGCTTTATCAAGGTTCTGGCTCATGCCACAAATGATGAAATTTTGGGAGTGCACATGATGGGAGCGCAGGTGAGCGAAATGATCGGTGAAGCAGCTCTGGCCATGGAATTTAGAGCAGCGTCCGAAGATATAGCGCGCACTTGTCATGCCCATCCCACCTTGTCCGAGGCCCTGCGCCAGGCGGCAATGGGGGTTGAGGGCTGGACAATGCAGATGTGATCAAGGCTATGACCTTTAAGACCTAACGTTTGCCCAGATAAGTCCATGCTCGAAACAGGATCTCCACCGGGCCCAGTTTGAATTTTTTGCGCCACAGCGAAGAAAATGCAAGGGTGAAAATTGAAACAATAAGCGCGATTGCAATGCAACTAGCTGCGCCTAATTTACCAAACAGGCCTAGACCATAACTATTAAAAATCAGCGATAATAATAAGGATTGCAGCAAATAGGCGCTTAATGTGGCGGTTCCACCTCTGGCCATAAATATTTTGAATTTGGTGACCGGGCCTTTGGCCCATTTGGCAATCAATCCCAGATAGCCTGCTGTTGCCAGCGGGGCGAATAGGCCGATGACCGCAATGCTTGTTGCAATTTGCATCAATACCATATCGTCAGAGCCCATGACTATCCATGCGCCATAAGCACTGCCGATCACACCAAGAGGCAAGGCGATCCTGCGAAACTTTTTCCACAATACAGCATCGGGATTTGCAATCAGGTCGGATTTTACCGCCGCAAGACCCAATAGAAAATAGCCCAATACCCCAAGGCCCTGATATATGAAAATTGCCATGGCACTGCCATATTCGGCCAAGCGCAATTTAACTGCATCAATAAAAGTTCCATTGCCGAATATTTCTCTGGAGAGCAGGGCGCTGGTTTCCATTTCATTTTGTACTGCTAGTATTTCTTCGGGAGCAAATTTAATGCCGGCCCAAACGGACAGCATCATCAAAAATCCGAACAGGATTTGAAATATGATAAAGACGGCAGCAACCCAGCACAGTGTTTTTACTTTGGCGTTTTTGAACCAGAATAAAACAATACCGATCAAGCCATAAAGCAAAAGAATATCGCCCTGAAAAGCAAAGGCGATGTGCGCTAAACCCAATACCAGCAAGCCGATAATTCTTCGGGCGTAACGCCCACCAAATCCGGCTTTAGCCCTGCTTGCAGATTGAATCTGATAGGCAAATCCAACACCGAACATAAATGAGAACAGGCTGTAGGATTTCATCAGGAATATTGATTGCACACCAAAATTTGCCCAATCATCAATCGCAGACTGAAATCCACCATCATAATAACTCATTTGCAAAGGGTAGGCGAACAGGCCAACATTGACCAAAGCTATGCCGATAATGGCAAAGGCCCGCACCAGATCCGGCATAATGTGACGACCAGCACTGCTGCTGTCTTTTGTATAATTCATTTGAAGTCCCCAAAAGTGTCCCGGCTTTCACGGGGCATAGTGCCCAAAGCTGGGTGTGCTGGCAAGTTGCATCCAGATAATCGGCAAAACCCGTGATCGGAGAGTTTTGGTTTTTATACGAATTTGCCGAGCTGCTGGTAAGCAGCTCAGCAAGGGCTTGTTTTGCTTTTAAGTAAAGCGGCATGAAGTTAATGGGACTTTGGCATCAGCAACTCCTGCATTCTTGTTAAATATTCAATCCATGCCGTGCGTCCGGTTTCAGTCAAGCTGATAACAGTTAGTGGCTTCTTGTTGTGAAAGGATTTGTCGATGGTCACATAATTTGCCTGCTCCAGCTTTTGTAAATGGGTAGATAAGTTGCCATCAGTGCTGCCGGTTTTATCCTTAAGGACAGTGAAATTGGCAGAGCCTGCACTGGCAAGATAAGCCATGACACCTAAGCGTATTTTGCCGTGGATCACTGTATCCAGCTCGTTTGCGCTAAAATCACTCATGATTTTGCTGCTCTGTTATTGATCGCTGGTGGCAATATTACCAGTAAAACGCCAATAGCAGCCAACAGATAGATGGCAGGGTTTGTTAACAGGAGCATCATCAAAGTGGCCAGTACAAAACTCAAAATCGCAGCCCGGCCGCTGGAGCTTTTGCGGGCAATCATGGCGGTTACGCCATGAGCAATGCCATAGCCGATAAATGCCACCGGTAAGAGCAAATTAAACAGCCAATAGGGGCTGTCCAAGACAAAAACCGCAAGCACGCAGCCAATAAAAAAGCTGGTTATACCTGCGCCAAACATTGCCCATGAGGCAGAGGAAACCCGATCGCCAATGGAATTGCCGCCGCCTGCTTTTTTGATTTTTTTGGCCAAAACCATGGTTCCAATAAAGCCGATTACTGCATAGCTAATCCAGCCAAAGCCAATATAGGCAATGGAAAACGGCATATATCCACTTAATGTTGCCCAATGGATCAGCATCATTGCTGATGTCAAGACCGCCCACCAGATACTGATAGAGCCGCCGCTAAGTGGTGCATTGCGGCCATCTTCGGCCAATTGCCTTATCCAGCTTATATCTTCTTGCATTTTTTCATTGTTCATTTTCTTCTCCATCTATAAAGAACTTTGTAAAACAAAGTCCTTTTAACAGCAGCGCAGCATCCTTGTCAAGAGCCGGGGAAAATGTCGATTACTGTTCGGATCAGGCTCTCTGCAAGTATTCAAAGTGAGCTTATCAAGTATTTCTGTGCGGGTGTGACGGCTCGTTCGGCGGCCCAGTTGACGGGGGTAAATCGCAACACGGCGATCCTGTTTTACCACAAGCTGCGTGAGGTGATCTTCTGCCGTCTGGAAGCCGAAACACCAGAGCTGTTCAGTGGCGAGGTTGAAGTTGATGAGAGTTACTTTGGCGGGCATCGCAAGGGCAAGCGAGGAAGGGGTGCTGCGGGTAAGGTCGCGGTGTTTGGGCTGCTCAAACGCAAGGGCCGCGTGCATGTGGTGATTATCCCAAATGCCTCTACACAAAGGCTTCTTCCGATCATCCGGCAGAAGGTTAAGCCAGACAGCATCGTCTACACCGATTGCTTTGGCTCATATGATGTTCTGGATGTTTCCGAGTTCCACCACCACCGCATTAACCACTCAAAACTCTTTGCCGAGCAGTCTAATCACATCAATGGCATTGAGAACTTTTG
>WFUF01000020.1 GCA_015485155.1 Robiginitomaculum sp. | reverse complement strand
CTTTAGCCCCAACCCTTACATTATAACAGCTCTGGCAAGGGCGGGCGCCTTTTACACTTATCCCCTAAACCAAAGGGTCAGTTAGTATATAGAAGGGTCATTTAAGGGTCAGTTTATTACCCTTAAGTGCTGTTTTGGTATGATTACAGGGGATATCAAGTATCACTCAAGGGACAGTGAAAATTTGTGCTGACCCTATAAGTGACCCTAATAGTGACTCTCACCAGCAATCGTCACTTGCGTCCTGCGCGCCGTAAGTCATCCTTGCGCGAACAAGCAATGGCAAACTGAAAATCAATAACTAATTTTGCATAAAATCATGCAAGCTCGGCTTAAAACTGTTGCCTATGCTCCAGGTCGCACAGTTTCGTAATTTAGCTGTATGTTTAGCGTAAATACGATGCGCCGTTTACATCAAAGGTGGCCCCTGAAGAAGAGCGGCACCCGTCTGAGAGCAAGAACGCTACCAGCGCGGCAATCTCCTGTGGATCAGCAAACCGGCCCAGTGGGATCTCATCCATGGCGGCGGCACGAACTTGCGGATCGCTTGGAGCCATATCCGTATCCACCCAGCCCGGAGCGATGGAATAGGCAAAGATATTTTGTCTGGCCGCACCCTTTGCAATGGTTTGGGTAAGGGCAATAAGCGCGCCTTTGGAGGCAGCATAGGCTGCAAAATCCATGTGATCACCACGCTGTCCTGCGCGCGAGGCAATGTTAACAAT
This sequence comes from Robiginitomaculum sp., assembly GCA_015485155.1. Taxonomy (GTDB): domain Bacteria; phylum Pseudomonadota; class Alphaproteobacteria; order Caulobacterales; family Maricaulaceae; genus Robiginitomaculum_B. The sequence continues at coordinate 17,939 of WFUF01000020.1, read as the reverse complement.
TCGTCCGCCACCGGCTTTGGTAAAGGAGTTTACTGCTCCTTGACATAATTCAGCAGGCGATTGCAGGTTGACCGCCATGGTCTTTATCCAGCCATCTTGCCATTGGGCATCATCAGCAGAAAAAGGAATGGAAATAGCGGTTCCAGCATTGTTTACCAGCGCATTGATATCCGCAGATATATCTGATGCCTTGCGCCACAATTCATGGCCAGCGCCGGGACAGGATAAATCGACGCTAAGCGTACCAAGTACTGCCGGGCCCAATTCGTCCTGCAATCGTTTGATTGCCGCATGGTTTTGTCCATAATGCAGAATAACCCTGGCGCCATGCTCGACACATTTGCGGGCGATTGCAGTTCCCATGCCTCTGGAGCTTCCGGTGATTAGAGCTGTGATTTTATCAAGTGGTTTCATGGTACACGGCTCCCTTTCTTGCGCCTGTTTGAATTGTCCTTTAGTGCGTTTCCTCTTAGCCTTGTCAACAGGGTCAAACAGTAAAAAACGCCTCTTTCTCAAAAAAAGCAATAAATCTGCAGACACTTACCAGTTTGCGCGAAATTTTAGCCAACAAATGATTGGCTAACAGGACAGTCGTATGGAACTGTAATCTGCATCATTTGCTGATATTTATTTGAAAGTTTTATTATGGATCCACTCTGCCTATGAAGCATTTGGAGCAAATTCAAGGCATTTTGAACCTGAAATCTTTTAGTTCCCAGGAGCTGCAGCTTTAACCCGATCATCTACATGGTTTTCAAACTTGGCAAAATTGCTAACAAACATCGCAACCAGCTCAGCCGCTTTCTTGTCATAGGCTTTTGTGTCATCCCATGTGCCACGCGGGTTTAAGACAGAACGATCCACACCAGGAACATCTACAGGAACCATAAAACCAAAATTCTCATCCTTGCGAAATTCTGCATTGTTCAATGAGCCATCAAGAGCCGCAGAAAGCAAAGCACGGGTTTCACGGATCGGCATGCGATGCCCCGTACCATAGGGGCCATTGGTCCAGCCAGTATTTACCAGCCAGCAATCAACCTCATGCCTGGCAATCAAGTCCCGAAGTAAATTACCGTATTCCGATGGATGGCGCGGCATAAATGGTGCGCCAAAACAGGTTGAGAATGTGGCCGTTGGCTCAGTTACACCTTTTTCGGTACCAGCAACTTTGGCGGTGTAACCGGATAAAAAGTGATACATGGCCTGGCTGGGGCTCAAGCGGGCAATGGGAGGAAGAATTCCAAAAGCATCAGCGGTCAGCATAATCAGATTGCGGGGCTGTCCGCATCGTCCGGTAGTGCTGGCATTGGCAATGGAGGAAAGCGGATAGGCACCACGGGAGTTTTCGGCCAGACTGGCATCATCAAGATCAAGCTGGCGGGTATTCTCGTCCATTACCACGTTTTCCAGAACAGTACCCCACATTTTTGTGGTTGCGTAAATTTCCGGCTCCGCTTCAGCAGACAGCCTAATCATTTTTGCGTAACAGCCGCCCTCAAAGTTAAACAGCCCGTTTTCTGACCAGCCATGTTCATCATCACCAATCAATGTACGGTTCGGGTCTGCGGATAAGGTGGTCTTGCCGGTTCCTGATAGTCCAAAAAAAATAGCTGATCCGTCTTTTTCGCTGTCATTTACCGAGCAGTGCATAGGCATTACACCTGCTTTGGGCAGAAGATAATTCAAGATAGTAAAAACAGATTTTTTGATTTCTCCGGCATAAGACGTGCCGCCAATAAGAACCATGCGTTTTGATATGTTGATGGCGATAACCGTTTCTGATCCTTCGCGAGTGCCATGACGTGCGGGGTCTGCCTTAAAGCCGGGCAAATCAATAATGGTGAACTCTGCGGCAAACCCTGCACGTTCAGCATCAGTTGGAATGCGTAATAAATGGCGGATAAATAAGGAGTGCCACGCGTATTCAGTGACTATTTGCACCGGCAGGCGATAGTTTGGGTCTGCGCCGCCAAATAATTCCTGCACAAATAATTCCTTGTCACTGGCATAATCCTTAAAATCCTGCCACAGGTTTTCAAAGTTTTCAGGAGTTATGGAAACATTGGCGTCCCACCAGACACTGTTTTCTGTTTCATCATCACGAACTGTATATTTGTCCAGAGCCGAGCGCCCGGTGTGCTGACCCGTGGTAACGACCAGGGGGCCGCCTTCGGCAATTTTACCGGCACCTGATTGCACACTATGTTCATAAAGTGCCGCGTTTGACCAATTGCAGTTAATTGCTTTAGCGCTTAAACCAAGTTCGTTAATAGAGGCAGGAATTGAATGGGTCACGGAAAATTTCCTATGGGCTGACTTTATGGAGAATGGGCGGCTGAGTAGCCGTATTTTATTCGTCTGTCCACCCTAAGCGTGCATTCATGAAGGCGGTTAAAAAGTTTGAAAAAAACATGTCATAAGGAAGCAGGCGCTTAGCATACACATTTGGTAAGCAAAATTGATATGATTGGCACTATAAATGTGATAGTCGGAGCGCCGGAAAATTTTATTGCGGGCGGATTACGAGTATTATGACGACACCCACACGGACATTCACACCTACACCGACCAATAGCGGCATTGCATTGCGTTGCGCTGATTTTGCCACCCTTGGCGAAGCTCTGGATTATGCCGCCACCGGGCAATCGGGAATTAACTTCTATTCTGCCAGAAAAGGGCTTGAAACAGTATTACCTTATTCGCAATTACGCGAGCGGGCACTAGAATTGGCTGGCCGGTTACTGGGAAGTGGCTTAAAAGCCGGAGACCGGGTGGCAATGGTAGCTGAGTCTGATGCTGATTTCGTTGTGGCGTTTTTTGCCTGTCAATATGCAGGCCTGCTGCCAGCGCCCTTGCCGCTTCCAGTGGCCTTTGGAGGTCGCGAGGGTTATATTGATCATATCAGAAGAATTTCGCTGGTTTGCGGAGCTAAGGCGATTTTTTGTCCAGATGATTTATCTGACTGGATTGAGCAGTCGGCGCAAACTCTTGATGTGATCTGGGCTGGTTCCTTATCGGCATTTATGCAAGCCCATGAAACCAGTTCGTCTTTGCCTGAAATTGATCCTGAGGGTTTGAGTTATTTACAGTTTTCCTCAGGCACCACACGTTTTCCGCTGGGGGTTGAAATTACCCACAAGGCGTTTATGGCAAATGCTTTTGCCATTGCAAAATACGGGTTGCAAATAGGTGCGGGTGATCGAACCTGCTCCTGGCTGCCATTTTATCATGATATGGGGCTGGTCGGGTTTCTGCTTACTCCGCTGGTGACCCAGATGAGTAATGATATTCTGCCGACCAGGGACTTTGCCCGCAGGCCCTTAATGTGGCTGTCCATGATATCTGACAACAAGGCCAGCTTGGCCTTTTCTCCGAGCTTTGGCTATGATTTATGCGCACGCCGGGCAAAGAAGGCGAAACTGGATCATCTGGATTTAAGTAATTGGCGGGTGGCCGGCATTGGCGGTGATATGATCCGGGTTGCAGTACTGGACAGTTTTACCGAACGCTTTGCTCCGGCTGGTTTCTCCGGCAATGCACTGCTTCCAAGCTATGGCATGGCTGAGACTACTTTGGCGATCAGCTTTGCTCCAACCGGGCAGGGTGTGGTTTACGACAGGGTAGACCTGAACAGGCTGGATACTGATAAGCAGGCAGTGCCGGTAACAGCAGGGTCAGGTGTTGCATCCCGTGAATTTGTTCTTTGCGGAACAGTCCTACCCGGCCACCAACTGGAAGTAAGAAACGAAAACGGGGAGGTGTTGGGCGAGGCACAGGTCGGGCGTATTTTTGTATCGGGGCCGAGCCTGATGACAAAATATTTTGGCAATGCCGGTGAAACTGCCTGTGTGTTGAGCAAGGATGGCTGGCTTGATACTGGTGATCTGGGATATTGGCGAGATGGCCAGATTGTCATTACTGGCCGGGCCAAGGATCTGATTTTGGTAAATGGCCGCAATGTCTGGCCGCAGGATCTGGAATGGTCGGCGGAATCAGGGGTTGAAGGTTTGCGCTCTGGAGATGTTGCGGCATTTTCGGTTGATGATGGTGATAATGAGGAAGTGATTTTACTGGTGCAGACCAGAATATCGGATCCAGAGCGCCGGGCATCATTATTACGCGGGATCGAGGGGCTGGTTAATGCTGAATATGGATTAACCACGCAGGTTATCGGTGTTCCTCCGCACTCCTTGCCCCAGACTTCATCAGGAAAACTAAGCCGGGCCAAGGCACGCAAAATGTATCTGGATGGGAGTTTTGAAGCTATGAGCAAGGAGCGAGGCTCGCTGGTGAATTGAGTAGTAATGCACCCATAGCAATTACTGGCGCTACCGGATTCTTGGGTCTGCATATTGCCCAAAAGCTAAAAATGGATGGGAGGCCCTTGCGGGCGCTGGTGCGCAGTCAAAGTCGGGCCAAGGCGTTAAAGGAGTTGGGAGCCGAGCTTGTTTTTGGTGATCTTGGCAATAAATCAGCATTGGCTGACCTGGTCGAAAACTGTGCCTGTGTGGTGCATGTGGCCGGGGCCATTAAGGCGCGCACATCCCAAGAGCTGATCGCCATCAATGGGGGAGGCACGGCCAATCTGGTATCTGCATGTGCCAAAATATCACCGAATATAAGAATGGTGCATATTTCCTCAATTACAGCCCGTGAGCCGCAGCTTTCTGCCTATGCCGCCAGCAAGGCAAGCAGCGAGCAGGCGGCAAAAGCCCATAACGGGCCTTTGGTTATTATTCGTCCAAATGCAGTGTATGGGCCTGGAGATCGCGAAACATTACAGGTTTTCAAAGTTGCGCAAGGCCCGGTGCAGCCATTGTTTAATCAGCCCGATGCCCGTATTGCCATGATTCATGTGGATGACGCTGCGCGGGCGGTTGTGGAACTTTGCAAGAGCAACTACGTTACTGGATTATTTGAAATATCTGATGAGCGTACAGGAGGTTATGGCTGGAAAGAAATTACCCACACTGCGATTGGTGCGGTTAATGGCAAACCCAGACTTTTTCCTGTTTCAGCAGGCATGTTAAAAATTGCCGGCGTAGTATCGGAATTTTTTGGTGGATTTCGATCCGATCCCCCCATTTTCACCACAGGCAAAGTTAGGGAAATTCTGCATGGTGACTGGGCGGTGCAAACTGATTTGCAAATCCCCGAAAATATCTGGCAGCCGTCTATCAATTTAGAGCAAGGTTTTGATGATGCTGTAAACTGGTATAAGGAGCAGGGCTGGCTGCGTTAATATACTGTGGACAGACAATAGTAAGGATATTCTGTTCACAATTTTTTCAGCAGCAAAACTGCACAACCACTTGCATGGGGTTTTAGTTCACTGCTTTGGTGGTGTAATTGCTCTGGCCCTGATACTTCTGACCAGCAATCATCGGCACCAAGGGTGAAAAACCGCTGTTCCCTTACCTCAAACCCGGCTTGCCCGGTCAATTCGGCCCAGCTTGTGGGTTCATATTCCCATTGGCGGGTGTAAAGGCCAAGGCTGTCCTTTAGCAATACCGGGCCACCACGGCCCATGGGAACGGAGATAATAACCTGCCCGCCAGTACGCAGTGTTTGGCGAAAAGCACCAAGCACATCCTTATTGACTGTTGGGCTGCGTATTGCGGCGACCCCTTCTGCTGTTTTACTGCGATTAAAGGCGCTGCTTGGGTCATCTGTTGATGCTTCGTCAAAGCCAATATGCTCGATGGTGGAAATGCAGGTGACAAGATCAAAGTGATTTTGCGGCAACTCGCAGATGCGAATATCACCAATGGTTATCGGCACCGATAAAACCTGTTGTCGCCAGTTTTGTGGATAGCGGCCCTGTACCCGTTCGGGGTGTACAATGTCTGCTGCGGTTAAGCTTACATCCTCATGCTCCGACTTTGCCAGCAACAGGCCGAGCCAATCAAGGCTTGACATGGCAAACCCGATATCAAGGATGTTCTTTGCCCCGATCATATGCTGTGCAGCCCATGGCACTTCGATCAATCGCTCCGAATGGCCGGGTATATCAAGTGCCAACTGATCAAATTTTGCATTGCCCGCAAGAACAGCCAGGGCCCGGTCGAGGATAAATTGCTGGTTTTTTTTAATCATGGGGCTATCCATTACCATTATGCTTTCTATATTGCACCGATTCTTGAAAACCTTATTTAATTTAGGCGAATCATATGGAAAAGACCTTTATCAGCGCTCAGGAATTATTGACAGGCTCGTTTGAGCTGGCCGAACAGATATTACGCAGTGGGTTTCGACCCGATTATATTGTCGGGGTATGGAGAGGCGGTGCGCCAATTGGTATTGCTGTGCAAGAGGCGCTGGAGTTTTGTGGTATTGCCTCTGATCATATTGCCATTCGCACCTCGTCCTATCACGGTATTGGAGAGCAGGATGCGCATGTGCGGGTGCATGGCCTGCATTATCTTATTGAAAATGTGAATGCTGATGACAGCCTGCTGATTATTGATGACGTATTTGACAGTGGACGTTCAATTGCAGCCATTATCCGGGAAATGCAGACTTTAAGCCGCCTTAACATGCCCAAGGATTTGCGAGTTGGAACTGTCTATTACAAGCCGACCAAGAATATGACTGACCGGGTGCCGGACTTTTATTGTCATGAAACCGATAAGTGGCTGGTTTTTCCGCACGAACTTGATGGCCTGTCAGAAGCAGAAGTTCGGGAAAATAAAGGATTGCCCGAAGGATTGATGCAAATCCGAAAGGAATATCTAGCTACAAAAGAGCAGCTTGCTAAATAATCCTATTCTTGCGTAGAGCCGCAATTTCAAATTCGCTTAAATTTAATTTTTCCGCCAGTATGTCCGCTGTATGTGCGCCCAATGCCGGAGGGGCTGCGTCCTGTATGACTGGGGTTTTGGAAAAAACAATCGGAGATGCCGGGGTTGTTACCGGCTGGCTTAAATCTGCTCTTGGCTGAGACAATGTCATATTGCGAGCCTTTGCCTGTGCCATGGTAAAAGCTTGTGGTATGGACTGAATGGGAGCTGCGGGTACGCCGATGGCAGCCAGACCCTCTATCCAGCAGTCGGCAGGCCGTGAAGCCAAAACCGGCTCCAGACACGCCCGTAATGCTTCACGGTTTTCCAATCGGTCGGCATTGGTGCAAAACCGGCTGTCAGTGCTTAATTCATCACGGCCTGCAAATTCACAAAATCTTGCAAATTGCCGGTCGTTACCGATGGCAAGCACAAATGAAACATCACTGGCCTGATATACTCCATAAGGAGTAAGGCTCGGATGTGATGAGCCGGTGGCCACCGGTTCTTTGCCGCTTTGCATCCAGGAGGTGGCCTGATTGATCAATGCCGCCATCTGGCAATCGAGCAGGGCCAGATCAATATGCTGCCCCTGTCCGGTTTTGCTGGCGTGCCACAAAGCAGCCAGAATTGCGCTTGAGGCGTAAAACCCGGTAATAAGATCGCTAATGGCAATGCCGGTGCGCATTGGTTCTGCATTTTCTTCATTCACCGCCGGGCCATTGATCGACATCATGCCGCTTAAGGCCTGAATGGCATAGTCATAGCCGGGTTGTTCCTTCATCGGGCCACTTAGGCCAAACCCGGTAATGGAGCAAAAAACCAGTTCCGGATTTAGTTTTGACAAGGAACAATAATCAAGCCCCATGGTTTTTAGGGCTCCCGCCTTGAAATTTTCCACCAAAATATGGGATTTTACGGCTAATTTTTGTACCAGATGCTGTCCATCTTTGGATTTTAGGTCGATGCAAATGGATTTTTTGCCACGGTTGGCCGCCATGAAATAGGTGGCATCAGAGCGCTGCCCCTGATTGTCTACGTAAAAGGGAGGGCCCCAATTGCGGGTGTCATCGCCAGTGCCGGGGCGTTCAACTTTTATAACTTCCGCGCCAAGATCGGCTAATAACTGGGTTGCCCACGGCCCGGCAAGCACTCTGCTAAGATCAAGTACCACAATTCCGGCCAGCGGAGCGGCAGTTTTGTTGGTGGAGGTTTTGCCTTGATCGCTCATAATTGCCTTGGACTGTTCGGGCTAAAAGAACGCTTGTAACCCGGTAATTGCCCGCCCCAGAATTAACGCATGAATATCATGAGTGCCTTCATAGGTATTGACGGTCTCCAGATTCATCGAGTGACGCATCACATGGTATTCATCGCTAATGCCATTACCACCGTGAATATCGCGGGCAATACGGGCAATGTTCAGAGCCTTGCCACAATTGTTGCGCTTTAGCATGGAGATAGTTTCGGGAACGTGTGCTCCATCATCAATCATCCGGCCCAATTGCAATGCCCCTTGCAGGCCCAGAGCTATTTCGGTTTGCATGTCTGCCAGTTTTTTTTGTACCAATTGGGTCTGCGCGATTGGTTTGCCAAACACAATGCGATCCATTGCATAGTCTCTGGCTGCCATGAAGCAGAATTCCGCAGCACCCATTGCCCCCCAGGCAATTCCGTAACGGGCCTTGTTGAGACAGGAGAACGGGCCGCGCAGTCCCTTGATGTCGGGGAAAATATGACTGTCAGGCACAAAAACATCGTCCATGGCCAATTCGCCGGTGCATGAAGCACGCAAAGACAATTTGCCTTCAATTTTTGGTGCACGTAAACCCTTGGTCGGGCACTCAATGGCAAATCCGCGTATTACACCGTCAAGCTTGGCCCATACTACAGCAATGTCAGCCATAGGGGCATTGCTGATCCACATTTTGGAGCCGTTTAGGATATACCCGCCATCAACTTTGCTGGCCGTGGTACGCATGGACCCGGGATCAGATCCGCCATCAGCTTCGGTCAGTCCAAAACAGCCTACTGCCTCGCCGCTTGCCAGCTTCGGCAGCCATTTGCGCTTAACCTCCTCGCTGGCAAATTCATGTATGGGGTACATGACAAGGGAGCTTTGCACAGAAAGAGTAGAGCGATAACCAGAGTCTACTTTTTCCATCTCGCGGGCAATCAGGCCATAGCAGACATGGTTCAGGTTTGCACAGCCATATTCTTCGGGAAGGGTCGAGCCTAAAAAGCCCATTGCCCCCATTTCTCTTAAAATTTCAGGATCGAAACGCTCCTCGCGATAAGCGGTTAATATCCTGGGCATCAATTTATCCTGGGCAAAGGCCCGGGCGCTGTCTGCAACCATGCGCTCTTCCTCGGTCAATTGATTATGCAGATCCAGCGGGTCTTGCCAGTTAAAGGTTTTGGTTTCGCTCATTAGTCTACTCACTTGCAAATGGAACAGCACGTTCGCAAATCAGTATCGCGCTTTGCTGCCAGTTCCTAGGCCCATGGCGTTTTATTTTTATCTAATTTTGTTAGTTACAATGGGTAGCAAGACAAAGAAAACTATTTGATTGTCGTCTCGCCTGTTCAGCGCAAACTTAACCTTACGCATAATTGTATGAAGCTATTGGATTCTTACCCTGGCTATGTAAGCACCGTTTCTGATTTATGCGATGGCATGGTTTAGTTCACGGCGTGCGCCCCACAATAAACCAAGTGCAAGAGCTGCAGGTAGAGCCTGCACAAACACTATGGAAATATTTGCGGTAACTCCACCAAATACTCCAGCCACAACTATGCATGATAAAAAGAAAATCTTTATGTCCGTCCGGCTAGCCAGCAATCCCCACAACAATCCTGTGGCCAAAAAGCCGTTATAAAGACCCTGATTGGCTGCCAATACTGCTGATTGAGCAGCAAATTCAGGTGTTGATCCAAATATCGCCATCCCCACGGGCTTCGTCCAAAAAAACATTTCAAGTGCCAAAAAGCCAAAATGACTGATAGTCACCAGACCAATTACAAGACTTGCCAATAATTTCATGATACCCTCCCCGTATAATGGCTATTTATGATCAAAAAAGTGCTCAACGCAAGATTCAATGCACAACTCAATAAGCTATTCAATGCAAGTTCTATACCTGCAATTGACAAATGCAAGATGCTAATATTAGTTCAGATTAAAACAAGCCACCATATGCGCTGGAGATAATATCAGACAGGATGAGCCAAACAAACTGTCCCTGATTGGATCAATATCCTTGGGAACCGGGGTAATGATCGGCGCAGGTATTTTTGTGCTAATGGGGCAAATTGCTGAACTGGTTGGAGCGCTGTTTCCACTGGCCTTTATTGCCGGGGCAATAGTAGTTTCCTTTAGCGCTTATTCATATGTGAAGTTCTCAAACACTTATCCATCATCAGGTGGTATCGCAATGTTCCTGCGCAAAGCCTATGGCCCGGGCACCATGGCAGGCACTTTTTCATTGCTGATGTACGTATCTATGGTAATTGCTGAAAGTCTGGTGGCCAGAACATTCGGCGCTTATAGCTTGCGGCTGTTTGATGTTGAGAATACAGCATTTCTCGTGCCCGCGCTGGGTGTGGCTCTGATCATAATTGCTTATTTAATAAATATTTCCGGCAACAAGACTATTGAAAGAGCTGCAAATTTTACTGCAATCGTCAAAATAGCCGGAATTGCCGCGTTGGCTTTAGCCGGGCTGGCCTTTGCTGGGTTTCCTGATATTGGCAATTGGGGGCGAGCAGTTTCAGATGTGGCATCAGGCGGCAGTTTTAATTTTATTGCCGCACTTGCTTTGGCTATCCTTGCCTTTAAGGGATTTACCACCATAACCAATCAGGGCAATGACATAAAAAACCCGCATAAAAACCTTGGGCGCTCTATAATCTGGTCAATTGTTATATGCACGCTGATTTATACCCTGTTGGCGTTATCAGTGTCGGCAAGCTTGAGCGTTGAGGAGATTATTACGGCCAAGAATTATGCACTGGCCGCCGCTGCCCGTCCGGTTTTTGGCGATTGGGGTTTGATACTTACGGTTTTGCTGGCAATTATAGCTACGGTTTCCGGTTTGATTGCCAGCGTGTTTTCGGCGTCCCGAATGCTGGCCATGCTCAGCACCATGAAACAATTGCCAAGGCTTTATAAAGGGGTCAGCAATCCAGCTTTGGTGTTTACCGTATTGCTGGCTATCATTTTGACCATCTTGTTTGACCTAACACGCATCGCCTCGATCGGAGCAATATTTTACCTGCTGATGGATATTGCAATACACTGGGGCCTATTTAGGTATTTGCGAACAGAAACCAAAACCAACCCGGTTATTCCACTGATTGCCATTATGCTTGATGTAATTATCCTAAGTGCATTCATCTTAATGAAGTTCCAAAATGATCCATTGGTAATTTATGTATCACTAGCCGGGTTTGTGGCTATTTTAATCGCACAGCGCCTGTTCATGATTACCCATACCGATACTGAAGGCAAAATGCATATGGAGATGAGTGCCGACATGAACATGGATCATGGTTCGAACAATCATGATGATATGAGTATGAAAAAATAATAATTTAAGGCCGTACCTTAAACCATAAATTCCTGTTTGGACTGCCGTTGCCACATTCGGGAATATAGACCGCCCCGGGCAATCAGTTCTTCATGACGCCCCTGTTCCACCAGTTTCCCGGCCTCTATCACCAATATCATATCAGCATCAGAAATAGTGGATAATCTGTGTGCAATCACCAGTGAGGTTCGGCCCCGGGTTGCATCATTTAATGCCAGTTGCACCTCGCTCTCGGTTTCAGAATCAAGGCTTGAAGTAGCTTCATCCAGCACTAGAATTGCCGGATTTTTCAAAATTGCCCTGGCAATTCCAACCCGTTGTTTTTCGCCGCCGGACAATTTTAAGCCGCGCTCGCCCACCCTGGTGTCCAGCCCATCGGGCAGGCTGGCAACAAAATCAGTCAAATGAGCATCAGCCAGAGCTTTTGCTATTTGCTGCTCGCTTGCATCCGGACGGGCATAGGTCACATTAAAGCGCAAGCTATCGTTAAACAGAGCCACTTCCTGCGGAACTAGGGCCAAGCCTTGACGCAATGATTTTTGCTGTACTTTGCAAATATCCTCGCCATCAATCAAAATACGTCCACTATCGGGGTCATAGAACCTGAACAATAGTTTTAGGATTGTGGACTTGCCGGCACCGCTCGGGCCAACAATACCTATTTTGGATCCGGCCGGTACGGTAAAGCTAATATTACAAAGGCCGTCATTGCGCCCCTCATGGATAAAGCTAATGTTTTGGAAACAAACCTCTCCCTCACGAATTTTAAGCTCAACAGCCCCATCTTCATCAGCCACATCTGGGTTGCGTGATACTAACTGATCCAGATTTTCCAGATCAACAGCCCCTTGCTTGATCTCGCGCCAGGCAAAACCTAAAATTCCCAAAGGGCGATAGATATTAAGCAGGATCAGCATGACCGCAGTCATATCTCCAACCTGCAAACTACCGGCCCGCACCATCATCCCGGCCATTAATACTACTGAAAACAGGCCCAGCCCCATTAGGAATTCTTGTCCAGAATTCAAAAAAGACAACGATCTCATTACTTTGACCATTTGTCTGCTAAATACGCTATAGGCTTCACCAAACCTTTCTGATTCCCGCTCTTCAGTGGCAAAGGCCTTAACCGTCTCAAAATTAGTCAGCGAATCCAGCGCTCTTCCCCGCAAGTCATTATCCGCCTTGTTCATTTCCCGGCGCTGTCTTACCCGCCATTCAGTGACCCAGAGCGTAAAGGCTGCGTAGCCACCCACAGTCAGCACTGCAATTACTGAAAACCCAATGCCATACCGAACAGCCAGAACAACAGCCGCCAGAATAAGCTCAATCAGGGTAGGAACAATATTAAAAGCCAAAAATCTGAGCAGATAATCAATAGCATTAGAGCCGCGCTCAATCACCCGGTTCAAGGATCCGGCCTTGCGCGTTAAATGAAATTGCAGGGAAAGAGAACTGGCATGGGCAAATGTATTTACTGCAGTTAACCGCACTGCAGCCTGACTTACCTCAGCAAATAATCCATCGCGAATCTGCGGAAAAGCTACGGCCAGAAATCTCGATAAAGACCATGCCGCCAGCAATAAAATCATGGATTTTACGGCCACGCCATCAGCCTGACTGGCAAGAGCATTTACAGCATCGCCAAAAAACACCGGAGATATCACTGCAAATAGTTTGGCAATCAGAGTTAATATCACTGCAATAGCCATTATTGGCCGGTATTTTCGCAGATCTGGCTCCAACAATAAGCCAAATACCCGCCGCAAAGCCGGGCCGATTTTACCATCAGCCTTTGGTTCCTTATTTATAGCACTATCAGCCCTCATCACTGCAAGATGATGGCGATTATACAAAGTGCAAGGCTATTTTTCGTTTTATCTGTTTTTTGTCTGATAATCTCGGGCTAATATCCTAGCCCGGTGTCTTGCTGTTTTCATCTGGAATTGCAAATACCTGCCCCGGATAAATTAGATCAGGGTCTCTGATTTGATCGGCATTAGCTGAGTAAATTACCGTATATTGCCAACCACTGCCGTAAAGTTTTCGTGCAATACGCCATAGGGAATTTCCCGGTTGCACAATTACGCTTCCCTCATCAGCCAAAACGATTGTCTCTGGATCGGCCCGCTCAAACGGCAGGCTTAACACAGCGCCAACCCGACCAGACTTTTCTATTTCATCTATCTGTAACTGATGCACGCCTTTGCTGATTGGGGCCCGGCTTACCAATACCCATCGCCCGGTCTCATCGGCTCTGGCCTCGCCAAGTAATTTACCGTCAGAACTGATACGGACCTCATTTCCCGGCTTTGCAAGCCCGGCAAAGATAACGCCGCCCTGCTGATCATAGTCGATGGTCTCCAAGACCAGAGAGCCGGATTTTGGCCTTGTATCAGGGTCCTGAAGAACCCTGCTGGCACCACCTGGCGCACCCAGAACAACCAGAGGCAATCGACCACGGCCTTGTGGAATTGACACCACTACCACATGCTGTGAACGTATCTTTTGCCCGTCCTTGGTGGTTGCAATCAGGTAAAGCTCAAGATTGCCTTCCGGTAAAGGATCGGCAAGTATCATTGACCATGTTCCATCTAGCCCGGCCAGTGTATGCGCTAGTTCCTTATCCTGCACCATAAGGGCCACACGTGAACCAGATTCTGCCGTCCCTGCAACCACAGCGGTTCCGCCAAGATCAACCCGCACAATATCAAAAGCAGGTGCTGAGCGCACCACATGCTCTTTTTCTTCACTGTCCGGGCTGGTCTCCACAACCGGAGGAGTGGACGGTTTGGGACGAGATGCCATCCAAAAGACACCAATGGCAGCAATGCCTGTTACCAGAGCAGCTATAATAAACCCTCGAAAAGTGGACATTGGTTTTCTCTCCCGATCCGAATCATCTTAATTCAGCATTCCTTGGCATATCTGCCAAGACTTAATCTTACTCTGTTTTTTGGAAAACCACCATGACCAAACTGAAATCCATTTGTGTGTTTTGCGGTTCGCGCAGCGGAAACGAGCCACATTTTCTTGAACTGGCCAGAGAAATGGGCCGGGCATTGGCTGCAAATCAAATCCGTTTGGTCTATGGCGGTGGTGATATTGGACTAATGGGAGCTGCGGCCAATTCCTGTGCCGATGCTGGCGGTGATGTAATTGGAATTATACCTGAGTTTTTGCAGGAAAAAGAAATTGCCTTTGAACGAGGTGAGTTGGAAATCGTTGATACACTGCACAAACGAAAAGCAAGGATGGCTGAAGAGTCAGATGGATTTATTGTCCTGCCCGGCGGTCTTGGAACTCTTGAGGAAGTAATTGAAGTGTTGAGCTGGATTAACTTGCAGGAATTACAGCAAAAAGTTGTACTTCTTGATAAGGATGGTTACTGGGATCCCTTATTTGCACTATTAGAGCACACAATAAAAGCCGGCTTTACCGACCCGATTGTGCTACAACAGGCCTTGCGCGCAAAAACTTGCGCTGAAGCTCTGGAAAAACTGGAATTATAGGCCATCCCATATTGAACCTAGCAGCCCCAGGCCATGTAGTGCAGAGCCTGCACCCGGTTCTGAATGTGAGGTCAAGGCATGGTTTGAGCGCTGCCCACAATTCTTGCGTTCGCAAATTCGGCAGCCAGGGCCTATTTCACTTGAATTTACTTCCCGCTCCTCGCCCAGCTTGCGCCCGTAAACTGTCTCCATGGCCCGGCTGGCAGCACAACCAAGTACAGTGATTTGGGAGTAAGACCCTCCCAAAGCTTCAGGATCATGGCGGCGTGTGGCAAATGCGACACTTAACAAGCGCTCACCATCACCCATTTGTACAAAATCAAAAACCGGATCAGGAGACGCAGCCACAGCTTGCCAAATATTCCATTTTGGACAGGAGCCACCAAATTTGGAAAGACCAAATGATTGCGCGCCAAAGCGTTCAATAACGGTGCCGGCCCGATCAAAGCGCAGCAAGAACAAGGGCAGCCCCATGGCGCCGGGCCGCCGCAAACAGGCAAGCCTGCGCGCCATCAGCTCTATACCAACATCAAAATGCAAGGCCAGCTTCTGTATATCATAGCTATATAATTCAGCCTGTTCGAGAACCTGATTATAAGGCAGCAGCACCGCCATGGCAAAGTAACTGCTTAACCAGTTACGATATAAATCAGCAGCTTGTGAGCCAGCCTGTACGATATCAGGATTTTGACATTTTTCGTCGAGCAAATCACGCAATTCAAGATGAGCTATTTGCATTGCCAATTGAAAACTTCGCTCATGAGGGCTTAACAGATCAGACAATATTACCCGGCGGGAATGGCGATCAAAGCGCCGTTTATAATGGCGCAGCACTGTCTGCGGAACCGAACGTGTGCGTATTGAGTGTAAATGCTGTAAACGTCCGGTCAAGCTGCCATAAATATCGTGTCTGTCCAGTTTGACCTCATCACAGAACAACTCGGCGGCCTCCTCGATATCATGGAAAAAGCCCTCGTTTTTTTGAATAATTTCGCGCACTACCTCTTTGGGATTGTGTCCGCCGATTGGCATCTCGTCCGATAATTGTTCGGACATGCCTGCTGCAGTATGTGACAGATTGCGATATGCCCGGTGCAACTTAACCAGAGCCTGCGCCCCTAAGGGGTGCACTTCGCTTAACTCCCGTATATCCTGTTCGCCCATGGCTAATGAGGACAATACCGGATCAAGGATAGCCTCACGTAAGGCAAAAATTGTTCGCTGATCGGGGCCGGCTGCGAATATACTTAAATCCAGCTCATAGGTTTCCACAAGCTTGATTAAAACCTGTGCCGTTACCGGGCGCTGATTACGCTCCATCAGATTAAGGTAACTGGCAGAAACTCCCAATTCCTCAGCCATTTTGACCTGGGTTAGTTTTAGCTCGCGACGCAATCGTTTCAGCCGGGCTCCGGCAAATAGTTTTGGCTCTCTCATAATGTCATTATTTTACAAGTTTTACAAATTGACAAGCAATTATTTTCTAATGCGACAGCCTAACCCGATTATTGTGGACGGGAATAATATTTCCAGTAACACCGTAAGCCAAAACAAAACGCAGTCACAATCTTATGGGAGATACACCATGGCCACAGGTTTTGAACAATTAGTACCTGAAACTGCAAGCAATCGCTTTGATGGTATTGAGCGCAATTACAGCGCCGAGGAAGTAATGCGGCTTCGCGGATCTATCACCATCTCCCACACTTTGGCTGATCGCGGAGCAAAAAAGCTCTGGCAGTTATTACAATCAGAGCCTTATGTAAATGCGCTTGGAGCATTATCAGGAAATCAGGCCATGCAAATGGCCCGGGCTGGACTAAAGGCAATTTATCTTTCCGGATGGCAGGTTGCAGCGGACAATAATACCGCTGGCGCCACTTATCCCGACCAGTCCCTGTACCCGGCAAACTCCGGGCCGGAACTGGCAAAAAAGATCAACAGAACCCTGCAAAGGGCCGATCAGGTGGAACATGCAGAAGGTGGTGCCAAGCGTGACTGGTTTTTGCCGATTGTTGCTGATGCCGAAGCCGGATTTGGCGGGCCACTGAACTGTTTTGAAATTATGAAGGCCTATATCGAGGCCGGAGCAGCAGGGGTGCACTTTGAGGACCAGCTTGCTTCTGAAAAGAAATGCGGACATTTGGGTGGCAAGGTTCTAATCCCCACCAAAGCCCATATTCGCAACCTGAATGCAGCCCGTCTCGCGGCTGATGTGAGTGGCGTATCCACCTTAATTGTCGCCCGCACCGATGCGGAAAGCGCCAAACTGTTAACTTCGGATGTTGACGAACGAGACCATGAGTTTATCGACTATGCGCAAGGCAGGACTGATGAGGGTTTTTACCGCTTAAAAGACGGCACTGGTGTTGATCACTGCATCAAGCGCGGTTTGGCATATGCGCCTTATGCTGATTTAATCTGGTGGGAGACTTCAAAACCCAATCTTGAGGATGCCAGACGCTTTGCCAAAGCAATTCAGGCCAGATATCCGGGCAAGATGATGGCTTATAACTGCTCGCCCAGCTTTAACTGGGAAGCCAATCTTGATCGCGAAACCATTGCAAAATATCAACGTGAATTAGGGGCTATGGGTTATAAATTTCAGTTCGTGACCTTGGCCGGTTTCCATCAGCTTAACTTTGGCATGTTTGAGCTGGCCCGTGGCTATCGGGATCGGGGCATGAGCGCCTATAGCGAATTGCAGCAAGCTGAATTTGCCGCTGAACAGCATGGATACACCGCAACTCGCCATCAACGGGAAGTGGGGACAGGCTATTTTGACGCGGTAGCAGATGCTATTTCCGGCGGATTGTCCTCAACCGCAGCACTTTCTGAATCAACAGAAACCGCACAATTTGCACAGCAAAAGGCTTGTTAAACACCGGGAGAATTGCTCGATTACAAAGCATTTTTAGCAAAAGTGGGAAGCTCTTTTAATGTCCTACCGCCTAGCGGCTACTTGAGGACTCCTTTAATGTCCTACCGCCTAGCGGCTACTTGAGGACTCCTTTAATGTCCTACCGCCTAGCGGCTACTTGAGGACTCCTTTAATG
>WFUF01000019.1 GCA_015485155.1 Robiginitomaculum sp. | reverse complement strand
CATTGGTTGTGTTAAACCGGCTTATGCAAGACGACAAGCCAGTGCTTAACAGGAGCAAAATTAGTGTTGAAATTGTTTTTGTCATCAACAATAAATATCCCAAAACAGACCAATGCCCTGCCACAAAATTGACTGGTAACAGGGCGCTGGCAACTTATAGACGCATTATTCTACTGACAAAAGACAGTATCAGGGGCACCAAATGGATCAGAAGGACAACCTCCAAGCGTCCACATGGTTCCGGCAGTAGACAAAATATTTTGTCCCATATATGCACTTAGCATTACCGTGTTCAAGCCCGGTTCCACGCCGATCATGGTTGGGTCAATTTCCACCACGATTTCCTGAAACAAGGCGTTGTTTTGAGCAATCCAGTTTTCAATGCCTATATGTGAAGATGGAACAAGCTGATTGCCCTGCCTGTTCCAGCCAAAACTTGATGCAGCAATGGTTTGGCCATTACTGTTTTTTAAGGTAATAGTGAATGTTCCATTTGCCGGAAACACGACATTTGAACCGGTCAGGGATACATAAAAATCGCTCGCAACAAAACCCTTTCAGAGGGGGTTTTGTTTCGCTATGTTCTGCATCACACCTGTAGTCAGATTTATATGCCCATAGCGGCAGTAATTTTAGGAATAATTCAATGAGCGACAGCACTGAAAACAATTTCCCCAAAGGCGGATTAATGCACGGCAAGCGCGGGCTTATCATGGGGGTTGCCAATAAAAACTCGATCGCCTGGGGCATTGCCCAGCAGCTTCACGCCCAAGGAGCAGAGCTTGGCTTTACCTATCTTGGTGAAGCATTGGAAAAGCGGGTACGCCCATTGGCCGAGAGCGTAAATGCCAGCATCTTTACCCCGTGCGATGTGGCCGATGATGCAAGCATGGAGGCAGCCTTTGCCGAGGTGCGGGAAAAATGGGGCGAGTTGGACTTTCTGGTTCATTCCATCGGCTTTGCTGGCCGCGAAGGCCTAAAGGGCAGTTTTGTTGAAAATACCAGCCGAGAAAACTTCAAAATGACTATGGATATCTCGGCATTTTCGTTTGTGGCGGCGGCAAAACTGGCGGCGCCAATGATGAAGCCCGGATCCAGCATGATCACGCTGACCTATCTTGGTTCTGAACGGGTAATCCCCAATTATAATGTAATGGGTGTGGCCAAAGCAGCATTGGAAGCCTGCACCCGCTATATTGCCCGCGATCTGGGGCCAAAGGGGATCAGGGTCAATGCAATTTCCGCCGGGCCAATGCGAACTCTGGCCATGGCCGGTATTTCCGGAGGGCGCGGCATGCTCTCAACCGGTAAGGACTGGAGCCTGTTAAAAGAAGACACCAGCATGGAAGGTGTGGCAGGATCTGCATTGTGGCTGTTATCCGACCTTGGACGCTCGGTTGCCGGTGAAGTCGTACATGTTGATGCCGGGTTCCATGCGGTCGGCATGCCGGAGCCGCAAGCAGTGACAGAATAGTTTTCACATCAGATCATGTTTGATCTGCAAACCCTGGTTTTGTTCGTGGGCGCAGTTGGCGTTTTGGCGCTGATTCCGGGGCCGGACAATTTATTTGCCTCGGCACAAAGCCTGTCCTATGGGCGCAAGGCTGGCCTTGCGGCAGTGACTGGAATTATCACGGGCGGCCTGTTGTGGACTCTGGCTGCAACCCTTGGTCTGACCGCGTTGATTGCAACTTTTCCTTTGGTGTTTGTGTTCCTGCAATTGGCAGGAGCCGGGTATTTACTGTTTCTGGCATTTGGTATGTGGCGGGCCAAAAGGACGGATAGATCAGAAGCCACCAATGGTCATGCCTTTGGTAAAGGGCTTGCTACCAATCTGCTAAACCCCAAGGTTGGTTTGTATTACCTGGCATTTCTGCCGCAATTCATGGATGCGGATCGCGGCCCGCTATGGGCGCAAATGTTGGTACTTGGACTTATTTTTAATGTAATTGGTGCCATTGTGATGAGTCTGATCGCTTGTATTGCCGGCTCAGCTCATGGTGTATTATCAAAAAATCCCGATCAGGGTCGCTTTTTGTCCAGAATTGGCGCCCTGATCCTGTTGACAATTGCATTAAAGCTATTGTGGGGTTTGGCCTTGGCCTAGAGAGTTTTAGGCCAAGCTGTCCTCAGGCAGCCGCTAGGCGATAGGATAAACAAAGGTCCTTAAAATAGCGAAGCGGTAGGAGATTAAAGGCACCTCAAGCAGCGAAGCGGTAGGAGATTAAAGACACCCTCAAATAGCCGCTGGCTAATTGGCCTGACGGCGTAAAAATGCCGGGATTTCCAATTCATCATCAGCATTGCTGATAAACAGGTCCGGTACCGGCTGGGCTGTGGGTCTGCTTTCGGCTACAGGCTCTGGCCGTGTGGCAGGTTCCACCATGGCCGCCGGTGGAGCACTAACGGGTCGCCGTTTGGATCGAAACAGTGGGAATCCGAATTTTGGTGCAGGCTCGGGTTCTGCTGCTTTGCTGATATCATGATCCGGCTCATGTGCTGCTGGTGATACCGGTGAAAATACCGGCTCTTCAGTCTCTACTGGTTCCGGCTGTGTCTCAACTGGGGGTGTTGCAATGGTTTCTGCCGCTACAGGCATGGGCTCTGGCTGCCTGATGGCTGTTTTATCTGTCCTCGGCAGTACGGTTTCTTGTGTTTCCGCTGCGGTTTCGTGTAATGGCTCGGGCTGTTCAAGCCTTGCCCCATCTTCAATTCCGGTAGCAACAACAGATACGCGCATGGACCCACTTAAAGATTTATCAAAGGTGGAGCCAATAATTATGTTGGCATCGTCATCTACTTCGGAGCGGATCAGGGAAGCGGCCTCATCCATTTCATGCAAGGTTAAATCATCACCGCCGGTAATGTTAATAAGAACGCCTCTGGCTCCGGATATGGCAATATCCTCAAGCAATGGGTTAGCAATAGCCGCTTTGGCTGCATCAATGGCACGGCTTTCACCGCTGGCTTCACCTGTGCCCATCATGGCCTTGCCCATTTCATCCATAACTGTGCGCACATCGGCAAAATCAAGATTGATCAGACCGGGGTTGACCATTAATGAGGTAATGCCGTGAACCCCTGAATGCAGCACCTCATCAGCCATGGCAAAGGCATCAGACATGGTGGTCTTTTCATTGGTAATCCGAAACAGGTTCTGGTTTGGAATAACAATTAAGGTATCCACTACGCTTTGCAGGGATTTGACGCCCTCTTCGGCAATGCGTGAACGACGCAGACCCTCAAAGTCAAATGGTTTGGTAACTACGCCAACAGTTAAAATGCCGGCATCACGTGCAGCCTGTGCAATAACGGGTGCAGCGCCGGTTCCGGTGCCTCCGCCCATGCCTGCGGTAATGAACACCATGTGTGCGCCTTCAAGTTGCTGCATGATTTCCTGCATGGAGTCTTCTGCTGAGTCACGGCCAACTTCCGGGCGGGCACCAGCGCCAAGACCCTGGGTTATTGCGGCGCCCATTTGAATAGATCGCTCAGCCTTGGAGCGTTGCAGGGCCTGTGCATCTGTATTTGCTACGACGAATTCAACACCTTGCAGTTCTGACTCTATCATATTGTTAACTGCATTGCCGCCAGCGCCACCGACGCCAAACACCAAAATCCTTGGCTTTAGTTCATGAGAAGGAGGTGCGGTAAGTGAAATGGCCATGATTAGGCTCCAGTTTTTCAAAATGCAGACAAGATTCACCTATCGTTTACGGTTTCGCTTAACACTAGGTTAAGTATAACTGACAAATTTGAATGAGTTTTGAGCGATTTTAGCGCGTTGTGATATTATACACGCAGCAAATCATGGCATATCTGTTCAAGCCCGTCCTGATCCACACGATCAAAGGCATTTAGTTGCGTGCTGTCTATATCCAAAACCGCCACCAGCTTGCCGCTTTGCCCATGTACAGGTACCACAATCTCGGAACGGCTGGCAGGGTCACAGGCAATATGCCCGGCAAAGGCATGCACATCTGCCACTATTTGAGTTTTCTCATTCTTGGCAGATATCCCGCACACTCCCCTGCCAAAGGCGATGCGCAGGCAGCCAAGGGTTCCCTGATAAGGGCCGATAACCAGTTCATCGGGTTTGTTGGGATCAACCTCATAAAATCCTGTCCAGTAAAACCGTGGTGAAAAAGCTTCTGACAGCAGGCATGCGGCGGTAGCAAATCTTGCGGTGCGTGAAGTTTCCCCTGCTATTACTGCCATAATCTCAGCGTGCAAGCTGGCGTATTTATCCTGTTTATCTGTGGTCATATTATTCATTTTCCAAATCCGCCGCCGCCAG
This sequence comes from Robiginitomaculum sp., assembly GCA_015485155.1. GTDB lineage: Bacteria > Pseudomonadota > Alphaproteobacteria > Caulobacterales > Maricaulaceae > Robiginitomaculum_B. The sequence goes on along the minus strand of WFUF01000019.1, from coordinate 87,201 downwards.
GAGTTTCAATCTCGATGGCATCATTGGGCATGACGCTGATCTGGAAACATCCTGTTAGTTCTGTTGTCTCTCCCGAAGCATGGATCAGGCACTGTGACCCGGCTGTCCCCCATTCTCCACTGTCCAGGCCCGGAGCCAGAGTCTTTCGCCGCGAGGACAGCAAAGCCACGTTCATTTCTTCAAGAAAGACAATGCGTCTTTTTGAGCCATCACCACCGCGCCGATAGCCATCGCCACCACTTCCCGTGCGGATTTCGTGGGCTTCAAGGCGAACCGGAAACCGGTTTTCGAGAACTTCGACATCGGTCATGGCCGAATTAGTCATATGGGTGTGAACTGCATCGGCACCATCGGCATGTTCGCTGGCCCCGGCTCCACCACAAATAGTCTCGTAATACTGATATTTTTCATTGCCAAATGTAAAATTATTCATAGTGCCCTGACTGCCAGCCAGTGCGTCACAGGCCAGAAACAGGGCATCTACTACATGTTGAGAGGTTTCCACATTTCCAGCCACTACTGCTGCAGGTGGCTTAGGGTCGAGCAGGCTGTTTTCGGGTATACGAATTTCAAGAGGTATTAAACAGCCCTCATTTAATGGAATATCCATATTGGCCAGACACCTGAATACATATAATACTGCGGCGCGGGCTACGGATTTTGGGGCGTTAAAATTATTCGCCATGGTGGCAGATGTGCCGGTAAAATCTACAATTGCGCTTCGTAATTTATGATCAACGCTGATCTTAACCTTGATAAGGGCTCCGCAATCCATGGGAATTTCGGCACTTCCATCCTTAAGGCGGTCAATCACCCCCCTAATCGCTTCTTCGGCATTGTCCTGAATATGGCCCATATATGCGCGCACCAGTTCCTGTCCGTGGGTTTTGCATAAGTCGTGCAAGGCCCAAATACCGGATTTGCAAGCGGCGGCCTGAGCCTTGAGATCGGCGATATTCTGGTCCGGGTTTCGTGCCGGCCACGGGCCTTTGCTCAAAATATCACGCACCAGTTCTTCGTTAAAAACCCCGTTTTTGATAATTTTTACTGAGTTAAACTGTACCCCTTCTTCATCAATATGAGTGGAAAAAGGCGGCATGGATCCAGGTTCCATACCGCCAATGTCGGCATGGTGCCCGCGAGCGGCGACTAAGAATATACAAGTACCATTGTCGTCAAACACAGGTTCGACCAATGTAATATCCGGGATGTGAGTCCCGCCATCATAAGGAGAGTTCAGGGCGATTACATCTCCTGGGCCAAGATTTGGGTGGTTTTGCAATACTGTGCGCACACTGTCGGACATGGAGCCTAAATGTACCGGCATGTGCGGGGCGTTGGCCACCAGACTGCCGGATCCGTCAAAAATTGCGCAGGAAAAATCCAATCGTTCCTTCATGTTGACCGAGTGGGCGGTTCTCTCCAGCACCCGGCCCATTTGTTCAGCAATACCCATGAAGCGGCGATTGAACAATTCCAGCTGTATCGGATCTGCCGGTTGGGTTGGGATTGTGCGCTTAGCTGTGCTGTGGCCGCGCAATATTAACATGCCGCTCTTGTCAATGGAGCCAGACCATCCTGATTTTACCACAATCTGTGAATGTTGTTGCAGAAGCAGGGCCGGGCCTTCAACGCTTTGGCCAAGGCCAAGCTTATCCATGTACCAAACCGGCATTTTTAGCCATTTACCATCTATATAGACATTTGTATGGCGAACAGGCGATGATGTTTGCCTATTATTGTTTTTACCAAAAAAATCAGCAGTCTGGCCTGTTTCTTCTTCTACGCTTACATGAATTGAATCAATCATTAAAACCGGGTCATGGGGCACAAACCCAAATAGTTTTTTGTGCTTATGCGCAAATGTTTTTCTCATATCTGTCAGACCACCAAGATTTATGCGAAACCCGGTGTCTGAGCCACTAATGCGTAATTTGGCCTGTATTTTTGTATGTGTTTTATTGGTGCCGGAGGTTATTTTTCTCAGCTCTTCACTGGCAGAGCAGGCAAGTTCCTTGCCAATTGTCAGAGCCTCCTGCAGGGATTTGGTGTCCAGAGCCTTTTCTATGGCCTTGCTGCGTGAGACTTGCTGATTGGCCAGCCCCATGCCCAAGGCCGAGAGCAGGCTTGCCTGTGGATGCACCAGTACAGTTCCAATACCCAGTTTTTCCGCCACAAACAGCGCCATCTGGCCACCGGCGCCCCCAAAACTGGCCAGTGCATAATCCGCTGGGTCTTCACCTTCTTGTACGGTGATTGCATGAACTGCTCTGGCCATGTTTTCAGTGGCAATTTCCAAAAAACCATCTGCAACTTCTGCCAAGTCGGTTTTGCCAAGCTGGCTGGCCAATGTTTTTAATCTTTCTCTTGCCGCTTCTATGTCCAGTCCGGATGAACCATCGCGACCAAAAATTCTTGGAAAACCGGCAGGGTCAATACGACCAAGTAGCAGATTGGCATCGGTAATTGTAGCCGGGCCACCTCTTCCATAGGCGGCCGGGCCAGGCTGCGCACCAGCACTGGCCGGGCCTACCTGAGCGCGGGAATTGGTAACATGCAGGATAGAGCCACCACCGGCGGCAATGGTCTGGATGTCAAGCATGTCTGCTCGCAAAAGAAAGCCCCCGGGGCGAGAGACAAATTGTACCGGGCGTTCTGATCCATTAACCCGGCTGACATCAGTTGATGTGCCGCCCATATCAAAACCAATGACCTTGTTAAAGCCGCTATGGTTTGCAGTTCCGGCCATACCAACTACACCGCCTGCTGGCCCGGACAGCACCGCATCGCGCCCTGAAAATACCTCAGCAGCAGCCAGCCCTCCAGAAGACTTCATAAACGCCAGATCCATAGCGCCAAGACGCTTACGAAATTCACGAATACCATCACGCAATACAGGACTTAATGCCGCATCAAGTACGATTGTGGAGCAACGCGGAACAAATTTGATCAGTGGATCAATTTCGCTGGTTGTGACCTGTTCAAAGCCTGCTTTTCTTGCCAAGTCCGCCAATTGTTTTTCATGTTCGCAAAACCGATAACCGTGGATCAGACATATCGCAACAGAAGTACATCCGCGGGAGATGGCTTGTTTGAACTGTTTGTTCAAGGAGTTAGTAATAAGGGGTCTTATTATTGATCCGTCTGCCGAAATGCGTGCGTCGACTTCCAGAACTTCGGCAAAAAGCGGTTCTGTCTGTTTGATGTTAAGGGCAAAAATATCAGGTCGCATTTGATTACCGATTCGCAAGGCATCGGCAAAACCTTTGGTGGTGACAAGCAGGGTTTTGGCCTGCTTTCTTTCCAGCAGGGCATTTGTGGCAACGGTTGTTCCCATGCGGATTTGTCCGATTATATCATCTGGTAGGGCGGATCTGGGGGGCAGGCCAAGAATTTCCCAAATTCCGGCACTGGCAGCATCGTCATAATGTTCGGGATTGCTGGAGAGCAATTTGCGTACATGCAGGTTTCCTTGTGGGTCATAACCCAAAATATCGGTAAAGGTTCCGCCGCGGTCAATCCAGAACTGCCATTTTTGCTTCATTGCTTTTTCCGTGTGTTCTTGCTCAAACATATATCTATAACGATAGGTTCAAAGGCTTGGGAGATTACTTACGTGGGATTGTGGCGCAAGTTGATAGAAATAGGAACCAAAGCGGCAGATCTTTTCCATGAGCGTGAAGCTGAAGGTCTGCCACCGGATCGCCGCATTGATAGTGCCAGCTTTGCCGCGGCGCTTATTGCGCTTAGCGCCAAAATGGCCAAGGCTGATGGTTTGGTAACATCTGATGAGGTTAATGCGTTTCGGCAAATATTTTCCATACCGCCAGAAGCTGAACGTGATGTTTCTCGTTTGTTTAACATGTTTCGCGAAACTACTTTGGGCTATCAATCCTATGCCAAACAGATTGCGCGAAAATTTCGCTGCTGCCCGTTTGTGCTGGAGGATGTATTGGACGGTCTTTTTCATATTGCCAAGGCCGATCGTGTAATTACCCCTCAAGAAGAATTGTTTTTACAGACAGTCTCCGATATTTTCGGGTTTTCCAATCGTGAGTACCGGCGGATTCGGGCCTCACGCCTTGGCCGTGAGCCAGATGATCCATATCTGATTTTGGGTGTAGAAGAAACAATATCTGATGCTGATTTGAAAATTGCATATCGACGTATGGCTTCCAACAATCATCCGGACAGGGTGTTGGCGCGTGGGCTTCCGGTTGAACTGCAGGAATTGGCTAATGCCAAAATGGCAATGATCAATCTGGCATATGATAAAATTATGGAACAAAGGGAAAAAGAAAAAGATCACATGCTTGTGCATTGACGAATTGCATATGCGTGCCAAAATAGAAGCTGTGGGGCATAACAGGAGGATAGCCATGTTGCTTTCTCAACCAAATATGCGATCAGGCAATACGGGATCAGATAATACTGGGCCAGATATGAAGTCAGGTTCTAGCCTGTTGATGAGGCTTGTTTTGCTAATTCGCGCCAGCCTGTTAAAAGCTGGCGCTATTGTTTTTGCTGTTTTGGCTGCCATCGGCACTTTCTTTTTTGCAATGGCAGCTATCATTGGAACACTTGTTCTGGCTGGGGCCATTGCAATTGTCTGGTTTTTATTCAGATGGCAAGGCGCCAAAAAATTCGCCAATAAAAGGGCAGGCTCAATGGATACAGAGCCGATGAGTGAAACAATTTTGGATGCCCGGCGCGGGCCAAAGGGCTGGACGGTCAATGGATGCAAGCGGTTTGATCGCTGAGTTTGATTCTGCTGCCAAACTTGCCTCGCCCAATTTTAATCAGCGGGCTCTGCCTGTATCCATGTTGGTATTACACTATACGGGCATGAAAACTGCCGGGGATGCATTAAACAGATTATGCGATCCCAAAGCTAAAGTATCTGCTCATTATGTGGTTGATGAGAGCGGAAAAGTTTTTCAACTGGTTGCAGAGGAAAAGCGTGCCTGGCATGCTGGACTGTCATATTGGCGTGGAATTACTGATGTAAACAGTGCCTCAATAGGCGTGGAAATTGTAAATGGCGGTCATGATTTTGACCTGCCGTCCTTTCCGGCAGCACAAATCAGTTCCGTTAAAGACCTTTGTAAGGATATTATAAGTCGTCACAGTATTTTTCCTGTGAATATTGTTGGTCACAATGAAATTTCTTTATCCAGAAAACTGGATCCAGGTGAAAAGTTTCCCTGGCAGGAATTGGCAGAAGCAGGCATTGGCCTGTGGCCTGAAAAAACAGGTTTGCGCAGAAAAACATGGACAAAAACAGAGGCCAAAAAATTATTGTCCGCCATTGGCTATGAGGTAAATTCCGTTCCATTCTCAGGCAAAGACCGGCACTGCCTGATCTCGGAGTTTCAGCGTCGCTACCGTCCGCAGCAAATAGATGGTGTGTTGGATGAGCAGACATGGCAATTATTACATGGCTTGTCTGTTTTATCTTAAGGACTTGACCTAAGGCATTAAACCCGGTTGAAACCATTATGGATCAGGTGGCCGGGTGATCGCAGGGGCTTTTGCTCTTGAGGAAAGTCCGGGCTCCACAGAGACAAGGTGCCGGGTAATACCCGGCGGGCGCAAGCCCCGGGAAAGTGCCACAGAAAGCAAACCGCCAACTTGGCCGTTGGTCAAGCGGCAAGGGTGAAAGGGTGCGGTAAGAGCGCACCGCTCGTCTTGGCAACAAGCGAGGCATGGTAAACCCCACCTGGAGCAAAACCAAATAGGAATGGCACATGTGCGTCTTTGCGCTGCTGTTCGGGTCGGTTGCATGAGATGTCTGGCAACAGGCATCCTAGATGAATGATCACCTCTCCTGACAGCTGTTCAGGATGACAGAACCCGGCTTACAGGCCGCCTGATTCACTTGTTTGTATTTAAGGTGCTCTGGTTTTAGGAACTTTCAGTTCCAAAGAGCCATGGCACATGCGTTGGCGCTGGCCCATGCCCATTGAAAATTATGTCCACCCAAATGTCCGGTAACGTCCACCACCTCACCAATAAAATAAAGACCAGGCACTGATTTTGCTTCCATGGTTTTAGAGGACAGCTCCGTGGTGTCAACGCCGCCAGCCGTTACTTCGGCAATGCGAAAACCCAACGTTCCCTCAGGGACAAAACTCCAGCGCTGCACCTTATCTGTCATCTGCTGTAAGTGATTGTCAGACATATCTGCAAGGCGTTGATGGGAAATGGTCGCAGCAATTATTTGTGCCAGTTTATTGGGTAGAATACCGGCCATAAATTTTGCTGGTGACTGTTTGGGGTGTTTTGTTCTGGCAGCTTTGGCCGTGGACAGCATGTCCACTCCCGGTGCCAGATTTACCGTGATTGCTTGCTCACTGGCCCAATAGGAGGAAATTTGCAAAATTGCCGGGCCGGAAACTCCGCGATGGGTGAATAGTATAGCTTCGGTGAAACTGTGTGATCCGCATGAGACCTCTGCTATAAGACTTAATCCGGCCAGTTGGGAAACCGGCTGTTTGAACACATGTGAAACCTGCAATGGCACCAAAGCTGGTCTTGGTGTAATTATGTTTAATCCAAATTGCCGGGCTATGTCATAGCCAAAGCCGGTTGCGCCCATTTTGGGAATGCTAAGGGCACCGGTAGCAATAATGAGGGATTTGGTCTTAAAGTGGCCAATACTGGTAGATAGGTTAAAACCTGATTTGCTGTTTTTTACATCCAGTATTTTGGTTTGAAGACGTAATTCCACACCATTATCAAGGCATCTGTTTAGTAACATTTGTACGATTTGCCCTGAATGCTGCTGGCAAAACAATTGACCTAGAGTTTTCTCAAACCAGCTTATATCAGATTGTTCAACCAATTTGATAAAGTCTTGTGGCCCAAAACCCGCCAAAGCAGATTTGCAAAAATGTGGGTTTTGCGAGATAAAATTTTGCGGCCCGCAATAAAGATTGGTAAAATTACAGCGGCCACCACCGGAAATCCGGATCTTTTCTCCTGCAGCCTTTGCATGATCAAGCAGCAATACTTTTCGGGTGCGCTGTGCAGCAATTGCCGCACAATGCATGCCGGCGGCACCGGCTCCGATAATTATGCTGTCATATGCACGAATATCCATAAGAAAGTCGTGCCATAATTTTATACAGGCTCGCCAGCAGTATTTTATCGATTTGCAAGAACAAAAATATTTTTATCGCTTGTCGATATGTATATTATCGTATAGCAATAAATCTTTACTGATATTCTGGATTGCTGCTCGAAAAATAGTGAGGCCTGCTTGTGTTAAGTGTTTCCAATCTTTCTAAATCCTTTGGACAAACCAAAGCGTTAAAAAATGTATCGCTGGACCTTGCGCCGGGCATGTTCGGCCTGCTTGGCCCAAATGGCGCCGGGAAATCCACATTGATGCGCAATTTGGCAACCCTGTTACAGCCGGATAACGGAACTATTACGTTCAATGGCGTGGATATCACCTCTGAGCCGCAGAAAATGCGCATGACCCTTGGATATTTGCCACAGGACTTTGGGGTTTATCCACGGATCAGTGCTGAGGCTCTGCTTGATCATCTGGCAGTGCTAAAGGGAATTACGAACAAAGTTGCCCGCAAGGAACAGTGCGAAAGCCTGCTGCGAGCAGTAAATTTGTGGAAGATGAGAAAAGTGGCGGTAGCTTCTTATTCCGGTGGGATGAGGCAGCGCTTTGGTGTGGCGCAAAGCCTGCTGGGTGATCCCGGAGTAATTATTGTTGATGAGCCAACTGCTGGTCTGGATCCGTTCGAACGGCAGCGCTTTCTTGATCTTTTGTCTGAGGCAGGAGAGGGAAAGATTGTTATTCTCTCTACTCACATTGTGGATGACGTTCGGGATTTATGCCCGGATATGGCGATAATGGGTGATGGTGAAATAGTTGCTCGTGGTGCCCCGGAAGGCTTAATAAACAAGATCAAGGGTAAGGTTTGGCGCAAACAGGTTGATAAACAGCATGTTGACCGCCTTAAGGAAAACCACCAGGTGCTTTCAACCCGGCTCTTAATGGGGGGCGTAATTATAAGCATATTGGCTGATGAAGCACCTGAAAGCGGGTTTGAGATGGAGCAGCCTGATCTGGAAGATGCATATTTTGCTCATTTATACCGTCTGGTTTAGGAGCAGATAATGTTAGGTCAGCTCATAGGGTTTGAAGTAAAATATCACACCAGACAGGTGGGGTTTTGGGTCACTATTGCATTGATGTTTTTGCTTGGTTTTGCAACTATTGCCTGGCCAGATGTAAGTTTCAGCACCCAATCCGGAGAAAAAATCAAGGCCAATGGCTCTTTGGCAATTGCCGATATTACATCAGGGTTCAGCATGGCCGCTATCTTTTTTGGTGCGGTGTTTGTGGTTAGCGGTGTCATGCGAGATCAGGTACATAAATCGCTGGAGCTGGTTCACAGCACCCCTGTTTCTACCCGGGACATGACTCTTTCGCGGTTGACCGGGGTATATATTGTAACTTTTTTATGTATTTCCGCCATGCCGGTTGGCTTGTTTGTCGGGCAGTTTATGCCGTGGGTGGACGAAGAAATATTAGGCCCGGTTAACCTGCTTTATTTTTTGCATCCGGTTTTGGTCTTTATTGCGGTAAATACTCTGTGGGTCAGTGGCGCCTTTACCGCCATTGCTGCTATTACCCGCAACCGGGCTTTGGTCTATGTAAGTGCGGTCGGGTTCTTTATTATCAATACTGTGGTGGCGCTGTTTGTAGCACAAGATGCGCCCGATCTGGTAACTTCGCTTGTCGATCCGTTTGGTTCGGCGGCAATGGGTGTGGTTACCGAGTTTTGGCCGGCAGCAGAGCAAAATACTCAATTGATACCGTTTTGGGGGCTTGTCGGCCTAAACCGTTTGCTGTGGCTGGCGATAGGTGTGGGCTTGTTTGTGGTTGGCTTTTCCCTGTTCAAGCGCGGTATGGCAAGTTCAAACAGCAAGCATCACCGTGAAGATGATGAGGAAGTTGCGATTGAAAGCCGTATTCAGCCAGTAATGCCAGATAATGGCTTTGGCGCCAGGTTTTGGGCTTTGCAAAGGCGGTTCAGCTATGAGTATTTTACCACCATCCGCAGTATTCCATTTGTGATCTTAACCCTTTTGGCTTTGGCGTTATTTGCGTTCTCTGTTTATGTGCAAATGATTTTTAATCCTAATCCGGCTTTGCCAACCAGTGCGCTTATTTCGCAGACAATTGCCGGATCACTGATTGTCCCGCTGCTTATTATTATGGTGTTTTTTGGTGGTGAAATTACCTGGCGTGACAAGACCGCAGGGATTGCAGAAATTATTGATGCCAGTGCCGTAAGAAATGGCTCACTTTTGGCTGGGAAATGGCTGGCATTGTTTATGGTGATTGCCACTTTGTTGGCAGCGGCTGTAGTTACAGGGATAATTGCACAAATCATATTAGGCGATATTCCAGTAAATCTTGCCACTTATCTTAGCCTGTTTTTTGTTAATCTGGGGCCGAGGCTGTTACTGTTTTGTGCTCTGGTGCTGTTTGTTCAGAACTTCATGCCCAATCGCGTTATTGGCATGCTGGCTTCCGGGGCATTGGTAATTTTCTTTTTTATTGGCATCAACTTCATGCCTTTTGTGCACCCTTTGATGGAATATGGAGCATTAAGCGCTGGTATTTGGTCCGAGATGAACGGGTTTTCCTCTTTGATCAGCTATGGCTGGTTTGGTTTATATTGGGGGTCGCTGGCCGGATTGTTCATGGTAATAAGTATCTGGCTGTGGCGGCGAGGCGCTGAGGCTGGTTTGTGGAGCCGTCTACAGGTCTTGAACAAGCGGATAACGCCGGTTTCAGCAGTTATGGCCGCTATTTTCGTGTCCGGGTTTATTGGTTCCGGGGGCTTCATCTTCACTGCCTACAATATTGAAAATAACTTCCGTACCGAAAAACAAAATGAATTGCGGCAGGTGGCATGGGAAAAATTGTTTGCTGATGCTTGGAAGCAGCCGGTACCAAAAATCCGCTCAGTGGAAGTTGAGGCGGTGTTTAACCCTTCAAAACGCACTGCGGTTTTCAAGGGTGTCTACAGGCTGGAAAACACTACCGGCAAACCATTGCAACAGGTCTATATCAGCAAGGTTTCTGATCGTGATGAGGATATAAGGCGGCTGGAGTTGAAGGGTGCAAAACAGGTTTTAGAAGGCGAAAATATCAGTGAAATAAATGATTTTGGCTATCGTTTATATCGGTTTGAAACAGCTTTGGCACCGGGCGCCTCGACAGAGCTGGACTTTGAAATATTCATTCGTGCGCCAAGTCTTGGGAATAGTCAACCAATTGAACGCAATGGAACTTTTGTGAATAATTTTGAGGTTATGCCACAATTGGGGATCCGTGATGCGCGGATGGTAAACAAGGACAAGCGCCGCAAATATGGTCTTCCGGAATATGAGAAACGCCCGGATCGCACTGATATGGCTGCCCGGCAAAACAACTTTTTTGGGGGTAATGCTGATTATCTTGATTTTAAGGCCAAGGTCTGTACGGATATTGGGCAAATCCCCATTGGCACCGGCAAAATGATCCGTCAATATGAAGAGAACGGCAAAGCCTGTCGCGACTATCAGGCAATAAGCCCGATTGCTAATTTCTTCTCATTTCTTTCTGCTGATTTTACCGTTGCAAGGGATGTGTGGAACAATCCTCATGGCCGGGATGTGCCATTGGCAATTTATTATCACAAACCCCATAATTACAACGTGGATCTAATGCTGGACGCAATGAAGGATTCATTGCAGACATTCACTGAACTATTTGGCCCCTATCAGTATAATCAGGTGCGGATTATGGAGTTCCCATATCGCAGATTCGCCCAGTCTTTTGCTGGCACTATTCCATTTTCCGAAAGAATTGGCTTTGTGATGGATTCTGGTGATCCAGACGATAACCAGAAGATTGATCTGGCCACCTATGTAACCATGCATGAAATTGGGCACCAATGGTTTGGGCATCAGATAATGCCTGCCAACACCAAGGGTTTTAACGTTCTTTCCGAAGGTTTGACGGAAAATGCCGCCATGACAGCTTATGAAGCCAAGCTTGGATGGCAAAAAGCGCGCAAAGTGTTAGAAGCGCGTGCTATTCAGACTTATTTAACCGGTCGTGCCACTGATCGTGAGGATGAGCCACCTTTGGCCAAGGCAGATCAGCAGGGATATCTTAATTACAATAAAGCCAGTTGGGTGTTCTGGGGTCTGAAACAGAATATGACCGAAGAAAAAATGCAAGCAGCCATTCGCAGTTTCCTGGAGGAGTATGGCTCAAAGGGACCTCCTTATCCAACAACCTTGCAATTAGTGGAGCATTTGCGTGCAGCGGCCCCTGAGGACATGCAGCTTTTAATTACTGATTATTGGAATCGCATCACTTTTTGGGATTTGAAAATTGCCGATGATGTTTCGGTGACCGAGAATGCAAAGGGTGATTACAATGTCAGTTTTACAGCATTTGTTGACAAGAAAATTGCCTCGGAGGAAACCGGAAAAGAAACTTCCGTGACGAAAATAGATGATGAGGAATTAAACGAATGGGTGGAGATAGGGTTTTACGATAAAGATCCGAAAGACACCTGGGGTGATGAGTGGATAAGGTTAGAGCGGGTTCGGGTAAATCAGCTAGAAACCCGGTTTTCGTTCGATATGAAGCAAAAGCCAAAATACATCTTGCTCGACCCACGCCGCTTGCTGATAGAGCGCAAAGTAGATGATAATGTAAAAGAGCTATAGGTCAGGTGAGGCGCTAATTGACTGATTCTGCCGTTTTCCTTATCTCGCGCAATAAGCCGTAAACAGTCTCTTTTCTCGTTAAGGGGTTCATTACCACCAGTCGTAAATAGGACTTATCCCCGATACTGGCGCTGGTGATATAGAAATTGCCCTGCTCCAGTATTTTTTTACGCAAGCAAACCTGTTTGTTATGGGGCAAAGGCAGATATCTGAAACACAAAATGTTGGATTGCGGCAGATATGGGCACTCAAAATCCGGCTCTGAATTAATTAGATGATAAAATTCTTTGGTGTCTGAATATTGCTTTTCAATGAATTTGCCAATTTCAGCTTCGCCTTCCATCGCCAGAACCCAGAACATCTTGGTTCCCAGATGGGCCTTGGTACATTCAACTGTAAACTCGCCCATATCAAAGCCATAGTCAGTGTTTCCAAAGGAGATATAGTCTTCTTCCTGGGAAAATATCTGCGCCAGATGTTTTTGCTGACGAAATAATATCCCGGCGCACAGGGCCGAAGTACGCAACATTTTGTGAGCATCCCAGATAATTGAATCTGCGCGGTGCACTCCTTTTAATAAATGCCGCTCTTTATCAGATGCCAAGGCACTTGCCCCGTGAGCGCCATCAATATGCAGCCATATCCCGTAATTCTGACAAAAATCTGCTATTTCATCTATGGGATCATATAATCCGGTTACAGTGGCGCAGGCATTGGCAGAAACCATGAATACGGATCTTCCCTGATCAACGGCCTCCGCCCGAACCTGCTCCAGCCGCTCCGGGCGCAGCACACCCAGCTCATCCACCAAAGCCGGAAAAATCGCCTGCGATCCAATTCCGGCAATACTGGCGGCGCGGGCCATTGAGTAATGACTGGACTGTGGCGTGATCAATGCCAGATCGCCCGGAGTGCCTTTGTCCCATGCTTCTGGCGAAAAAGCGGCCCGTGCGGCCAGCACCGCTGTTAAATTGGCCAGTGAGCCACCATGGGTCAAAACTCCACCCGGCTGACCCGAATATGAGGTAAAATCCGTTATTTTACGAAAGGAGCGCCAACCAATTTTCTCCAGCATCCAATTGATCACCACACGTTCAATGACTGCGGCTGTCGGGCCCATCTCATAAACCGCCATCGGATTGTTGATAACTCCATGCACCATATCGGCAATTGAGGAACCAATATGCGGCACCGCGACCTGATGGCCAAGAAATCCCGGATGATGCAGATGATTACTGTGCTGCAAATATGGCTGCAAGAATTCGGTAAAATTATCCTGGCTCATACCGCCATTTCGTACCCAGTCTTCAAGCTTCATTTCACTGGCAAGGAAGGTGGCGTTTTGTTGCAATAATGCCGGAGTTTCTTCCTGTTCACTCGCCAGCCGGTATGATTGTAATGCCGACCATATTTTGTGTCCCATATCTTCTTCAGAACGGCTTATCCTACCGTCGGTTTTATCCTGATCCCGCATTATGACACCATCATTTCAGAAGTTTCTTTTTCCGTACTTAAGACTACCATTGAAGTCGTACCGCCGGGGCCGCACAATGGCTTGATATATTGCTGTAACAGTTGCTGCAGGGCGGACGTATCAGCTACGCGCACCTTTAGCAGGTAGGAATGCTCGCCGCTTATATGGTGCAGTTCCTGCACCTCTGGCAAAGCGGCAAGCTTGTTGCAATTTTCCTGTTCATGCTCATGGGCCATATCCAGAAAAATAAAGGCACACAAATCCAGCCCCACCTGTTTTGGATCAAGTATTGCCCGCCAGGCAGTTATTTTTTCTGCCCGCTCCAGTTTGCGAATTCTCTCATTAACAGTGGAAACTGAAACCTTGACCGTATTTGCTATTTCGGCACAGGACTTGCGGCCACTTTGCTGTATAATATTAAGTATTTTCCTGTCTATGGCGTCCATTCCGTTATATTTCCTGATTATTAGTAGGGTTTCAGGAAAATTTATTGCAAATTTTACCATTGTCAATTTATTTTACTGTATTTACAAATTATCGGGCAGGGTTATAACCACAGTAGGAGAGCAATATGATCCAGTTTCCACTTCGATGGTTATATCCAATTGTAACCGCCACACTTGTTCTGGTACTTGCGGCATGCGCTGCACAGCCTGCGCCAAAGCAGATAAGCGGGGGCACAGGCCCGGCAATGGTCGCTGCTGCTAATCCTCATGCAGTTCGTGCCGGTATCAAAATTCTGCAAGAAGGCGGTAGCGCCGTTGATGCTGCAGTAGCCGTACAAACTGTACTTGGTCTGGTTGAGCCGCAAAGCTCAGGTCTTGGCGGCGGCGCCTTTATGCTGGTTTATGATGCCACAACCGGGAAATTACGGGTTTTTGATGGTAGGGAAACCGCGCCATCTGGCGCTTCATCAGATATGTTTTTAGATGATGATGGCAAGCCTTTGGGCTATGTGGATGCAGTAAATTCAGGTTATGCTGTTGGCGTTCCAGGGGCCATGGCCATGCTTGGCATGGCGCAGGAGAAATACGGAAAACTGGATTGGGCCGGACTGTTTAATCCGGCGATAGAACTGGCAGAAAATGGTTTTGAAGTTTCTCCCCGTTTGGCGTTTTTGCTGGAAAATTATGGTCATCGCCTGGCTCTGGATAACAATGCCGGGGCTGGCAATTATTTCTTTTTGCCAAATGGATCACCCTTGCCAGAAGGCTTTTTACTCAAAAACCCGGCCTATGCTCAGAGCTTGCGACAATTGTCCGAAAACCCAAGAGCCCTGCTTGAGGGTGAACTGGCACATAAAATCGTAGCAGCAGTTTCCATTGGCTCGCGCCCCGGATCTTTAAGCCTGCAGGATCTAAAAAACTATCAGCCAAGAGAACGGGATCCGGTTTGCAGGCCCTATCGCAAAGTACAGGTTTGCAGCGCCCCTCCGCCGTCCTCTGGTGGGCATGCGATCAATTCTATTCTGGGAATACTGTCACATTTTACGTTTTCTGAGGATGGAGCAAATGATCCGGCCAATTGGCATTTGTTCATTGAAGCGCAGCGGCTGGCCTATGCGGACAGAGATAAATTCATAGCAGATGATAGTTTTGTTGATGTGCCTCTTGAGGGCTTGCTTGATGCAAAATACCTTGCTGAACGAGCAAAGCTGATATCGCCAGAAATGGCAATGAAACATGCCAAAGCCGGAAACCCCGACGGAATGGCTTTTGGCCGTGACAACACACAAGAGCCAGAAGGCACCACGCATTTTTCAATTGTTGATAAGTGGGGAAATGCCGTATCCATGACGACGACGGTGGAATCATTATTTGGCAATAAGCGCTTTGTCGGTGGTTTTTTGCTAAACAACCAATTGACTGACTTTGCCCGTAATCCGGTAGATGAGCATGGGGTTGAACTTGCTAATGCACCGGCGCCGGGTAAACGTCCACGCTCTTCCATGTCGCCGACCATTGTACTTAATGAGCACAAAAAGCCGGTTTTAATCACTGGATCACCTGGCGGTAATTCAATTATTGCCTATACTGCAAAAACTCTGGTTGGCGTTCTGGATTGGGATTTGACTCCGCAACAGGCCGTTGCCCTGCCCAATGTAATTGCCCGCGGCGATATAACCCGCATCGGCTCGTTAAATCTTGATCCGGCACTGATTCCGGCGCTAGAGAATATGGGTCATGTTATAAAACCAACAGCCGGGGAAAATTCCGGCCTGCATGTAATCCAGATCCTTCCCGATGGAAGCCTGCTTGGAGGAGCCGACCCCAGACGCGAAGGACAGGCATTACAGGTAAACCCGGAGCCATAATTTTAACCCCAAGACAGATCTTTATAGCGGGCCTTGTTCTGCTGTTGCGCCAGAATGTAAGCCTCTTTAATCCCGATCATATCCACGCCGTTCTTGGCTTTCGCCCATGATCGAAAACTGTTTTCGTCCCGAAAAAAGCTCACATGCTGACAAAACTCGCCACGCAAATTGCTGTGGCAAACTGTGATCTCTGGCGTAACCACAGACATAACAACGGTATCTGGTCTACAGGAAACAAGCTGTTCAGAGGAGAGCTGGACAGATAGCTCCTCATTCGTTGCCGGGCAATGCGTAATGATATTTGCGCCTTTACCAAGAATTCCCGGAAGAAATAATCCATCAAAAACACACCATGTATAGAGCATGCTTTCTTCCAGCAGAAATTTATGAGAGGTCGGTGCAAGACTTAACCCGATGAAAGCGGTAATAGACCCATCAGAATCATATTGAACTGCAGAAGGTGGAAGCTTGGAAAGCAATTCCTTGGTTTGTTTGATGTTTTTATCAATGATTTGCGAGATTCTGGCAACAGTAACTGGCGAGCCATCACTCAAGGCACGATATATGCCAACGCAAAGGTTTTGCATATCTGCCGTATTTTCGGCGATATATCCCTTACTCAGGAAATCACCAACAGCACTTTCTTTTTGTAAAACACCCATAACGCATATTACCAACATAAGTTATCGGGCAAGAAAGACCGCTGCTCCGATAATTGGGCTGGCCCCTATTCCTTTAAGTAACAATAGCCGATATTCCACCAATAATAATCATCACGATTATTATCTTTGAAGTGTACGAGCAATTCTCCATCACTAAAATATTGCACGCCTATCTGTTCCAGGAAGTTGTCATCAGCAAAACCAAAGCTGACACGCTGCAAGACAAAGCGCTTGTTTGGTGCCAGGCGGACACTATCATAGCCTCTGGCCGAGGGCCGGTTTGTATTGTCTCCCCACCAACGCCGTGAGATATTTGCACAGCGCTCAATTTTATCGCTTGGAACCAGGGTTACTGCTCCACGAAAAAGAGTATTTCGTGATTGTCGGTCACCTTGCATCAAATCCCAGCCGCCATCATCTGTCATCAGTGCCTGAAAACCGCCCTCGGCATCTTGCATTCGCTCATACCAGCCCGCAGAAATACCTCCTATATTGGCATCTGCAGCCTGCTGCTCAAAATAAAAACCTGATAAAATGGGCACAAACCTGTTCGGCACACCACGATCTGTACCAATTATCCACGAGCAGCTTACCGTAGTGTTACAATTATAGGCAGGGGCGCCAAATTGATCTTTGGAGTTTAGGGCAATAACCTGCAAATCAGCACCTGTTGGCTTTATGAATTGTACCCTTGCGGTAAATGGGTCATCACCATTTCCATCAGCATAAGTAAACTGAACATAGTTTCTGCCAGGCATTACACCAATGGTTTTGATCTTGTGATCACCATTATCAAAGCGAAAATGAAACCCTGACAAGACGAATGTTCCTTTTTCCTCAATTGTCCAGCGTAAGGGACGGGTGCCGTTTGTTGTACTGCGGTTGCGCTCAAAGAAAGTAATAGGCTGCCACTTATTGGCGCGCATAACCGATGGCGGTAATCTGAACCTGCGATTTGATTGGGCTGTAGGGGTTAATCCCCCAGCGGCTTGAGGTACGACCGCTGGCACTGATGTCATTCGTGCCACTGGCGGCTTTGAGGGCGTTGGTGCTGTGCTTTTTCCACTGGCAGGCCGCTCTGGCCCGGGCAAATGAAACGCCTTGACCTATTTTCTTTTTGAAACAACTAATTGTTTCGGCAGAATTACGAGTCCCCCGGCACAGTTCCGTGGCCTCGCTCCAGCTCCATTGATACCCCTCACCATGACTTACTCTTCGCTGCATCACAGTTTCAAAACATCTTCCCGGCTCGACGCTATTTTCGGCTCCTTTGCACAAATTATTGATATTGGCAGGGCTCCAGGATGTGTTGCCTGCCTCATTCCATGCAATACGATCTTGTACGGCATTGAAGCATTTGTTATTGCCTTGCGCCTGAACCAGCTTAGCCATTAATAAAAATCATAAGGAACCTGAAACAATAAGAATGATACGAAACATCTTTGGTTTCCTCCCGGTAAAGAACATACCTGTCATAGTGATTGTGAACCACCATAACATAAAATTAACAAATATGACACGCTGAAGGTTTGGGGGCTCTGGTCTGGCAGGTTTGCCCTTGATAGTTTGTTTTTTCAAAACAGCTTTCACACAACCCTTGACCTGAACCACAGGATTATCCACCTTGCAAACATGGATTGGGACAAGCTAAAGACATTTCATGCAGCGGCAAAAACCGGCTCGTTAACGGCGGCGGCTGAACGGCTGGGAATTTCTCAATCTGCGGTTTCACGGCAAATATCAACTCTGGAGGATGATCTTGGGATATCCCTGTTTCAACGCCATGCCAGAGGATTGCGACTAACTGAACCTGGTCAGATATTACGCCGTACTACTGATGGTATGACCGAAAGGGTGTTGCTGGCCGAGGCATTATTACGCGATAGCCGTGACAAGCCCTTTGGGCCATTGCGGGTTACGGCTCCTGTGGCCTTTGGTTCGATCTGGTTAACGCCACGGCTTGTGCACTTTGAGGAAAACTATCCCGATATTCTGCTGCACCTGATGATAACAGATAATCTGGTGGACCTGACCAAACTTGAAGCAGATTGCGCAATTAGACTTGGAAGACCTACCCAGCCCAATTTAATCCAGCGCAAATTATTCACCTTCAGTCAAAGTCTCTATGCCTCCACCTCCTATATCGCCAAGCATGGGGCGCCTGCAGATATTGATGCTTTGGACGATCACGCCATTATTTTATATGGCGCTACCGGGGCAATGAGCGATGTTGACTGGCTTCAGCATTTGGGCAGAAAAGACGGCCAATTGCGCGAACCCACAATGACCATAGACAATGTGTATGCGCTTATGAAGGCCGTACAATCCGGCGCAGGAATTGCCGGACTGCCCGATTATGTGGCAGCCGACAATCCCGCTTTAATCCGGGTGCTCCCTGAGGCCCGCGGCCCAGGCTTTGATATTTATTTTGCCTACCCGGAAGAATTACGACGCTCCAAACGCATACAGGCCTTTAGTGATTTTCTCACCCGACAAATGCGTGCAAGCAGAGCTTGAGGCCAAAATTAACCAATCACCACATATGCATTTTTGCATAGCAGCTACTCTATTTCGCACCTAGCAAGTCAGGATTAGCTTCCCTATATGTCTTTTGAAGCTGCTTTTAGTGGCTTCGGCCCGTTTCCCCGACCCCCTATCGAACGGAACGGAAATTTACCGCTGGCCTCCTCCTCCCCCTTGTGAGGCTGATGCGAAGACTTTAGGGCCGGGTGCACATCAAGTGACCCGGCCTTTTTTTATGCTGATTTATGAGTTTTGCAAGGTTTCACGCAACATTTCCAGCTCCAGCCATTGTTCTTCACATTGCTGCAGCTTGTTAGATTGCTTTTCCAGTTGCATGCTTAAAGCGTTAAACCCTTCCGGGTCTTGCTGATATAAATCGGGATCAGCCAGTTTATTTTGCAAATCGGATATTTCTGTTTCAAGTTTTGCAATTGTTGCGGGCAGGGTTTTTAAGGCGTGCTTGTCCTTAAAACTCAAAAAGCCCTGTTGTTTTGGCTTTGCAATTGCTGGTTTGTTCTTAGGTTTTGCGGGCCTAGTTTCATTGATTTGCACTTGCGGCCTTGGAATATCAGAATAGCCACCTGGATGCACATGCCATTTACCATTTCCCTCAAATGCAATGGTGCTGGTAACAACCCGATCCAGAAAGTCTCGGTCATGGCTAACCAGTAATACGGTTCCGGGATATTCAGATAGCATTGCCTGCAATAAATCCAGAGTCTCCAGATCCAGATCATTTGTTGGCTCATCAAGTACCAGAAAATTCGATGGTAGCGCAAAAGCCCTGGCCAGCATAATCCTGGCCTTTTCACCACCGGATAAAACCTTGACTTTGGTTCTGGCCTGATGAGGAGCAAACAAAAAGTCCTTCATATAGGCGTGAACATGTTTTATTCTACCATTTATCTCAACATGATCTGATCCTGAATTGACCAAAGCCTCGGCGAGTGTCCAATCAGGGTTCAGCACCGTGCGGCGTTGGTCCAGCGTAGCTATATGTAGGTTTGCGCCTGATTTCACAGTACCTGAATCGGGTTGTAACATCCCGGTTAGCAGATTCAGCAAGGTGGATTTGCCGGCACCATTGGGGCCAACTATGCCAATACGGTCCTTGGCCTGGATGCGAATCGAAAAATCCCGGACAGGACATATGTCTCCATAGGATTTATTCAGGTTTTTAGCTTCAATTACTTGTTTGCCGGATTTTTCAGCAATCCCGGCTTCCAGCTTTACCTGTCCTTGCGGGCCTTGATAATTGCGTTTTTGGGCGCGCAAAGCATGCAGATCTGCAAGTCGGCGCTGATTGCGTTTGCGCCGCGCGGTCACCCCATAGCGAAGCCAGTGCTCTTCACGGACAATTTTGCGCGCCAGTTTATGCTGATCCAGTTCCTCTTCGGCCAAAACTTTGTCGCGCCAGTCTTCAAAACCGGCAAATCCTTTGGAGAACTCTCTGGTCTGGCCGCGATCAACCCACACGCACGAAGTTGATAAACGCGAAGCAAAGGCCCTGTCATGGCTAATAATCACCATAGCCGATTTCTGCGCTGCCAAAAAATTCTCAAGCCATTCAATAGCAGGCAGGTCAAGATGATTGGTCGGCTCATCAAGTAACAACAAGTCAGGTCCCGAAGCTATGGCACGCACAAGAGCCGCGCGGCGCACTTCACCTCCGGATAAAATTTTTGGATCAGAAGCCGGGTCAACGCCCATCTCCCACAATAAAGCGTCCGATTTCCAGCTTTCATCTTCGGCTGTTAATTGTGAAGCAGCATAATCTCCAATACTGTCAAAGCCTGATGGATCAGGTTCCTGATCCAAATATCGAACCGTTGCTGAAGGATTGATGAATCTGGTGCCTTCGTCCAGTTCCACCAAACCGGCCAGTATCTTCAGTAAGGTCGACTTGCCAGAGCCATTGCGGCCAACCAGAGCAATGCGGGCACCCTTGCCGATCATCATGTTGGCGCCAGCCAATAGCGGGGCCTGACCATAGGTAAGGTGAACATTTTGCAAGCTGGCAAGCAAAGCAGCCATATCATTTCCCGTTATGTGTTTTGGCCAATTGCCAAAACAAGACAGCACTCATACAAGTGACCCATCGGTTTTTGAAGAACAAAGGTGATTTTGATGCAAAGTTTTCACCCTCCAGTACGGACACTGATGGGCCCAGGGCCCTCTGATGTGCCAGAGCGCATATTGCAGGCAATGGCACAGCCCACCATTGGTCATCTTGATCCTGTCTTTATAGAGATGATGGATGAACTAAAAGCCATGCTGCGCCAGGCATTTTGCACGGATAATGCCTTGACGTTTCCAGTTTCCGCACCTGGTTCTGCAGGTATGGAATGCTGCTTTGCCAATTTGGTAGAGCCGGGTGATGAAGTTATAGTCTGCATCAATGGTGTATTTGGTGGCCGGATGAAGGAAAACATCGAACGTATGGGTGGCAAAGCCATACTGGTTGAAGATGCGTGGGGCAGCCCGGTTTGCTTGCAAAAGGTCGAGGACGCATTTCTTGCCCACCCCAAAGCCAGAATATTGGCATTTGTTCATGCTGAAACCTCAACCGGTGTTCGTTCTGATGCCAGGGCGCTTTGCGCTCTTGCCCGGGAACATGGAGCATTATCACTGGTTGATGCGGTAACTTCGCTGGGCGGTATTGAGCTATTGGTTGATGAATGGGGTATTGATGCGGTTTATTCCGGTTCACAAAAATGTCTATCCTGCCCGCCGGGATTATCTCCGGTCAGCTTTTCTGATGCCGCCGCACAAAAGATAATGAACCGCAAAACCAAAGTCCGGTCATGGTTTCTTGATCTGTCATTGGTGATGGCTTATTGGCAGGGCGATGGTGCCAGAACCTATCACCATACTGCGCCGGTTAATGCCATGTATGGTTTGCACGAAAGTCTGGTAATGCTGCACGAGGAAGGTTTGCAAAACGCATGGGCAAGGCATGGGAAAATGCACCTGAAATTAAAATCCGGACTGGAAGAACTTGGGCTGGGATTCGTCGTAAAAGAGCCATATCGTCTGCCGCAGTTAAACGCAGTGAAATTCCCAGGCTTTGTCACTGATGAAGCAGCCATTCGCAGGCAGTTATTACAACAGCATAATATCGAGATCGGGGCCGGGCTTGGAGCTTTGGCCGGCAAGGTCTGGCGTATTGGCCTGATGGGAGCCAGTGCATCAGATGCCAATATCGACAAATGCCTTGGCGCGTTAAAACAAGTGCTAAAATAGCCGCAAAAGCAGGTCAGAGAAACATTGCATGCGGTGTTTGACTGACCTGCAATTATTTTAGTTTGAGTTTGCGGCTTGCTTTTCCTTCACCCGCTTGATCCATTTTTCGATCTTGTTTTCCAGCATGGCCATGGTCATGGCACCATCTTTTAGTATTTCATCATGAAAGTCGCGTATGTCAAACTCGTCTCCCAATTCAGCCTCGGCCTTGCGGCGCAGGCGCCAAATGGTCAATTCACCAATTTTATAGCCCAAAGCCTGTCCGGGCCATGAAATATAGCGGTCAGTTTCGGTTTCTATATTGTGTAATGCCAGTGCCGAGTTTTCGCTCAGGCATGTTTTGGCTTGTTCCCTTGTCCAACCAAAAGCATGGATGCCTGTATCCATGACCAACCGACATGCCCGCCACATTTCGTAAGTAAGCCGCCCAAAGTGTTCGTATGGGCTTTTGTACAAACCCATTTCTACTGCCAGTTTTTCCGTGTATAGGCCCCAGCCTTCACCAAAGGCGGTTATGTATAGCTTGGTGCGAAATTCCGGCACATCGGTTAGCTCTTGGGCAAGTGCTATCTGATGATGATGACCAGGAACCGCTTCGTGCACACTTAGTGCGGGCAATTCATATAGAGGTCGAGATTTAAGATCATAGGTGTTGACCATATAACCACCGGCTCTGCCCTGTTTAAGGTCCCCGGGCCAATATCTGGCGGTGGTGTAATTAGGCGCAATATTAGCTGGCACCGGGCGCACCCCATAGGGCAGGCGTGGCAATATTCCGAAAAACCGGGGCATGTTATCATCGGCCTGTTTGGAAATATAGCTGGCACGCATTAGCAATTCTGTTTCGCTTTTGGCATAAAATTGTGGATCGGTGCGCAAGAAATGTAAAAAATCGGCAAAATCTCCTTCAAATCCGGTGTCAGCTATGACCTGCTCCATTTCGGCGCGAATTCTTTTTACTTCTGAAAGTCCAAGCTCGTGCACTTGTGCTGCGTTCATGTCGGTGGTGGTGAAGGCTTTTACCAATACTTCATAGTAATCACGGCCATTGGGCACTTCTGAAATGCCAATACTGTTGCGTGCAGCAGGCAAAACCTCATCACGCATGAAGTTCAGAGTTTCCTGCATTGCCGGAAATACAGCCTCGTTAAAGGCTATTTTTACTTGCTGCTGTAATTGTTCCTTGGTGGCATTGTCGGTACTGGCTGGCAGGCTATCCAATGGGGCCAGCAGGCTGTTTAGCAGGGCATCATCACCCAATTGCGCCTCCAGCGTAGCAAGCACTCCCTTTACTACCAGCTTAGGCTGGGAAAACCCGGATTTAATACCGCGTGAAATATTGCTGCGATGCTCTGCTAAAAACCGGGGCACGTCGTGCAGTCTTGCAACCCACGCCTCACCCTCATCCAGCGATGTTACCCGTGTGGTTCTGGCAATAAAGTCAAGGCTGGTATGAAAGCCGCTATCATTGGTAAACGGCAGGGCAGCGGTATCAAATTCTGCTCGTGCTACACGGTTGGCCAAAGCATAGTGTAGTAAATCAGCATTTATACGGTCAGAATCCGATAATTCCTGCTCCAGAATCATATTTATGCGAGTTAAATATTTTTTGTTTTGCAAGGATCTGGCGGCGATGGTTTTTTGCGATACGTCCGGCATTTTACGCAAAGCCTCCATATCACCCTTGCGACCGGCAGTTATGGGATCACTGGCCAGGTCAAATGCTTCAACCTCATCAATCAATTGGGTTAATTGTTCAGAAGATATGCTGTTGTTTGATTGAGCTAGGGTGGAAACGGGCAGTATTAAACTTCCCAAAATACCGCCAATAATTACTATAAGAATTTTCTGCACTTATCTGCTCCGGGTGATTCTAATTATGGTTAACAATCCTTAAAGGAATAAAGTGCTTTATGGAATGAGGGTTTTAGAAGAACGATTCGATGCCCGATTGTTGACGATGAAAACTGGAGAATCCAAGTGATACGCCTTGCTCTTATTGTTGCATCTGCCGCCCTGTTGTCAGGGTGTTCCTGGATCGGAAACTGGGGTGGCGGATATGGCCAGTCACAGCAGCGGCCCATCGGCCAGCGGATGAATCTTGAAATGGCCATTGGCGTTGATCCAAGCATTGATGGTGATGTTATAACAACCGATTTTGATAATAGCGGAACTGCTGAACTAAGGTCTACCAGCTATAATGATGCCTATGGTCAGGCCACAAAATATCAATTGGGAGCTTCTTATGCGCTCAGCAATACGGTGGAGCTTACAGCCAGTGCCAATTATTCCAAAGCCGAAGGAAAATCTGTCGATGTTGGCATGATTAACGGCACTGATGTTGTAACAGCCCAATTTGATGATCTGGAAACCTATGGCGCGCAAATTGGCGTGCGCAAATATTTTAGGAATCGCACATTTGCCCATTTGTTAAGCCCATCGGTCAGCCCGTATGTTAGCGCCGATTTAGGTATTCAGCATGTAGAAAGCACAGGCGCCGCGCTGTCATCTGCAGGCTTTGCCAGTATTGGACAGCCAACAAATTTCAATGCTGAATGGTATGATGATTCAATTGTGCCAACCGCGCAAGTCATGGTTGGCGCTGAATGGCGGGCCTCACGTAATTTTGCCCTGGGGCTTGAAACCGGACTACGATATACTGGTGAGCTGAAGGCTGGTGATGGTACGCTAACCGCAATTGGCTGGCAGGAAAGCCGGAGCAATTCCCAAAATATCAGTGTTCCGGTTACCTTGCGTGGGCGTTTCAAGTTTTAGCAGGTGTCTTACTTTTTTGATCTCTGAACTGCCCCGGCTCTTGCATGCCGGGGTTTTGTTTTGCACAAGGTATTTATGAAAAACGATCTTCCTCTTACAGGTGCCATTGCCGCCGGTTTTGAGCCGGTGCGTGATGAGTTTGTTTCGCTTTTTGCTGAAGGGCTGGAGCGCGGCGGCGCTCTTGCGGTTTATCAGGACGGCGAGTTGGTTATTGATCTGATAGGCGGCTGGTCTGACCGGGCCTGTGATACGCCAATGGTTCCCAATAGTCTGGTGCCGGTGTTTTCCTGTTCCAAGGCGGTATCGGCTTTGGTAATTGCCTGGGTGGTGGCACAGGGCAAACTGTCCTATTCGCAAAAGGTCTCAGATATCTGGCCGGAATTTGCACAAAATGGCAAAGCCAATATCAGCGTGGGTGAAGTTCTTTCCCATCAAGCCGGTTTAAGCGCCATCGAAGCATCATGGGAACCAGAAGACTGGTTTGACTGGGATAAAACCTGTGCAAGGCTTGCTGCCATGAAACCATTATGGGAATTGGGTGATGGCTCTGGCTATCATCCGGTGACATGGGGTTATCTGGCCGGAGAAATTGTTATTAGGGCCACTGGCCGCACGATTGGTAGTATTTTGCGCGAGGAATTTTGTGTACCCGAAGACATTGATTTTTGGATTGGCTTGCCCGATGAACAACACCATAGAGTGGCGCAAACATCCAAACCCACAAAAATTCCTGCCGGGTTTGCCAATGTGAATGAAATTCAAAAACTGGCCTTTATGAAGCCATGGTCGTCACCGGGGCGAAAAGGAGGTGCCGCATGGCGACGTATGGAAATTCCATCGGCTAATGGGCATGGCACGGCCAAGGCAATGGCAAAACTCATGACAATTTTGGCTGGTGATGGCCATTTGGGTAAGAGGTTTATATTACCGAAGAAAGTAAGAGCCGAAGCCATGAAAGAGCGGGTAGCAGGCATGGACAGGGTGCTGCCCCATGATCTTAGTTTTGGGGCAGGGCTGATTAGAAATACACCAATGCGCCATGTGTACGGCCCGGGGGATCATACGGTTGGTCATACGGGGTTTGGTGGCTCAGTATTGTTTGCTGATCCAGATAAGCGTCTTGCTTTTGGTTATGTCACAACCAAACAAGATAGTGAGCTTGTCAAAGATTTACGTGCGGCCCGTCTGACCACAGCACTTTATGAGTGCTTGTGACCATCGAAGATACATGAGGCACATAGCTATTATGGCTTTACCTTGTCCAGTTCAGTTTTAATGGGCTCATACAGTTTTGGGGTAGCAGCAATGATTGAACTGCCGTCTATCTCTACCCCCCCATCCATATTGGTGACCAAGCCGCCAGCTTCGCGCACCAGAACAATCCCGGCAGCAATATCCCATAAATTAAGATTACGCTCCCAATATCCATCATAGCGGCCCGCCGCCAGCCACGCCATATCCAAGGCAGCCGAGCCAAGGCGCCTTACGCCAGACACCTGTTGGCTAATTCTATGAAGTTCTTTCAGGAATTGCCCGTGGCCGGGTTTTCCCTTAAACGGAATACCTGTAGCCAGTAGAGATGAATCAAGAGCCTTGCGTGCAGAAACCCGGATTCTGCGATCATTCAGAAACGCGCCCTTGCCTTTTTCGGCACGAAACATTTCATCGCGGATTGGATCATAAATCACCCCGGCGACCAATTCACCATTGCGTTCAAGAGCAATGGAAATGCTAAAGTGTGGAATTGCGTGCAAAAAATTTGTGGTGCCGTCCAGCGGATCGATAATAAAGCGGTGTGATGGATCAGTACCCTTTATTTCATCGCCTTCTTCAAGTAAAAAGCCATATCCTGGGCGTGATGCGATGAGTTCTTCCACAAGAATTTCTTCGGCCTTTTTATCAGCAGCACTTACAAAGTCCGCCGGGCCTTTTTTAGAAACCTGTAAATGCTCAACCTCGCCAAAATCTCGATTTAGAACTCTGGCGGCTGTGCGCGCAGCACCCATCATAATATTGTGCAAGCCAGAAGCGGTTACCATGGTAAAATCCTTTTACAGGCCAGAACAATCAGTCAGCACGCTTTACATAGGATCCATCACCAGTAGAGATCACCACTTTTTCATCAACTTCGATAAATGGCGGCACTTGTGTACGAACCCCGTTTTCCAATATGGCAGGCTTGAATGAATTGGCTGCAGTCTGCCCCTTTACCACCGGCTCGGTATCGGTAACTGTTAAGATTACCTGATCAGGCATATCCAGCGAAATAGGCCGCTCCTCGTAAAATTCGATGGAAACCTCCATGCCATCCTGCAAATAGGCAGCGGCATCACCAACAAACTCTTTCATTAACTCTACCTGTTCGAAAGTCTCGCAATCCATAAAGGCTAGGGTATCGCCATTATCGAACAGATAAGTGTGTGGCTTTTGTTCAAGCCGAACTTTTTCAACCTTCTCCGAGGCACGAAAGCGCTCGTTTAACTTGCTGCCATTTAGCAGGTTTTTTAACTCCACCTGATTAAATGCCCCGCCTTTTCCCGGCTTTACAGCATTGCATTTTACAGCCAGCCACAATGAGTTTTGATGATCAATTACATTTCCCGGACGGATTTCATTTCCATTTATTTTCATGGCCTGCCATTCCTTGATAAACTTGTTTGGCACTCATCTATGCCGTGGCCATCAATCGGTCAACTGTTTCGCTGGCGCTTTGGTCATGATCATCAGTGGCATTTGTGCTCTGGCGAATATCAGATCCCGAACCGCAGGAGATAATTCCAGCCGTAACAGCTCTGCCAGCTTGTGATATTCATCCTGAGATGGATCATTATTGCTGGCTCGCAACGCCCATTCATATGCAAGCTCACGATCCATCACCACCCCTTCGCCCTTGGCCAGAGACAGGGCGTACAGATACTGACCTTCTGCCTCATCTGCCAAAGCTGCTTTGCGGAACCAGCGCGCAGCCCGCGCCGGTAATGGCGGATTACCTCCAGCCAAAAATATACCATAAGCGGTCATGGCACGTGGGTTTCCGGCATCTGCGGCCACCTGTAATTGCTTACCTGCCTGATCAGGATCATAAACCGGGCTATCCGGATCTGTTTGCAAGACACCCAGTTTATAGGCTGCTTCAACAGATCCGCCAAATACAGCAGTTTTGTACAACTCCAGGGCCTGCTCATCCTTGTTCTGCGTAAGAAGCAAATCTGCCAGCGCAACACGGCCCTGATTGATACCGACCGCAATCGCCTGGCGAAACCAGCGCTCGGCAGCTTGTTCATCAGGGGCACCGCCTATTCCTGCGGCATATACACGACCCAAAGCCAAAAATGCCTCAGAAATATTATTTTCGGCGGCTTTTAACAAAAACTTGCGGCCGTCACCAGCCGATAATCCCCCACTGTTTGCAAGCGCTAGCCGTGCAAGTGACAGCCAGGCATCAGCTTGACCATTATTTGCGGCTTCCATATACCAAGCCACCGCATTCTCCGGCTGTCTTGGCCCGCCTTTGCCTTGCTCCAGCAAAATTGCAAACAGCATTTGTGCCTGTCCATTTCCTTCAGCCCCTGCACTGGCCGCAAGTACACGGGCCTTGATATAATCCTGTTCCTGCCATGCCTTGATAGCTTCAAGAGTAGTATGATCACCGTTATCAACGGCAAACCTGGGCAAGGAAAACCCAAGCTCAAACGGGTTTTGCCGCGCAATTGTGTCCTCAGATGACTGTGCTGTTTGCCCAATAGCAATATCTGTCTGTGTCGACTCTGTTGCTGAAAAATCTGAATTCGGAGCAGGATCAGGGGCTTGCTGGGCCAATGCCGGGTAAGCCAAACCCCAAGTAAGCAAAGCAATATGGACAAAAACTATACGACTTATCATGTTACTTTCAAAGCTGCTTCCAATTTCTGTACTGCCGAAACCGGTCCATGTGGACCGTCCCATACACCTGAACAAACGGCCACAAAATCTGCACCAGCCTGCGCAAGTAAAGCGGCATTCTCAGGTTTAATTCCGCCAATGGCCACACAGGGAACTTCAAATAAATCCGTCCACCAGCCAAGCAAATCCACATTTGCCACATATTCTGTCTTTTTCGTGGCAGTAGGAAAAAAAGCGCCAAAGGCTACATAATCAGCACCATCCTCAGCAGCACACATGGCCAAATGCCGCGAATTATGAGCACTGGCCCCGATCACCATATCGGGGCCCAGTAATTTTCTGGCGGCTTTTACCGGCATATCGCTTTGACCCAGATGCACTCCGTCTGCCCCCAACTCCTGTGCCAGATGCGGATCATCGTTTAAGATCACTACTGCGCCATGTTCACGGGCAATCGGGGCCAGAGTGTCAAAAGCTCGGCGCACCTCGTCATTTTGGGTGTTTTTCAAACGAATTTGCAAGCTGGCAATTTCCACTGCCGAGCACACGGAACGCAATTTTCCTGCAAAATCCTCCAGATCGGAAATTGCCGACGGGGTCAACAAATAAAGCTGCGTGCTCATAGTGCGCCTATTGGTATTGGGGATTATCCCTCCATGGCCTCATTCCACTCACCTTTAGAAGCCAGGGAATTCATCTTCGCCCGATGAGCAAATGCTGCCTGTCCTGCGGCAATATTGCTGCCCGCCCATGCCGCCAAAGGTGCTGCCTGCAGGGCACGACCATAAGAAAACGTTAAATTCCATGGTAAATCAAATCCGGCGTTCATCGCGTTCAAATGTGCTGTAGCTTCCAGGTCTGATTGGCCGCCTGACAAGAACGCGATACCCGGTACTGCTGCTGGAACACTTGCTTTGAGTACGGCTACGGTTTTTTCGGCAACTTCTTCGACACCAGCCTGATGCGCGCATTTTTTACCTGAGATTGCCATATTGGGCTTTAGGACAATTCCTTCCAGCTTAACCCCTTGTGTGTGCAATTCCATAAACAGGGTTTTTAAGGCGGCCATAGTTACCTCAGCACAGCGGTCAATGCTGTGGCCACCATCCATCAGAACCTCTGGCTCAACAATAGGAACAATCTGCGCTTCCTGACAGATCGCCGCATAGCGGGCCAAGGCATGACAATTGGCAATGACACAGGCATTTGAGGGCCGAACATCATCAATTTCAATAACTGCCCGCCATTTGGCAAATCGTGCACCCAACTGGTAATATTCCTGCATGCGGTCACGTAAGCCATCAAGCCCGGAAGTTATTTTCTCTCCAGCAAATGCAGCCATGTCCTTGGCGCCCGTATCCACCTTGATACCCGGAATAGCATCTGAATTTTCAATCAATTTAACCAATGGTGTTCCGTCATCGGACTTTTGCCGCAAGGTTTCATCAAATAAAATAACCCCGCCAATATAATCTTTCATTGCCTGCTCTGTGCGGAACAGCAATTCACGCCAATTACGACGATTGGTTTCTGTACTTTGCACATTGATACTGTCAAAGCGCTTCTTAATGGTGCCTGAACTTTCATCCGCAGCCAGAATACCTGTACCCGGCGCTGTCATGTGATTGGCGATTTTATTTAATTGTTCCAAATTCATTCGAAAGTCCCCTTAAGTTTTTGCTGATTGAAAAAGACAGGCGATGCCGGGCAGTTCCTTGCCCTCCATCCACTCTAAAAATGCGCCGCCTGCTGTGGAAATAAAGGTAAAATCATCGGCAGCTTCTGCCTGATTTAGCGCTGCAACCGTATCGCCGCCACCGGCTACTGAAACCAGTTTACCCGCAACAGTGCGAACAGCAGCAGCACGGGCAGCAGCAATAGTGGCGCCATCAAAGGGTGGTAACTCAAAAGCGCCCAGTGGCCCGTTCCAGATAATGGTTTTGGCTCTGTCCATGGCGCTGATCAGCGCGTCAACCGCTTGTGGCCCGGCATCTAAAATTATTTCGCCATCAGCAACCTGATTTGCCGGTTTAATGGTATGAGGGGCATGAGCAGCAAATTTGCTTGCTACTACTACATCCATGGGTAACAAAATCTCGCAACCGGTTTTTTGCGCCTCGTTCAAAATCATGCGCGCAGTATCGGCCAAATCCGGCTCGCACAAGGATGCGCCCACCGCCATGCCTTTAGCAAATAAAAATGTGTTAGCCATGCCGCCACCAATGCACAGCATATTTACCTTGCTGACCAGATTTCTTAACAAGTCAATCTTGGTAGAGACCTTGGCGCCGCCAACCACTGCCAGCACAGGTTTTTGCGGGTTGCCCAACGCCCGGTTCAGATGATCCAGTTCACGCTCCAGCGCCAGTCCGACAAAGGCAGGTAAATGCTCGGCAAGACCTACAGTGGATACATGCGCACGGTGAACCACTGAAAAGGCATCGCTAACAAATAAATCGCCCAAAGTGGCCATGGCCGCAGCCATTTTTGCATCATTTTTGCTTTCACCGGCATGAAACCTGGTGTTCTCAAGCAATAAGACATCACCAGCGCGCATTTTGCCGACCGCCTGTTCAGCTAATGGGCCAAAGCAGTCTTCGGCAAAGCCAACATCACAGCCCAGCTCCCGTTCCAGAGCAGGAATAATAGCCCGCAAGCTAAATGCCGGATCAGGCTTGCCCCCTGGACGCCCAAAATGCGAAAGCAGTATTACCTTGGCACCAGCATTGCGCAAAAACTCAATATTTGGTTTGGCACGCTGCAGCCGGGTGGTGTCACTGACCTTATTGTCTTGAACCGGGACATTCAAATCCAGCCTGACCAAGGCGGCTTTACCCGCCAGATCAGCATCGCGCACCGGAACAAAACCTGTCATTTAACTGCTCACCCTAGAGAAATTTGCCCATGACAGCGGCAGTATCAGACATGCGAGTGGCAAAACCCCACTCATTGTCATACCAGGTCAAAATACGCACAAAGCGGCTGTCCATTACCTGGGTTTGCGGCAAGGCAAAAACCGAAGAATGGGAGTTATGATTAAAGTCAATAGATACCAATGGTTCGTCGGATACCCCTAATACACCCTTCATTGGGCCGTTGGCGGCAGCAATAACAGCATTATTTACGCTTTCGATACTGGCATCCCTGCCAGCATCAAAACACAAATCAACGCAAGATACATTTGGAGTTGGCACCCGGATAGAGGAACCATCAAGTCTGCCGGATAACTCAGGCAGAACCAGACCAACAGCCTTGGCCGCACCAGTAGATGTCGGGATCATCGACAATGCTGCCGAACGGGCGCGATACAAATCGGAATGCATACGGTCCAAAGTAGGCTGATCACCGGTATATGCGTGAATAGTTGTCATATAGCCACGCAGAATACCAAATTCCTCATGCAAAACCTTGGCTACTGGTGACAGGCAATTAGTAGTGCAAGAGGCATTGGAAACTACCAGATCATTGGCAGTAATGGTATCGTGATTAACACCATAAACAATGGTCTTATCAGCACCGCCCGCAGGGGCCGAAACCAGAACCCGTTTGGCACCGGCTTCCAGATGAGCAGAAGCCTTTTCTTTGGAAGCAAAAAAACCGGTGCATTCCATTACAATATCAATACCAAGCTCAGACCATGGCAATTGCGTAGGATTACGCTCGGCCAGAACGCGCACCTTTTTCCCGTTTACGATCATGCTGTCATCATCAGAAGATATTTCAGCATTCAAAATACCGTGGGAGCTGTCATATTTTAGCAAATGGGCATTGGTGGCCACCGGCCCCAGATCATTGATCGCCACTACTTCTACGTCGGTGCGCTCATGTTCAATTATGGAGCGAAATACCAAACGCCCTATCCGGCCAAATCCGTTGATTGCTACTCTGATTGTCATCGTTTTCTCCCCATTGCACCGACTAAAAACATCTGGTTTTTACGCTGGCTCTTATAATGTTTCTTCAAATATGAGCGGGTCATACCGGAAGCGGGCAATGGGGGCAAGAAAAGAGTAGTCTGGTAACCTGGTTATTTGAGTTTTTATTGCGAATAAAGTTAAATGGGGCAAAGAAAAGTGTAGAGAAAACATGATTGTTTTCAAACCTTTTAGGTAACAGGAAGAAAAATCATGCCTTGCGCAGGGCTCGCAATTCACATTCGTGCATGATCAGACCCATCTCGCCACGGCATTCGGAAAGCTGTTCGGCTATATCAGCAAGCGGTAATTCCTGGATTTTACCGCGAATCACCATGGCCTTATCGAGTATTCTTGCAATTCTGTCCCGCAACTGCGCTTCGGTCATTCGATCCAGCTCGATCATTATATCGCCCTCACGATCGAGACGGGCCATTCTGCGATTCATATTATTCATAAAAAACTCCATGTTACGGGTTTTAAGAAATGTTTCATGTCAACTGAAATGCACCAGAATATGCCGCAAATGGTGCCGAAACGGTAATGTTGCGAATGGCAAACGGGGTCCGCAGATCTTACCAGCCAGAAAAAAACGGGGATGTTATTTCTTCGCCAGCAGTCCCTGCCAATGTCAGCCATTCGCAACCAGATAATAGTAACAGGTCGGATGCGCGAAAAAACCTGTAAACAATTACAGGTGGTTAACAAGAGATTATAGCATGATCTCCAACTGCCTTGCCGCCAGCACCACTGCCTGCAAACGGGTATCAGCCCCCAGCTTTTTTTTGGCGTTCTCGATGTGGTATTGCACCGTGCGTTCGGTAATCATCAAAATTTGCGAAATATCCCAATTGGTTTTACCCTTTGCCACCCACGCCAGACATTCGCGCTCACGAACTGTAAGTACGCCTTTTTCTGAAAACCCGATGGCATTACTGATGGAGTGCAAGTCTGCGGCGCGCCGGTATAGGGCAAGACACGCCATTTCTATGTAAACCAGATCAAGGCTGCTGAACCCGGAGACATCTCCATGCACAGCAACCATAGCAAACCTGTTCATGCGGCCCTTTAGTGGAAACGCATATCCATCAACAATTCCTTGCCTGAACCGGCGGTGCAGAACATCCTGTGAAGGCTTTTGGCTGGGAATTTCCATATCTTCACGTAAAAACCGAATGGGACGGTTGGAGGTAAGTATTGTGCGCATTGTCGGGTCATGTATTCCGCCGCCTCCCCGTTTCCAGTATTCTTTTATATACTCGGCTGGCAGGGTGCCAAAAGAAAGGTTAGCCCCCGGAAAATTATGTGCATCTACAACTTCTGTAAGTTGAAACGTGTTCAGCCCCAAGGCTTTAACAAATCCGCTAAAAACATCTGTAAGATCAGCAATATTACCGGCCTTGTTGATGGCGGTGATTGCCGAGACCGTCATAACCGGAATCTGGTCCTGTCTTTCGACCATGTGCTGATACATCCCCGTTCACCAAAGCGTGAAACAGCACTCGCCCTGGGATGGGATGATATCTTTTTTGACTAATTAGCACAAGTATTTTTGGTCAGCCTACGGCACAGTAGCAATTTTGCAGGAAATTCACTTCTACCCTTGGCGAACCGGTGTGCAAAATGCCACACTGGACATATGAGTAAAAAGACCACAGATGATTCGCTTGTTAAAGCTGCTGAAAGACTTGGCTCTGCCCTTGAACAATTAGAGGCAAGAGCGGAACATTTACTTGATCGCGTCCGCGAAGCGCAAAGCGCAAAGAATGTGGACGAAGATAGATCAAGACTGGCTGCAGAACTTGATGAGGCCAGAAGCCGCGCAGCCCTGATGGAAGATGCTGCCCGTGATGCAGGCGCGGCCTTAGATGCAGCCATTGCAGATGTAAGAGCAGCCCTACGCATGAGCGAATAACAATGGCGGGAGACAGGCAATGAGCAATGTATCTATTCGGGTAAATGATCGTGCTTTTTCCATCGGTTGTGAACCTGGGCAGGAAGAATACGTTAAATCCCTTGGCGAAGCCTTTGACAGCCGGGTTGCCGAGCTTGTGAAACAGGTAGGGCAGATTGGCGATTTACGCTTGTTTTTGATGGCAGCTTTGGTGATCTCGGATGAGTTGGCCAGTATAAAATCCGGATTAGATAACAAAAGCGCTACCCCAGACCATGATGCTAAAATCCGTAAAATCAACGATACGGCCGTCAAAGCGCTGGAGGACGCTGCTGAACAAGTGGAACAGATTGTAAAAAAACTATCGTGAGAATCGGTAAAACTTATGATCTTATGTTGATTGTGGGCTTCACTTTTTCTAAAATTGCTTTAGAAGGCGCCAGAGGCGGTTTCTACGGCGCATGTTTGGGGTCAAATCCCGGCGACCGTAATGTCTCCTGAGGGAGCGACCTCTGATTGAGACCGTGGTTTCTTTCACGTTGCGCCCACCTGTAAATTTGGGTCATCAGGGCATTTAATGCCCCGACGGTGTATGTGGAGCCGCCAACATGGTGTTGTTCAAAACCAATGATAAAACTGATCTTCGCTCAAAAATGAAGCGTAAGCGCGGAACGCTGGCCTCATTATACCCACGTTCCGGCAGTCAGGTTGCAGCAAGATTTCCGGCAGAGCTGGTTGCCAGAGGTGGTCTGACCATTGCTGGTTACGTCCCTAAGGGAAGTGAAATAAACTGCATTCCCCTAATGGAAAAACTAAAAGCCAGAGGTGCGCGCATGTGCCTGCCGGTTGTAGTGGAAAAAGAGCAGCCATTGATTTTCCGCTCATGGGAACCAGGCCAGGAGTTGTTCCCGGGAAAATTTGGAACTGAGCAGCCTTCTGAAGATGCACCAGAAGTAGTCCCCGACATGGTTCTGGTGCCTTTGCTTGCTTTTAATTCCAAGGGCTTTCGTTTGGGCTATGGTGGTGGTTATTATGATCGTACCCTTGCCCAGTTGCGCGAAAAAAACGAACATGTGGTAGCAGTTGGGCTTGGCTATGAGGCGCAAGGCATTTCCCGACTGCCCGTAGAGCGCCACGACCAAAAACTGGACTGGATCATTTCAGAAACCGAAGCTCATTCCATTACCCGTAAAACTCCGTAGCTGCCAATGAACGCGCTGTTTCTTGGGGACGTTGTCGGGAAGTCAGGCCGCGAAGCTGTAAGTCGGCATCTGCCGCAATTGATACAGGATCTGGAGCTGGATTTTGTGCTGGCCAATGGCGAAAATGCTGCTGGAGGATTTGGCATTACCCAAAAAACTGCAAATGTGCTGTTTGATGCCGGTGTTGATATTATTACTCTTGGCAATCACGCTTTTGATCAGGCCGAAGCTATCGGACTGGTAGAGCGTGAGCCTGCTATCTTGCGGCCAGCCAACTATCCGCCAGCGGCAGCCGTGCCAGGTCGGGGCACCACTTTGCACACTGGTAACAATGGCAACCGGGTTTTGGTCATAACCGTGATGGGGCAGGTGTATATGGAGCCAATGGATGACCCATTTAGCGCGGTGGAACAACAATTACTTGCCTGTGAATTAGGACGGGACGCTGATTTGATTGTGGTGGAAGTTCATGGCGAGGCAAGTTCGGAAAAAACTGCAATGGGCCATTTGTGCGATGGGCGAGCCAGTGTGGTTTTTGGTACTCATACCCATATCCCTACGGCAGATGCCAGAATTCTGAACAATGGCACCGCCTTTATTACCGACCTTGGCATGTGCGGTGATTATGACAGTGTTATTGGAATGGACAAGGAAGAGCCCATGCGCCGGTTTTCAACCCGGTTGCGTGGCACAAGGTTCAAACCGGCAAATGGTGAGGCCACCATTAGCGGCCTGTTCGTTGCAACTGATGCAAAAACCGGGCTGGCTACAAATTGCGCGCCGTTACGAATGGGGGGATGCCTGATGCCGACCCCTTTGCCTGCAAAGTCGGTTTGATCATGAAGATGCTTCCAATTGTCCTGTTGATTTTGTGTTTTGGTCTGTTCGCATGTGCCGATGCCGCAGCGGTGCGGCTTAATCATGATTATCCTGCACCCCCCAGTATCAAGAGATTAACCGAGCCCGGAGCCTGTCAGGGGGGAGAGGCTTTGGCAGCAAGAAACCTGCCGCTTCCCAAGTTTCCACGACGGGCAAAATGGCAAAAACGGCAGGGATGGGTAGTGGTATCCTTGGATGTAGCCGAGGATGGCACTACTCAAAATGTCTCTGCCCGGCGCTCTGCTCCACGGGATATTTTTGACAGATCCGCAATCAGGGCTGTTCAAACCTGGCAATTTGAGCCGCCGGGAGAACAGGGCCTTAGCGGCTGTCTGGTTTTTATCAGCTATCGGCTCGGTTCGGTTCGAATTGGCAACTGATAAAGGGCATATCCTGTCTTAAAAATAAATTCGGGCTTGGTTTTTTGCGCGAAGCACCGCAAACAGGGTTCAGGTTAATGAAGTATTAACGCCTGTGCCGTGATGGTGAAGCTGCCAACAGCGCGCAGGCATGGTCAGGATAAATGGGACAATACGCTCAAGCTGCTTCTATCATTGTTTCTCTTGGTGCTGTATCTCTCGCCATTGCGGTAGCCTTGTATTCTTTGCGCATGACTGTGGGAACACGCGCTGTTAATCTAAAATGGCGAAAACGGGCCGAAGGGCTGGAAGCCAGAATTAACCGCGCCGAGTCCGTATTTTCGGCTCATCCCGGGTTGATTTTAGTGTGGCAGGCTGATGATGATCAACCAGACTCCCAAAATCCGTGGGGCGATCCTAGTATATTTGGTTCACCTGTGGCTTTGGGAGCAATGCTAAAATTTGCAGAGCACTCCTCTGACTCAGATCCTGCCAAAGGCATATTAGATGGCTTGGCTGATTATGAGGCCCGTAACACCAGCGGCGAAACCACTTCTTTACGCGAAGCTTTGCAAGAGTTACGCGAAAACGGCACCTCGTTTTCCCTGACAATTTTAGGGCCTTCGGGTCGTTTCCTGGAAGCAGATGGCCGAGCTACAGGGGCGCAATTAGTATTATGGATGACTGATGCCACGATTAAGGGACTAGAAGAATCCGGAGCACGAGGCCGTCTGGAAGAAGTTCGCCATGTATTATCTGAGGATCCGGTAGCATTTATAGACATGCTAGGCAAAGCGCCGTTTCCCGTCTGGAGGCTGTCCTCTGGCCTGAAAATTATCTGGGCAAATGCCATGTATGTTGAAACGGTCGAGGCCGACAATCTTGATGCAGTGCTAAAACAGCAAGTGTTTCTTAGCGAAGATTGTAAGGAAATGACCAGACAGACCCTGAGCACAGGAGAACCCAAAAGCGATACGTTTTCTGTTGTTATTGCAGGCGAGTTGCGCAATCTGGAAATAAGCGCATGGCCAGTGGCTGGTGGAGTTACCCTTATTGCCAGAGATGTAAGTGACCAAAAAGAAACCATCAAGGAAATGAAGCGGCAATCACGGGCTTTTAATGAAACCCTCGATCACCTAGCCGATGCCGTAGCTATTTTTTCCGGCAAAAAAGAGTTGATTTTCTATAACAAAGCATTTCGTGATCTGTTCAGTCTTGATGAGCGCTGGCTCGATGAACAGCCCGAACACGGCATGTTGCTTGATCATTTACGTGAACGAAGACGCATCCCCGAACAGGCAGATTACCAAGAATGGAAAAAGGCCGAACTTGAAAACTATAATATGTCTCCAGATGCAGAAACAGTTGATAAATTGTGGTCGCTTCCTGATGAGCGGACACTAAGGGTGGCAACTTTACGCCATCCTTTAGGCGGACTTTTGTATATTTTTGAGGATATTTCCGACCAGTTGATCCTGCAAACCCGCTTTAATACATTGATACGCGTACAACGGGCGACACTTGATAAATTGTCTGAGGCTGTAGCCGTATTTGGTTCTGATGGTGGATTGCGGCTGCATAATCAGGCCTTTGTCAGTCTGTGGCAGCTTAATGAATCCGAGTTGACACCCGGTGAACCGTTCTCCCAGATAGCGCAAAAATGTCGTCAATTGTTTGCCGATGACGCCTATTGGAATGAAATGCAGGCCACTATTACCGATATGAGCCCGGAAGTGCGCTGCCACCGCGAGGCAGAAATTGAACGCCATGATGGTAAAATCCTCACCTGGGTATCGTGGCCGCTGCCCGATGGCGCAACAGTAGTTACCTGGGTCGATATTACTGACAGCAAGCAGGTGGAAAAAACCCTGCGCGAGAAAAATGAAGCCATGGAAGAAAAAAATGCGGCCATGGAAACAGTTGTACGTCTGAAAGCTGATTTTGTAAGCCATGTTTCCTATCAATTGCGCGATCCATTAAACACCATTGTTGGCTATGCTGGAATGCTTAATGAAAATATGGCCGGGAAGTTATCCAAACAACAGATAATCCCGGTACAAAGCATTTTATCTGCAGGAAATCAGCTAACTACAGTGTTCGAGAATATTCTTGATATTGCGGCAATTGATGCCGGAACGCTGGAGTTGCAATTAGGCGACGTAGATGTGTTTCAGATTATCAATGATGTGAAACAGCTCGCGCAAACCCATGCCGAAGAAACTAAAATCAAGATAAAAATTGATTGCCCTGAAGACCTTGGTAAAATTCGTGGTGATGAAGCCAGATTGAAACAGGTCCTGTATAATCTGGTCGCAAATGCCGTAAAATTCAGCTGTTCTGAAGGTCAAATCACCATTGGCGGTGCCGAAGAGAAAAACGGTATCAGAATGTGGGTAACTGATCATGGATCCGGCATAGCAGCAGACCAGCAAACAAAGATATTTGAGCCTTTTGAAAGCGGAGCTCAAGGAGGTACAGGGCTTGGCCTGGCTCTGGTGCGCAAATTAATAGATATGCATGGAGGGATTGTGCGTTTTCAATCAGAACCTGGAAAAGGCACCACTGTTACCTGCCATCTGCCAGCAAATGCCACTATCGTAAATTCGCCACCGGAATTGCAGTTACACGTGGAAAACGCCGAATAATCAGCAGGCAGTGATCAGGATTGTCAAGCCGGTTTGAAGAACTGCAAACGGGCGCGAATCCAGCCAGCTACCGGATCCTTTAGCGCTAATATTGGCTTTTCAACTGCATACCATGAGAGAAGCCCGATTAAAATCGTAATGGGGATTGCAATCAGCATGGTACTATAGGGATCGCGGGCAATATCAAAATGCCACAGTGTCTGCATGACCGGCCATTGCCAGATATAAACCCCATAAGATGCATCAGGCATTTTCGAGATGGCCAAACGCCCGGGAATTTTGGCAAAACCAGCTAATAACAGTATGGCCGCCAGTACAAAATTCAGCATAATCTCAAAAGGAGCCATTACC
The DNA here is from genome assembly GCA_015485155.1 of Robiginitomaculum sp. Classification (GTDB taxonomy): domain Bacteria; phylum Pseudomonadota; class Alphaproteobacteria; order Caulobacterales; family Maricaulaceae; genus Robiginitomaculum_B. The sequence continues at coordinate 47,324 of WFUF01000019.1, read as the reverse complement.
GGCCCAAACAAAAGCGCAATTCCGGTAATAGCAATTCCCAAAAGCCATGACAGGCGTACCTGATCGCGATAACAGTACAAAACTGCGCCCAATAAATAAGTTGTGGCAAAACGGGTCAGATGCAAAAATGCATCGGGTAAAGCCACCCAATCCAGACGCACAAACAAAAACAGGCTAACACTTAATACGAACAGGGCCAGCATAGCCGTTCTTGAGCGCGAAATACCAATGGCAGCAAGAATAGCCGTGCCTACATAGGCAATAGCCTCGTAACGCAAGGTCCATAACGAAGCCGACCACTCAAAGGGGGCAGGGTTGTTAAAGAATATTTCAGGAGGCCCGCCTGAGGTATCACCAAAACTTATTACATCAAGAATATAGCGCCAAACCAACGGATCAGAGAAATATTCCCTTGGCGTTGCGGAACTAACCAGCGGCCCGACCACAAAACTAGCCAAGATTGCCATCAAGATCATCGCCGGGAATAGCCGCAATGCTCGTGCGGAAAAGAACCTGATATAATCAGGATTGCGGTCAATGGATCGGGTAATAAGCAAACCACTTAAGATAAAGAACCCGTTTACTGCTACATAGGAAATAGTCATCCCGAACAAGGATAAGGGCTCCGGCTGATCAATGCCAAGATTGACCACATAAGAATGCCCCAGCAATACACCCAAGGCGAAAAACATCCGCATTGGGGTGAATAAATTGCCGGGTGTCTGCAATGCCTGCCCTAAAGTAGGGCATTTGTGCCAATAATTACCTAGTATAATCGCATAGTTTTTCATGACAGAAAAACAAGCAATTTTCGGGCCAACAGCTCAAACCGGGCGCTAAATTACTCAGGTTTGCAATTGACGGGTCGGTTTTGTTGAGCTTGCGGCAATATCACTACACAGAATAATACGACAGGCATCTGCATCAGGTGCCGCAAGCAGCCGCTTTCTGATTTGTGGCAAACGCAGAGTCCGCGAAACCTGAGCCAGTGCCTTTAAGTGTTCAGCTCCAGCATCAAACGGAGTTAACAAGGCAAATACTAAACACACCTTGGCATCATCAACCGCATCAAAATCAACAGGTGTCTCAAGTCGAAAAAAGAAACCGGTCACCGTATCTATTTCATGTAAACGCACATGGGGAGTGGCAACACCACTGCCAACACCTGTGGATACAAGAGCCTCACGTTCCAGCAAGCCTGCCAGCACTTTCTTCGGATCCAGTTTAAGTGATCTGGCGCAATGTCCTGCTATCAAATGCAGTAATTGCTTTTTGCTCGAAGCCTTTACTCCCACAAAAACCCGGTCATGGGCAAGTATGCTGTCCATTTTCATGTCAAATCCAAACCGGCACCAAGCCATCGCAAACAACAATTTGCTGTCCTGCGAATTTTCAGGGAATTACCCAGACTCAACCAGCCCTCTTTTGCGGGTTCATCCAACCAATATGTCCATCAGCCCGGCGATATAGAGCATTTATCTCGCCATTGGCAATGTTGCGGAAGAGCAACACTTGCGCATCGGAGAGATCCATATCCATCACCGCCATGGAGACACTTAAAGAGCGCAACTCGCCCATGCGCTCGGATACAACAACGGCCTCTGGTGGTGTGTCGTCTTCCTGCTCGTTCTCAGGTTCCTCCACAGAGGTTCGACCAGCTTGCAATACCGCATACATGGCTTCTTCCGCCTCTTTGCCAAGACGCTTTCCCTTGTGATGGTTGCGCAATTTACGCTTATAGCGTCGCAATCTGGTTTCCAGCTTTTCCATCGCCTCATCAGCAGCCACATAAGCATCAGAATTGTCATTTGCGCTGGTTTGCAGCATGGCTCCCGTTGGCAAATGCAAGGAACAGTGCACCTTAAAACCACTGCGTCCGTCTCGCTCAATCACCACATAGGCTTCACCGGGCCGGTCAAAGTATTTTTCTATACCTTCGCCAACCCGATCGGAAATGCGGGTCTGCAGTGCAGCAGAAACATCGATACCTTTGTTGACGATTTGAATACTCATGTCTTGCTCCTGAAATTGGCCGGAGCACAAATGCATCCGGCAACGGATGATCTTTTATAATGTAGCGCGCCCACTGCTGTGCGCAAAGCGAAAAAGGTGAATATAAGGCGTGATTTTGTCGCACAGTAATTTAGGAATCGGGCTCTCAAGCAATTTTATTGGCATATTCAATTACTTATGCGCTTTGCTTCAAGATTCTGCGCCGTTGAACCGAAGATGGAATATGCATGGATTCCCGATATTTAGCTACAGTCCTTCTGGCAATCTCGACCCCGGCCTCACGCAAAATTTCAACAATTCGATCATCTGATAACACAGAGCTTGCTGTCTCTTCGCTTATCAACCCTTTGATCCGGTGGCGGACAGCCTCGGCGGAGTGCCCTTCACCGCCATTTACCGAAGGAATCGCAACGGTGAAAAAATACTTCAATTCAAACAAGCCGCGCGGCGTTGAAACAAATTTGTTGGCAGTGACCCGGCTAACCGTTGATTCGTGCATCTCAATGGCATCAGCCACAGTTTTTAATGTAAGCGGTCGCAGAGCTGAAACTCCATGGGCCAAAAACCCGTCTTGCTGTTTTACCAGCTCTGTGGTTACTTTTAAGATAGTCTGGGCCCGTTGGTCCAAACTTTTCACTAGCCAGTTTGCAGATTGGTGACATTCAGAAATAAAAGTTTTGTCTTTTTCCGAATGAGCAGATTTATTAATTTCAGCATAATACCTGGAGTTAACCAAAACCTTGGGTAGAGTATCTGTGTTTAATTCCACAGACCAACCACCTTCGGAGGTTTCACGAATAAACACATCCGGCACGACAAATGCAGCGGTAGTTCCGCTGAAGGCATCGCCTGGTTTTGGGTCAAGGGCACGTAATTCGGCAACCATATCTGCCAGATCTTCGGCATCAACTTCACACATTTCAAGCAAAGCCGGCATGTCCTGATTTGCCAGTAATTCAAGATTATCCACCATAATTTGCATGGCCGGGTCAAAACGGTCACGTTCACGCAACTGCAGGGTTAAACATTCTTTTAGGTCTCGGGCGCAAATCCCGGTTGGTTCAAAACCCTGCAATACTTTTAGCGCATCAAGTGCTAGCTTTTTACTCACACCAAGTCGGATGGCCTCTTCTTCGATGTTCACCCGCAGATAACCATCATCTTCAACCTGCGAGATCAAATTAGAAGCCACCATTCGTGCAACCGGATCCAAATTGGCAATACTTAGCTGGTTGTATAAATGATCATGCAAGCCCGGCTTTGCTGCTTCTAGTTGATCAATTCCAAACTCCAGGCTTTCAAAAGAACTACGACCGCCGCTGCCAGTACTTGACCAGTCTAGATTTGCACCTGTATCGCGAGAAACCTCGCCTGCATCTTTTCGTGAAGTCGCATAAGTGCTTTCAAAATCGGCATCAACCGCTTCTTCAGCAGCCTTACCCGCCTTTCCATCCAGTTTTACCTCACTTCGGGACTCTGGCTCTAAAACAGGTTTTTCAGGCTTGTCAGCAGTTACAGAATCTCCCTGGTCGCGTTGCAATAATGGATTGCGAATCAGTTCTTCTTCTACAAAGGAGGTCAATTCCACATTAGAAAATTGTAGCAGTTTTATCGCCTGCTGCAATTGCGGGGTCATCACCAAAGACTGACCCTGCTTTATTTCCATGCGCTGAGAAAACGCCAATTTAGATACTCCTAACCAAATGCATCACCAAGATACACCCGTCGTACATCGGGATTGGTTAAAATCTCGTCTGGATTTCCTTCAAAAAGCACTTCACCTTCAAAAATAATTGAGGCCCGATCTACAATTTCCAATGTTTCTCTTACATTGTGATCCGTAATCAGGATTCCAATGCCCCTTCCGGATAAAAATCTTATCAGTTCACGGATATCGGCAATCGCCATAGGATCAATACCGGCAAATGGTTCATCCAGCAAAATGAATGCCGGGCGTGTAGCCAATGCTCTGGCGATTTCAACACGTCTGCGCTCACCACCGGAAAGCGACAAGGCAGGTGCCTGGGCCAAATGTGTAATGTGCAACTCATCAAGTAATTGATCCACGCGCTGTTTGCGTAAAGCCTTGTTTTTTTCAACAATTTCAACAACACCCATTACGTTTTGCTCTACGCTTAAACCTCTGAAAATGGAGGCTTCCTGCGGCAGATACCCAACTCCAAGGCGGGCGCGCTGATACATTGGCAGACGGGTTATATCTTGTTCATCGAGGAGTATTTTGCCGGAATTTGCGCTAATCAGCCCGGTAATCATATAAAAACAAGTTGTTTTTCCAGCGCCATTTGGGCCGAGCAGCCCCACGACTTCGCCTTGTTTTAAGGCAATATCCACCCCCTTGACCACTTTTCTTCGGCCAAAAGATTTGCAAAGCTGTTTTGCCACAAGCCCCTCGGATATGGCTTTAACCTTGTTGCTTTCGACACTTATCGACTGATTCATCAATATGCCTTACATTTTATCCAAAGGTCATTCATCTGATGAATTTAACCTGATTGCTCCGCAAGTCAGCTTTTACCTTTTGGTGGAAAAAATACCGAGCGCACCCTGTTCGTGGATCTGCGCCCTTTGGTTTTAGCTTCAAAAGAGGCTTCTCCGGTTTTGATGTGAATGGTCAGCTTATTACTTCGTATTACATTGCCGTCTTGAGTAACCACTACATCGCCGGTAAGGGCAATCGTATCTGTAACAACCTGATAAACCGCCTTATCGCCTCGTGCCACTTCACCAGGAGTGGTGTAAAACACATTACCAAGGGCAGTAATTGTTTGAATATCTCCCCATGATGCGCTTAATGCCCCGTCAGTTCTGCTGGCCTCGCCTTTGGCAAATTGCACTTCAATACGATCAGCCTGCAGTCTGGAATCACCCTGAAGAACGTCCACATGGCCGCTATATATGGCAATGTTTTTTGCGTCTATAACCTCCAACTCGTCGGCACTAATATCAACCGGGCCGCCAGATGATGACAATTGCGCACTGGCTACATCTGTTAGCAACAGAAAAAACAAGGCTGCAAACAGTCCAGTAATCAAATTGTTATTCATCACCATCATCCTTTTTTTTACTATTCATTGGTATTGTGGTCGTGACACGACCGCGAAACACGACCCGCTCACCGCCATTTAATATCTCGTAACCGTCGGCTTTGATATCACCCATCGGCCCGGTTCCTTCTACGGTTTCCTCGCCAACAATCCGATCCTTTTTAATATCAATTTTCGCCTTGCTGGTATCAAATACAAACCCGCCAGATGTTTGCAATTGCACCTCATCAAATAATTCTAGTGTTTTATTCTGGTCATCATAGACGCCGCGGGCAGCAGTGACATTAGGGTCATCCCCCCGCCCCAGTTGCGGACGCACCAACTCGGTAATTGCTTCTTCTTCTGACAGGGTGGCTGCGGTTTCCGCCTTTACCACATATTGTCCATTGGATTCATCGCGGCCAGTATATACCGGGTTTACTATTAGCATTTTACCAGGATCAATATCCTGTACCTGCGCTAGAGGGGGCTCTGGTTCTGGGTTTTTGGTATAATATATTACATAGCTGGCAACAAGGCCGACAATGCTCAATGCAGCAGACACGAAAGTTACACGTAATATCCTGACCACAACTGAGCGCCGACGGGCCGAAGTCAGGGTTAAGCGCCTGGAAGGTTCCCAGCCATTTGAAGCTGTATTTACCTGCAATGCCGTATCCATACTCATAAGCACCTTTGTGATTCAAATACTCTTACCATATAGGAAAGATTTTGCCAGAAGAACCATTATAAGCCCATGGTTGCGGCTAAATCATGACGAAAATAAGTATCTATAAATTAAATCAGATCAGCGGTGAGCAAAAATATCTATATCCGCCCATCCAGCCAGATCAAGCATGGCGCGAACCGGAAGAAAATCAAAACATGCTTGCGCCAGCTCTAATCTTCCTTCTCTGGCTAGCATTTCGTCCAGCCTGTCCCGTAATTCGTGCAAAAACAACACGTCTGACGCGGCATAGTTTTGTTGAGCTGTCGAAAGTTCCATAGCCCCCCAATCAGAACTTTGCTGCTGTTTTGATAATTCGCGTCCTGCAAGTTCGCGTACCAGATCCTTTAACCCGTGTCGGTCTGTGTAGGTGCGCACCAGTTTTGAAGCAATTTTGGTGCAATAAATAGGCGCCATCATCACACCAAGATATTTTTGCACCATGGCTACATCAAACCTTGCAAAATGCAGGATCTTTACAATTGAATTATCAGCAAGCAATGTCTTTAAATTCGGGCAATCATAGGTGTCACGATCCAATTGCACCAGATGGGCATCGCCGTCACCAGCTGATAATTGCACTATGCAAAGCTTATCCCGTTGCAGACTTAAGCCCATGGTTTCAGTGTCTATGGCCACGCCATTGGTAAATTCTATCCCCGCCGGCAGGTCATTTTTGTGCAGAGTTATGCTCATGGCCTTGTCTCATCTGTTTAACTTCACCATTGCTTGTAAAGGTACAAGGCCAACGCCGCAACCAGCAGAAACATATGAAGCAGTTATGAACCAGGCATAGTTATGGCTTGCGCGCCATATACATACAGATGGTTCCGGTAAGGGTGGGGATTCTGCGAGTTTCCCTGATATCCATAAAACCGGCCTTGGCAAGTAAAACCGGCAAAATTCCCTGGGCATTTGGCGTGGTATCGCGCACCCCGTCAATCAACTGCACCGTTATTCGGAACAAGAATTTCATCAACAGGGATTTTTGCAGACCATAATCGGCAATATGAATTTCACCATTTTTTGGGAGCTTTTCATAAGCAAGATCAATAATACGTTGTTTTTCATCTAATGGAACCTGATGAAAAACCAGACTGGAAATAATTTTGTTCACTGATTTATTCGCAAGTAAATCAGCAGAAAAGAACCCGGTTTCAAACTGTGCGCAAATTTCAGCTTTGTCTGCTTTTATTTGGGCTCTTTTGACAATATCGGCATCGGGATCAATCCCGATATAACTGGTTTTTGGTGATCTTTGCAGCAAATCCACAGCCAAGGAGCCTGTGCCTGAACCCACATCTATAATACTGTCTGATGGCTGCGCTGATATCTGGTTCACAAACTCGTGACGCCAGATATGTTCACGGGTAAGTCTTAAAATCGCCCAGTCATATAATGGGCTAAGTGCCGCAAAACCCAATGCCGGTGTAAACTCTTTTTCCATGTTGACTCCTGATAATGCGAGACGTAGCACTTTTAGTAAAAGTGGGAAGGTTTTTTAATGTCCTATCGCCTAGCGGCTACTTGAGGACTCTTTAATGCCTTATCGTTTACAATTGCTAAGCGCAAGACTGGACTCGGGCCTTCGCCGGAGTGACGGGACGTGTGATTGAGTATTGCGAATACAAAGTTTCAGGTTTTGATTCTAACCGGCACAGCAGGAAAGCTTGTCCACATCCTTGCCAAAACCCTGTGCCGCAAGTTTTAAGCCCTCTACCGTGGTTAAATAGGGAAATATAGTTGCACCCAGTTCAGCACTGGTCATGCCATGCTTGATCGCCAGGGCGGCGGTCTGAATACTGTCCGCGCCTTCAGGTGCCATAATATGTGCGCCCAGCAAAATGTCAGTTTTGCTATCAACAACCAGCTTTATTAACCCTCTTGTGTCACGGGCCGCCAATGCACGGGGCACGTTATCCAGCCCGATTATTGAGGTTTTAACCTCATATCCTTGTTGTCTGGCTGCCAGTTCACCAAGGCCGACCATAGCTATCTGCGGATCAGTAAACACAATTTGCGCCATAGCAGAATTATCGTAAACTTCCGCTTTGCCCATTGCGTTCCTTGCCGCAAGTTTTGCGCCATAGGCCGCCATATAAACAAACATGTCTGTTCCGGTTACATCGCCGGCAGCATAGATGTCAGGATTGGTAGATCGCATATACTCATCTATTTTAATGCCGCCATTTTCCAAAACCTCAACACCATTTTCCTCCAAGGCCATGCTCTCTGTATTGGCTCTGCGCCCTGTTGCAAGAAGCAGTTTCTCGGCCCGTATCTGGTGCTGCCTGGAATTGCTTTTACCGATCAGTGTAATGCCGGTTTGGTTCTGCTCTATTTCTTGATAATCAAGGCCAACGTAAACACTGATCCCTTCCTCTTCCAATACCGATTGCAGGCCTGCACTTATTTCCTTTTCCATAGAAGGCAATAATCGATTACGACAACAGATAGTTACCTTTACCCCGCAGCGGGCAAACATTTGGCCAAGCTCACATCCAATTACTCCGCCACCGATAATTAACAGGGATTTGGGAAGAGCATCCAGCTCAAGCGCCATGGTGCTGTCGAGGTGGGCAACATCATCTATGCCGACAATCGGCGGAACCATGGAAGAAGACCCCGTGGCAATGATAGTTTTAGAAGATTGCAGAAAATCCCCATCCACCATCACCCCGCCTTCACACAGCTTTGCCCAGCCTTGAATATAGGTAATGCTTTCATATTCAGGCAGCAGATCAATATACTTCTTTTGCCGCAAATCGGTAACCAGATTATTCTTGGCCGCAATCAATTTATCCCAATCGGTTATTTTTGCCTGACCCGCAATCCCACTAAACCGGCTCGCGGCATTGGCCTGATACAAGGTTTCAGCCGCACGGATCATGGTTTTAGACGGCACACATCCGACATTAACGCAAGTGCCACCAATTGTGCCATGGCCAATAAGAGCCACCCTTGCCCCTTGTTCTGCTGCGGTGATTGCAGCAGAAAACCCGGCAGAACCGGCACCGATTACCGCCAGATCATAGACGCCCCTAACCCGGTTAGAGGAGGGTATTACGGTCATAATTGCGCCTATTCTTTAATTTCAGTGGCTGGATAACCTACCTTGGTAGAGGCTTCAGCGATCTGTCCGGTATTGGTTTTAGCCGGATCAAATACAACCGTTGCCATCTTGCTTTCATAGTCAATTTCTACGGAATTTACCCCATCCACACGCTTCATGGCAGTACGCACCGAAATCGGACAAGAAGCACATGTCATGTTTTCAATGCTAAAGCTGGCTGTTACCTGTTGCGCGGCAGCGCTGGCAGGCTTTGCCTGTGCTGATGCCAGTATATGCCCGTTGCTTATAGCGATAGCAGGTATTAGAGCCAGCGTGGCAATAACGCCAAATATGTATTTTTTCATGAGATATCTCCTTTTTAAGTTCGCCCGCCTTAAGAACAGGCTCCTAGTAAAATAACGGTGCCCAGTAATTAATAGTAAGGGCCAGTAAAACCACAATTGTTGCCAGCCAAAGCGCGGCCCTGGTAATCAGCGAAGCTGCGGGACTGGCGCAATATCCATCCTCAGCATCACAAGGCTCAGGCTTTTTGAAATATACCTGCCAAAACCCGGCACCAATAAACAAAACAGATATAGCAATAAATACAGGTTTATATTGCTCCAGCGCCGTCAAACTGCCAATCCAGGCACCTGAAACGCCGGCACTTATCAACAATAAAGGTATTATACAGCACGCCGAGGATAAAATCGCGCCCAATACTCCGCCAGATGCGAAAACCCCACCGGTGCTTTTTAACGGAGCGGCTTTGCTTACTTGTGGTTCATCTTTTTGCGCGTCCATTTGCTTAAAAACCTTTGCTTAATAATGATCCTGTTTGCACTTAAAAGACTAAATACCTGTGGTTTTTTCTTGTACTTTTGGCCAAACTGACTGCAACATACACTCTGTAGCAACTACAGGATCAAGGGCAAACATGAAAAAAACACATTCGGGCGAACCGTTAAAACGCGGGACGCTGGCCAAAAAGCTAAAGTGTAATCTGGAAACCATCAGATATTATGAAAATATTGGCATTATGCCACAGCCAATGCGCACACCAAGTGGCCATCGCTTATATAGCCAAAGCGATCAGGAAAGACTGCGATTTATTTTGCGCTGCCGGGAATTGGGGTTTTCCATAGAAGAATTGCGCAAACTATTATCAATGGTTGACTCTGATGGTTATACCTGCGGCGAAGTTTATGCTTTGACCCAAAAATACTTGCACAGCGTAACCAATAAAATTGCAGACCTTAAGAAGCTGGAACGCACCTTAAAAGCAATATCCAAAGAATGTGCTGGCGGTGACACCCCTGATTGTCCAATCATAGAAGCGCTTTATCTCGATTAGCTTCTAGCCACCAGGCTTTAGGGCCTTAATGCGCTATGATCCCGGCATCTTTTTGCTCTGCAACCGCAGCTAACATGGCCGCTTGCAGTTTCTCAAATGCTCTAACCTCAATCTGGCGGATACGTTCGCGGCTGACATTATAAACCTGCGCCAATTCTTCCAGGGTTTTTGGTTCATCAGAAAGTTTACGCTGGCGGATAATATCCTGCTCGCGCTCGTTTAACTCTTCCATGGCCACTTGTAACAGTTCCATGCGTGATGAAAATTCATCTGACTCTGCTATCCGGGTTTCCTGATCTACCTGAGCTTCATCTTCCAGCCAATCCTGCCACTGGCCGCTTTCACCATCCTGCGAGCGAATGGGGGCGTTTAAGCTGGCATCAGGGCCAGACATGCGTCCATTCATGGAAACAACTTCGGAATTGGTAACACCAAGCCTGGTTGCAATTTCTTCAATTTGCTCTGGCCGCAAATCACCCTCATCTATAGCCTTCATCTGCCCCTTTAGACGACGCAGATTAAAAAACAGCTTTTTTTGTGCTGCTGTTGTGCCCATTTTGACCAAAGACCATGAACGCAAAATATATTCCTGAATACTGGCTCTAATCCACCACATTGCATAAGTTGCAAGGCGAAAGCCCTTTTCAGGCTCGAACTTTTTGACCGCCTGCATCAAGCCAACATTTCCTTCGGAGATTACCTCACCAATTGGCAGGCCATATCCACGATAGCCCATGGCAATCTTGGCAACAAGCCGCAAATGTGACGTAACCATCTTATGGGCAGCATCACCATCAGCATGATCACGCCAGCGCCGGGCCAGCATAAACTCCTCGTCCTTTTCCAGCATTGGGAATTTACGAATTTCCGTTAAATACCTTGAAAGAGAGGCCTCTGGAGTAAGTGCTACAGGTAATTTATCGGTCATTTTATCCTCCTGCCTGTTATGGCAGCCTTGTTCCGGCTCAGCATTATAAGAACAGATAGGCTTTTTTGTGACAGTAAAAAGGGTTCACACAAATAAAATATCCAATAAGCCAGCGTTTGTCATCACGGAGTCTGCGATCAGGGTCTGTTATTCTGCGCAATTCTGTTTGGCAAGAGGCTATAAGATATATAGCATCTTCGGTTCAAAATGAACTTAGAATTTGCGCTAAATCTTTACCTGTCGCATTTTTGGTCGCAAAACCCGCGCTTAAAATAGCCGCTAGGCGGTAGCGCAAGCAAGAGCTTCCCACTTTTGCTAAAAATGCAGACTCTTTGTTTACCGCATTTTTGGTCGCAAAACCGGTTACCACTTTTGCTAAAAATGCTCTTTAGCGCGGTGGCATGCGGGCGGCAGCGTCCAGACGTATGTGTTCGCCATTGATGTAATCATTGGAAATCAGCGATAGAACAAAATTGCCATATTCTTCCGCACGGCCAAACCGGGCTGGAAATACGGTATGGGCTTCCAAAGCGGTTCTTACATGTGGTGGCAAAGTGTCATAAATAGGGGTTTCAAAAAATCCCGGCAGAATGCTCAATACCCGGATGCCCTCACGGGACAGATCACGGGCCGCCGGCAGTGTCATTGCCACTATGCCGCCTTTTGAAGCACTATAGGCCAATTGTCCGATCTGACCATCGACGGCAGCCACAGAGGAAGTGTTGATTACGACGCCCCGGCTTTCTCCATCTACTGGTTCCAGGCTCATCATTCCGGCGGCAGATTTGCTCATGCACATAAAGGTGCCAACCAGATTGATGTTTATAACTGTGGAGAAGCCATCGACACTGTGACAGACAATCTCGCCAGTATTACGTTTGCGCCCTGCGGTTTTCTCAGCCCAGCCAATTCCAGCGCAATTGACCATAATTCGTTCCTGACCATTGGCGGCACGGGCCGAAGCAAAACCTGCATCGAGACTGGCTTCATCGGCAACATTTACTTTGGCAAAATGGCCACCGATTTCGCTGGCGATTTGTTGCCCTCGTTCTTCATTAAGATCAAACAGGGCAACTTTTGCTCCTTGCTTGGCCAATAGTCTGGCCGTAGCTTCACCAAGGCCGCTTGCGCCACCAGTAACAATTGCAGCCATTTGTTCTTCGATTTGCATATTCTGCCCTTTTCCTGCCTTAAAGTTAAGTTCATATCTTTGAACCTAAATTTAGTTTTTGCGCAAGGTGGAAAAACAGATGTTTAAAAAGCCTGTAACTGTAATTAGCTCCAACAATCTGCCAGTTGTTGTTGACACCGGCAGACGTAAGGCTCCCAGGAATTTCTGGCCTAAATTTTGGGCAAATGTTGGCATTATCCCATTTTCTGAAGAATTGGCGGCTGCGTGGTATTGTGCGGTTGATGAAAATACGCCGGGCCGGGTAAAGGGTGTGCTGTTTGCTGCTCTGGCGTATTTTGTGACGCCGGTGGATGTTTTACCAGACTTTATTGCTGCTATTGGTTTTACTGATGATGCAACCGTTTTGGCAACAGCAATGGGAATTGTTGCTGCTCATATCAAGCCTTTACATCGCGCCAAGGCCCGTAACCTGTTACAATTACCAGTTAATGAGGAGTCCCTTGATTAAGTTCGACCCCTTAAGGTGTTTTCATGACCAAATTGATAGCCTTGGCCTTGCACGGCGGTGCCGGGCCGATCAGAAACCCTGACCAAAGCCGTGAAATTGCTCATATGACGCAATTGCTGGATTGTGGCGAGCGGGATTTGCTTGCAGGTGCGGCTGCGATTGATGTTGTGCAACAGGTCATTGGCGAACTTGAAGATGCCGGGCTTTATATTGCTGGTCGTGGCTCTTCACCCAATCGGAATAATGAGTTTGAGCTTGATGCCGCAATAATGGATGGCAGCCGCCGCCGGGCCGGGTCGGTTTGTGCGCTACAGGGTATAAAGTCACCGATCGCGGTGGCCAGAGCGGTGATGGAAGAAACACCCCATGTGATGCTGGCGGGTGAAGGGGCCAGTAGCTTTGCCCGTCAACAGGGATTTGAGCAGATAGACGATCCCAGGACATATTTTACCCCCATATCACCGGCAGGTGCCAATACCGACGAGCTGTCCCACGGTACAGTTGGCTGTGTTGCTCTGGATATCTCAGGTAATCTGGCTGCGGGCACATCAACTGGTGGTGTGTTGAATAAAATACCGGGACGTGTTGGTGACAGCCCATTAATCGGAGCCGGAACCTGGGCTGATAAGCGGGTGGCGGTCTCATGTACCGGGCAGGGCGAGTATTTTATCCGGGCGGCTGTTGCTGTGGATGTTTCTGCCCGCATGACCTATGGTGGTTTTAGTGTGGATGCAGCTTCTGCCGGGGCTTTGGCAGATATGCAGCGTCAGGGGGGAGATGGCGGCCTGATTGCGGTGGATGCAAGGGGACGTGTTGCCATGCCATTTCTTTCTGACGGCATGCGCCGGGCGGTGCGTCATGGAGATGGCCGCAAACAAATCGCAGTATTTCACGAATAGCAATTGCGGTTATGACCGGAATATTGGTTCGGCTTAAATCTGTGTTAACAGGGATTTGATTGACTGGGCATCCATGAATCTCATTGGAAAGTGTCTCATGCGCCTGTTTTTGATTGTCCTTGTCTTAAGCCTGTTATCAGTGGCCGCCTTCGCAAATGAAGCGCCAAAGCTAAATTCCACCTTTAAGGACTGGAGCGTGCTTACCCGCAAGATCGATGGAGACTTGTTGTGTTATGTCCGTAATTTTGCCGAGGACAAGTCGCCGCAAAATGTAAACCATGGTGATGTGGCGTTTTTTGTTGGAACCTGGAAATCCGGCGCAGCACAGGAACAGCCAAGTTTAATGACCGGCTATACTATGCGCAGCAAAACCCCGCCCAAGGCAAAGGTGGGAAATCGCACCATAACCATGTTCAGCGTCGGCAATGAGGCATTTGTCGAATCTGAAAAGGATGAACGCAAATTGGTGCGGGCCATGCGCAAAGGCGCCCTGCTTCGTGTCGAGGCCATGTCAGAGCGAGGAACAGCCACGGCATATGAGTTTTCATTATCCGGAATTACCGCAGCTTTGCGTAAAGCAAATCAGCTTTGCTCCTAGGTTCAAACAGCTTCAGGCAGCACAGCCCTTTGCCAGCTTGTGAGCATACATGGCCCGGTCGGCCAGCTCGAGTATTTCCTTGGCATTGGTATCTGGTTGAAATGGCTGGACACCGGCACTGGCACCGATACAAATCTTTTGTGTGCCAATATCAATATGCTGTTCACGAATAAGCTCCACCAGCGCCGTTGCTTTGGCGGCAGCTCCTTCATCATCTGCTGCAGCCAGCAAAATACCAAACTCATCGCCACCTAATCGGCCGACCAGATCTGATTCGCGAATATGATCGTTTAATACATTGGCCACATGAATCAGCACCGTATCGCCAGCTCCATGTCCGTATTCGTCATTTACTCCCTTAAAGCCGTCCAGATCCACATATACTAAAGCTCCGCCAAGTTTATGGCGCTGGGCAAAGGCGATGGCTCTGGACAATTCGCGGGTGAAGGCGCGACGGTTTAATACCGGCAAAAGCGGGTCAGTGTCGGCAATCCCTTCCAGGTCCTTGATTCGGGAACGCAAACTTCCAGCTTCAGAGTTTAGTTTTTCCACCTCCCCGATCAATCGCAAAACCGCATCGCGCACATCGGGGGTAAGGTCTGTGGTCTGCAAGCCTGCAATCCGCGAAAGAGACAGTCGTTCAGGTGAGGGGGTATGTTCTTCTGGCGGTGCAATGTCAGCAGCATCGGTGGCTGTCTGGTTTGTCTGGTCTGTTTGTTCCTTCATGATCGTTCTTCAGCTATTGATGTTTTCAACACAAAACACATTACCTTCAGCCATAACTTCAACGGCTGAGGTTAAGAAACAGTCAACCATATTTCATTGACAGCTACAATGTTCACTTTAGGTTGGCGCGCTTTCATGGCGAAAGGCACGAATCATATGTCTATTACCCGCTCACCCAAGGTTGCCATTGTTATGGGCTCACGCTCTGACTGGCCGACAATGATGGCAGCTTCCAATATCCTGCAGGAGTTACAGATTGATTTTGAGTGCAAGATAGTTTCCGCTCATCGAACTCCCGACCGTCTGGTGAGTTTTGCCAAATCAGCCAAAGCCAGTGGAATTGATGTAATCATTGCCGGAGCAGGTGGTGCCGCACATCTTCCGGGCATGATTGCTTCCATGACTACTTTGCCGGTATTGGGGGTTCCGGTGCAAAGCAAGTCTTTGTCAGGTCTTGATAGTCTGTTGTCTATTGTTCAGATGCCTGCCGGTATTCCTGTTGCCACTTTGGCAATAGGTGAAGCTGGTGCAGCCAATGCAGCATTATTAGCGGCCTCTATCCTGTCTTTGGGCGATGCGGCCCTGTCTGGTCGGTTACAGGATTGGCGCAATGCGCAAAGTGAAGCAGTAGCAGAAACACCTGATTAGGCTGATCCATGGGCGAGTATAAACGAGTTGGTATCTTGGGCGGCGGACAATTGGCAATGATGTTGTGTGAAGCTGCATCAAGGCTTGGCGTGAGCAGCAAGGTTCTGGCCCCCGATGCCAATTGTCCGGCAAAGCGTACCGCAGATATGGCGGTTCAGGCCGATTACGAGGATTTGCAGGCTGTACAGGAATTTGCCGCTGATTGCGATGTGGTAACTTTTGAGTTTGAGAATGTTCCGGTGCGTTCCTTGTTTTCCCTGCAAGAAGCTAATCATATTGTAGCTCCCGGGGCAAAAATACTGGCAATTGTGCAGGATCGGCTGACAGAAAAGCAGTTTTTACAGGATAATCAGATTCCGCTGGCAAGATTCGCCCGGATTGACAAGGTTTCTGATCTGGGCCCGGCTATGGAGGCCGTTGGTCTGCCGGCAGTATTGAAAACCCGGCATTTTGGTTATGACGGCAAGGGTCAGACCTGGATCCATGAGGAAAAGAAGGCTGAAGCGGCCTTTGATCTCATTCACCATCATCCGGCGGTGCTGGAGGAGGTGGTGCCATTTGTGCGAGAGGTCTCGGTGATTGCAGCATGCAATTACAAGGGAGGATTTGTGGCATTCCCTGTAACCGAAAATGTGCATGAAGCCGGAATTTTGCGCCAATCATCCATACCGGCAAATTGTTCTGTTGAAGTTGCGGAAACGGCCATTGCGATTACCCGTAAAATTATTGATGCACTAGGTTATGTTGGTGTTTTGGCAGTCGAGTTTTTTGAAACCGGCAATGGGAAATTATTGGTAAATGAAATAGCGCCACGGGTTCACAATTCCGGGCACTGGACGCGCGGCGGAGCCTGTCCTGATCAGTTTGAGATGCATATTCGTGCGGTTCTTGCAATGGATATGCCGCAGCCAAAGTGCGCCAGTTCTGCCAAAATGCAAAACCTGATCGGCGCGGATATCCTGCAGGCGGAGGAGTTGCAAAATGCAGGCTGGCAGGTTTGCGATTATGGTAAATCCAGAAAACAGCCCGGTCGCAAAATGGGCCATGCAGTTAAATGGCAGTAAATCCTGACCGGGACTTGAAGCCACATAAATTACATTCTTCGTGGTCGAGCCCGGCCTCGGCCGTAGCGTAGTCTGCTCAGGATTTTTTCCGGTTTTGGCCAATTCTCCGAAGATTTCTTAACTTTCATCTTCCAGCTTTCAAACTGCATGACATTGCCAATGCGCCGATCCAGAAACTCCCATGTCTTGTCATCATCACCTTGCAGCCACACCGCAAGGGTTGAGGCAAAGACTGCGGCCAGAATAGTGCGCTTGGAGTAATAGTTGATGTCCATGCTTTGATCATTCATTGCCCGCCACATGGTATCAGATGTGCGCCAGCCAAGCCGCAGGGTTTCTCCCAAACAATCCGGCGCACTCAATCGGGCCAGCGCTCTGGATGCCGCCTCACGGTTTTCTGCGCCGATGGCTTCAATGCGGGTGCGAACCAGAAAAATTGCCTTGTCGCGAATACGCATATCTTCTTTATTCTGCTGCCAGGTTTTAAGCATTATCTGGTCATTATATCCGGCCCAATAGGCAATCAGGTCAACACAGCCTCTGGGCAGGGCCAGCTCCACCTGTCCCGGATGCAGTTCTGCCCGTTTGGCAGCAGCTTTCAGTCCAGCTTCTGTCCAGCCGTCAAAAGCGGCATTTTCCAGCATTATAGGCAATAATTTTTCTCGAATAGCATCAAGATGTGGCTGTGATTCGGCAAATTCCATTGTAAAACCTTGTATAATGGCTCTGGTTTGCGTATTTTATCACAAAAATACGACTTGTCGCGCTAGACATGTGTGCGGCGTTTTGGTATCCCCCGCCCTCTATTGCGCCGGGCGCATGCCCGTGGGCAAATTTGCTAAAAGCCAGATTGCTCAAAATCAGATTGGAGGACGGTCCCATCGTTCAGATTTATGTACGCGACAACAATGTCGACCAGGCACTTAAAGCCCTGAAGAAAAAGATGCAGCGCGAAGGAACTTTTCGCGAAATGAAACGTCGCAACTATTATGAAAAGCCATCAGAGAGGCGGGTTCGCCAAAAGGCCGAAGCTCTGCGCCGCGCTCGCAAGCTGGCGCGCAAACGTGCCGTGCGCGAGGGTCTGCTACCGGGAAAGCCGGTTAAGGCTTAGAATTACTGATCATCAGATTATAAAACTGATCTCTGGGTTTGGCGATTCTTGCAATCGCTCCCTATTTGGCGTCCTATCGCCTGCAGATGTTGGAAAATGATCAACCGGTACTGATGAATTGCTGGCGCCGGACGGGGCTCCAAACCTTACGTCCAGCAGCGCTCCAGACTCATATAAATGATTTGCTGGCAATTTAAGCTCTTAAAATCGCCCCAACTGGCCGAATGCCTGCAAGGTGTGTATGATGTCTTTAACCGCTATACCCTCAGGATCAATGCCAGCAGCACGCAGCCTCCAGTACACTTGCGCACATTTCTCAAACACTTCCATCAAATCAATCGCATGCGCCAGTGATGTTCCACTGCCCAGCAAGCCGTGATACTGCCAAAGCACCAGATGATGCCTGCTCATGGCTTTGGCTGATAACTGACCCAATTCCAGTGAGCCTGGCAATTGGTGATCAATAAAGCCAACTCCTTCTGGTAGATGCAATCTTGCCTCACTTTGCAGGTGCAGTATTTTGTCTGAAATGCTTTTGGCGGAATTCATACCAGGAACATGACAAAGAGCTATAAGACTTTCCGGGTGAGTGTGGACAATTGCCTTATCTTCTGGCCGCACCTGCTGTAATTGGTTATGAATGGCGCAATGAGCGGGCAATTCCATGGTTGGGGTTTTATTGCCTGCAAGCCAGCAAAAACTTTCACCATCATCGCCAATATGATACAGACCCACATGTAAAACCGGATCAATACCGATCTCGCGCGCTCTGGTGCCTGAGCCGGTTAACAATAGACCCATGCCCGCCAGTTCAGGCACCTGTAGCGGTAAAGCTTGATATTTGCCGGGCGAAATGTCTTCCGGCAGTTCCAGCCGCACCGACATATTGCCACCGGCAGCTTCCGACCAGCCACGAAAAGCCAGCCAATGGGCACTGGTGCGAAAATCCTCCAATATGCGGTGGTTTTCAAAAAATCTGTAAATTGGCTCGGCCACAATATAACCCTCAAATCAAGACCAGAATAAAGACCTTCAAAAGCAAATGTCCATAGCGTAAACTCCAAAGAATTGCACAAGCAAACCACCGTCCTTGCCTTTGAGGTTGATAATTGGCACAATGCCCCATGCGTGCATCATCTTATATTAAAAGGCTTAAACCTGACCTTGATAGCTGGGTCGAGGCCGGGTGGGTGCCACAAAGCTCAAAAGAAAAAATCATCGCACAGGCCGAAGCACAAAAATCCGGGATCAACTTTGTTGGAGTTCTGGCAATTACCGGCGCGGTATTATTAGGTTTTGCTGCCATCAGTTTTGTTGCATCAAACTGGGCGCAAATGGGTAAATTGCTGCGCATGTCCCTAATGTTAGCAGGCTTATGGGCGGCATTTGGCATTGCTGCCTTTGCCACATGGCGTAATATAATGGCCTATGCCCACGCATTTGGACTGCTTGGAGCAGTGCTGTTTGGTGCTGCCATTATGTTGATTGCGCAAAGCTTTAACATACAGGCCCACTATCCAACCGGAATACTGATCTGGTTCTTTGGTGCCATTAGTGCCGCAATGGTTTTACGCTCAAACCCCATATTGATTTTTTCCAGCCTGTTGCTTGGATTGTGGATGATTATGGCCTTTGAAGGCGCTGTTCCTGACACAATTCAATACTGGCTGTATCCGTTACTGGCCCTTGGTGTTGGATATATAGCAGGCAAATTCAAGTCCATGGCCACGATCAATATACTGAGCATGGCAACCCTGTTATTTGTGCCGGCCTATCTGATTGCTGAATTTGACTACCGGCCATTTACCGATGGACAGTTAATGCACATAAGCGCCGGCATCTTTATTGTTCTGGCCTTGGCAATGGCAAGCTTAAGACCACACATATTCGGTGCATATGTATTTATTATATGGATGGTTATAGCTGCACTTTTGTTTGGATTTTTGACACAAATTGCCCTGCCCACAGAACAATTGCCAGAAGCTGAAACCTTCCAGAAATATAAACATTTGGCAGTTGTTTTGGCTCTGATCACAGGCTTATTGCTATGGCTGGTCTTGAAGAAACAGATACGGCCAATATTTGCTGGAGGGGTTTTGCTGGCAATTGCCGTAATGGTTCATACGCCGGTCTTGTTGACATTTGTTGGCGTCTTACCGGTACAAATATTATACGGAGCAATATTTTTTGGTATTTGTATTGCCCTGCTAATGCAAGGAATGCTTGATCACAACCGGCCTATTGTCTGGATTGGCGGCACCGGATTTGGTGCTCAGGCACTCTATGTATATTTTGAGACTTTCAAGGATTTGCTGAATACATCATTGTTCTTTTTTGTTGGGGGAGCCCTGCTGCTAGGCCTGTCCCTATTGGCTTTGCGCCTGAACAAACAAATCGAACAGGAGGGCAGCAAATGAAAACCCGCGCTTTATTTGTGTTGGTGCTGTGTGCTGTTTTCACCGGGTTTTTGCTGTGGATGGTTGTTGGTCACGAACGAGCGCGCAGCAATGGAGATGAAGTGATTTTGGATATGGAGCCGGTGGATCCAAGATCATTATTTCGTGGCTATTATGTGATTATCAGTACTCCATTGCACCGCCTTGCTTACAAGGACATTCCCGCCCATAAACCCTTCAAGAAAGGGGATCGGATTTTTGTGTCATTTGCGCCAGCAACAACAAAATGTACAGCTCCTTGTGACGCAAATCAGCCAGCAACAAATCAATCTGCCACACCAAAAACCATCAATATTCAAGCTGTTGATACAACGGTAGGAACTCAAGAACCAGTTCTTGAAGATCAAAGCCTTGCCTCACAAGAAAGCCCGTTGATCATAACTGCCCTAAGTCATGTTAAGCCTGCCGAGGGCACGTTCTTGCAGGGGCGCGTATCATGGGCTTCAAGCTCACCAGAGAACAAAACCAGATACCGGGTAAAATACAATATAGAGAGTTATTTTGCTGATAAAAGCGGTGCCAAAATGCTTGAGGACAAAATTGAAGACAGCAAAATGCGTATCATCCTGTCGGTGGACGATAAGGGAAATGCCGTCATTCGTGGACTGGAAATTGATGGAACCAGGCTAATCGATAAGCTGTAAGAACGAACTGATATTTTAGCTGACCCTTAAGTGTCACCATCATGGTTGCGGCCCAGATGCATGGTGTTTTCCAAAATATGTTCAGACTTACCAATTACATGATGAGTGCCGCCGACGATTAACGGATCAGGGCCGCGCACAAGCTTTTCATTCTTGTTAGGGTAGGGAAGGCTGCTTAATATGTATTGCATACATTCCAGACGTGCCCGTTTCTTGTCGTTTGATTTGATTATGGTCCATGGAGCATCAGCAGTGTCCGTATAAAAGAACATTGCTTCCTTGGCTTCGGTATAATCCTCCCATTTGTTCAAAGAGGCCCGATCCACAGGAGAGAGCTTCCATTGCTTTAGTGGGTCGAACTCCCGGGATTTGAATCGGCGCAATTGTTCGTCACGGGTTACTGAAAACCAGAACTTGAAGATCCTGATACCGGAACGAACCAGCATACGTTCAAGTTCCGGCACCTGCCGCATGAACTCAAGATATTCTGCCGGTTCGCAAAAATTCATCACTCGCTCAACCCCGGCACGATTATACCATGAACGGTCAAACAGGACTATTTCGCCGGCTGTGGGTAAATGGCGTATATAGCGCTGAAAAAACCATTGGTTTCTTTCACGTTCTGTTGGCTTTGCCAGGGCAATCACCCGCGCACCGCGTGGATTTAGGTGTTCGGTAATGCGTTTTATGGTGCCCCCTTTACCGGCTGCATCACGCCCTTCAAAAATCATGATTATTTTTTGACCACTTCTCTCAACCCAGCGCTGCATCTTGAGAAGTTCAACCTGCAAGGCGGCCTTGTGCTTTTCATATTCCTTGCGCTTTAGTTTTTTCGCATAAGGATAGGTTTCATTCTCAAAGTGATCGCGCCCGGTTTCGGCATCATGGCGAATGGTTGCAAGATGATGTAGCGGCTTTTCTTCAATTTTCTGAATGGAACCCGTCAGATTAGCTTCTGTCTGATCTTCTGTTTGATCATTGGCCGCCGGCGCCTTTATATTTGATTTGCTCGTCGTCATTTATTCTCTCCGCAACAGGCCATAAAGATTACTTGCCGTAAAAGATATAATCTAATGGGTGCCAAGTTAAAATTTTCTGATACCGTAGATTCGATATAATTCAGGCATTTTAAGGGCATGTATTGTGACACTGACAATTTTTCAATTATGGATCATTAGCGCATCAGTAATTGCCATTATCCTTGCCTATGCTCTGGAGCGATATTCCATTGAGATTGTATCTGTTGCTGCCATTGCCTTTTATCTGGTGTTTTTCCAATTGCTGCCCGTAGAAGGCGTTGTCTTTGGCCCCACACAGATTTTGGCCGGATTTGCCAATCCGGCACTCATTACAATTTTGGCTTTGCTGGTGGTGGGACAAGGCATTTTTCAAACCGGAGCCATGGAATCTCCCTCGAGGTTTTTGGCGCGGATGCACGAGAAAAGTCCAATTGCAACAATTTTGGCATTATTTCTGTTTGTCATGACCATCAGCGCCTTCATCAACAATACGCCGGTGGTAATAATGTTTATCCCGGTGCTGGTTTCAATTGCCGCCAAGACAGGTACCTCCGCCTCGGCGGTAATGATACCCTTATCTTATGTTTCCATTCTTGCCGGTATGGTGACCCTGATTGGTTCCTCCACCAATCTTCTGGTCGCGGATGTATTGGTTCAGACAACAGATTTTAGCCTGGGCTTTTTCACCCAGACCCCGCTGGGCCTGGTTCTTGCGGCTGTTGGTCTTGTTTATCTTGCCACTATTGGCAGAAAATTGACCCCTGAGCGGGTTCCTGCCGAAGACGATAATGGCACTGGCAGGCAATATGTTGCCCAGATAGAAATAACACCGGGCCATGCCCACGAAGGAGATGAACCCGTAGCAGGCATGTTTCCTCGGCTAAATACAATGACCGTCAGCATGGTGCGCCGGGGCGATAAAACTTTTCTGCCCCCCTTTGCAGACGAGGCCAAATTACAGGCTGGTGATATATTGACTATCGCCGCCACCCGTACCGCTCTTTATGACCTTCTAAAATCCGATGCCAGCCTGCTCTCCAGCATGCTGCGCACCGGTGGTGACAATAGCAATGGTGATCCGGCAGGCGAGCTGGCCCTAACCGAAGCGGTTGTAGCTCCTCATGGTCGTTATGTCGGCCAGAGTCTGGCCAGTACCGGGTTTCGCTCACGCACCGGCTGTATTGTGCTTGGTATTGAACGCAAAGCCAAAATGGTGCGCAGGCCTTTATCATCCATTCGTTTGCAGGGCGGGGATGATTTGTTGATTTTTGGTGCCCGCAAGGATTTGCATGAACTGCGCCATGATCGCGATTTGCTGGTCTTGCTATGGTCAATGAGTGAGGTGCCGGATATTCGCCGTGCGGCAATTGCCCGGGTGATTTTTGCCGCGATTGTATTATTGGCCGTTACCGGCATTTTGCCTATATTGCACGCAGCTTTTGCAGGTGCAATTGCCATGATTGCCAGCAAGTGTCTGAACTTGCGTCAAGCTGTTCGTGCGCTTGATTTGCGGATTTTTCTACTGATCGGTGCAGCCTTTGCCATGGGTGGATCCCTGCAGGCCGTAGGTGGTGCCGATCTGATTGCGCAAACAGCAGTTGCCATAGCTTCACCCTTTGGCGTAATGGGGTTGCTGATCGGCCTGTTTGGGGTAGTGGCCCTGCTTACCAATATTATGTCAAATGCCGCCACCGCCGTTTTATTCGCACCCATTGCGGTGCGTGCAACCGAGGCATTTGCAAACTCACCGGAAGAACAGGCTAAATTGGCCGTGGCTGCAGTTTTGACCGTAATTTATGCTGCCAATTGTTCTTTTGCCACGCCCATAGCCTACCAAACTAATTTACTGGTAATGGGGCCGGGTCATTATAAATTCCTTGATTATGTACGTGTTGGAGCACCGTTGATTTTATTGTTGTGGCTGACATTTGCTATCGCAGCACCATTCTTCTTAAGGTTGTAAATGAGCTCGCAATTGTCCACGCAACACATTAATTTCTTTATGACAATACCCGGCCCCTGCCCCTATTTGCCGGATCAGGATGAAGTAAAAATATTTACATATCTGGACAAAACCAATGGCCGCAATATCAACGATCAACTAACCAATATCGGGTTCCGCAGGGCCCAGAATATTGCTTATCGTCCGGCATGTCCCACATGTAAGCAGTGCAAATCAAGCCGGGTTTTAGTGCAGAAATTTACTGCCTCACGCTCCATGAAACGAATTTTGCGCCGCAATTCCGACCTGATAAGAACCATCGGCCCGCCCGTGGCCGATGCTGAGCACTATGCACTAATCAGCAAATATCTGGTGGCCAGACATAAATCCGGTGGAATGGAAGGCATGAGCAAAACAGATTTTGCCGAATTGATCGAAGAAACCTGTCTGGTCACTGAATTGGTGGATTATCGCGATAAAGCAGGCACATTGCTGGCTTCGGCTCTTATTGACCAATTGGCTGATGGGCCATCAATGGTCTATAGCTTTTTTGATCCAAAGCTGGCAAAGAGATCATTAGGGAATTTTATGATTTTGGAAAATATCGAACGGGCCAAACAAGAAAGCAAACAGTATCTTTATCTGGGGTTCTGGATAGAAAACAGTCCAAAAATGAGTTACAAGCAACGCTTTGTGCCTTTGGAAGTAATGCAAGATACAACATGGGAAGTATTAGGGGAAATCAGCGATGGATAAAATTGACCGGCGTAAAATATTAACTGCTGGCGGACTTGGGCTAACCGGATTGATAGGCGCCTGTTCTGCGGCTGATGAAACCAATACCGCCCAAACTGTCAGTGCTGCTGCGGTACACACGAAAAAGTCCCGCAAATTACGCATGGTAACATCATGGCCTGCGCAATTTCCCGGACTTGGTACAACCGCTGATACCATTGCAAAAACCGTAAATGAGCTAACGGAAGGTTCGCTGGATATAAAAGTCTATGGTGCAGGCGAGTTGGTTCCGGCTCATCAGGAGTTTGACAATGTGTCCTCTGGTGCTGCTGACATGTACCATGCGGCGGACTATTACTGGCAGGGAAAGTCCAAGGGGTTTGCGTTTTTTGCTGCGGTGCCGTTTGGCATGACCGCCATGGAAACCCTGTCATGGATGCAATATGGCGGAGGGAATAAATTATGGCAAAACCTTTCAGCCCAATTTAATATCATTGCCATGGCCGCCGGATCCACCGGAACCCAGATGGGCGGCTGGTTCAAGCGTGAAATTAACACTATTGATGATTTTCGCGGGCTGGTAATGCGCATACCCGGACTTGGCGGAGATGTATTAAAAGCCGTTGGCGGCGTGCCAAAACTGCTTTCTGGAGGAGCCATTTATCAGGCCCTGCAATCCGGTGCCATTGATGCCACTGAATGGGTTGGGCCGTGGAATGATCTGGCGTTTGGGTTTTATCGCGAAGCCTCCTATTATTATGGCCCGGGCTTTCATGAACCAGGGCCGATTCTTTCCTGTGGCATTAATCTTGATGTATGGAATTCATTGAGCGCTACTGAGAAACTCGCCATTCAGACCGCCTGCGCGCAGGCCAATGCCAATACTCCGGCGGAATTTGCATGGGAAAACCAGCTTGCTCTTAAGGTTCTGACCGAGCAGCACGGCGTACAAATGCGCACATTCTCCGATGATATCTGGAGAGCCTTAAACACGGCAGCCAAAGACGTATTAAGCACAGTCGGCAATGCAGATGCACAGACCAGGGCCATTTATGACAGCTATATGTCCGCACTGGCCGGATCGAGACAAATGGCACGCTATGGCGAAGGCGCTTATTTTCGAGTCCGTGAACTGTGAACGGACTAAACTATTTCTGGTTATTACTGCTGCTCAATCCGTTACTGGTAATTGCACTTATACTGGGCGTGCGCAGCTTTTGGTTTAGGCAATCAGACGGCTTGACCCGGATGGCCACAACATTGATCAAGCTAACGGACAGCTTCAGTGAAGCCTTGATTGAGCTGGTAAAATGGTTCGCTCTGGCCATGGTTTTACTCACAGCCTTGTTGGTAGTTGGCCGCTATGTGTTTGGCCTTGGCTCCCTAAAGGGCCAGGAAGCGGTGATTTACCTGCATGCGGGCCTGTTCCTGTTTGCTGCTGGTGGAACCCTGTTACATGATGGCCATGTGCGGGTTGATGTTGTGTTTGGACGACTGAGCCTGACCCAGAAAACCATTGTGGATTTGCTAGGGTCATTAGTGTTCCTGATCCCGGTGTGCCTGCTTATTCTGGTTTTTTCTCATGGTTATGTTGCTCAGGCGTGGAAGTTTCTCGAAGGCTCCCCTGAGGCTGATGGATTGCATCTGGTATTCCTGTTGAAATCCGCAATTCCGGCATTTGCAGTTTTGGTGTTACTGCAGGCCTCTGCACAGGTATTGCGCGCTATATTGCAATTGACCGGACATCCGGTAATTGCCGCAAAAACCCATGTGGAGATGATCTGACATGCTGGATTTTCTGGTGCAGAATCTGGACTTGTTGATGTTTGTAATAGCTGTATTGGCATTGCTATCCGGATACCCGGTTGCGTTCACTCTGGCCGGAATAGCCTTGATTTTTGCTGGAGTTGGTATTGCTACAGGGCAATTTGACGAAGCATTATTGCGCGCCTTTCCAAGCCGGATTTATGGCGGTGTAATGACACGTCAGGTTCTGGTGGCTGTGCCATTATTTGTCTTTATGGGGGTTATGCTGGAGCGCAGCAGAATTGCCGAAGAATTACTGGAAACCATGGGACGTTTGTTTGGAACATTGCGCGGCGGCTTGGGTATTTCCGTGGTTTTGGTCGGTGCCCTGCTGGCTGCCTCCACCGGTATTGTTGGCGCAACCGTGGTTACCATGGGTCTGCTTGCCTTACCAACCATGCTAAAACGCGGATATTCAGCAGAACTTGCAACCGGAAGCATTGCCGCATCTGGTACTTTGGGACAAATCATCCCGCCTTCCATTGTTTTGGTGCTGCTTGGTGATGTCATGTCCAATGCCTATGCCAGTGCTCAGCGCGCACAGGGTTTGTTTTCGCCCAAAACCATTTCCGTAGGTGATTTATTTGCCGGCGCCTTATTACCGGGCCTGTTATTGGTCGCGCTTTATATTTGCTGGGTGATTTTTATTGCCATCATCAACCCCAAAAGCGCTCCGGCCATTCCAGCCAAAGAAGGCGTTGGTACCTCATTTTTAGAAGTGATCTCAGTATTGTTTGCACCATTGGCATTGATATTTGCTGTATTGGGTTCAATTTTAAGCGGTATTGCTACTGCCACTGATGCTGCTGCCCTTGGCGCACTCGGAGCAACCTTGCTGGCCGGGCATCGGCTGGCAGAACCTGGTAATAAGGCCAAAATATTTATTATGGCAGGAGCCGCAGCTTTGGTGGCACTGTTGGCGCTTAGTCAACTCGTTGATCTGCGTATTGGCCGGGATCAGAACACAGGCATTGAAAGTGCTGGTATTTGGCTGGGCCTTATACTTGGTGCCATTGGTGTTTTGGGCATAGCTTCGGCCCTTTATTGTCTGTGGCCCTCAAAAATTGTGCACGGAGTGTGCCGCAAAACCGCTGAAATATCGTCAATGGTTTTTGTAATACTGATTGGAGCAACCATGTTCTCCTTAGTATTCAAGGGGCTTGGTGGTGATGAAACTGTGGCTGAGTTTCTAACTCAAAGCGGACTTGGCACTACCGGGGCTATTTTACTGGTTATGGCCTTAATGTTTGCCCTTGGTTTCTTTCTGGACTTTATAGAAATTACATTTGTTGTGGTGCCAATAGTCGGGCCGGTATTGTTGCAAATGGGTGTCGACCCCATATGGCTGGGCGTAATGATGGCAATCAATCTGCAAACCAGTTTTTTAACCCCTCCATTTGGATTTGCACTGTTTTATCTGCGCGGAGTTGCTCCTGAACAGATAAACACCACCCATATCTACAAAGGGGTGATCCCCTTTGTTGCAATCCAGATTATTGTGATGGTGCTGGTGGCGCTGTTCCCGCAAATTGCAACCTGGCTACCGGAAGTTATTTACGGGAGCTAGAAGCATTTTTAGCAAAAGTGGGAACCGGTTTTGCGGTTCAAAAATGCGACAGATAAAGATTTGCATTTTTAGCAAAAGTGGGAACCGGTTTTGCGGTTCAAAAATGCGACAGATAAAGATTTGCATTTTTAGCAAAAGTGGGAAGCTCTTTTTATGTCCTACCGCTTCGCTACTTGAGGACTGGTGTTTAGGAGCTAAACTGCCATGTATGCCAACTATAGTATCAGTGTCCCGTATCCTTTACGGTCATATTGGTGCGCTTACCCAGAGTTTTTCTTGCCCGGTAAATTCTGGTTTCAACGGCTTTTACACTGATCCCTAATATTTTGGCGGCTTCGCCGTGACTCATTTCTTCAATTACACATAAAATCAGTGGCGCTCGCAAAGCATCTGGCAAATTGGCAATTTGCTTGCTCAATTGCCCAAGCTCGTTTTGGGCCAGCATTTGCTGCTCCGGGTTGTCGTCAGATTCAAGGTTAGTAACCTGGTCCTCGATTTTGCTCGTCATTCGTAGCAAAAATTTGCGGGTTTTTCGTTTGCGGCCTAAGTCACGACACTTGTTCAGTGTAATCCGGTAAAGCCAGGTTGATACTGCATATTTGGGATTGTATCGGCCAAGATTACGGTGCGCGGCAACAAATGTGTCTTGCACTATATCTTCTGCATCATCAGGATCGTCCACATGCCGCAATGCAAATCTATACAATGGTAACTTAAATTTTCGCATTAAAAGCGTAAAAGCATGGTCATCCTGCCCTGCAGCACGCTGTATCAGCGACCGGTCGCTTTGCTCATCAGTGTCAGTTGGTTGCGGCATGGAGCGAGCGGATCACTATTTCATCGAACTCTTCAACCTGATCTGCCGTCAATACAGCGCGCATCTTGAAAATATGCTGTAAGGTTTCCTTTTGCAGCTCGCTTAGGACTTCCATATATTCGGCACCGGCCTGTGTGACTTTCTCGGAAAACTCATGATCTTTTTGAATTGCATCAGCCAATGACCCATTGGCTGCTTTTAGACGGTTTTCCAGTTCTTGCTTGCGCTTGGCAAAAGATTCCTCAAGAACATAAAACTCCCGTA
This sequence comes from Robiginitomaculum sp., assembly GCA_015485155.1. GTDB lineage: Bacteria > Pseudomonadota > Alphaproteobacteria > Caulobacterales > Maricaulaceae > Robiginitomaculum_B. Next base: position 18,270 of record WFUF01000019.1, on the reverse strand, counting down.
ATTGCTCTGCAGTCAGATTAAGCGATGTGTGAATTTCCTCGTGCAAGTCCGGTGGCTCAGACTCATTGGCAATCAGCAATGATTTACCTATCCACACCCCGGCAAGTCCGGCAACCAGACTAAGCAAAATAGCCAATACAGTATTGCGCATCCCCAAAAACCCCGTTTAGTTTTTTATCATCGACATAATGCTGTAGACGGGGGCATTGGAAAAGGCCATCAATACCGGGTCAGTGTGCTTTTGATCAGCACCGACCACTCCGCCAATAAACAGAACAAGGGCTATGGAGGCAACTCTCAATAGCATGAGCCTATCAAAACCAAAGCCAGAAGTTTTATTTTGGTTGATGGTTTCCCAGACCTTTGCCTCCAGACCGGTTAGACGCTCTTCATCTATCTGTTTCGATAGCAAGGACAGATTTTTTGAAAGTTTATCGCTCATGATGTATGAAGGTGTTTAATTTTCCAAACTCCATCGACACGTTTCAAGATGGCGGTGCCTCGCCCCATCTTGTCAGTATCCTTGCCCTTATAGGTGTAGGATTTTTCAATGGAAAATGTTGCAAAGGCCCAATCACCGGCAATAGTGCTTTGTATTTCCTGAAACTCGAATTTGTGAAACTTCAGATCAGGATTGGCAAATTCAGGTGCCAGATGATGGTCACGATAACTGGCCCAGCCCGTGTCGCTGCCTGCGCCTTCAAAGATTGTAAAATCTTTTCCTTCGGCCATTACGCTGCGGCCCATGGCATCCATATCACCCTTGTTGATTGCCGCAGAATAGGTCTGCAAAACCCTGGTAACAGATTGCTGATCCGTACCGGTCTCAGCAAAGGCACCATTGCTGCCAAATATTGCCAGAACAAATACAGTAAAAATAAATGACAGGGTTTTCATAAGCATACTCCAAAATTTGCTAAATTACAGGCTATTTTACATATTAACCAAAACCGGGCAATAAATGCTTTAATCCACCATGGGCCAATGCCCCGCCCAAAAATCCATTTACGGCTACACTTAATGCCATGGTAAACAAGAGCGCATTAAACAAAAAAACTGATTTGGATGCGGATTTCTTTTTGGCCCGCTCCATAAACCAGACAGTCAAAAACGCAAGCACAACCATGCTGGTTCCAAGGACACGATGAACAACCATTACCGGCCCCTCAGAATCAACCGGAGGCCCGGCATGTCCCCACCCCATGGCCGCTGCCACCACTATTGAAGCAGTGGCCAGCCAAACCAGAAAACGAACTGTATCGGCAAAGTTTGGGGCTACACTTATCAATAACAGGAATTGCGCCAGAGCAGCGGTTAAAAATAGCGCTATGGGAAAGTGCACAAGCAGAGGGTGAAATTTGCCAAAATAGGATGCTACTTTTGAGAATGTTGAACTGTCAGGTGAGCTGCCCCAGTGTGGATGTTCCTTAGGGGCCTCCTCCTCATTTACTGTTGCGCCCGCATCGGTAAGAGCAGTTTGCGTACCGTTTTGATCAAGGGTTTCAGCTGACTGAGCCGTTGGAGCCTTATCTTCAGAAGATGCATGACCCGCAGGGCCGGCAATTGATGCGCTCGCCCAAAAAACCAGAGCAATAATAAAAAACAGGCCAGAGATAAAATATGGCTGGCGGCGGATTGTAACAGCATGAGAACTCATATTTATTTCCTGATTATGATCTGCCCAACAGATGCTCGCTTTGAACACCCGATAAAACAGCTTAGACTAAAACCACAGCCGAATACCAGCAACCACAGATGTTGCTGCTACCGGTTCGTTTGCAAGACGACGAAAATCTGCGGTTCTGCCAACGGCGCTGCTCCACTCAATACCGACATATGGCGCAAATTCACGTTTAATTTCGTACCGAAGCCGAAAACCAAACTCCACAGTGCTAAGTCCTGAACCAATACCCTGACTGACCACATCCTGCGCGGCGACACTGGCCTCCATACGCGGCTGCCCGATGAGACGCTGCGTAAACAGGACATCGTATTCGGCTTCCATCCGACCGGTAAGATCACCCTTGTCACTTAAAAAAAGCGCAGTATCAATCTCGAACCAGTAAGGTGCCAGTCCCTGAATTCCTGCTACTGCATAAGTGGTTGGATCAAGCCCCGGGCCCATATCCTGGCGAATTCCCACCTGAAAATCAAAAAAGGAAGAAATCATCCGGCTGTAGAGCCCCTGCAATTCTGCTTCACCGAAACTGCCATTAAAATCACCATCAGCCTCAACCTTGAACCAGAATTTGTTCAAATCAGTGCCAATCCAGCCTTGAGTATCCATCAGATAGCTGGTCTCGCCATTATCAAATGCCAGTTCAGCCCGATCAACCTGAAAGAAGGTGAAGGTCATTGAATCATCCAATGGATGTGGCCATGAGGCCGGGGATCCGGTAGGCGGATATTCCTGAGCAAAAGCCGCAGTGGTCATAGACAGCATTAAGGATACCAAGAGCAAGGGGTATCTAATGTTCATAAGATTTCTCCCTCATATGGTGAAACTTCAACAACCCGGAACATGCCCATATCCATATGAAACAAGAGGTGGCAATGAAATGCCCAGCGTCCGGGAACATCCGGTGTTACCAGCAATGAAACCCGCTCTGCGGGCTTTACAGATATGGTATGCTTGCGTGGCAGATACTCACCATTGCCATTTTCCAATTCCATCCACATACCATGCAAATGGATCGGGTGATCCATCATGGTGTCATTGACCAGAATAAGCCGCAGTCTTTCATTGTGTGAAAACCGGATCGGACTGTTGACCTCGGAAAACTTCTTGCCGTCAAATGACCACATATAGCGTTCCATATTCCCGGTTAAGTGTAGTTCAACCTCACGATCGGGGGCCTTTTGGTTGTACGGCTTTAAGGCACGCAAATCATTGTACACTAACACTCTGTGACCAACATTCTTTAAACCGGTTCCCGGCTCGCCCAGACGGTTTCGCTGTACATCGGCAACGGATATTGCGCCTGGCCCATGGTGATCGGGGCCGTGACGGGCTACAATCGGCCCGGCTCCGGCCATGTCCATGCCGCCATGACCCATTTTACTGTGATCCATGGAACTCATGTCCATAGAACCAGCATCCATATCCATATCACCATGGTTCATTTTACTGTGATCGACCTCATCGGATCCCATATCCATGGAACCCATATCCATGTCGCCATGATCCATTTTGCTATGATCGACTTCACCGGAGTTCATGTCCATGGCACCCATATCCATATCGCCATGATCCATACCCATATCCATCATGGTACGCATGGGTGGATCACGCAGATCAGGAATTTCAGCACTCATACCCAGACGTGGTGCAAGCGTAGCTCGTGCAGCACCGCTTCTGTCCATGGACTCGGCAAAAACAGTATATGCCCGGTCATCTTTTGGTGTCACAATTACGTCATAGGTTTCTGCAACAGCAATTTGCATTTCATCAACGGTTACCGGCTCAATATTTTGGCCATCGGCCTGAACCACGGTCATTTCAAGGCCCGGAATACGGAAGTTAAAATAGCTCATGGTGGCGGCATTTATAATACGCAATCGAACCCGCTCACCTGGACGAAACAGCCCTGTCCAATTATCGCTCGGCCCATGGCCGTTAATCATATAGGTATATATGTGACCGGTAATATCAGCGATATCGGTAGGGGTCATACGCATATTGCCCCATGACATCCGATCCCGCCATGTAGCAGCAAAGCCTTTTTTCTTCACATCTTCAAAGAATGTTCCAACAGTACGTTGCTGATAATTTAGATAGTCACTTTGCTTCTTTAATTTGGCCAATACCTTGTAAGGATTTTCAAACATCCAGTCTGATAACACCAGCACATGCTCGCGATCATAAGCGACCGGATCAGGTTCCGCCGGGTCAAGGATCATCGGGCCATAACAACCCAATTGCTCCTGCAGGCCCGAGTGGCTGTGATACCAATAGGTTCCGGCCTGATCTACTTTATATTTGTAAGTAAAGGTTTCTCCCGCTGGTATGCCGGGGAAAGAAACCCCGGGAACCCCGTCCATTTCAAAGGGCAGCAAAATGCCGTGCCAGTGAATGGACGTGGTCTCGTCAAGTTTGTTATGAACCCGAATGGTAACGGTTTCACCTTCCTTGAAGCGCATTATCGGCCCGGGGACACCGCCATTTAAGGTTACGGCAGAGCCTTCGCGGCCATCAACAAAAAACGGGGTTTTGGCAATATCAAGATCAAATTCATGCGGGCCGGTTCTTGGATCGGCTGGTGGCCAGATACCTGAGCCGCTGCGCGCCCATGCTGGTATTAGATTGCCGGAGGCAAGCAAAGCCGCGCCAGCGGAAGCAGAGCCTAGAATTTGTCGTCGAGAAAACATAAAAACCCCTGTTGATATCAGACCTTAAGGAACAAGATATTAATGTTGGTGGGCTTTTTTGCCCTTGTCATCATGATCACCACCGGTAACCTCAAGTGTGCTGTGCATGCCGGCATCAAAGTGTCCGGGCAGGTGACAAGCAAATTGCAAGGTGCCGCTTTTGCTGAATTTCCAGATCAGGCTTTTGGTTTCACCGGCCTTTAGTACAAATCCGTTCGGTTCGTCGTCCATATGGCCCATCATATTGGACATTGGCATGTCCTTCATGCCTTCTTCGTGTTTCTTTTGGCCCTCAATAGTATCAACTGACCATGCGTGAGGGATCTGGCCCTTGTTGGTAACAACAAACTCAACCACGCTTCCAGCTTTTACAGAAACTGTTTCCGGGCTAAAACGCATAGTATCCAGCGCGTCCATTTCAACACGAACGTCAGGAGTGGCGTCCGGGGCAGGTTCTCCAAACGAGAACTTGGGGGCGCTCATTTTATGGCCTTCCATATTGCCGTGATCGCCATGGCCACCGGGACCGGCAATTGCAGGCGCCGACAGCGTTAGGGCAATGGCGGCAACAGCGCCAAACGAAGCGGCAGCAAGTCCGCGTTTGTTCGCGGTGATTTTATTGTTTGATGGGAAAAGAGTCATGCTTGTATATTCCTTAAAGTTTAAACGATAGCCCGGTTAGGCAATCCTGACTGTCTGCCGGGGTCTCAAATAATATATTAGTATCAAGATCCCCGTAACGAAAAACATCCAACGACCAGATTACGCGCTTATTCACGACAACACAAGAAGATGGTAATTGTGTAGATGAATACGTTTTCACAGACACAATCCCTCGCCCACAAGCTGAAACAGCCCTGATTTACCCGCGAATTGGGTAAACTTTACGTTACCAGAGAAAATTTGGAATTTTTTGCCTAAAACCACCCTTTAAAGGTGAAATGGCGCCGAAAAACTCTCTCAATCAGCTCGCAACCGTTGCCAAAACACAATACCACAGGAATTCCTGTGGTATTACTCTTGCTTTTATCGGGTATGAAGCTAAAAACTGGCCAATGTGCATGTTGGCCTTAAAAAGCACGGCTTGTGCATTGTTCGGTCGCGAATTGACGATGGTTGTAAAAAACATAAAGCAATTGCGGGCACGGGCTCGTATAATCTTAATCAGGGGACATTAAATTGACCAATTTTAAATCAACTCTAAAACAAACATCCATGTGGGTTGCTGTATCTGCTGCCACATTTGCGTTTGCTACTCCCGCCTTTACGCAAGAATCAGACGAGGCTTATGTCGATGAAATCGTAACAATCGGCTCTAGAAGCTCAAAACCAAGATCAGTTCAGGACTCAACGGTTCCCGTCGATGTCATCCCGGCTGATGACTTTAATGCCATGGGTAATATCGCTGATATTACAGACAGCCTGAGAACTCTGGTTCCATCTTACACTGCCACGCCGGCAACTGGTGATGGTAGCGCATTTGTTCGCCCAACCTCATTGCGCGGCACGGCCTCTGACCAGACTCTGGTTCTGGTAAATGGAAAACGCCGCCATCGCTCGGCACTGGTTCAGTTCTTTGCTCCTGCAGCAGGTAATGGCGCTCAGGCCCCAGATGTTGCCATGATCCCCGGCATTGCTCTCAAAAGCGTTGAGGTTCTGCGTGATGGTGCTGCCGCCCAATACGGATCCGACGCGATTGCCGGCGTAATCAACTTCGTCCTAAAAGACTCAAGTGAAGGTGGTGAAGCAATTGCCCAATATGGTCAGTTCTACGAAGGTGAAGTAAGTTACAAGCTGGCTGGTAATGTTGGTCTGCCATTGGGCGATAATGGGTTTATCAACATTAGTGGTGAATATGTCGACAATGAAGCATTGTCCCGTGGTCTTATCCGCCCGGATGCTCAAGCTCTTATTGATGCCGGTGTTCCCAATGTTGGTGGTGATTCTCCGTTTGGTGATGCCCCATTTACCCAAACCTGGGGACGACCTGAAACCAGCGGTGCACGCTTCTTCCTAAACTCAGGGGTTGATCTTTCAGGCAATGCGCAATTGTATGTCCACGGTAACTTTGCCGACACAGACGGTCGCTATCGCTTCTTCTACCGCAACCCGGCACACTCAACCCTGCAGACTTTGAATGCTCTTGGCTTTACTGGCCTGCCGGCTGGATACACGCCATATCTGGACGGCGCACAACAAGACTTTAGTCTGGTTGGTGGTGTCAAGGGTGACACTGGCGGCGGCTGGAACTATGATTTCAGTGCTGGCTGGGGCAAAAACACCCTGGACTACACACTGTATAACACAATCAATCCATCCCTTGGACTGGACGCCAACTTACAGATTCCACAGCGTGATTTTCAGGTTGGTGGATATGAGCAAAGTGAAGTCAATGTAAATGCCGATTTCTCTAAGGAAGTTGCCGAAAATATCAACTTTGCCTTTGGTGGTGAATGGCGCGAAGAAACCTACACCATCAATGCCGGTGAGCCAAATTCTTATCTTGGAGACGGCTCAAACGGCCTTGCAGGCTTCCGTCCGGCAGATGCGGGACAGTTCTCCCGTAGCAATTATGCAGCCTATGTGGACGTCGAACACGATGTAACAGATCGCCTGTTATTGCAATATGCCCTTAGGTTTGAGGATTACTCTGATTTTGGGTCTACCTTTAACTGGAAACTGGCTGGACGTTTTGCGCTTTCAGACAGTGTCAATTTGCGTGCTGCCGCTTCTACCGGCTTCCACGCTCCGACACCAGGTCAGGCAAATGTTCGCACCACTATCACAACATTTGATGGTGTAACCGGACTACAGGTTGAAGAGGGTCTGGTTCCTCCAACAAGCCCTGCGGCCCTGGCTGTTGGTGGCGCACCGCTTACCGAGGAAAGATCCAACAACTTCAGCGTTGGTTTCACTGCAGATCTGTCCGAAAGAACAACCTTGACTGTTGATGGCTATAGAATCGATATTTCCGATCGGATTTATCGTACCGGTGATATTCCAGTTCCTGGAAGCACAACCGGAGCTACCATCTCGTTCTATACCAATGCTCTGGATGTTCAGCATCAAGGTATTGATGTTGTCCTAACCTCTAGCTGGGACTGGTCTGACAATGTAACTACTGACCTGTCATTTGCCGGTAGCTATAATGAGACACAGGTAACAGGCCAGTCACAGGTGATCACACCAACAGGCCCGGTTACTCCGGTAAGCGACGGCACGGTTGAGGATATTGAAAACAATTATCCAAAAATCCGCTTCGTGCTTGGCACTAATACCTATATTGGTGACAAGTGGAGCGTAATGGCCCGTGCAAACTATTATGGCGTTCATTATGATGAGCGTGGCCGGATCGGTGCTATCACCAACCCAAGTGCAAAAATCGGAGCTACAATCTACTTTGATGCCGAGCTTGGATATGATGTCAATGATATGGTCAGACTTGCTGTTGGCGGGTCTAACATCTTCAATACCTTTGTTGACAAGATTGGTCCTCCCAATGCCAACCGCTTAAGCGTTGGTCTGCAATACCCACGTCGTAGTGCTGCCAATTATGAAGGCGGTTCATGGTATGCAAATGTCAAAGTGAAGTTCTAAGTATTTCACAAAGTGAAAACAAAGGCCGATCGGGAAACCGGTCGGCCTTTTTGTTTTGCCCAGCAGGCATTGGGCAAATGGATTATTCCAACGAAAATAATTTGCGGATCATATCAGCATTGGCGATCTTGCGCCCGGCACCTTTAGCTTGTTCCTTGCAAAATGAGATCATTGCACTGTGATCCGCAAGCAAGCTGCCATCCTTGCGGTGAATATTATTCTCAAAGCCAACTCTGGCATGGCCGTTATTTTCTACAGCATCGCAAACCACGGCAAATTCAGAAAATCCAAAGCCGCATTTAGCCCACGGGCCATCACTGTGAACATTTAACAAACTCTTTGACGCTGGCAGGGGCGCGCGGCCAATTACCAGTAAAACAAATGGCTGTTCTTCTGCAAAAACCCCTTGCTTTCGCAAGGTTTCAAACCAGATGAGATCATCACGATCATATAGAATATACTGGGCAAAAATACGCTCCGAGCGCAGCCAGGAAAAAAATCTGGCGGCAATAGTTATATCCTGCTCCTGCGGACAAAGCTCACGCAAAGCCAAAGACACTGCTTCTGGTCGCAATTCACGAACCATTTGCATTTGTTGTGCCGAAGAATACCTGCCCACAGCTTCAGAAGTTGCCTGAATAATTATCTGATCACCAACCGCTGCTCTGATTTTTGAAATTGCTGCCCGATAACGATCCGTATCCAGTGTATGCTGATTGTTCTCATCACGAACGTGCAAATGCAAAATACCAGCTCCAGCAGCAACAATTTCCTCAGCACAGGCCGCCAATTCTTCGGGGGCAATGGGCAGGGCCGGGTGATCATGTTTTTGGCGCCTGGCACCATTGGGTGCCGAAATGATAATAAATGGATCAGACATCAAACAGCTCGGCAAAAATTGTCTGCAGTTTTTCAATTAATTGCTCAATATGAATATCGGCAAGAATATATGGCGGAGCCAGCAATATATGGCTACCCAGACGGTCACGGGCAGAACCGCCGCCGGGATAACAGATCAGACTGTGTTTCATGGTCAATTGATGCAGGCGGGAGGTGATTTTCAAATCATCATCAAAGGGCTTTTTACTCTGCCTGTCGGCAACGATTTCCAGTCCCTGAAACAAACCGCGCCCGCGAATATCACCAATGAACGGATGCTCGGCAAATGCGTCTTTTAAGGCCTCATGCAATTGCTTGCCATAATGGCGCACATTATCAAGCAGGCCTTCTTCATCAATGGTTCTGATCACCGCCAGCCCGGCTGAACAGGAGCTTGCATGGCCCACATAGGTATGCCCATGAGCAAAGCCAGATTTACTTGCGGCAAACACCTTGTGAATTTTGGTACGGGCAAGAGTTGCTGCCAGTGGTTGATAGCCACCGGCAATCCCTTTGGCCATCGTTACAATATCCGGCAGAAAATCATCTTGTTCATGAGCAAAGAACGTACCCGTTCTGCCGGAGCCGCACATAATCTCATCAGCAATAAGCACAATGTCATAGCGGTCACATATTTCCCGGATTTTAGCAAAATACCCGCTTGTAGCTGGAACAACCCCCAAAGATGCCCCGACCACAGGTTCAGCAATAAACGCAGCTATGGTGTCGGCACCTTCTGCCTGAATAGCCCTTTCAAGAGCAAAAGCAGATCGCATGGAATACGCAGCCTCGCTTTCATCTGCCCGTTGGTGGCGATAGGCATAACAAGGCTCAATTCTTGGCCATTCAATAAGCAGATCTCCCATATCCCGGCGCCGGGGAAGGTTGCCACTGGCGGACAAAGCGGCAAATGTATTGCCGTGATAGCTGTGCACACGACTGATGATTTTGGTTTTTTTGTGTTGGCCCAGTGCCTGCCAATACTGCCAGGCCATCTTAATAGCCGTTTCATTGGCCTCCGAACCACCGGCGGTAAAATAAACCCTGGCCCCTGCCTCTGCAAATTTATCCGCTAACAAGCTGGCCAGTTGTTCCTGCGGTTCATTGGAGAAGAACGCGGTGTGGGCAAAACTCATATTCTGGATTTGCGAGCATAAAGCCTTTGTTACCTTTGGATGCTGATGACCCAAACAGGACACCGCCGCACCGCCACTCATATCAAGATATGATTTTCCGGTTTCATCATAAATATACATGCCATCGGAGCGAACAGCCCGCGGATAATTCTTGTTCAAATTTCGATAAAAAACCGAGCTCATAACATCACCGGCCCCCAAATCAGAATTAAATGTAAAGCAGGTTTCTTGTCATTGTCGATAGAATTTAACATATGAACATGCCTTACCTTCATCAACTCACCTGATTATTCTTATTTGCGCTATCATTTGGCTATCGCCTCATTATTTTCAGAGCTGATTTTACCTGTGTCATGTTTTTCCCCATCAAGGGGGCGGGTAGCAAAACAGACGAAACTATTCCCTATCCCAACCGGTAGATGAGGAAGGGTCACTTATAGGGTCAGTGCCATTTTTCGCTGTCCCTTGGGTGTACTTGGAATACATTGTAATTACACCCAAAAAGCACTTAAGGGTAATAAACTGACCTTAAAATGACCCTTCTCTATACTGACTGACCCTTGGGCTGTGGGGATAAGTGATAACGATGCACGCACTGGCCAGAACTGTTATAATTAGGGGTGACGGGCTAAAACGCCCAAAACAGAAGCTCTTTGACAATGTAAACAGATCACCAACCCAATAAAATATAATGGTTTTGCCGGTTCACATCGCGCGCTCACAAGATACAGGCAGCCACATGTTCGCTGCTGGCACCAGCCCTTACCCCGTGGACAAGATGGAACAGGTTTTAATAGGATGGCGCTAGTTCGCAATTTCTAAAACCGTCTTTCTAGCCAGTCAATCATCAGGTTTGACAGCTCTTCCGGGGCTTCCCACTGGGTCCAGTGGCCGATGCCTTTGATTATGTGAACCTCAAGATCCTTGACCCTCTCTTCCATGCCATCGATCAATTTTGGCGGCAGGAAAAAGTCCAGTTCAGCACCAATCATCAGACTTGGCTGGTGTATGGTATAATCAACCCCTTTCATGCGCTTCCAATTGGCACTGAGATTGCGATAATAATTGATACCACCGCTAAAACCGGATTTTATATAGGCTTTGGCATAAACCTCACGTTCTTCCCTGGGCATGACCAGAGTATCTTCATCAGCGCCGCTAAATTTGGCAAAGCGTTTCAAAAAGTGCGTGGCGCTGGCCGGAGTGCGGGACAATTTTCTGGGTGGAGGCTTACCAAAGATAAAATCAAAAAAATCGTTCTCACGGCCACTGAATGCGGCCTCGGCCACACCCTTTTCCTGAAAGCGCACAATATAATTGTCATCGCCATAGGATTTACGAAACAGCGCAACCGGATCAGCAGGTGCGCGCGGGCTGTGCGGAGTGTTAACCCCGACCAGACCAGCCACTCGTTCCGGCACCAACAATGCTGCCGGCCATGAAACAAATCCTCCCCAGTCATGGCCAACCCATATTGCCGCATCCCTGTTAAGTGCATCAAGCAGGCCGGTCATATCCGATAACAGGATATCAATGCCATAGGCTGAAACCTCATCGGGGCAATCAGAAGCCCCAAATCCGCGCATATCCGGGGCAATAACGTAAAACCCCGCCTCTGCCAAAGCTGCCATTTGGTGTTGCCACGAACGAGCCAGTTCCGGCCAGCCATGTAATAACAGCACCGTCGGCCCGGTTCTGGGGCCAGCCACATGTACAGATAATGTAATACCATTGGTGGCAATACGGGTGGGAGCGGGAAAGTTCATTACTTATCCTGTTTGCGAATTAGATCCCAGCTATAAAGCGCAAGCCCGGCCCAGATCAAAACGAATGTAATAATGCTTTGTACCGTAAACGCCTCGCCATACCAAATGGCAAACAAAAACTGCAGGCTTGGAGCCAGATACTGGACAAGCCCCACTGTTGCCAGATCAAGTCTTCTGGCACCAAATGCAAATAAAAACAGTGGTACAGCCGTAAGCAGGCCACCAAAAACCAATAATGCCGGGGCCAGCAGTCCTGAGCCTGTAAAATGACCCTGACCACTGGTTTCAAGCCAGAATACGCCAATTAACAGGAACGGTGAAAGCATAAGGGTTTCAATGAACAGGCCCGGTCCGGCTTCAGCCTGTACAGTTTTTCTAAGCAGGCCATAAATCCCGAATGTCAAAGCCAATGACAAGGCCAGCCACGGCACCTCCCCAACCAAAATCACCTGATTGGCGACACCTAATGCTGCCAGAGCAATGGCAATCCAGCGTAGGGAGTTTAGTCTTTCCTGTAAAAATACAAACCCCAGCAACACATTAACCAGTGGATTTATGAAATAGCCAAGGCTGGCCTGAGCAATATGTTCATTCATCGCGGCCCATGCAAACACGAACCAGTTAAATGCCACCATCAATGATGTAATCGCCAAAAACCCCAATACCTTTGGGTTAGACAGCAAGACTTTTACTTCGGCAAACCGTCTTGTGGCCAGTAGTAAAATACCAACAAACAAGCTGGCCCAGATCGCCCGGTGGAAACTAACTTCCAGGGCTGTAATCGGCGGCAAAAATTTGAAATAAATTGGCGATACGCCCCAAATGAAAAAGGCAGAAAAAGTGGCCCAAAAGCCAATTTTGCTGCGGGACGTCACGCGATCAACATGCCTCGATTAAGCGCAAGCTCCGCAATTTGCACGGCATTTAATGCAGCCCCTTTGCGCAAATTATCCGAAACCACCCACATATTAAGGCCGTGCTTTACGGTCTTATCTTCGCGAATACGCGAGACATAAACTGCAAATTCCCCGGCAATCTCGACCGGGGTTACATAACCGCCGGGCTCGTGCTTGTCATTGATCATCAGGCCGGGACTGGTGCGGAGCAGTTCTCTTGCAGCATCGGCGCTCATCGGCTTGTTCATCTCAATATTGATGGCTTCAGAGTGACCAACAAATACTGGAACCCGCACACAGGTAACATTGACCTTGATGTCAGGACACATGATTTTTGCAGTTTCCTGCACCATTTTTTGTTCTTCCTTGGTGTCACCGCTGCCATCGTCAAGAAACACATCCACCTGTGGAATTACATTAAAGGCAATTTGCTTTGGGAATGCTTCCTGCTCGATCTCATCATTTACGAACAGACTGCGGGTCTGGTTCCACAATTCATCCATTGCGTCCTTGCCGGCACCGGAAGTTGATTGAAATGTGGACACATTGATCCGCTTAATGCCTACCTCATCATGCAAAGGTTTTAAGGCTACAACCATCTGAATAGTGGAGCAATTTGGATTGGCAATAATGTTTTTTGTGCGTGCTCCTAAGATTGCTTCGGGATTTACTTCCGGAACGATCAAGGGAACATCCTCGGTCATGCGAAATGCTGAGGAATTGTCAATCACCAGCGCCCCGTCACGTGCAATTCTCGGCGCCCATTGGCGCGCAGTGTCGCCACCTGCTGCCATCAACACCAGATCAACGGTAGAAAAATCAAAAGTCTCAATGTTTTCGCATTTTACGGTTTTATCACCAAAACTCAGTTCCCGGCCCAGGCTTTTGCGGCTGGCCAGCACGTGCATTTTGTCCACAGGGAATAACCGTTCGTCTAAAATGGTCAGCATTTCGCGACCAACATTTCCGGTGGCTCCGATAACGGCAACATTAATAGGCATGAGCTTGTCCTGATTCTTATAGGGTGGATCGGCAGGGGTTCTAACAAAGAGTTAGCGGCACGTCTCCATTAAATTCCATCTCAACAGGGCCGCTAAGCAGTACATGATCGTCGGATGTGCGCCATTCAACAAACAGCTCTCCGCCGTCCACTATGATTTTGGCTGAACGCTCCACCAAAGACCGGCGCGAAGCTGCGACCAGAGCCGCACAGGCACCAGTTCCGCAAGCCTTGGTAAGCCCCGCGCCACGCTCCCATACCCTTAGGCGAATTTCTGTTCTGGAGCGAATTTCCGCAAAGCCGATATTGGCCTGTTCGGGAAATAACGGATGATATTCAAGCATTGGCCCTAAGCTATCAATTGCAATTTCATCTACATTATCAACGAAAAACACTGCATGGGGATTACCCATATTAACCGCGCCCGGCAAAGCCAGAATTGGGTCATCTTCCGGGCCGACTTTCAGATCAATGCCTCTGGTATCCATGCGCTCTTCCAATGGTATGTCCTGCCAGTCCAATCTAGGCTTACCCATATCAACGCAAATTTGATCCTTATCATTCCGGCTGGCATGCAAAACACCGCCAGCTGTATCAATGGACACCTGGCTGGCACCGGTTTCCTCCATCAACAGCCATGCAACACAGCGTGTGCCATTTCCGCAGGCGCCAACTTCTGTACCTTCCAGATTCCAGATACGCATAAAAACGTCGGCCTTAGGGTTTGGGCTGTGCTCCAATGCCAGCAATTGATCACAACCTGCCCCGGTTTGCGGGTCGCTGATGGCTTTTACCTGTTCTGCGCCAAGAAGCAACGGGCCGCCTAGAGAGCGTGCATCAAAAATGGCAAATTGATTGCCGCAGCCATTCATCTTTGAGAACTTCATGACCATTACTTAATCCAAGCCCCCTATGAACCCAAGCCCTGATTGTATAACTTGCTGCAAATTCTGTGATTCAAAACAGAACAAGCAAGGGGAGCCAGATGAAAACATGGATAGCTGCACTGGGTGTAATCGGGCTTATTGCCTGTAACCCGCCATCGGAGACAACAAAGCCAATGAACGAGCAGGCAGAACAGGCAAAGCCTGTCATTGAAGATACCGCTGAAACCACCGACAGCAGGATATGGATGGAAGAGGTTGAGGGCGAAGAAGCCTTAAACTGGGTGCGGGCCGAAAATGAGCGAACCTTGTCCTTATTGCAGGCAGATCCACGCTTTGCCGAGTTGCAGGCGGAGGCCCTTGCAGTGGTAAATGCTACTGACAAAATTACCTATGGCCGCCATCGCGGCGGTTTTGTGTATAATTTCTGGCAGGATGAAAACAGTGTTCGCGGATTGTGGCGACGGGCAACTTTGGGCGACTATGTGCTTGGACAGCCAAAATGGGATGTGCTGATTGATTTTGACGAGCTTTCGAAGGCCGAAGGCGAGAACTGGGTTTACAAGGGCGTATCGTGTCTTGAGCCTGCATATGAGAAGTGCATAATCAGCCTTTCGCGGGGCGGTAAAGACGCCTCGGTGCGGCGAGAATTTGATGTAAGCAGCAAGTCATTTGTTAATGATGGCTTTGAAATTCCTGAATCCAAAGGCGGCATTGCATGGATTGATGAGGACACCTTGCTGGTAGCTACAGACTGGGGTGGCGATACTATGACCTCGTCCGGCTATCCGTTTGTGGTAAAACAATGGCAGCGCGGCACACCCTTATCGGAGGCTACAACCGTTCTAACAGGCGACAAATCAGATGTTGGCGTGTTTCCGTTCCGAGCGGAGCTTGATGGCCGTGGCGTGATGTTCGCCTCTGAGGCCGATACCTTTTATGATACAACATGGTGGTATTTGCCCGAAGATGCAAACCCGGTGCAACTACCCGTCCCTTCCAAATCCAGCTTCCGCGAAGTATTTGCCGGTCAGGTGATTTTGTCTTTGGAAGAGGACTGGCAGCACGATGGGCTGGTCTGGCCCAAAGGGGCTCTTGTTTCATTTGATCTTCCGGCATTTATGCAAAGCGGAATAATTGGCAAGGTGACACAAGTGGTCATGCCAGATGCTCGTTCATCAATTGACAGCATTTCTGCCACCCGTTCTTCCTTGATAATTGCAATGCTTGAGAATGTAACCAGCAAAGTGTTCAGCTATACCTTTGATGGTGAAAGCTGGTCGGCAAAGCAGCTTGATCTGCCCGAAAATGGTAATATCGGAATTTCATCGGCAAATGCCCAGTCTGATGTAATTTTTGCCAACATGGAGAGCTTTCTTCGACCAGACAGCCTGATGATGGTGGATGTTACCAAGAACAGCTCTACCGTCATTCAATCGCTACCCACGCGCTTTGACAGCAGTAATCTGGTGGTGGAACAATTAGAAGCAATTTCAAAAGACGGTACAAAAGTTCCATATTTTGTAGTGCGCGGTAAAGACACCGAAATGAACGGCACAACTCCAACTATTTTATATGGTTATGGCGGGTTTCAGGTCAGCCTGCAGCCTGCATATTCAGGGACTTTGGGGAAGTTGTGGCTGGAAAATGGCGGCGCCTATGTGCTGGCCAATATTCGTGGCGGCGGAGAGTTTGGCCCAAACTGGCATCAGGCCGGGCTTAAGACCAAACGCCAGGTGATTTACGACGACTTTATTGCTGTTGCTGAAAGCCTGATTTCCAATAAGCTTACCAGTGCCAGGCATTTGGGTATTCGTGGCGGCTCCAATGGTGGATTGCTGATGGGGGTTATGTACATCCAGCGCCCTGATTTATGGAATGCAGTTTTATCGCAAGTTCCTTTGCTCGACATGATGCGGTTTCATAAATTACTGGCTGGAGCGAGCTGGATGGGCGAATATGGCAACCCTGATGACCCGGATGAAGGAGCATTTTTGCGTTCAATTTCACCCTATCACAATGTAGATCAGGCAACTTCCTATCCAACCATGTTTTTGATGACCTCGACCAAGGATGACCGGGTACACCCGGGTCATGCGAGGAAAATGGGTAAATTGCTGCAGGATCTTGATAAGCCGTTTTTATACTATGAAAACATAGATGGCGGCCATTCTGCAGCGGCAAACCTAAAGGAAACAGCTCGCCGCGAAGCATTGTCCTATACTTTTATGATGCAGCAATTGATGGACTAAAGCTTGACCACAAGTTAATCATTAGTCTGGACACCAAGAGAACTTAACCCAAGGAGAGGCACATGCCACAGCAAAAATATTTACAAAAGCCAGCAAAAAGGAACAGCTTATCCAGATTGCTGAGAGGTATGGCAATTGCTATACCTATGACAATGCTTGGCGGCGCAGCTCTTGCTCACAAGACTTTTGTTCAGCCTGGAAAGTTCATCTATGCAGAAGGTGAAACCGTAAATATAGCCCTGACCAGCGCTTTGGAATATCCGGACATACAGTTTGGGCCAAAACTGGATCGCATCCCATACATAGAGGTGCAGATTGCCGGGCAAAAGATAACTGACCTTGACCTGTCTGAACATGAAACTCATGTGAATATTGCCTTTACTCCGAAGCAGACCGGTTTTGCCATGGTTGCCGCCAGCTCCAAGCGGCGCCACGGAGAAATAGAGCCTAAAGACACCAAAATGTATCTGGGTGAAATTGGTGCCTCCGAAGCCGTGCGCGCGGCCTTTGATGCCTTGCCAGGTAACCCTCCCTTGCAACGCAGCTATAACAAGCACAGTAAAACATTTTTCTGTATAGAAACTTGTGATGCCGGCCGTGATGTTAGCACGCAACCAACAGGACAGGCATTGGAATTTCTGGCTGTAGCAGGTGCCAGTGACAAGTTTGTACTTGTTCGCGACGGCCAACCTCTGGCCAATCAGGACGTTACCCTCTATTCTCCGGGTCATGAAGATCAGGTGTTACTAACCGATGAAAACGGCGCAATCCAGATTGACAGCACAACCAAAGGAGTTGTCTTGTTAATGGCGGTGTGGATTACACTACCTGAAAAAGCCGATGGCAATTATCAAAGTGATTACGCTACATTGACTGTCGATCTGGGCACCCCCTAAAGCATTTTTAGCAAAAGTGGGAACCGGTTTTGCGGCCAAAAATGCGATAAACAAAGATTTGCATTTTTAGCAAAAGTGGGAAGGTTTTTTAATGTCCTACCGCCTAGCGGCTACTTGAGGAGTTTTTGTTTCTCCTACCGCTTCGCTGCTTGAGGATTCTTTACTCCTATCGCTCGGAATGAAGTGCTCGTAAAAAAACGCTTATTCTGTTTTCCACGGGACAATTACCAAAGGCAGGCGCAATCGGGTTACCGGTTGCATATTTATTTGCAAGCGTTAGGAACCGGCAAAACCCCTGAAATTATTGGGTTTGAAAAGAAATATTCACCTGTCAAAGAGCTTCTGTTTTTGGCATTTCGCCTCCAACCCTTACATTATAACAGCTCTGGCAGGTGTGGGCGCCTTTTGCACTTATCCCCTTATCCCAAGGGTCAGTCAGTATCCACAAGGGTCATTTAAGGGTCAGTTTATTACCATCAAGTGCTGTTTTGGTATAATTGCAGGGGATATCAAGTATCACTCAAGGGACAGCGAAGAATGGCACTGACCCTATAAGTGACCCTTAAGAGTGACCCTCGTCACCGACCCTGGCAAAT
>WFUF01000018.1 GCA_015485155.1 Robiginitomaculum sp. | reverse complement strand
GTAATCACACCAAAACAGCACTTTTTGATAACCAGATGACCCTTAAATGACCCTTCTCTATACTAACTGACCCTTGAGGGTCGGGGATAAGTGGTAAAGATGCCCGCACTTGCCAGCACTGTTATAATGCAAGGGTTCGGGCTAAAGTTCCCGACAAATGAGCTCTTTGACAGGTAAATATTTCTCTCAAACCCTAAAAGCAAAAGGGTTTTGTGCGTCACTTCCCGGGTGCAGGCAAAGCTGAAAATCCAAATACCTTGCGCCTGCTCTGGCCATTATCCACCGGGGAAAATAAGGAAACAGTTTTTTCTGGGCTAAAATTATAACATCGCCAGAGAGTTTTGCTGAAAATGCAAATCTTTGTTTATCGCATTTTTGGCCGCAAAAACCCGTCCTCAAGTAGCCGCTAGGCGATAGGACATTAAAAGACTCCCTCAAGTAGCCGCTAGGCGGTAGCGCAAATAAAGAGTCCTCAAGTAGCGAAGCGGTAGGACATTAAAAGAGCTTCCCACTTTTGCTAAAAATGCAAATCTTTGTTTATCGCATTTTTGGCCGCAAAACCGGTTCCCACTTTTGCTAAAAATGCTCTTTAGCGATTTTCTATCCATTCCTTTAAGGTTTCGACTTGTTCTTGGCTAAAGCGTAAGCCCATCTTGGTGCGCCGCCACAAAATATCGTCTACCGTCACCGCCCATTCATTTTTGATCAGATATTCTGCTTCGCGCTCATAAAAACCGCTGCCAAAATGAATTCCAAGTTGCTCCTCACAGGAGATATTCTCAAAAATCTGGAAGCACATTGTACCATAGGCATGGGCAAGGCGGGTTGCATTATTCTGCTCAAAAAATGGCCAATCAGCCAAAATCTTCCCAACCAGCAGGTCAAAATCCTTTGCGCCAAAATCACCTCCGGGAAGGGCAGATTTTGCTGTCCATGGCTCACAGCTTGTTGTGGACAGGCGCGAGCATACCATATTTACGGCTTTTTCTGACAGGCTGCGATAGGTGGTTATTTTGCCTCCCAGAACACTTAAAAGTGGTGGTGTTTCGCCCGGCGGATCCATTACTAATTCATAGTCACGAGAAAGTGCAGATGCCTTTTTTTTAGGGTTGCCAAATAAAGCTCTAACTCCGGAAAAGCTCCATACAATATCGTTTTCTGTGCGCTTTATGGCAAAAAAACGCTCAATCCCCTTTAGTAAATATTCAGTCTCCTGTTCGGTCAAATGAGCTTTGCCGGGATCAGATGATATCGGGGTGTCTGTGGTTCCAAACAAGGTGAAGTCATCTTGAAACGGAATGGCAAATAAAACCCGGCCATCTGGGTGTTGAAACAAATAAGCATGGTCGCCTTCGTATAATTTGCGCAGCACAATATGACTTCCCTGAACTTTTAGCATATGCCTGGCATGGTATGTATTAGCCATTTCATCCACCATATCAGCCCATGGGCCGGCGGCATTGACTACGCATCTGGCAGTGCACTGACGTGTAACTCCCGCGCTTTGCAGGCTGATCTGCCAGCCATCGTCTTTTTGCTTAAGGCCATTTACTCTTGTTTGGGTCTGTATGCTTGCCCCGTGCCGCTTCGCATCCAGCGCGTTTAATATTACCAGTCTTGCATCATCAACCCAGCCATCAGAATAAGCAAAAGCCTGAGTTGGACCCGGTGCTAGTGGTAATCCATATTCGCTGTGCTCAAGCTTGATTGCACTGGTCGCAGGCAGTGATATTTTGCCTCCCAGATGGTCATAAATCCACAAGCCAATCCGTATCATCCATTTTGGCCTCATATCCGGTAAGACAGGCAGTACAATACGCAAAGGGGAAATAAGATGTGGAGCAATACGCAACAGAGTTTCTCGCTCCCGTAACGCCTGACGCACCAGAGCAAATTCATAATACTCCAGATACCGTAATCCGCCATGGATCATTTTTGAACTGGCCGAAGATGTGCCACTGGCAAGGTCAGCCTGTTCTACCAGACATACTGACAGACCTCGACCGGCAGCATCACGGGCTATGCCTGAGCCGTTTATGCCGCCGCCGATAACCAAAAGATCATAGTCAAATTTCATGGAAAACCTCGCCCAAAGCCCTGCATTGCCCTATGTTGAACTGCAATAGTGCAATGGCAAAAGCCTGTACACAAGAAACAGTGATGGAGAAATTTGTGAAAGAAGCGATTCTCGCCATAGATCAGGGCACCACCAGCAGTCGGGCAATTATTTATGATGCCGATGGCAAAATGGTTTGCTCGGCACAACAAGAGTTTAACCAGATATATCCGCGCCCTGGGTGGGTGGAACATGACCCGGAAGAGATATGGCGTACTGTTCTTTACACGGTGCAGTCGGTGGTTAATGAGGCCAGCCAAAAGGGATATGTACCAATTTCCTGCGGAATTACCAATCAACGCGAGACCACAATCATCTGGGATAAAAAAACAGGTGAGCCGGTATATAATGCAATTGTCTGGCAGGATCGGCGCACGGCTGATATTTGCCAGAAATTAAAGGCTGAGGCTCTGGAAGAAGCAGTCACCAAAACAACCGGATTGCTGCTTGATCCATATTTTTCGGCAACCAAAATTGCATGGGTGCTGGATAATGTTTCCGGGGCAAGGGAGCGGGCTAATCGGGGCGAATTAGCCTTTGGCACGGTGGATAGTTTTCTAATTTGGCGACTTACATGCGGTCAGGTTCACGCCTGTG
This sequence comes from Robiginitomaculum sp., assembly GCA_015485155.1. GTDB lineage: Bacteria > Pseudomonadota > Alphaproteobacteria > Caulobacterales > Maricaulaceae > Robiginitomaculum_B. Next base: position 40,129 of record WFUF01000018.1, on the reverse strand, counting down.
ATGCAACCAATGCTTCGCGCACAGCATTATACGATATTGGTAAAGGCAAATGGTCTGAGGAGATGCTACAGATTTTCGACGTACCATCATCCTTATTGCCCAAGGTCAAGGATTGCGTTGCCAATTATGGAAACATTGCACTTGATCATTGCGGTATTGATATTCCCATCCGTGGCGTTGCCGGTGATCAGCAGGCAGCCAGTATTGGACAGTCCTGTTTTAGGCCCGGAGATTTGAAGTCAACTTTTGGTACGGGTTCGTTCCTGCTGGTTAACACCGGGGACGAGTTGTTGCGCTCAAAGCATCGCTTGCTGGGTACGATTGCCTATCAGATTGATGGCAGAATAACCTATGCTCTTGAAGGATCTATTCTGTCAGCCGGGTCTACTATTCAGTGGGTGCGTGATGGCTTGGGCTTGATAAAGAATGCCTCAGAATGTGAAACACTGGCCAGTTCAATTCCTGATACATCTGGTGTGGTTCTGGTTCCTGCCTTTGTTGGCCTGGGGGCGCCGCACTGGAAGAGTGAAGCGAAGGGGGCCTTGCTGGGATTAAGCCGCGGTTCTGGCAAGGAGCAAATAGTGCGCGCAGCCCTTGAGTCCGTGGTGTATCAGACTTTTGACCTTGTGCAGGCTCTGGCACAGGACGGGGTTGATGTGCTGGCAATTCGGGTAGATGGCGGTATGGTGCGCAACAATTGGCTGTTGCAGTTCCTGTCAGATATTCTGTCAGTGCCTGTAGAGAGACCGGTAAATATTGAAAGCACCGCAATCGGTGCAGCAGGTCTTGCCATGATGGGCATTGGATTGCGCAGGGGATTGAATGAGCTGTCCGACATTCGCAAAATTGATCAGCAATTCTGCCCTCAAATGGATGATGATTTGCGACAGAAATTTCTTGAACAATGGCAAACCGCCATGAAACAGGTATTGGCAGCCGTCTGAAGCAATAATAGCCTGAAAATAAAAAGGCCGGGCTGTTTTGTTTGCAACCCGGCCTTATGTTTTAGATGTTGTCTATATTATCTGCGAACGCGTAAGGTTACGCCATAGGTAGCAGGATCAATCGGATATCCGCTTAAGCTGCCAGCCTGGAATACTGTATCAAAGATACCCTGGAACAATTGCTCATCTGTCAGGTTCTTACCCCAGATGCTCAGGTCCCACTGCTCTGAGCGAACACCGGCACTGGCAGATAAAACCATGGAATCACCTTGCTCTTTTAGAGGGTTCAGGTCAGTTCCCGGATTAAACCCGCTGCGATAATAGGCTTCGCCGCGGACATATCCAAATTGATCACCAATTGGCACTTCATAAGTAGCCGTAGAAGATATCGTCCACTTTGAAACGCCAGCCAGACGCTGTCCGCTTAGGTCAGTGGTGGGAGTAGGCGATCCAATTATTGCCGGGCCCCGCAGGAACTCATCATATTTGGCATCGAGATAGGTTGATGCAAATGTAAAGATGAAATTGTCTGTTGGACGGGCCAGAATATCAAGTTCAAAACCATCAACGCTTACCGAACCGGCATTGGTCAAGTCAAAGGAAATGCCATTAAAGGTGTTGCTTTGGAAGTCAACGAGGGTCTGGTTAAAGACCGCGCCGTTAAACTGAACATGATTGTCAAACAGTTTTGCTTTCCAGCCAAGCTCGTAATTATGCATAATTTCAGGTTTGAAGTCACGACCAGTTACCGAAGTGTCCTGTGACAGGTTAAAACCACCAGCCTTGTAACCACGGCTATAGCTCAAATAGGTGTTGAACTCATCACTCCAGTCATATGACACGATAACATTACCGGTAACCTGACTTTCACTGCGGGTGCTGGTGAAGTCTGCTGTTGCCTTAAACGGCTGTAAGGCAGCAAAGCCGGCAAAAGCGTTTCGTGGCAATGGCCCGGGGCTGAATATTCCTGGAGCCAGTGGAGTTCCGGCAGCAGGGAATAATTCAAGGAATTGTAAATTATTCAAATCCAGTGATGAAAACACGTCATCAGTAGTAAATACACCAACAACATCCTTGCTTTCATTCGTGTAGCGTAAACCGGTAGTTACTGTCAGCTGGTCTGTGGCATTCCAGTCAACAGATCCAAATGCTGAATAGCTTTCTGATTTTTGGTTGAAATCAAAGCCAAGGCCATCTCCTTGCCTGAAGAATGTGCCGGGGGCTATCGGACCAGAAAAAAACGGCTGACCCAAATCAGTTGGTAAGCCAATGGCTTGTCCCAGCAAGAACAAACTTTCGACAGTCGAAAGGTTTGCTGCACCGCCGGTCAGCAGATTTGCAAGATTATCGGCATAGGTCCTTGCATCTTCACCAAATGTGGTGCGGTTTCTCGTGTTTAGATCCTGATTGAAGTAATAGCCGCCAATCATCCAGTCAATCTGGCCGCTACCGTTTGAGGTAAGGCGCAGTTCCTGGGTGAAAGTGGTAAAGTCATCATCAACACGGCGATTTTCAACCAAAGATGCGTCAATAAAGTCAGCGTCGATATTGCTGGTCTCATCAAACCCGCGATACGCAGTGATCGAGGTTAGAGTGGCATTGCCCATGTCATAATTGACTTCTCCAGAAAAGCCGTAGCTCTCGTTCTGGGTACCAACATTGCCGTTATAGCTTACAACCCGGTCAAACGGATCATTAGTTAGCAGATTAGGTGCGCCGCCGGGCAGGGGATTGGTTAGAGGTCCACCAAGATCCAATAAGGCAGCCAAGGGACCAGGAGCATGTAAAATCGGGGTGGCACCACAGCATCGCTCATCAGTGTTGTTGTAATCAGCAATAAAGCGAACTGAAAGATTATCATTTGGCTCAAGCAAAAGCTGTCCGCGAACACCATAGCGGTTACGGTTATTTACATCTTCGCCAGTCAGGCTGTTAGTAATGAACCCTTTGCGCTTATTCAGGTTTCCAGAAATCCTTATGGCGGCTTTCTCGCCGTCACCAATGGGGCCTGTTACCGAAGCTTTGGCGATAATCTGGTTGTATGTGCCGTAAGAGAACTCTCCTTCGCCGCCATATTCAAACTCAGGCTTTTTGGTAATGATACTTAAAACACCGGCAGGGGTGTTTTTCCCGTACAGGGTTGACTGCGGGCCTCGCAGAACCTCAATGCGATCAACGGCAAGGAAATCGCTAAGGGACGAACCGGCCCGGGAGCGATAAACGCCGTCAATAAATACGCCAACTGATGGTTCCAGACCTGCATTAAATCCCGATGTACCAATACCACGAATGGCAATTGTCGTTGCCGATGGATTGGCAAATTGTGGGACGGACAAGGATGGAACCAATACTTGCAAATCGCGAGTGTCACGGATAGTCGAGTCCGACAGTGTCTCGCTATCAACGGCACTCATTGCAATTGGTGTATCTTGTAGCGTGCTTTCACGTTTTTGTGCAGTTACGACAATCTCATCTGCAAGCTGTGCCAAGGCCGCGCCAGGAACAACCATGGCAGCAACAATTGCGGTTGACGCAAGGATGCGCCTGTTAAGTAATTTCATTTTATTCCCCTCATCATCGTGCATTTTTACACGTATCCTGCTTTTACAGCATTTTTTTATTGATACGTCCAGCCACTAATCCGATCAGGGGAAAACAAAAGCAAAAATGTGCCATTTGCGGAACACCTGATCAGGATATTAAGCTTATTCTGTTGGAGTTTATTGCCAAAATTAGCAGCTATCAGTGAATAACCCCTTGGCATTGTTTTTAGTTTCCGGGAACCAGCCAACAACCTCCAAGATAATCTTGCATCTTTTTGTTCTATCCATGTCGGGATTGTGGTCTGTCAGCAGTCTGTAAACATCATCTGTTTCAATTATTTGCTCTATCATTCGTACCCCGCCAGCAGAGTCGCTATCAAAAATCATTACCTGTCCGGTTCTGTCTGTCTTGCCCCACCTGTCCCACAAGGGTAGTTCTTTACTGCGTCCGCGTGCAGGATTAGCGCTATAGGCGAATTCGGCCCAATAAGACTGCATTACAGTTGCAAGTTGTTCGCGTTCTACTTTGCCTTTTGGGGGGAATATTTGTTTGGAGCCTGGAAAAGTATCAAAAATGCCAAATACAAACGGTAGTTCAATTGCATGAGCAGCACCTAAAAGATGCGCAAAGTCCGAACCGAGAAACCGTCCTGATTCATCCCAATCAAAACGATAGGCAAAAACCGGGTTTTGCTGTTTGGCGGTAATGCGTTGTGCCTGTTCATCCACTGCTCGTGCGCGCCACATCATGCTTGGGTATTTTGCCATAAGATCATACATTTGTGAATCACGGGGCCTTGGTAGCTGACCAAGGAATTGTGTTACCAATTCAGGATCGGAAATATTAAACAGTTTTGTTTCATCGCGATTTGTTCCGGTAATTAACGGAACAATGGCAAATTCGGCATTTTCAATGGCGTACTCAATACCCTGATCTGGCAGCAAGATATTATCGGCAATGAACATGGCAGACTCAGGTTCACCATTTTTAGCAGCGGCAGCAGCAAACAATTGTTCCGGTGTTACATTGCGCAAGAATTCAGCTGTTTCCTGCAAGGAGGCATTTTCTGGCGGGTTCAGACGGAAGACTATTTGCTTGCTGCCCATATATTGCCAGCCATTATCCTTGTGAATTCCCTCGCGGGCCTGTTTTATACTGCGTGAGGTGAAGTATCCGCTTTGGATAATTGCTCCGTGAAACAGGCCTTGAGCTGCGGGCATGGCCAACAGGCTGGAAATGTTGTGTCCTCCGGCGGATTCGCCAAAAATAGTGACCCGGCCCGGATCCCCACCAAAACTTGCGATATTATCCTGCACCCAGTTAAGGGCGGCAATTATATCAAGAGTTCCATAATTGGGAGAGTTTTCAATGCTTAACTCCTTGGCGTTTTGCAGAGCTTCATGGGAGAACCAGCCCAAAGGCCCAAGCCGGTAATTTATAGTAACTGCTATCAGATTATGGTCTTTTGCTATTTTTTCTGAATTGTACAGACCGCCAAAGCCTGAGCGATTGCTACCACCATGAATAAAAACCATAACCGGTAACTTGTCGGCATTTGCAGGCACGTTATCTTTCGTAAATGGTGGAGCCCAGATGTTTAGGTACAGGCAGTCCTCAGAACCGGTAAGGCGCCCTGAATTTGCGGTTGCATCTGTGCCGTCACCGATCTGTAAGCATTTGGTAGAACTATCCAGTGCGGGTAGGGTTCCTGTCCAGTTTTGTGCTGGCTCCGGTGGCCTCCAGCGTAAATCACCCACAGGAGGACTGGCAAATGGTATCTTTGCCCAGCGATGAGCGCCATTTGTTGTGATTGAGCCGATGATCTTGCCATTGATGATGGTCCGTTCTGTTTCCTCATTGGCTGTTTCAACGAATGTTACTGCGGGGGGCTTATCGCAGGCAGCCAGAAAAATGATAATAGCCAGAGCAGCCGGCAACAGGTTTATAGGCATTTGCTGATCTTCCTTTGATCTTAGGTTCTGACTTTAGGTGTTAAAAGCCTAGATATTCAGCCCCGGTGTTCCTTGCTGTTCTGGGTGTTTTTGCAGATACTCCTGCTTGATTTGCTGTGAGCTTAGTCTTGATCCATCATGACACCACCCTGGTGGGGCAAATATATATTTGAAACGATCAGACCAGCGAAGGTCGGGTTGAGTCAGATCTTTGAAAACACCTACATATTCATGACTGAAAATGCGCAAAGGGTTATATGTTCCCAAATCATTCACCAATCCATAATCCGGGGAATCGCTCTTTAGTTCGGGGACGAATGTCTTGAACATCTTGTCCCATATGATGAACACGCCTGCATAATTGGCATCAAGATATCTCGGGTTTTTGGCGTGATGCACCCGATGATGCGATGGCGTGTTCATTATTGCCTCAAACCATTTTGGGCATTTATCAATAAATTCCGTATGAAACCAGAACTGGTAAATCAGGTTTAGTCCGCCAACCAGGGCAATCAGTGCCGGATGAAACCCAAGCAGTGCAAGCGGAATGTAAAGCACAAATGCTCCGGACCAGAAGCCAGTCCATGACTGGCGCAAAGCTGTGGTCAGGTTGTAATGTTGTGATGAGTGGTGAATCACATGAGCAGCCCAGCCCCAGCGTGAACGGTGATAATATCTATGCACCCAGTAATAGGCAAAATCCCATAAAATAAATGCTGCAAGGAATGTCCACAGGTTAAACGGTAATTTTAAGGGCGCCAGATTGTAGGCAAAGATGAAAATAGCTGCCGTAATTACGCCATAGGCAGCATTTACCATGGCGCTGCCTGCGCCCATGAACATGCTGGCCGCAGCGTCTTTTGCTTCGTATTGTCCGCCTTTTCCGCGCAGTTTTATTGCAATTATTTCTATCAGGATCAGTACAATATAGAGCGGGCCAGCCCATGTTGATACATCAATGTCCGGAAGGTTTTCAGGCATTGATATCTCCTTTGGTTGATTTTAGCCATTTAGTCAGGATTTCAGCATTATCCGCAGGCAGCTTAAATGCTGGCCATGTATAGTCATTGATGGATACACTTGCCCCTGTCTGGGTAATTTGCGAGCGGTCAACTATTCGCAATGCATAGCGGTCTCCAAGTGCGCGCAAAACGGCAAATTGTCTGGTTCCGCCTAGTGTTGCTATGGCTTCTTTTGTGGATACTGATTGTAGTATTTGTTCTGGCTCGTGCGTAATGCCATGAGCGTACAATTGTTGTTTTAACTCCTCGTCGGTAATTTGATTGTTGGGTGCAGGGTATAACCATGCAACCAGCAGCGCCAATGCAAAAATAGCAGCCATTGCGGACAAGAATAAAATCAAAAGCGGTGATATCATAATTTATCCAAGCATTTTCAGTATTTTATCCATGGACTTGCCATAAGGCGGGTACATCATAGAGCGGGCATTGATCCCGGACTGTTTGAAAATGGCCTTGGCATGAGAAAATGTCTTAAAGCCATCAAAGCCGTGATAACTGCCCATTCCGGAACTCCCTACCCCGCCAAATGGCAAATCCATTTGTACAATGTGCATCAATGTATCATTGATGCTAACTCCGCCAGCCAGTGGATTGTGCAGCAGTTTTTCAACAAATTCCTTGTCTTTGGAAAAACCATAAAAGGCCAGCGGATGCGGTCGATCCATTACATAATCCAATGCCTGATCAATTGTTTTATAAGGAATTACCGGAAGTACCGGGCCAAAAATTTCCTCCTGCGCTATTTTCATGTCATCGGAGATATTGGTAACAATTTTGGGGGGCATTTTTCTGGTATTGGCTGGTTTTTGAGATTCTTCTTGGTAAATCTCTATAACATTTGCCCCCTTTTGCTTGGCATCATCAATCAATTCAGAGATGCGTTCAAAATGGCCTTCGGAAATTATTGCGGTAAAGTCCGGATTGTCCAGAATTGTTGGATAAAAGCGCTGTACGGTTTTTATGTAGGTTTTTACAAATTCTGCTTCGCGTTGTTCGGGCACCAGAACATAATCCGGCGCAATGCAGGTCTGCCCAGAGTTCATCAGCTTCCCTGAGACAATTTTTTCAACAGCGGTTTGCATGGGGTATTGATCGTCCAGAATAGTCGGGGATTTACCGCCAAGCTCTAAAGTAACAGGGGTTAGGTTTTTTGCTGCTGCACTCATGACCAGACGGCCTACATTGGTTGAGCCGGTAAACAGCATATGATCAAAGGGCAGGGCGCTGAAATTTTGCGCCACATCCGGCCCGCCGGTAATTACTGTAATATGATCCTCGTCAAAATACTGAGAGACCAGTTTCGCCAATAAGTCAGAAGTGGCCGGGGTCAGTTCAGATGGTTTGATCATTACCCGATTGCCGGCGGCCAAGGCACCGATAGTCGGGTTAACTGCCATTGACATCGGATAATTCCACGGACTTATAATCCCGACAACCCCTTTGGGCTGATACCTGACTTCGTTTTTTGCTGGTAAAAAGTGTATACCGGTAGCCCGTTTTTCCACAGACATCCATTTGGCCAGTTGTTTGCGGGTATGCTTGATGTCTGAAAGGGCATTTGCAGTTTCCGCAAATCTGGTTTCAATAGGCGAGCGATGGCCAAAGTCTTCGGATATGGTTTTGCAGAATGCATCTACATTGTCCAAAATCATTGCGCCAAGGCGTTCCAGATTTTTATCGCGGCTGGCAAGGTCAGGATTTGGATTTTTACGAAAAGCCGCCTTCATAGCATCAAATTTTTGTTGCATGTCCATTAGACCTATTCCCTTGTTTTTATTTGGTTTCGGGCAAAGCGTGCCAGCTTTGCCGCTCGTGCATCATTGCAAAAGTCACTAAAAACACCATCAACTCCTAATTCAAAAAAGAAGTCATATTCCGCTTGCGGACTGTTAAACTCCTGGGGCAGTTGATCTGAACGAAATGTCCACGGGTGGACTTCCATGCCCAAGGCATGGGCCTGTTCAATGATGCCAGTGGATTTGCCGCCTTTTGTTACCAAAAGGCCCTTAAACGGGCCAATACCATCTGCAAATTGGGCATATTTCTCAAGTTGTAAGTCCTGCTTGCGCTCAATAAGCATAATTAACGGCAGCTCCGGTTTTAATTGTTTTAGGGATATTAAAATATCGGCTTCAAAGCTCTGCACAAAAATCGGAAATGGATCCGTCCACCATTCAGCTTTTTCAAGCTCGGAAATTAGTGCTGCCTTGTAATCCAGCCCAATGCTTTTGAAGTATCCCGGTAGTTTGGTTTCCGGATAAACCCCAAGCGGCACTTTCCGGCTTGCCGAAATGCCATTGGCGCGGGTTAGTTTGAATACCTCCTCCATGGTTGGAATCTCAAACTTGCCATCGGCTTCGTGGTTTCGTTGGGGCATGGTCTGCTTTGCGCGCAAGGTTTTAATCTCGGCCAAAGTAAAGTCTTCGCTAAACCAGTCCTCACCATCATAACCGGGGCGGGTTGTTCTACGGTCTGCGAATTCCGGATGATCAGCGACATTGGTACTGGTGGATAAATAATGGTCATGGCGGGCAATCAGGTGCCCGTCCTTGGTAAATACCATATCAGGTTCAATAAAATCAGCCCCAAGGTCAATGGCCAGTTGATAGGCTTCCAGCGTGTGTTCAGGTAAATACCCGCTGGCACCGCGATGGGCAATTATGATCGGTTTTTGCATATTATATCCTGTTTTACCTGCATACTGGCGTGCAGAACTTTTCGAGCCTGTTGCAGCCGCCAACGAGGGAAGCCCTGTCAATACTCCCGCCGCCCCTAATGTTTTTAGGGAAAACCTGCGCGTCACTTTCTGATCCCTGTTCATTTTATTGCTTTAGCACAAAAATGATCTGCAGGTCATTCTAAAAAATGCCCAATTATCAGGATATAGCCAAGTCCATCCCAAAGGGGGGACGTTTTTGTCCTATAGCTTTGCTATTTTAGGGGTGGGTTTTACATTACTGGCGTGCGGCAAGAGCCTTTGCCAGACTCTTCTCATGGGCTGACTTGGCGGCAGCGCAAAGGGAGATGCTCTCAAGTGTCTGTGACAGCTCCCGCTCATATCCCGGGATTATCTCAGCTTTGCTTTTGAAAAAAGTTTCTACTTCTTTTGCGCCTTTTCTGCTGCAAAAGAATCTGCCAAGGCGCGGTGTTCCGGCTTTGTGGGCATCGGCAATTCTAGTTTCCAGCAATTGATCAAAATTTTTCTTGATCCATTGCCATGTCTGGGCGCTTGTTGTCGGGTTGTTGACCAGACTGTAAATCAAACTGGTGGCCTGCCTTCCGGTAAATACCCCCTTGGGGTCAAAGGCTGTTTCCAGAAGCACCATACCCAGTTCAGGATTATTGGTTGCGCCAAGGGCCCTGCCTGCATTGCTCTTTTCTGCCGCAGAGCCGTTTTCAATCAATTCCAGCAGGGCAGGAAGCGCATCCTTGCCACGGGCCTTGAAGGCTTCTGATAATCCAATGCCAACCATATTAGCAGCCAGTGCCTGCTTGTTGGCCGGGCCATCAATGCCTAGATATTGTGCTCCGGCTTCGGCGAGTTCTGCCGCAATTTTTTGCTCATTACCATAACTGATCAAACGTGCAGCCAGAGTAGGCCCTAATAATTCAGACTCCATTGAATTTTCATCCTTGATCCGTGCATAGCGCTCGGCGTAAAGGGCGCGGGTGAATCTGGCCATATCTTTTCTGGACTTTTTGGTAAGTATGCGCCCATACATATTACCCAATGTGCCACCGGAGGCTGATACCACATCATGTTCAGGGCTTTTTGCAAATGCTGTTAATCCATCAAGATAGGTCTGCGCATCCAGTTCACCTGCGTTGAAGCTGGCAATTAAGCTATCAAGTACAGAAAGTGCTTCCCTGGTATTTAGTTGATCTGCATTATTGAGCAATTTCTGCCACGCCTGTTTATCCATGGTAAAGCGATAATAACCGGAGCCATCAGCATTTAAGGTAAGCCATGTGGGGCATGTCCCGGTTTTCAAAGGCATGGTTTTGGTTTTTTCAGTCAGTAATGTGCAGCTTTTCTGTATACCATTATCGCTGTTATAGCGGGTGCAAACCGGGATTTGCCAGGTTTGATTTTGCTTAATGCTTGAGCCCAAAGGCGCATAACGTGATTGCTCCAGTTTTATTTGCACATTATTGACGTCACAGGAAAGTTCAGCGCGCACTAATGGAACCCCGCGTTGATCGACAAAACTTTTCATGGCTGTTGCTACGAGGGCATTTTCAGAACCATCAGACAGCGATTGGAAAAAATCATCAGCAGTAGCAACACCATCCTCAAATCTCTCCATGTGCAGGCGAACGCCTTTTTGGAATTTTTTCTCACCAAGATAGTTTTCAAACATGGCCAGTACCGCGCCACCCTTTTGATAGGTTATGCTGTCAAACTGGTTCATGACATTTTCAGTGCGAAGCAGTGGCTCGCGAATTTTTCTGGTGCTTTGCAGGCTGTCTATTCGCATTGTGCGCAAGGCGCCTTCAAGGATCCTTGTACCAAACTTGTACTCTGGCGCCCAATCATCCACCGCCTTATAGCCCATCCATGTGGCAAAAGCTTCATTTAGCCATATGTCCTCCCACCATGCCGGAGTAACCAGATCTCCAAACCATTGATGGGCTAATTCATGGGCGTTGACATAGGCATAGGCCTGTTTTTGCCGCAAGGACGAGTTTTCGTTCATAAGTAAAAGATATTCTGTAAATACAACAGCTCCCGGATTTTCCATTGCACCGAACGCATATTCGGGAGCGGCAATCAAATCCAGTTTTTCATACGGATAGGCAGTACCAAAATAAGCCTCTGTCGCCTCCATAATTCCGGCGGTGTTTTTGAGGGCATATTGCATCTTATCGCCAGAACCACGGGCTGCCAGCCCGCGCAGGGGTACTTCATGATCGCGCACATCAGTAGGCGGCAGCGGGTCAAACTCCACCACGTCCCATGGCCCAACCCCGTAGGCGATTAAATAGGTTGGTAAAGGGCGGGTAGTAGCAAAAACATGTTTAACCCATCCGTTATCAACTGTGGTTGTGCTGATTTTAGGTGTATTAGCATAAACAACATTCTCGGCCGGTGCCGTGATGGTAATATCAAAAGGTACTTTGAATCTTGATTCATCAAAGCCAGGAAAAGCCTCCCGGGCCCCAATTGCCTGAAACTGGGTGACGATATAGTTATCAATACCCTCGCTGGATTTTCTTGTGACCTTGTATGCGGCATTTAGCGCCGTGTTATAAGGAGCGTTATAAGGCAGCCGCAAGCTAAATTTTCCGGGTCCGATAGTTGTTTCAAATACCAGTCTGGCAACCCCGGAAGGTGCTTCTTCTATTGGCATTTGAGTGTAGCTGGCGGCTGTCTTGGTGCCATTCTCAGCGATTGCCACTGCCCCGGTAACATTGATGTTTTTGCCATGTAGCCAGATTTTTTTTGTAGGCTCTTTAATATTGATATCAATAATAGCCAGACCGGAAAACCGATCTTCACGGGGGTCCATTGTGAAATTCAGCGTGTATTTTAGCGGAGTGACATTATCACCAAGCTGGGCATGGGGAATTGCATCAGAATTACCTTTAGTTGGATTGTCCTTGGAAAATTGCACATCACTATTCAATATGATGTCCTTGGAACAGGCGCCAAGGCCTGTAAATAAAATCAGTCCAATAGCCAAAAAAATAATGGATTTGAAATTCAACATTGCTCGTCCCTTATGCAGACTGGTATTCAAGGCACCATGTATTAAAGCGTTAGTTCAGGTTCCTTTATGAATGGCCAAGGTGTATCTTGTGCATCATGTCGTCAATGATTTTAGGCACAATTCACATTACCAATTTGTCATAATAACCAAGTGTCTGAAATTATTGCACAATCTCAAAACTGGCGGTTACGGTAACCGATGTGGATATTTCTCCAGAAGATACAGGAGTGGGCGCACTGCTTATTGCCATTGCCTTGGGTGAAAAATCGGCACCTGTACGGAATCTGGGCAGGGACGAGCCATTTTCGCTCATAGTCAGGATATCGCCGATTTCAAATCCACCAGCCCGCGCATATAATCTGGCTTTGGCCAGCAATTTACCAATGGCCAGCTTGCGGGCCTGATTAAGAGCTGTCTCCTGATTTTGCAGGCCAAAATTTATGTTACTGATATTATTGGCTCCGCTTTGTATCATGGCATCAATAATTATGCCGGTTTGCGTTAGGTTCCTGATGGTGATTGTGACCTGATTGCTGACTCTGTAGCCGGTGATACGCTGTGCGGTTTTTGATTTATCGCTGGAAAATGGTGCGTAAACCGGAGTGACATGCAGTCTGGAGGTTTGCACGTCTTTTTGCTTGATTCCCACCTGTTTCAGGCTGTGAAAGACATCGTTCATTTTTAAGCGGTTTGCAGCCATGGTTTCCTTGGCAGTTTTCCCTTCGCTAATAACTGCGGCCTGTAAAATGGCCATGTCAGGTACTGTTTGCACTTTGCCGGTGGCGCTCAAGCTAAGGCGCGAGCGTGTGTCCATATCCTGTGCTGCAAAGGCATTGGAGGTTAACAATACCAATATGCTCGTTATAGTAATGGCAATGATTTTCATGTTGAATATTCCTTTGAAATAATTTCTGGTTCTTCATAGCGGGACATTGTGTTGCAAATGTGAAAACCTGCGTAGATATAAAGTTGTTGAACACAAGATTATCAGTTGGCTTCGAGTTGCTCTTAAGAGCCGGGTTCGTTATGGCTGGTATTGTGGATCTTTAGTTTGGGTTTAAGTACATGAGCTTCATTCGTTTTATAGCGGTCTTTACGACATTGGGCGTTATTTTGGCTTTTCCGGCTGTTGGCCAGGGGCACCCTGCGCCAGATGGGTTTGCTGAACTGACCAAAAGATTGTCTCCTGCGGTGGTAAATATTTCCACCTCCCGGCAGGTTGGCTCCGAAATGCCGAGATTTCCTGAAGGTTCATCAGTAGAGAGGTTTAATGATTATTTTGGCCCCGACAGCAGAACCCAGCAATCTTCTGGATCAGGTTTTGTTATTGACCCGGCCGGAGTAATAATCACCAATAATCATGTAATCGAGGGCGCTGATGAGGTAGAGGTAACGTTTTTTGATGGTCTGGTTCTGGTGGCTGATATTGTCGGGCGTGATCCGGCTACGGATCTTGCTGTTCTGCGAGTGCACCCCGAACAGGATCTGCCGGCTGTAACACTTGGTGATTCCGATAAGGCACTGACTGGAGAATGGGTGCTGGCGATTGGTAATCCGTTCGGGCTTGGTGGATCTGTGTCCGCAGGGATCATTTCCGCGCGAAATCGTGATATTTCTTCAGGCAATTATGACCAATTTATCCAGACAGATGCAGCAATCAATCGCGGCAATTCAGGCGGACCGTTGTTTAATATGGCCGGAGAGGTGATTGGTGTTAATTCTGCGATTTTGTCGCCATCTGGCGGTTCCGTTGGCATTGCCTTTTCCATACCGTCTAATCTGGTTGCAGATATTGTCGAAAAGCTGCTTGAATTCGGGGTTATAGAACGCGGTTGGCTGGGGGTAAGCGTTAACTCGGTAACACGGGCTGTGGCTGAGAGTTACGGGCTTGGCGAAGCTGCCGGAGCATTGGTGTTCAGTGTCGGGGTTGATGGGCCTGCTGAACGGGCTGGTATCAAGGCTGGTGATCTTATTGTTGAATTTGATGGTAAAGAGGTTTCAGACTCCAGAATGCTTACTGCTCTGGCAGCCAAGGCAAAGCCGGGCAGCAAGGTTGATATTGTACTGGTTCGCGAGGGAGACAGGCGAACGGTCGCAGTTGAAATCGGATTGCTTGAACAAGAAGATTTGGATGTGGACGCAGGGGAGCATTCCAATGAAGCCGGCGGGCCACAATTTATACTTGATATGGAGCTGGCAGAATTAACTTCCGATCTTCGCCGTCAGTTCTCAATAAGGTCATCGGTCAAGGGGCTGGTGGTACTGTCCACGCGAGATTCTTCTGATGCCGCCACAAAAATAAAAGTCGGTGATGTGATTGAACAAATTGCATGGAAAAATGTGTCTTCCATAAAGGACGCGGAAAAACTTGCAGCAGATGCCAAAAAGCAATCAGACAGGCCAGTATTGATCATTGTTAATCGCCGGGGCGAAGTGTTGCGGCTGGCGATTCGTTAATCGAGACCGGCGTATTCATGGTCATTTTGCCACTGATCAGGGCCTATTCCCTGAAACAATAATGCAGTCGTTAAATCAGTATGTTTTATGCGGCCATTGGCAGAGCGCTCTACTATTGGTTTGGCCCGGTATGAAATACCAATATCTGCGGCATTTATCATTGCCAGATCATTGGCCCCATCACCAATGGCACAGGTTCTAAGTCGTCCTCTAGAGAGTCGGAACAGGTGGTCGCGCTTTGCGGCTCCGTCAAGAATTGGCTCCATGACTTCGCCGGTTAGCTTGTGGTTTTTTATCACCAATTGATTGGCGTAAGCTTCGTTAAATCCGACAGCCTTTGCCACCATGTCAGCAAACCAGGTGAAGCCGCCGGAGACCAAAGCGGTTTTTGCCCCCAACCTGTTCATAGTGGCAATCAATTGTCTGGCGCCGGGGTTGATCCTGATACGATCATTCCAGCATTGGCGCAGAACGTCTTCATGCAGTCCTGCCAATTGGGCAACTCGTTCAGTCAAAGATGATGAGAACTCAAGACCTCCTTGCATTGCAGTTTCGGTAATTGCTTTTACCTGTGCCCCGACACCTGCCATTTCTGCCAGCTCATCAATACATTCCTGTCCGATAATTGTACTGTCCATGTCACATACGAGTACTTCAGCAATTTGAACCGGAGTTTTATGCAGACACCAGTCAACCTGAAGATCTGCAAGGTATTGCTCAATTTCCACGGCTGAGCCATTACCTGACATTTCTACGGCGCGGTTTGCAGCCAATTGCCGCAGCACGGTAAAACCGTTAGCTTGCAAAACCTGCACGGCTTGTTCAAAGTCTGCAGTTTTCTGATTGCCTGCTATTGAGAGAGTATGTTCCATTGCCGCAAGATATTCCATGCTAGAGACTTCCCCCATCCTGCTGGTTTTTGGGCCTACTGCAAGTGGAAAGACAGCATTGGCTGTTGATCTTGCAGAACATTGTTCTGCGGAAGTAATCAATGCGGATTCAATGCAGTTATATGAAGGATTGCCGGTTTTAAGTGCGGTGCCAACAATAGCAGAACGTCGGGCAGTGCCGCATCATTTGTTTGAATGTTCACAACCGGACGATCGCTGGTCGGTAGGGCGCTGGGTTGATCATGTCGTTGATTTGATCGGAAAAATCAGAAAACGCGGCAATGTACCGGTTATTGCTGGAGGAACCGGGCTTTATTTTGAGGCATTGACCAGAGGTTTGGCGCATATACCGGATGTTTCAGATACTGTTCAGGCAGAGGTGAGCAAAATTATAGCAGAGCGCGGTCTGGACTATTTACGCGAAGAATTAAACCGGGTGGATCCAGAAGCCGCACGGCGAATTAAAGGCTCTGACAGGCAAAGACTTGCAAGAGCTTTCAGCGTATATCTGCAAACAGGAAAGCCAATTACATTTTTTCATCAAAATACGTCTCCTGTTATAAATCATGATGAGTGGAAAGCTGCCGTCTTGCGTCCGGAGCGTAATCAATTGTATGAACGAATTGACCGGCGTTTTGAGCAAATGCTGCAACAAGGTGTAATAGATGAGGTTCGTGGGTTTCTGGCAAAATGGGGTGCAGATGTCAGCGCCTCACACAAAGCCATCGGCCTTGCTCCACTGTCCAGATATATTGCCGAAGAGATTTCAATGGAGCAGGCTGTTTTTGAGGCCAAGAGAGATTCAAGGCGTTACGCCAAGCGGCAACTTACATGGTCGCGAGGCCGCGCGGGGAACTGGCCTGCATTTGAGAATGGCAGTGATGCTCTTGATTTCATGATATCCAGGAAAAAGGCCATATGAGCATGCCAGCAAAGAAAACCATATGGGAGCAAATATCTGCACAGGGAATGTTGCGGTTACGGCTGTTTGTTTTTGCCGGACTTATTGTGGCTCTGGCAGTTTTGCTGATCGTCGGAGTCGGGCCGGATCGTGAAATAATCGAGGCTTTGTTTTATACGGTTAAGGACAGCGCCTTTGGTCTGCCGGTAGCAGTGCTGGTGTTTTGGGCGCTGGGGCTGATTGGTACCCCGCAGTTTTTGCTCATTGCGGCCAGCGTTTTTGTCTTTGGCCCTATTGCGGGCAGTATTTATTCGTGGATAGGCACAATGGTTTCGGCATGCTCGCACTTTTGGTTTGCCCGTTGGGTTGGTGCTGAACCACTTGCAAAATTTGGCGGTAAAGGCTTTGGCAAGCTTATCAGCTTTGTTAGCAAAAATGGTTTTTGGTCAGCCCTGTTGGTTCGGGTGGTGCCGTCGGGGCCGTTTATTTTGGTGAATTTGGCTCTTGGTGTTTCACGGGCGAGGTTTATGCAGTTCTCGGTTGGTACAGGAATTGGTATTATTCCCAAAATTTTAGCCATTGCACTGGTCGGGCAGGGGCTGCTCTCATGGGCGGGGCAGGCAGATGGTTTTAGAGTTTTACTTTTCTTTGGCATGGCGGGATTGGTAATGGTCGCTATCTGGTTGCTTCGAGGGGCCTGGAAACGCAAGGAAAATCAGGTAAAATGAGGAAAATTTGATTGTAGGACTTGATCCTGCTCACAATCCACAGCAAAACACTCTGGTGCGCATGTGAATTGGCATATAAATGTTGGCTTGACCTGATAGTCGCAAATAAAAGGAATGTCCCCTGTCTATTTTCTCCCGGCTTTTTGGTATGATGTCTTCGGACATGGCGATTGATCTTGGAACTGCAAATACACTGGTATTTGTAAAAGGTCGTGGTGTGGTTTTAAACGAACCTTCAGTGGTTGCGTATGAAATAGCAAACGGTCAAAAGGAAGTCAGGGCCGTTGGCATTGACGCTAAACGAATGTTAGGGCGAACGCCTACCAAGATGGAAGTAATACGCCCAATGAAAGACGGGGTTATTGCTGATTTCCGGACGGCTGAGGAAATGATCAAACACTTTATCCAAAAAGCCCAGAACGCAAGATTATTCTCCAGCCCGCAAGTGGTTATATGTGTTCCGTCAGGAGCAACCCAGGTTGAGCGTAGGGCTATTCATGATTCTGCTTTAGCTGCCGGGGCCAGAAGGGCATATCTAATTGAAGAGCCGATGGCGGCGGCATTGGGTGCGGGCTTGCCTTTGAATGATCCAACCGGTTCAATGGTGGTGGATATTGGCGGTGGCACTACAGAGGTTGCGGTATTGTCCCTTGGCGGCATAGTTTATTCCAGATCCGTTCGCGTAGGCGGAGATAAAATGGATGAGGCGATTATTAACTATGTGCGCCGAACCACCAATATGCTTATTGGCGAAACCAGTGCGGAGAATATCAAAAAAGAAATTGGTACGGCTTCGTCTCCAAAATCCGGAGATGGACTTTCAATGCAGATTAAGGGCCGTGATTTGATGGCCGGTGTTCCACGGGAAATACGCATCACAGAAGCTATGGTTGCCGAAGCACTATCAGAACCGGTTGAGCAGATTGTTGACGCGGTAAAAGTGGCTCTTGAGTCCACACCTCCTGAATTGGCGGCTGACATTGTTGATAAGGGTATTATGTTAACCGGAGGCGGCGCATTATTGCGAAACCTGGATGCAGAGTTGCGGGTTCGTACCGGACTTCCGATTATGGTTGCAGATGAGCCATTATCATGTGTGGTTCTGGGCTCTGGGGCAACACTGGAGAATTTGCAGGTCGCAAAGGGCAAATTGTCTGCAGTTTAGGACTGTGAACGGGTTTTACCCGAATTGATTAGTAAGGGAGCAGCCTGGCGGTTGGCGGGCTAGTATGGCAAAAAGAGGTTCATCAGGCCCATTTGATTGGTTGCGTGGGTTTGGTACGCGGGCATCCTTATTGCTTTTGCTTCTGGTTTCTCTTGCCTTATTGGTGGTTAGCCGAACTTCCGAGGGTGAAATGCCGTTCAAAGGCCTCCGGCGTGTGGTGGATGATATTGCAAAACCGCCAATGCAGTTGATTGAGTGGCCGCTGTCCGGAATTCAAAAATTAAACGAAAGAATTGCCGCGCACTGGAATGCAAGCCAGCGGGTGTTGGAATTAGAAAGAGAAAACCGGACTTTGCGCCAGTGGGAATCCTTATCCCATGCACTGCACGCAAAAATACTGCGTTACGAAAAACTACTCAACATACAAGGAGAAGATCAGATACGAGTGTTATCCACCCGGCTTATATCAGAATCCAGGGGGCCGTTTGTTCGCTCGGCCTTATTGCGGGCCGGTAGCTCTTCTGGTGTTGCCGAAGGTCAGGCAGTAGTGGATCCTGATGGAATGGTCGGCAGAATTGTTACCGTCGGCAAGTATTCATCACGGGTATTGATGCTAACCGACCTAAATTCCAGAGTTCCGGTTACATTTGAGGGAAATACCAGCCGCGCAATTTTGGCCGGTGACAATGCAAAACATCCGAAGCTGATCTATATAAATAATGGTTTTGTACCGGCAATCTCCACCAGGGTTTTAACATCAGGAGATGATGGCATATTGCCAAGTGGCCTGATGATTGGGAAAGTAGTTGAGATTGATGAACAGCATAATGTCAGAGTACAATTATTTGCCAATTTGAATAGTGTCGACTATGTTCAGGTTCTGACGCGCCCACTCGTAATCCCGCCAGAGCAGGAGCCTGTCGAGTCACCTGCTGCAAGCGAGGTAAGCGTGCATGGTGATCATTTATTGCAAGGTTTATCCCAATGAGTTCCGGGGTTACCAGATTGTCTTCCGTGGCAGCCAGAGCAGGGCTGATCGCCTGGATAGGCGTGCCAACTTTGGTTTCGCTAATTGGATTGCTGATTTATGTTGCGCCATTTCACTTACTGGGCATATTGATACCAATGCCATTGTTTCCATTGATGGCAATTTTCTTTTGGGCCATGGCCCGTTCAAAAATGATGCCGCCAATTGTGGTATTTGCTATTGGTCTCATTCAGGATTTACTAACTGGTGGGCCCTTGGGTTTGTGGTCATTTTCCTATTTGTTTGCCTATGCAATAATGACAACGCAAAGCGATGCATTCTCAGGTCGTGGAAGCTCCATGCTGTGGGCAGGATTTGGGTTGATGGTTATATTGACTGTGTTTGCGGCGGCCTTTGCCGGTGTGATTGCGATGGGCTGGCAGGTGGATAGTATTCATCTGCTTGCACAGGGTATGATAACCTTTTTATTGTATCCTTTGTTTGGTCGGTTTTATAGACGCTTGCAGCGCATGACCCAGCAAGCAAGAAGATTATATGATTTTCATCATGGTTCAGTAATATGATAGGCCGGGATGAAGAAGATCGTACACGATTTACCCGCCGGACATTGATGTTAGGTGGTGCAGGACTATTGGGTTTTGCCAGTTTGACGTCCAGATTGTATCAGTTGCAAATCTTGGAAGCAAAAAAATACCGGGGTTTATCTGAAGAAAACCAATTTAATTTCAGGTTGCTTGTGCCAAGTCGGGGCCGGATACTGGATCGTACGGGCCAGGAATTAGCAACAAATGCCGACAATTTCAGATTATTGCTTAGACCGGAACAGGTCAGTGATCTGGACGTGCTATTTGAAAAACTTTCACATATCATGACTTTACCAGAGGGCAGAGAAGCCGAAATTCGCAAAGAGTTTACCAGACGCGCCAAAGCTTCGACTATTAGAATCGCGGATCATGTGGACTGGGAGACTTTTGCCCGTGTGAATCTTTTATTGCCAGAGCTTCCCGGTATTCAGCCAGAAGTAGGGGAAATACGAACCTATCCCGCTGGTTATGATACTGCGCACATTACCGGTTATGTTGGCTCCGTTCCACCCGATCATCTTATGGGTGATGAGCCCCTATTGCGCCACCCGGGCTTTCGTATCGGGCGCACCGGTATGGAGCGTAAATATGATCTGGAATTACGCGGAGAACCAGGAGCTTTGAAGTTTGAGGTAAATGCACTTGGCCGCGTTATTCGTGAACTGCCTGATATCAGAACCCGTGCCAAGCCAGGAAAAGATATCAGGCTTAGTATTGATAAGGATTTGCAAGCTGTTGCGGTTAAGGCGTTTGAAGGTGTCAGCGGCGCTGCCTGTGTACTTGATCTTGCCAGTGGTGAAGTGCGGGCTTTGGCCTCAACTCCTTCTTTTGACCCTAATAAATTTTCCCGTGGAATATCAAATGACGACTATCAGGCTTTATTAAATGATAAGTTTAATCCACTGTTTAACAAGGCAATTGGTGGTTCATTCCCTCCAGCATCATGTTTTAAGCCAGTGGTAGCAATGGCCGCTATGGATGCGAGAATGGCCGATCCAAAAGAACGCATTCATTGTTCAGGGAAAATAGAATTGGGTGATCGCGTGTTTCACTGTTGGCGTCGTGAGGGTCACGGTAATGTTGATTTGAACGGTGCCATTGGGGTTAGCTGCGATATCTATTTTTATGAATTGGCGCGCAGACTTGGTATTGAGCGTATTCATGCAGCGGCAATGAAATTTGGGTTTGGTAAATTATTTGATCTTGATCTTGGCGGAGGTTCTGCCGGGCTGGTTCCTACACAGGCATGGAAGCGGGCCAGATTTGATCTGCCATGGGCACAGGGCGAAACCTTGATCGCGGGGATAGGACAGGGATATTTATCTGCTACACCGATTCAGTTGGCGGTAATGACGGCCCGAATTGCGACGGGACGAAAAATAATTCCAACGCTGGAGCATAAAGAGCATCGTAATGGGAACACAGCAGAGCCGCTAGGGTTTTCCGATGCGGCCTTTGACATGGCAAGGCAGGGAATGTTCAGTGTTGTCAATAAGCCATGGGCAACAGCTTTTTTCCCCGATGGTCTGGATGGCAAGGGCACGCTGTGGGCTGGGAAAACCGGTACCGGGCAAGTGCGCCGTATTACCCAGGCCGAGCGTGATGATAAGGTTCTTAAGAATGATGAACTGCCCTGGGAACAAAGAGATCATGCACTGTTTGTAGGTTTTGCGCCTTTTGAAAACCCGGAACTTGCAATTTCTGTTGTGGTTGAGCACGGCGGCGGCGGTGCAAGTGCTGCTGCTCCCAGAGCCCGCAGGATATTAAAGTTTGCTCTGGAAAAAGACAGAAAACTTGCTGCCATAACCAGCAAGCAGGGACAGGTGTTATGAGTTACCTTCGTGTTGCCCGTCCGGAAGTTACTTTAAGTTTTTCTGCAAAACTGGCCCGTATTAACTGGTTTCTTATATTGTTGCTTGTGGTTCTGGCTATCATTGGCATGGTGATGCTGTATTCCGCAAGCGGGGGCAGCTTTTCTCCTTATTCCAGCCGTCACGGGATCCGGTTTGTGGTATCGCTTGTATTGTTGCTTGCTCTGGCCCTAGTTGACATACGAATATGGATGACGCTGGCCTATCCGATTTATGCGGTGGCCTTGCTGTTATTATTTGGGGTTGAGTTCTTTGGGGTAACAGCAATGGGGGCGCAGCGTTGGCTTGATCTGGGGCCAATACGGTTGCAGCCTTCGGAAATTATGAAGCTGGCGCTGGTCTTGGGCCTTGCCAGATATCTGCACGGTGTAGATGACATAACAAAATTCCGGAATCTCATCATACCTATATTCATGATTGGTGTTCCCTTTCTTCTTATTCTGACCCAGCCAGATTTGGGAACATCTATTCTGGTAGGGGCAATCGGGGTGCTTATAGTGTTTATGGCAGGTTTGAGCTGGCGGATTATTATTGCTGGTATCGTGGCTCTGGCCATAAGCCTGCCGTTGTTTCTCAGGTTCGGTCTAAAAGAATATCAGTGGAGGAGGATACAAACCTTCCTGAACCCGGAGGAAGACCCATTAGGATCAGGCTATCATATTTTGCAGTCTAAAATTGCACTTGGTTCCGGTGGACTTGATGGCAAGGGGTTTTTGAATGGAAGTCAATCAAATCTAAATTTTTTGCCGGAGAAACAGACAGATTTCATTTTTACGATGATCGGTGAAGAGTTTGGCTTTTTGGGGTCAATTGGGGTTCTGGCGCTGTTTGTGATTGTGACATTTGTTGGCTTTTATATAGCAATACAGAGCCGGTCAGTCTTTGGACGGCTGGTTGCTGGCGGTGTTACAACAATGTTTTGCCTTTATGTTCTGGTGAATGTGGGCATGGTTGTGGGACTGCTTCCTGTGGTCGGGGTTCCTCTGCCACTTATTTCATATGGTGGGACTGTTATGCTGACAGTGATGATCGGATTTGCCATGGTGATGAATGTGCATATCCATCGTTATTCAGAATTACCAAAGGGCAGGCTGCTGTTTTTATAGATTACTTGCTGATCACGGCTCGTTCATCAGTTTCAGCTCTGGATGTTCTGGACACTTCTCCCCAGTGATATAGTCGCTTTACCAGTTCTTGTATGTTAAATGGTTTTGACAGCCAGTCATTCATTCCTGCTTCACGAAATTTTTCTTCTTCATCTTTGATAATGTGGGCGGTCAACGCAATGATAGGGGTTGTGTTGCCAAGACTGCGCAGGGTTTTGGCTGCCGTATAACCATCCATTTGCGGCATTCTCATATCCATGAATATAATGTCAAATGCGTGGGCTGAGGCAGCCTGTACTGCGAGTTCTCCATTTTCAACCACGGTCACGTTTTGGTCTAGTTTTGTTAGCAGCGTACGAATTAGCAGTTGGTTTGCCGGATTGTCCTCTGCCACCAGCACATCAAAGGCAGTATTTTCTGGTGTTTTTGTATCAGGAGTATCAAGATTTTCTTCGTCGGGTTTAACTGTTTCTGGTGCTGATAGCGGCAGTTCAAACCAGAAACATGACCCTGCGCCCGGTTCGGAAATGACACCGATATCACCGTTCATAACGCTAACCAGACGCTTGCAAATGGCCAGTCCAAGTCCGGTTCCTCCGTGTTTGCGGGTAGTTGAGGCATCAGCTTGTGAAAAATCCTGAAACAGGTGTTTCTGATTGTCTTCTGATATACCGATTCCGGTGTCGACAACTTCAAAACGAATATGATCCGCATCTGTGTTTAGTACTTTTAGATAAACCGATCCTGTTTCAGTAAACTTGATGGCATTGCCCACTAGATTAAGCAAAATCTGCCTGATTCTGGCCGGGTCACCGATATAGGTTTTTGCAAGGGTTGCTTCGATATTTATTTTAAGCTGAAGCCCTTTTTCTTCTGCACTGGCAAGCAGTATATCAGATACGTTTTGCAACTCCTCTTCTAGCTCAAATGGTATTTCTTCCAGAACCACCTTGCCAGCATCCAGCTTTGCATGATCAAGAATATCATTTACAAGATTTAGCAAATGCCTTCCGGCCATATTTGCAGTTTTGGTTAGTTTTTCGCGCTCTGGGGATTGCGTGCCATCCATCAATAAATCAGTCATGCCAATAACGGCATTTAAGGGGGTGCGAATTTCATGGCTCATGGTTGACAGGAACCGGGCTCGTTCCTGGGCGGCTTCCTCAGCCTGTTTTTTTGCACGCAGTAATTCGCGTTCAGCATTCTTTTTCTTTGTAATATCAAAGGCCACGCCTCGATACCCAAAGCATTCGCCTTCAGCATCCCAGCGGGCAGCGCAATGTACTTCCAGCCAGGTTTTTTGATCCTGCATACGAAATTCCAGCGTATGCCCGCCATCGGACTTTCGTAAACTTTCCAACCACCCTTTATGAAATGGCTGCATATCGGGAGCCAGTATCCATGTGTATTCGCCCAAAAGTTCGCTTTGGGTATAACCGGCCAATTCTGACAGGGCCTCGGAGACAAAGCTGAATTTACCATCTATGTCCAGATCAAAGGTAAGACCTCTTGCTGCGCGAATAACTTCCTTTAATCGCTCTCCGGTTTCCCTGATTTTTTCAGCGCTTTGCTTACGTTCACTAATGTCGAAAATAGCGCCGCGAAAGCCTGTAATCTCGCCCGACTGGTTTTCTAGGGAGCGTCCGGTAATGCGTAGCCAGCGACCGTCCTGCCCGTCTTTGGGCGACATCTTTTTTTCCTGAACATTAAATTTCCCAGAAGCATGCAGTGCCTTGACCCATTTATCATGACCTTCTTCGGGCGGGGTGGACAGAAAATAGGTGGGCTTGCCGATAAGCTCTTCGGGCTTGTATCCAAATAAATCCTCTGCGGTTTCACAAATATAGGTGAAACAGCCATTGGCATCGGTTTCAAACATGCAGCCACCGGCTGTGCCTATCACCTCCTTGTATCTCGCTTCACTTTTTTGCAGCCGTTCACGTATTTTTCTGTGTTCTGTTACATCACGGGCAGCTCCACGAAAGCCGGTAACTTTTCCAGAAGCGTTTTTAATCGGCAAAAAATTAACCTGCACATCAATCAGGCTTCCGTCTTTGCGCGCAAAGTGTTTAAGACGTTCTGTTGGCCCGCCCGTGCTAAGTCCCTGCAGCCATTCTTCCCGGCTGATTGGCGGATCCGGCATCAGATCATAGGAGGTCATTTGTAAAAATTCTTCGCGGGTATAGCCGAATAATACCGGCCCCATATCCGATATATAGGTGAACCTGCCTTGTTCATTCAGCTCAAAAATAGCCTCTTTGGTCTGACTAAGAACATCATTGAACCGTTCTTCGCTATCGGCAATTTTGCGCTTTGCCAGCATTTGTTCGTGAACATCCATTATGGCTGCATATAAAATCAGAGGTTTGTCCTGATTGTCGTTAAGTGCCTGAGAGCGGATTTCAAACCATCTCCACTCACCATTTTGATGACGCAGGCGATAACAACAAGTGTTGGTTTTTGCAGACTGCAGCCCCCCCTCACAGGATTTTATGGCCTGATCACGATCATCCGGGTGGATTTTACGGTGCCATTCCCCGATCCTAATTTGCAAGGGGTTTTCTTCATAACCCAGTAATTGCGCAGCTTCAGGAGATAAGGTCACTATCTGGTTTTCATCATCCACCTGCAGCGATCCAAGTTTGGCCGTGCGCAAAAACATGCGGTTTTCATATTGCAGATTGCTTTGCAATGTCAGATCGCGAATAATCCCGACAACAGCAATTATAGCGCCATCATGATCACGTTCAGCTTCACCGAATATGGTTCCGTGATACAATACTCCAGAGGTGGAACAAAACTGGTAATCAATGCTAAATGGCTCACCATTTGACAGGCACTCTGCTATCTTCTTGTTTATTGAGCGGGTAGTATTTCGTGGTAGCAGTCGGATCATATGCCGAATGACATCTATATTTTCGTCCAGATCAAAAATCGCGTAGGCGTTTTTGGAGATAAGCAATTCACGGCATGCTTTTGAATATCTCCATGAGCCAGTTCCACTCATTTTTTCGGCCATTTCGCGTAAATTGGGCGAACCCAGAATATCTGATACCGGCTTATCGTCTTTGATAACAGCTCTTTCATTGGGTTGTTGTTCAATGGACGCATTATTGCTGTTAATGTTTTTTTTGATCATTTCACCGGATCCTTGGGTGTTTGGCGGCAGGCCTTTTCATTAACGTATGACAATATGCTTTCAGTTTGGTTATCGGATTAAATTACCATGTAAACTTGCGCTATTTTATTGACCAAAGGACAAAGGCAGGCCAAATTGCGGAGAAATAACTGTCAAAGTGTAACACAGATTGGGGAGAGTAATATGGCAGGGCCGGTATCCGTCTCACATGATCAATGGTCATCAAGGTTTGCCTTTGTTATGGCCGCCGTTGGTTCATCTGTGGGCCTTGGTAATTTATGGCGGTTTTCTGCTGAAGCGGGCCAAAATGGCGGCGGCGCCTTTATAATCATTTATCTTTCCTGCGTTTTGCTGGTGGGTATTCCGGTTTTGATGAGTGAGTTTATTATTGGTCGTGCCGGCGATGCCAACAGCGCTATTCGCAGCGTATCAGATATTGCCAGAAAATCAGGCAGGAATGAAAACTGGAGCGTATTGGCGTGGATCGGAACTGTTGCTTCTTTTTTGATTGTTAGTTTTTATTGCGTGGTTGCAGCCTGGGTGATTATCTATATCCCCAAGTTCTTATTTGGTGCATTCGATGGCCAGACAGTAGTACAGATTGCAGGTCAATTCGCCGAAACAAGGGAGAATTTCACAGGGTTTTCGCCTACTGGATTGGGGGTTTTGTGGGCATTTAGCGCATTTGTTGCTCTTACCACCTGGCTGGTGGCACGTGGTGTAAACAATGGAATTGAATGGGCGGCAAAAGTCCTGATGCCATTGTTTTTCTTCTTGCTGTTTGCCCTTTCAATTTACAGCTTGTGGAGTGGTTTTTCCACTAAAATTCCCGCCGCAGATCAAACCTCCAGCAATGGCGCCACCGAAGCATTGAGATTCCTGTTCATGCCGGACTTTAGCGTAGTTACGCCAGAGGTGGTAACCCGTGCATTGGGACAGGCTTTCTTCTCTATTGGCTTAGGCAGTGCAATTATGATCACATATGGCTCGTATCTGCCAAAAAGCATCAATATTCCAAGATCAGCGATTGTTATCGGTCTAACAGACACCGGAGTGGCACTGATTGCCGGCCTGGCTATTTTCCCGATTGTCTTTGCTCATGGTCTGGATGTGAATTCCGGTGCCGGACTGTTTTTTGAGACCCTGCCAATTGCCCTGTCTTCGGCTCCGGGAGGTAAGCTAATTGGAGCAGCATTTTTCTTTTTGGCAATTTTTGCTGCTGTGACCTCGTCAATTTCCCTGCTGGAGCCTGCGGTATCCTGGGTGATTGAGAAGTTTCAGACCAGCCGCCGCCGGGCTGCGCTGGTTATGGGCTGCCTGTTATGGGTGCTTGGAACCGGATCAATTTTTATAGAAGGGTTCATGGATGTAATTGACGGTAAAATCACCGGCGCTGTCATGTTGCCATTGGCCGGGTTTCTGACCGTATTATTTGTTGGCTGGAAGATGAAAAAGCCGCTGGTTGATGAGCAGATGGCCGGTTCAGGTATTGTCCTGCGCAGCGTATTGTTCGGCTTGGTGAAGTATGTGGCTCCGATCTTCGTATTCGTGGTATTGGTGCTTGGCATTGATCACAGTTATTTCGGTGATGCTTTGGGCAAGGTTTTGGGCATTGCAGCCTGATTTTGTCCGTAAGTGGTATTTTGAGTGTTCTGTTAAATATTGCTGTAATTTGTCACTGGCCAATCGATCGTGTTTCCAGTAAACTTGCTGTCCTCTGGGGTAGGACAACAAGATGCGTTTGTTTTTTTTAACATGGCTATTGCTGGTGCCGTTTGTGCTTGGCGCCTGTGCTACCATTTCCAACCGTACTGAGATCGCCCAACAAGAACAGCCGCAAGACCTGCCAATTAAGCGTCTGTCTGATGCTTTGGTTGAACGTTTTACTGCACGTGGCTGGGCTGTGAAGCTGGATCCTGCACGAAATATCAATCACTTTGCCCATTTGCTGACCAAGGGCTTTGGTTCAAAACCAAAGAGCACGGATATGGATCCTGTGGATGTTTATTTGAGTTCACTGGAAGACCGTGGCCTTGAGCAAACAGTACAACAAGCCATGTTAAATGAAATACTTCTGGCTACAGCCGAGGTGCGCAACCTGACAGCCAGTGTAAACAAGTCCCATGTGGATAGCGGTTCGGGGTCTGCTGTGCGAATGCAAATGCTATCCCTCGAACGGGCTGTTTTGACTACGAGAAAGGCTCGCAAGTTGTTTGCAACGGCAGCAAAGCGTTCTGGTGATGGCTATCCAGAGCTACATCAAAGCCTGCAGGAGCTAGACGCCAATATTGAGGTGTTGACCCATCAGGCCAATCTTCTAAATACAGTCCGCCAGAACGCTGTAACCGGATGACAGCTTCGTTTTGTATGGATCAGGTAAAGGGTTTTTTATCTGATGATGAAGGGCTCATGCTGGCCAGATATGTGGTCAAGGGCCTGGATGTTGGCGAGGCCTTGGAGATCGGTAGCTGGTGCGGAAAATCAGCAATTTACATGGCTCGTGCTGCCGCTGGTCAGGGGCGGATGCTGTTTTGCCTGGATCATCACCGTGGATCAGAGGAAAACCAGCCTGATTGGCAGTGGTTTGACGCGGAAGTGTGGGATGATCAGGCAGAAGCTATTGATACATTGCCGCATTTTCGGCGCAATATTCGTATGGCCGGTCTGGAGGAAAGCGTGGTGGCAATCATTGGTCGTTCTGAAAAGATTGGACTGCTTTGGAATACGGCGCTGGGCTTTTTATTTCTTGATGGCGGGCATACAATGAAAGCAGCTTTGGCTGATTATCGAGCCTGGGCCGGGCATATTGCAAAGGGCGGTTTTTTGGCCATACATGATGTATTTCCCGACCCTAAAGACGGCGGAAGACCACCCTTTGAGGTTTGCCAATTGGCTTTGAATTCTGGACTTTTTGCTCAAATTGATCAGGTGGATTCTCTGGTGATTTTGCAAAAGCTATAGCTTTTGGACTTAAATCAACAGTATCCGATAAAAATCCATACGGCCTGTTTTCAAAAACTTTTCCTATTCTGTCCGGTGGATAAGAGCCATAGGCAGACACGGGATGTTAGCGGATTTCCCGTTTATTTACGAGCAAAGCGGGTGTTTACGCACATGCATGACGTATGAGAACCCTTGATATTATTGGGGTTTGAGAAGAATATTTACCTGTCAAAGAGCGTTTTTGCCGGGAGCTTTGCCCCAACCCTTGCATTATAACAGTTCTGCAGCATGTGGGCGCCTTTTGCACTTATCCCCTTATTCCAAGGGTCAGTTAGTATAGAGAAGGGTCATTTAAGGGTCAGTTTATTACCCTTAAGTGCTGTTTTGGTGTGATTACAGGGGATATCAAGTATCACTCAAGGGACAGTGAAAATTTGTGCTGACCCTATAAGTGACCCTAATAGTGACTCTCACCAGCAATCGTCACTTGCGGCTTCGACCTTTAAGTTCATCCCCACTTTTGCTTGCAAATGCTTAAATCAGGTTGGCGCTGTCATCAGCAACATAAAAGGGCTCTTTTCGTTGCGCCAGTCGATGCAGATGGTGTAAAAACTGCGATAAGTCAAAACCAGCTCTTTTTGCATCATCCATAATCTGTTGCGGTGTGGATAGGCCCGCCAGCGCATTACCCAATGCCCACAGACGTAAAGACCTTATGCCAGTTAAGCAAAATGCCAGGGTTCTGTCTTGATGATTAGCCAGTAAATGGGCCATGCTGCGAATTGCTATCTCAGGAAAGGCAGCACCGGATTCTATCGGTATATGAGAAAATTGCAGTCCATGGGCCAATGCCTGTTGTTCTAATTGCCATCTTGGTGGTTGTTCTTCTTCGTCTTCTTCAGCATCAGGGCGAACATTCAAGATACGGGCGAAGCCCATGGTTTTAATGGCTGGAAACTGCCGGGGGAATATTTGTGCACTTACTGAAAAATCCGATGTTATTCCTATAAGATCAATTTGGCTGGTTGCTGGGTTGGGCATTGATATGTTCGCTGTTAAAAAAGCTGTTTCTAGCAAATGGTATCAGGTGTGTTAGCATACAAGGCTTATGGGGTATTTATCTGTACTTGTTGGGTTATATATCCAGATCAACAGTTTCTGTTGCATGTTCTTGAATAAAGGCGAACCGCAGTTCTGGCTTTTTACCCATCAAAGTCTCCACCAGAGCTTCAGTAGTAGGCAGGTTATCCCGATCAATGGTTACCCTGGCCAAAGTACGAGTGGCCGGATTCATGGTGGTTTCTTTTAATTGCGCAGGCATCATTTCCCCAAGGCCTTTGAACCGACTGATTTCTACCTTGCCCGGACCTGAGAATGGCCCGGCCAGTAATTCATCACGGTGAGCCTCATTGCGGGCATAGGCGCTCTTTCCCTTTTGGGTGAGACGGTATAAGGGCGGCAGAGCCAAAAACAGCCGACCAGATTCCAGCAGGCCGGGCATGCAGGTATAAAAGAAGGTCATTAACAAGGCCGCGATATGATCCCCATCCACATCTGCATCGGTCATAATGATGACCCGTTCGTAACGTAAGTCATCGATATTGAATTTTGGCCCGATACCAACACCAAGGGCCTGAACCAGATCCTTGATTTCCTGATTGGCCATAATCTTGTCTGGTGCGGCACTGGCAACATTTAATATTTTTCCCTTTAGGGGTAAAATTGCCTGAGTAAACCTGTCCCGTCCCTGCTTGGCTGAACCGCCCGCACTGTCGCCCTCTACCAGAAAAATTTCCGTGCCTTCATTGGAATTATTTGAACAATCAGCCAGTTTTCCGGGCAGTCGTAATTTACGGGTTGCAGATTTGCGGCTTACCTCTTTTTGTTTGCGCCGCCGAATCCGGTCTTCCGCCCGGCCAATTACCCATTCCAGCAGTTTTGCGCTTTGCTGGGGATTGGCGGCAAGCCAATGGTCAAATCGGTCACGCATGGCGCTTTCCACCGCCTTTGTTGCCGAAGGTGTTGCCAGTTTTTCCTTGGTTTGTCCCTGAAATGCCGGCTTGGTTACAAAAACCGATACCATGGCTCCGGCGGTGCCAAGCACGTCTTCAGCAGTAATAATGCCGGATTTCTTTCCCTGTCCGACAATATCTGCATAGGCTCTTAGGCCTTTGGTTAAGGCGCTGCGCATTCCTGCCACATGGGTGCCACCTTCGGGGGTGGGGATGGTGTTACAATAGGCATTTATAAATCCATCGGTATCACCGAAGCCCTGTGGCGTCCACGCCAAAGCCCATTCAACCGAGCCGTCGCGATTTTCCCGCTCCACCTGTCCGCTGAATATGCTGTCGGTGATTGTGGTTTTTTTACCCAGCTTTTCCTTTAGAAAATCTGCAAGTCCGCCGGGAAAGTGAAAGCGGGCCTCATGAGGTGTATCTGTGCCTTCAACCAGTTCCGGATCACAATTCCAGCGTATTTCAGCGCCTCGATGCAAATATGCCTTGGAGCGGGCCATTTGTATTAGGCGCTTTGGTGAAAAGTTCAGCTTTGATCCAAAAATTTCCCGATCAGGCTGGAAGCGGATTAAGGTTCCTCGCCGGTTCGGAACTGATCCCATCTCCAGCAATTTACCTTGAGCTTTCCCTTGTGAGAACTTTTGTCCGTACAGTTTTCGGTTGCGGGCAACCTCCACTTCCAGATGGCTTGACAGAGCATTGGTGACCGAAACCCCAACCCCGTGTAGCCCCCCGGAGGTCTGATAACTTTTTGAGGTGAATTTTCCACCGGCATGCAAGGTGGTCATAATGACCTCCAAAGCCGATTTATCCTTAAACTTTGGGTGTGGATCCACAGGGATGCCGCGACCATTGTCTTTTACTGTCAGCCAGTTATCTGCTTCTAATGTAATTTCAATGCGATCAGCATGGCCGGATACTACTTCATCCATGGCATTATCAAGTATTTCGGCAAACAAATGATGCATGGCACTGCTATTGGTGCCGCCCACATACATGCCGGGATGGCGGCGCACAGGCTCCAGTCCCTCAAGGACCTCGATATCCTTTGCGGAATACTCCGCCTCTGCTTTTGAGGATGCAGAATCGTCAAACAGTGAATTGCGGGCAGCCGAAGTCATATCTCATAATTTCCGTTATTGCGACTCAGTCGGTAAGTTGTCTGTTACCATGACTGGCAAAGATTGCTACTTCCTCACCAGCTTCGGTACGAACACCGCGAAACATCACAGCAGTTGAAAAGGAAAATGCATAATCACCATCAGGTGTCAGAACCAATACGCCTCCGCTGCCGCCAGCTTCCACTATTTCGGCAATTTCCTGATCAGCAGCAAGTTGGGCGTTTGCGCCAGTCCACTGGATGCGGGCGCAAATATCACGGGCTACAGTTCCTCTGATGAAATACTCGCCCCAGCCGGTTGCTGAGACTGCGCAGGATTGATTATCAGCATAGATTCCAGCACCAATAATAGGAGAATCACCAACCCGGCCCCATTTCTTGTTGGTCATGCCGCCGGTTGAGGTTGCAGCAGCCAGATTACCGTTAGTATCCAAAGCCACAGCCCCGACCGTTCCAAAATAGGAGGTGCTGTCCAGTTTGGAATTTTGCGTCTTTCGCTCTTTTTGTTTAATGCGGTTTAATTGCCTGACCCGGGGCTCAGTAATAAACCATGACTCAGGCATTGTTTCCAGGCCCTGATCTTTGGC
The DNA here is from genome assembly GCA_015485155.1 of Robiginitomaculum sp. Lineage (GTDB taxonomy): Bacteria > Pseudomonadota > Alphaproteobacteria > Caulobacterales > Maricaulaceae > Robiginitomaculum_B. The sequence goes on along the minus strand of WFUF01000018.1, from coordinate 7,462 downwards.
AAATTGTTCGGCTCCAGAGCCAAAAAGCAAGACATGGGGGCTGTTATTCATCACCGCACTGGCCGCAAGAACCGGATGACGAATTTCATTAATACCGGCAACTGCCCCGGCATTGCGATTACTCCCATCCATAACTGAGGCGTCCATGGAGACTTTACCATTGGCGCTTAAAACTGATCCGCGACCGGCATTAAACAGGGGATCATCTTCCAGTATTGTAAGACTTGCCTGCACAGCATCCAAAGAGCTTCCGCCAGCCTGTAAAATGGTATATCCTGCTGTAAGGGCATCAGATAAGGCAGCGCGATATTCCGCTTCATCTTCTTCGGGCATTCCGCCAGGGCGAGCCGAACCTGCACCGCCATGTATCAGCAGCACAATCGGGTTTGTTCCCGGCATCATGACGACAGGGTTTTGCTTGTTTTGGGAAATACGGTCTTTAGAAACACCGCTGGACGTTTGGCAACTGCCAAGCAAAACTATAGCCGCCAATCCATAGATTAAATCACGCATTTAACATCACCTTTGATTTTGCAGTCCAGGGAACTTCCAGTTCAAAATGAACTAAAATTGATTCGTTATGGGCAGAGTGTAGCTGAAAACAGAGGCTGACACTCGGGGGAATATCAGCCTCTGAAGTAGTTCCTAGAATGAATGAACGATTGTTCATTGGTAGGATGCGCCAGGTGTGTGCGCAGCAAAAATATCGTATAAGTTGTGTTAAAAATCAAGATACAATCTATAATAATTTTCACGAATAAAAACAAATGCTTGTATCTTTAGCAGGCTCAATCGTTCAGGTTCTGTTAACCCTTAGAAGATGAATCGAATCACCACCTTGCCTGTATGGCGAATAAATCCGTTACGAATATCCGCATCATAATCAAATCCAAAGGAGGTGTATTTGCTTCCTGCGGTTAGGGAGAAACCGGCCAATAGCGCGGTTTTAGGCAAGGCCTGTGGGGAAACCGTGAAACGATCATTAAACCCGACAAACCGTGCTGTGGTCAGTGTTGGATCACCCTTGATATCATTGCGGACCCCGGCCCGTAAACGTGGTGTCCACCATGAACGGGCAGAACCAAATTTGCGTCCAAGGGTAAAGGCGGCAGTGGCAGATATATTTTCTGATACTCTGGAGTCGAGAGCCAGATCAAAGCCAACTCCGCCACCGGCTTCTTTGTATCCTTCTTCGGTAAGCCGCAAATAATCAAAAGATGCGCTTGGGCTAAATATCCAGCGGCCAAGGGCAAAATCTTTTGATAATTTGGTTGTGCTGGCAATATGATAGCCGCGCCAACTAGCGTTGGCCGTACGCACAACCGTGCCAAGTTCCAGATTGCGTTCCGAGGTAAAACTATCCAGACCAATGGCAGAGTGGGTGATAAAATCAAGTCCGCCAAAACTCTTTCCTGCATAGATTCCAATCTGGGCTGAGATAGAGGAAAGCGGGGTGTCAAAGCCGTCTGCTTCTTGTATCTCGCTGGAAAAACCGCTTAACGACAGGCCAACAGCATCAAACCCGACCATGGGGCGATCAGTGCCAACTGCCAGTCCTAAACCAAAGCCGTTATAAGGCTGGGAGATGGAGCTGCGGTTCCGGTTCAAATAATAGCCAATTTCCTGAATCCATGCTCCACCTGAACCATAACCACGGCGCAGGGCATCAAGACGATTGCCAATGGCACCGGTGGTGCCGTCGGTATTAGCCAGAGTAAACTGCAAGGCAGCAGCTCCGAATTCTGGCAGTAACTGGTTATATGCGGCGTAAAAATCGGTGGCACTGGTTAATCCTGCAAAGGCGCTGGTCAGGGCGGTGTCCGGGCTGGTGATTACGGCATCAAACCACGCATCATAAGCCGCGGCCTGATTTACTGACATACCCAATTCCGCAGCAGTCCTGCGATCAAGGGTAATGGTCAGGACGTTTGGCCCTCCGGCCTGGCTAATTCCAACATTATACAAGAAGGGCAAAGAACTGGTGTCCAGCATTGAAGCGAAGCTCTCGGCGAAACTGAAGCTGCCGGCTGTAATTAAATCAAAGGTACCAGCCTGGGCGATAAGCCCGGACAGGCTGGGGGAAATTCTTGCTCCTTCAAGGAAGGATACATTGCCAGATGCAATAAATGACGCGCTTTGGAACCCTCCGCCAGCAACAGGGTCAATGGTCAGTTGCAGTCGGGAATTGGCGCCAAAACTGGCAGAAGTTAACGAAAGTGCAGTATCTGCGCCAAGGGCCAGCAGCCCATCACGAATGTCCATGGTCAACTGACCATCTGTATCATATATGGCACCCGTTAATTCAGCGCCATTATCAATAAGCAGAATATCGTCGCCATCACCAAAAAATACATCGCCTTTGATTGATCCGTTCAATAGCTCCAAAGCATCAGCGCCGCTACCAAACAATAAATCGCCCTCTATTTCCGGTATGGAAGGCTCAACATTGTCAGTGGGATCAGGGTCGACAGCTGTAACCTGGCGAAGGGTCGCGCCCGTGGTATTGGCCGACAAGTCAACAGCAATTTCACGCCGTGTTGTATCTGTGGGGTCAGCTTCAGTACCACTTGGAAGCAATTCAGTAAATGATGTGGTAATGCTGCCATTGTTAAGCAGCAGGTCAACAGTTCCACTTTCATCAACAATACCTGCGGCAAAGCCGCCAACGCCAGTGCCGATATAGCTGGCGCGAACCATTGCGTTCACTCTGATTTCATTAACCTGAGCACCTGATTCAATCAGAATTGAAGCGGCTCTTCCACCAGATTGAGACAAGGTCGTAACCTGGGTTATTCCGCGAATATCAATCACAGGAACCACTGCTCCATTGCCAATGGAAACAGCGCTGGAATCAGCTTCAAAGGCATCAGCTGAAATGGATCCGGTTGTAAGCAATCCGCCTTCGATGATGGTTTGCCGAAGAACACCGTTTACTTCTGTGCCTTCGACGCGAATTCCGGTTGTGGCTATTCCGTCATTGATGCCTGCGCTTGCAATTCTTCCGCGATTGATAATGCCGAAAAACTCATCATCAGCCAAAGTTCCCACTGCGCCTATATTTACATCGCCATTATCATTGCCGTCCAATGAAGCTGCAACCAATAGCGCCGGAGCGGAACCAGTAGAGCGCAATTCCCCGGTTACGGTATTGTTGTTTTCATCGGTAACAGCATCATTGATAATACCACCGGTAACATTGCCCCCAACGGCGATGGCGCTGCCGCCAATCAGCAAATCATCATTATCCAGTGCTGCGCGAACTTCTGCTGATGCACGATTGATTGATCTAAATCCAGTGGCAGCGATGGAGGCGGTGTTGCGGATAGCCCCGTTAACTTCGCCAGTGACTCTTACACCGCCGGAGTCCTCACCAGTAGCAGATATGCGGCCAGCCGTGACCACATCCCCGTTTACTGTTCCTGAAACCAGAACTCCATAGGTTCGATCACCGGTTACGTCTATGGTTCCTTGTGAAGTTAAATTACCATTTAACGTCCCAGCAACTTGCACTCCAGCAGAGTCATTGCCTTCAATAGTGATGCGTCCAAGATCATCATTGGTTATATTACCGGTAAGGGTAGAACCCCCTGAAACCAAAATTCCCACCCGTCCTGTTCCAGTAGCAAAGGGGGTGTCGAGATCTCCGTCACCATCAGTGTCTTCACCGGAAAAATTTTCCGTAAGACTGATAGATCCTGAATTAAGGATTTCTCCGGTTACGGCACCGGAAACCAGCACGCCGGTGGAATTGTCGGCATCATCTGAGCCTATTATTCCCTGATTGGTTACGGTATTATCAGAGTTAAGGGTAACTGCCGCCAGGCCTTCACCAACCAGAACAGTACCTGCGCTTAAGATTACAATATCTGCCGGGTTGCCATTATCAATGGTTTGGGTGTCAACAGGGTCGGTTGTTTCAGTGTTTATTTCAACTTGTGCCATTGTGGCGCTGGCAAAAGCAAATGTGGGTAAAGACACTGAAAGTAACAAGAATTTACGCATAAATTACACCCTTTAAGAACCGGCCTGCGACTTTATGGCGCAAAATCGCAGACCGGGTCTTGTAGACCGTAAAATCCAGTTCGTCGATTCCCAAAATTACACTTTTTTGTTCGAGAGCCGTAAAAACCTGTAAGTCTATTGCTGTTATAGCCTTTCAGCCTGTTGGGCGGGTCAGCCTCAGGAAGAATAATACATGTCAAATTCGACCGGATGCGGGTGCATTTCGAATCGTGTGACTTCTTCCATCTTCAGATCAATATAGGCTGCAATCTGATCCTTGTTCATAACCCCGCCCTGCAGCAGGAATTCATGATCCTGTTCCAGCGCATTTAAGGCATCGCGCAAGCTGCTGCATACCGAGGGAATGTTTTTTAGCTCCTCGGCCGGCAGATCATAAAGATCCTTGTCCATGGCTTCACCGGGATCAATCTTGTTGGCAATGCCGTCAAGGCCTGCCATCAGCAATGCTGTGAATGTAAGATACGGATTTCCAGCAGCATCAGGAAAACGTACTTCAAGACGTTTGCCATTGGCCGATGGGGAGTAGGGGATGCGAATTGACGCGGAACGATTGCGAGCAGAATAGGCCAGCAGCACCGGAGCTTCAAACCCTGGGACCAGACGCTTGTAGGAATTAGTGGAGGCATTGGCAAAGGCATTGATTGCCCTGGCATGTTTGATGGTTCCACCAATATAATGCAGGCACTTTTCCGATAGATCAGCATAACGATTACCGGCAAAAAGTGGCTTGCCATCTTTCCAGATTGACTGGTGTACATGCATTCCTGAGCCATTCTCACCGACACATGGTTTGGGCATGAATGTTGCTGATTTTCCGTAGGCAGCGGCAACGTTATGAACCACATATTTGTATAATTGCAAATGATCTGCCATTTCCACAAGGGTAGAAAACTTCATTCCCAGTTCGTGCTGGGCCGGGGCTACTTCGTGGTGATGTTTTTCAGGAGAAAGGCCAAGCTCGTCCATCACACTTAGCATTTCACTGCGAATATCTTGCCCTGAATCAACTGGCGGAACCGGGAAATAGCCGCCTCCGGATGAGGGGCGATGTCCCATATTTCCGTGTTCAAATTTGGAATTTGTATTGGCCGGCAATTCTGAACTGTCCAGGGTAAACCCGGTCTTGTCAGTGCGGGTTGACCAGCGAACATCATCAAACATGAAAAATTCTGCTTCTGGCCCAAAATATGCGGTATCGCCAACACCAGAGGCCATAAGATATTTTTCTGCCCGCTTTGCTGTGGAACGCGGATCACGGCCATAGGGACTCAATGTGCCAGGTTCCAGAACATCACAAAATAAGGTCAGGGTAGGGGATTGAAAAAACGGATCAATTTTGGCTGTGCTGGTGTCCGGCATCAGTACCATGTCTGAATCATTGATTGCTTTCCACCCCGAAATCGAGGAGCCATCAAACATTACGCCATCTTCAAAAAGATCCTCATTCACCATGCTTTTTTCCATGGTAACATGCTGCATTTTCCCTCTTGGGTCGGTAAAGCGCAAATCGACAAAATTGACGTTTTCGCTTTTGATAAGGTCTAGTATTTCTTTGGACATGATTATTAACCTAGTGTTTGTGAAAATAAATAAGTTCGGTTTTACAGCGCTTCTTCGTTTCTCTCGCCGGTTCTGATGCGAATGACTTCGCTTATGTCGCTGACAAAGATTTTTCCGTCGCCAATTTTTCCGGTGCGCGCCGCAGATTCAATAGCGGAAACAACGTTTTCCAACTGCCCCTCAGTGACCACGACTTCGATTTTCAGCTTGGGCAGAAAATCAACAACATACTCGGCGCCACGGTATAATTCTGTATGACCCTTCTGGCGGCCAAAGCCTTTTGCCTCAACTACAGTTAATCCCTGAACGCCGACATCGTGCAAAACCTCTTTGACCTCATCAAGTTTGAAGGGTTTTATGATGGCTTCAACTTTTTTCATGCTTTTCTCCAGCCTGATTCTGCTAATATCAGGACGTTTGACAAGGCCATGGAATATTTCTTCTGATTTGGAAACTTTTTTGCTATTATTAAAACCGGTTTACTTTACGCTGCCTAAAAAATAGGCAGCGTATGCAAAAGAAGTGTTCACGTCATGTCCGGGGTAAAAGTCTTTTCCACCGCCACCTGCTATCAGGCCGACCGTGCTGCCATTGATCGCGGTCGCCTTGGTGTCGATTTAATGGAGGCTGCAGGCTCTGGAATTGCTGAGCAGATTTTTTCTGAATTCAGTCCCTGTCCGGTACAAGTATTCTGCGGCCCCGGAGCCAATGGTGGAGACGGTTATGTTGTTGCACGCCATTTGTATGAGGCAGGTTGGCCGGTTTTTCTTACCGTATGCGCCAAGACTGTTCCTGCAACAGATGCGGATAAAATGGAACAGGCATTACCCTCTGGTGTCAGTATTACGGGCACTGAAATATCGTGCAATATCGGGCTGATTGTTGACTGTATATTCGGGGCAGGTCTAAAGCGACCTATAAGCGGAGAATTGGCAGAGTTGGTCAATCATATCAATGCTCATCCTGCCAAAGTGGTATCTGCTGATCTGCCTTCAGGTATCTTTGGCGACAATGGCAAGGTGAGTCCGCCTGCTATCAAGGCGGACATGACAGTTACATTTGAATGTTTGAAACCGGCTCATGTGTTGGAGCCGGCTCGCAGCCAATGCGGCAAAATAAAGGTGATTGCCATTGGTTTTCCAGATGGTCTGCTTGATAATTTTGATCCGGTAGCAATAGTAAATCAGCGCAATTTATGGCCGGAAATACCAAAAGCTCCCGAAGCTGTTACTCATAAACATTCGCGCGGAAGGTTGTTGGTAATGTGTGGCGGGGCGTTACACACCGGAGCTGCCAGACTGGCTGCCCGTGCGGGATTGCGGATAGGGGCAGGGTGGGTAACACTGGCTGGCTCCAAAAAATCAATGCAGGTTTGCGCTGCCCATGAAACTTCTGTTGTGTTGTTGGCGCGGGATCGAGGTGAGCCTGTTTCAAGCCTGCTACAAGCTCAAAATCCGGATTGTATTATAATCGGCCCAGCCGGTGGCGTGGGTAAGGATATGCGCCGCGATGTTCTGGAATTACTGGCCCATAACAAGCCAACAGTTCTTGATGCTGATGCCTTAAGCAGTTTTGCAGATGACCCGGACACATTGTTCGATGCCTGTCATTCCAATACGGTTTTGCTGCCTCATGAGGGAGAGTTTGCCCGTTTGTTCGGACAATTAGGATCCGAATTTGGCAATAAGATTGAGCGGGTGCAGGCCGCTGCCAGACTTGCCGGCTGTACTTTATTGCTCAAAGGTGCTGACAGCGTAATGGCTACGGCCAGTGGCAGAATTGTGGTCAACACCCACACCTCTGGCTGGTTGGCTTCATTGGGAAGCGGCGATGTGTTGGCGGGCATGGTTGCAGGCCTCATGGCACAGGGCCATAGGGG
>WFUF01000017.1 GCA_015485155.1 Robiginitomaculum sp. | reverse complement strand
CTTTTGCTAAAAATGCTAAATCTTTATCTGTCGCATTTTTGGCCGCAAAACCCGCGCTCAAGTAGCCGATAGGCGGTAGCGCACAAAAAACCTTCCCACTTTTGCTAAAAATGCTAAATCTTTATCTGTCGCATTTTTGGCCGCAAAACCGGTTCCCACTTTTGCTAAAAATGCTCTAAATCAAAAATGCCCGGCTCTCTTACAAAAGCCGGGCATCTCATTTTCGCAAATTGAAATTTATCAGGTAGCCTTGGCTCTTCTGGCTGCTTTCTCGGCCTCAATACGAGCCTTCTCCTCGGCCAGAATAGTTACGCACTCGGCTGTTATTTGCTCCATACCCTCGATCTTGGTATCTCCCATACGGCGTACCCGATCCTCCTGATTTTTACATTCATCAAGCTTAACCGCTTTTTGGAAGGCGAGTTTCTTCCTCTCCACTTCAAAGCTGCCTTTGATAAACGTAATCCAGCCAGCAGCTGCTTTTCTTGAATGTGAGTAATTCAAACCCTTCTCAAATTCTTTAAGGGCAGCGCGAGGTTTGCCGCGCTCATACAGGGAATTGGCGATAAGAACATATACATTGCCCGGCTTTTTCAACCCACCTTTGGCCAAAGCCTTGCGGAATGCCTCTTCCGCTTCCTTGTATTTGGTTTCAGCAAAATATGCTTCACCCAATTGCTCATACAACCTGCCATTAGAGGCCGCATCTGCCGCCTGGCGCAATACTGGAATCGCCTTGTCATATTCGCGAGCCTGCCGCCACATATTTGAAAGCAGCTCAAGATTTTTCCTGTTTTTTGCTACACGCCCTGCATTCATCTCTCTTTCGAGAATCTTGGCGCCCCGGTAAGGCACTTCGTAGAAAGAGTAATACTGGCTTAAAGCAACTAACTCGCTTTCCTTGGTTAAAAGCCCGTTCAAATACATGATCTTGTTAATTTCAAAGGCTTCCTTGGATTTGTTTGCCTGTTGCTTTAGTGACGCAATGGCATTCCATGCATTCTTGTCATCAGGCCAGATTGACACTTGCTGCTCGAGCAATGTTGCCTGTTTATCGTACATTTTCAAGGTGTTATAGATGAAGTTCAGCAAATCGAAATGCTTTTTCATCTTCGGATTAGCCATGCGAAAGCCTGCTTCTGCGTGGGGTAATGCCCGGCGGAATTTTTCCTCTTGCGCCCAGGCCACAGCAATCATCATATGAATAGTTTCACTTCCCGTACCACCAGCCTTTAGCCAGTTTTCCAAAATTGTCGCACCTTTGGCATATTGATTTTCCGCAATCCACAATTGCCCAATATTCAAGGTCAGGCTGGCAACTTCCTCAGGGGTAAATGCACCAGTTGCTATTGCAGCCTCCCAATCTGCAATCGCCCCCCGGCTATTATTGAGGCTATAGCGTGCTGAACCACGTAACTGATGGCTAACCGCTTTTTCAAACGGAGACAGGCCTTCACGGGCCAGAACAGAATCAAGAACAGCAATAGCCTGCGCGTGTTGCGGTGGCTCTGCCTGTAGAAATTCTTGTGCCTCAAGCACTTTTTCACCAACCTTCGAAGACATTGCCCGGCCTTCTACTTTTTCTTCCTTGTCGCGTTTGCGTTGTGCCTCGGCAGGAACGGCAACAGCAGCAACAATAAGAACAGCCAGAGCTGCAGTTGCAAATTTGCGGATCATCATATTAAACCCTGATTTGTTAGCGACCGACATCTAGTTTTCCTTACGAATGTTTTTCGAATCTGGTTCGGATCAATCTGCTAGTTGAAATTTAATAACAGTGACAACGCCAGTACGGGCCACAGCTTTGCCATCAATGATTTTTGGATTGTATTTCCACTTTTCGACTGAGCGCTTGGCAGCCCGCGCAAATACGGAACTAGTGCACTCTGTACGAACGTCATAGGGTTTGCCTGCAGGACTGACATTAAAGAATGCAGTACACTGGCCAGACAGACCACGCTCGGCGGCGCGCGGCGGATACATCGGAGGAATACGAACCAATGGCTGGGCATCACGATCTGACACATCAAAGTTCACCGCACTGCGATCAAGCCTTGGCGCATCAAAATCCGGAATTGCGCCGGCCACATTGGCAATGCCCTCTTTTGGCTGTGTTGCCTTTTGTTTTTCAATTTGCGGCGGTGGCGGAGGTGGCTTTACTTCCTTGGCACGCTCTGCCTGTACTTCACGCTGCCTTACGCTTAGCTCCTCGACTTTGGGGTTGATGTCAAATCTGGTCGTCTCCTCTTTTTCCCCAAGCTCAACCTCCTGCGAGATCAATATCTTCATAAGAAGAAACAAGCCAATTGTAATAGCCCCGGCGAATGGCAAGCCTAAAAAAAAGCGCATCTTACGTCTCCAAAACATAAATTCATCAAGCCATATTCCCGTATATTAAACGCATTTCGACACATTAACTGCGTACAAGCTCGCTGAATCTAATCTCCCTATAACCATGCGGACGAACCCACATGCTCTTCTATGAAAAACGCACCAATCAACTAAAACTCGATTGATCCGACTAAACCATACCCCCCAAATATGCCGATTCTTGGGCAGTTAGTCATTCTCTACTGAAACCTCTACCGGAATGCCAAGCTCAATGAACATATCCTGCACATCAAGCACCACACCGATATTGGCCTTTTCATCTCCGCGAATAGTGCCTTCGGCCTTGGGGTTCTCCGCTTTCATCGCAGCCAAGGCAGCTCTTACCGCGTTCATCGGCACCGGATTTTTATTGATCCAGACCACAGAATCCGCGGCAACACCAACCATAATCGAAGGCTTTTTTGAGTCGAGCTTCTGTTGCCAAGTAGGCTTTACCACATCAACACCAGGTTCTTTCACAAAAACCGCAGTCACAATAAAGAAGATCAACAAGATAAACACCACATCAAGCATGGGCGTCATATCAAGATCCACATCACTTTCACTTTGTTCAGGACGGCGTCTAGCCATGAAATTTACTCCTGCTTTGGTTTTGGGCAGAGCCCGGACCGCATATTACTTTCGAAACCAGGGCATTATAAGGCATGAAAGACCTCACTCACCCTCACGCTTGATCATGGCCGGAGCACCGGAAAGCCGCGCTGCCTGAAAAACTGCAACCACAACTCCATGATCGGCTTCATCATTAGGAACAATCAATACTGAGCTTTCCCCGTTATCAGCTAGAAACCGCTGAATTGCCGGGCCAACACGACGAACATCTGTCGGCGTCTGATTTACAAAGACCAGATTTCGGTCATTGATCTGAACAAGAATCACCGGCGGCGCATCAGGTGGAATAACCTGATCCTCTGGAGGTGGTGGAGGCGGCTTCATATCAATGGTTTTTTCCTGCACAAATACCGCAGTTACGATAAAGAAAATCAGCAGAATGAACACAATGTCCAACATTGGAGTCATGTCCACGTCTGAACTAATTTCTGCGCGGTGACGTCTACGCATCCTGTTCACCTTCTAGCTAATTTCCAGCGCATCAGCCACTTTCTGCGTCTCGCGCAGTCCGCGGCGTTCGAGCCGGTTGGTAAAAATAAGCCCGGACAAGGCAGCAACCATGCCAGCCATTGTCGGGATTGTAGCCTTGGAAACACCGGCAGACATCGCCTGAACATCACTTGAGCCGGTCACAGCCATTACATCGAACACTTCAATCATTCCTGTAACGGTACCAAGCAGACCAAGCAGCGGCGAAATAGCCACCAGAGTTTTTACAAAAGACATGTTTTGTTCGGTCTTCTGCCGAATTTCCGAGATCAATTGTTCGCGTATAGCATGAGCTGCCCACGATTTGTGATCGGATCTTGATTCCCAAATACTGTAAGCGCGCCGCGTATTTTTCTTGTGGGCAAACTGGTAATAAGCCAGTCGCTCAAGAATGAATGCCCACATGAAAAACGTCGCGAACATGATGATCAGCAGTACATCACCCCCCATCTCCAGAAACTGCTGAAGATCATTAAGGGCAACAAACGGATTGAGCCAGTTCATTTCGCTCTCCTAGCCTTATCCGGAGCCTATTGGCTCCGGCTTTCTGCATTAGCGGCGATCATGCCAGAGGCCTGCTCTTCCAATACCTGCTGAACCGAACGAGCGGCCGAGGCGCAGAAGCTGTGCAAAAGCAACAACGGAATAGCTGACAACAGACCAAGCACCGTGGTTACAAGGGCAAATGAGATACCATCAGCCATCAATTGCGGATCACCGGCCCCAAATAGGGTAATAGCCTGGAAGGTCTGAATCATACCGATAACCGTACCCAGCAGACCCATCAGCGGCGAAACCGCAGCCAGAACCTTGACCAGCGAAATACCAAACTCCAGCTTTCCGGTCTCCTTGATAATAGCATCATCAAGGCGCAATTCAACGGTTTCCAGATCCTTGTCCTTGGCAGCTTCATAAGCCTTCATAATCCGACCTAGCGGGTTATTACCAGGATTTGTCCGGCGCGACTGCGCCCGAACCGCCATGCCAGTCATGGTCAGGGCAAAAAAGCGCCAAACACCAATAAAGATACCAATCGCAGCCATGGTCGAAACTGTATAACCAATGCCACCACCAGCTTTATAACGCTCCATCAGAGAAGGAGTACGAACCACCTTGGACATCAAAGCGCCACGGGTAGGATCAATTGGGCCTTTAACAAATTTGCCAGGATCCCCATTGCTGACATTCTTGGCCAGACCACGAATTCTGTTTGAAGGCTGACGGGACAATAACAGCATGTCACCCTCATCCATCTCAAGAAATTCGGCAGATTTTGCTGTCCACGCCAAAAACACACCGGCACGGGTTACTTCAACATTATCATCCTGACCGACCCTGCCAGTAAAGGTAACGACCTTTGCCTGTTCCTTCATCTCGGAAATCATCGACTGATAAATATTTTCCAACTCGGAGACTTCCGGCAAAGTAGTACTATTGGCAACAGACTTCAAAGCCTCTGAACGCCCTGGAAATTGTCCGGAAACATACGAATTATCAAAGGTGTTTGCCAATTCTCCAGCAGCCTGGCGAGCGGCACCAAACAATTCACCAAACGACCCTTGAGCTTTGCGCAACTCAGAATCAAGTTCCTGAATCAGGGCCTCATTGGAATCAAACTTGGCAGCATTTCTTTTCTCTGCGGCGCGAAGAGCACGCAATTCAGACTTGGCCTGCGCAAGCAATCTGCGTTGCTGTGAGCTTTTTGCCTCAAACTCGCTGACTCTGCGTTGGGCTTCGGCGCGCGCTTCACGGCTGTCCTTGCCAACCCGTTGAATCAGTTCATCAATCGTGCTTACCGGTTTTCCCTGCGCAATCGCAGAAGTACCAAGACCCACCGCCCCGATCAGGGCAATGGCGGCTATGTTAAGAGATTTCATCGTCATTTTCATCTTCTTTTTCCGCCTCACTATCAATTGGCTTTAGAAGCGCCGGGAAGCGCCATTGGAAATACTTCAGGTGTTTTTTGCTCCAGGGCAATCCGGGTAGCCGTGGAGTAATCCATTGCATAAGAAGAGGGCAGATCCTCATAAGCCCGCTTGGCGTTATTCCAGATCTTTAGCGATCCATCCTGATCCTTATAGATAAGAACCACTCGGCCAATACGCAAAAATTCAACTTTTACAGAACCATCACTATCAGCCAAGGCTTCGGAATAAGATGCGTTTTGCTGACCGTAGGAAACTTCAATCTGATAGGCATTTATAATCTGGCGATAACGCTCGGAAGGCGACTGCGCCGGGTCTTCCATCAAATCCTTTAGCTTCTGAATACGATCACGGCGTTCAGTCAACTGAAATGGAACGTCATTCTCGATGAACTCTTCCAAAGTTCCGATCATCCGCAACATCATGGGCAACAATTGATCCTGAACCTCATCAACCCGATCAATCTGACTGCGAATGCTGTCAATTTCATTTTGCTGTGAACGCAAAAAGATACGCTGCTGCTCAACATTTAGGGCAACAGTCTCTTTTTCCTGCAAAGCTGCGCGATACTCGCCAACCACATCGCTGGTAGCGTCGTCAATACGGTCAATCCTTGCCTGCGCGGCTGCGCCGGCCTGTGTGGATTGTGTAGCTGTGCGCACCGCCTGGGTGAGCTGTTGCTGCGCCATAGAGGCCCCGCCCAGTAAAGATACAGCCAGCGCTGCAGCGCTAACTCGTGCCATGAATTTCAACTTCGTCATGTTGTGCTCCAAATGAACCTTAACGCGGCCAGACGAAACGGACGCATCACAAAAATCAATCATGGCGAAGGCCAGTATTGCCCCGCCGCCTAAAAATTCTCAATTACGTTTAACTACGTAACCGGAACCTGTACCCCGCCAAAACGACGGAAAAGTTGCCTGTACTGATGACAGGGTGATTATAAGGAACATTAAAGACAATCACGTCTCTTATCTCCCCATATTTGCCGCACCAGTTGGCCTGATGTCTCACAAGTGGAACCGGCACATTACCGGCCCGTTCAGCGACGGACGCTAACACTAAACTTTTGATGCAAGCAATACTCTAATTCTGTTATTTTCACCAATTTTGACAATTAAATTCAGTGACCGCACCCTCATTAGGGATTGCAGTCACACAAGAGACAACTTGAAAGGGGAATTTTGTGATTTTGGGGGATTTTTTGTGAAGCTTTTGAAAATGGCTGGGGCGCCAGGATTCGAACCTGGGATGGCGATACCAAAAACCGCTGCCTTACCACTTGGCGACGCCCCAACACTCAAAGCCGATTTTGCAGCTTGAATAATGAGGCAGGGGTTTACCCCCGACCAGCACCAAAAGCAACGGGGTTTATTCAGCAAATTCAGTTTTCCGGAATTTTTTTGTACGGACCATTATATTCACAACAGCCAGAACCCACAGATTGCATTGCTTCAATCCTTATAGGCCATATTCAGAGGCCTTATTTTCAACCCAATCAAATATTATCCCGGCAAAATTCCTTGCAGAAACAACCGAAGGGTATCAAAATGAAAGAACCGGTACCGGGGTTCATTGACTCCATCCATAACTGATTACAAAACCCCCATGGTGTTCTACATGAATTTATAAGTGCGTTTTTGATATTTGGCATCAAGCAGGCCTGGGCCTGTCTGTTCGGTGGTTTGCTTTTGGCTCTGATTATATTAAGCGCACCTTATTATCCCGAAAATGCAAATCTGGCACGCTATGACTTTTTATTCATCAGCGCCATTATTGTTCAAATTTCCTTGATTGGATTCAGGCTTGAAACAATTTCCGAAGTAAAGGTCATAATTTTGTTCCATAATCGGCACCATAATGGAAATTTTCAAAGTCCATATGGGATCATGGAGCTATCCAGAGACAAGCCTGATCCGAATCGGTGATGTGCCCTTGTTCAGCGGTTTTATGTATTCGGCGGTCGGCAGCTATATTGCCCGAGCATGGCGCGGATTTGATTTTCGCTTTCGTAATCATCCGCCAATATGGACAATCAGCCTTCTGTCCATAGCCATTTATGTGAATTTCTTTAGTCATCATTTTGTGATTGATTTTCGAATTATTTTGTTTGCAATCACCGGCATATTGTTTTGGAAAACCCACATATATTACAAGATTCTTGACCGATATCACACCATGCCATTATTGCTTGGTTTCATTCTGGTGGCTCTTTTTATCTGGCTGGCCGAAAACATCAGCACTTTTGCTAATGTCTGGCTGTATCCGGAACAACAAGATGGCTGGCAAGCAATCTCTTTTGGCAAGCTTGGATCATGGTTTTTGCTGATGATTATATCTTATGGCCTGATCGCCCGTTTGCACAATATAAAGAATCACAAAACAGGGAATCACCACAACAGACAGGACACTGAAGCTTAAGTCATGACTGTATTTGGCTTGCGCAACCAGCTACTTGCCAGCTTGTGCATTGGGACGCTGTCCACATCAATCCAGTCGGAATTTCCCGTATCAATACCAATAGCCAGTTTTTGACTGGCAAGTAATTCCATACCGCCGGAAATACTGCAATCACCAGTACGCTCCCTGCTGGTCTGGATGGCTGCGAACAGGGACGGCCCGGCACGGAAAATTCCGGTATCAAATGCGCTATAACTGGTCAGGGTTTTACCAATGTGGGTTATGTATTCCCGTTCAAGCTCTACCCTTGTTACATCTTCCAAATCAACCATTGGATTTTGCATCCTGTAATCAACGCCTAAGCCCACGGCTTCTGATGGCAAATCGGCCTTGGCCAATTCATCATACAATGAAGGCTCAACCACATGGTCACACATCGCCAGATAAAACTCACCGGACAAATCCGGTTCTGCCGCCAATACTGACAGGCCGTTTTCAGATAAAAAATCCGGATTGAAACGGGTTTTGATATTCCAATTAGTGCGAGCTGAAACCTGTTTTAAGAATTCACATACCCGTTCGCTCTGATATCCGGTAACCACCACAAAATTATTTACACCGGCACCATGGGCGCTACGCATGGCATGCTCGATCAGAGGTATGCCATTTAATTCTATGAGTGGTTTTGAATCACCTAAGCCTTTTAGTCGGGTCCCCTGCCCGGCTGCCACTATCAGGCAGTCCTTTATGCTGCTCATGCGGAGTTTTCCTTGCGTGTGTATTTTCCAAAGGCCTCAAGCAGAACCGGAAGCAAGGTCCATGTCATGAGCAAACAGGCGGTAAAACCAATAATCGCCAGCAAACCCATCGAGCGCAACCCACCCATGGAGGCAGTAATCATGCCACCAAAGCCCAGCAAGGTTGTTAGTGTGGTAATGACCGCAGCACGTCCGGTGCTGTTCATGATCTGGGCAATATCTGCCTTGGCTCCGGATAGCTTGAAGCGGTGATAAATATGAACAGCATTGTCCACCGAAAGACCAATTAGCGAAGGCAGGATAACCATATTCATGATCGAAAGCTTAGGCCCAAATGCACCCATAAACCCTATGGTGAGCAACACTCCCATCACCGGAGGAGCCAGCACGATTAGTGAGCCGACAACAGATCTGATAAACACAAAGACAAGAACAGCAGTTACAATAATTACCAGCAGAATCGCTTTGACCGCATCGGCCTTCATCAATGCCAGCATTTCAACAAAAACAAAGGCTTCCGAGGCGCTGTTATAGGTTTTGTCGTCAATGGTAATTATGGCTGCATCATCATAAAACAGCCGGGCAACAGCACTGTCGTTCATGGAAACTGAATTATAAATATACATCAAATAGCCCGGAGTGTTGTCCACTCCCATATATACCCGGCGCAAGGAGCTAGGAAGATCAGCAACGTTCAAGTCCTCAATAGACAAATAACGATCAATTGCCTGATATTTGCCGGGCGTTAAGCCACGCAAGGCCGAAGCCCTTTTTTCCAGCCGGTTAATTACTTCAAGGCGTTTCGCCTGCTCTTTCTGGTCAGGAACAAAATTCAGCAATGAAGTGACTTTTTTAATGGTCGGGGTTTCAGTATCCGTTGCTATTTTCTGCTTAAAATAAGCATCGAGCTTTTGCAATTCCTCAAAAGTTGGAATTACCAAAATGGCGCGATCATGTCCGTCGGGAAATACCTGCTGCACTTGTTTATTGGCTGTTTGCAATGATAGAGGCTGGCGGGCTTCCAGGTTTTTGAAATTGCGCTCAAAAGCAATTTGCGGAGCAAAGAACAAGGACAGTACTATAAGCAGGCCAGTGGCACTAAATACCCATTTTTGTTGAATTTTGCGGCCAGCACGTGGTTGTTTTTGAGCTTTAAGCAGGTGCCCGCCGGCCTTGGAAGTATCCCACAACCCCAGCTTCTCAAGCACAATAACAAATGCCGGGAATACCGTGTACATGGAAACGAAAATCAGCAATACCCCGCTGCCGGCTATAAACCCGAACTCGGTAAAGGCACGAAAATCTGTCAGCATTAACGAGAAAAATCCGGTAGAGGTGGTCAAAGCGGCAATCAAGGAAGCAGAACCGGTGCCGGTTATCATCACCTCCATGGCTTGCTCTATGGTTTTTCCACTGCGTCTTTCTTCGCGGTATCTGCTAAAATTATGGATGCCAAAATCAATACCGAGACCAAAAAGGATCAGGGTAAGGAAAATCGTAATAAGATTTAGCCCGCCAATGATCAAAGACGTAACCCCCATCGCCCATAAAATTCCAAGCACCAATGGGATAAAAATAACTGGAATTGCCACCAGGGAACGAAATGAAAATATAATAAGTATGCTGATCAGGGAGATCGACCCAAGCAGACCCAGCTTCAAATCACCAACGATGGAATCAAACTGGGCCACCTTGTTGGCAATTCGTCCGGCGACACCTACCGTTAAGTCATCGCCATAGGCTTCGGTGCCCAGTTCAGCAAGGGTGTTGTGAGCATCATCAACCATGCGTTTTGCCGCAGACAGGGAATCCAGTCCAGACTTTGGCCAGACCACCAATACAGCCGTTAGGCCATCTTCGGAGACAAAATAATGCTTGGTTTTCTGTGAGCCTGCGGCTTCATTTGAAAACTGATCAAGTAGCCGGGATTTAATCTCGGTATTCGAATCACCTTCCATGTTTTCATTGCGTAGGGTAAGTTTAACCCCCCTGCCGATTTCCTTTGAGATGGCTTGAGCGACTAAATTCGGGTAGGCGGCATCTACTTCTGCTTCCATTTTGAGCAATTCATCCATGCTCAACAACAGCAGTTTATGGGATTCCAGTACATCAACATCTTCAAAATACTGGCTGGTATCCACCCAATCAAACTGATCAATTCTAACCTTTGCATCCCTGATATACTGCAAGGTAGTTTCTGGATTTGTGGAATGGGCTACGATCTGTATTGAGGCAAAACTTCCGGTTTTGCCCAGAGCCTTGTTCAAGGTCTGAACGCTGCCCGCGCCCTGTGGCATCAATGCCTCCAGCCGTGTGGAAACAGAAATGTTTTTTGCTTCTACAAATGCAATGACACTTACAATCATCGCAACCAGCAAAACAGAAAATGCTGATTTGCAGACCAGTTTAGACCAGGTTCTGGCAGCGTTTTTCAACATGAGACTACACGGATATTCAGCTGAGGGTTATAAGAGATCATCAAGATACGCTTTCCTCAATTATTGCTGCGCCGTCGGCGCTGGCGCACGGCTCGTAATAAAACTTTATCCGATTTGGTCATGGCAAATTTTCTAATCAGGAAGCTGTAGCAAATCAACGATAACAAAACAATTACCGCCGTCATGCTTACATTATCAGAATCCAGGCTAAGGCGAGCAAGCATCAAACCGGCCGCCATCATTGCACCAAACAAAACTGGTAAAATATAAGTGCGGTTAATTACAATTATCTGCAATTTTTTGTTTAGCATCCACACCCGGCCAAGTGCCAAAGAGCTTAACGCAATCAAAAACCCGATGGCTGCACCCTCCACTCCCCACAATTTTGAAAACAGGGCAATCAGAATAATCTCAATCACCAATGTAATAACAAGCAATATCGGCGGAATGCCAGGATTGGAAAACACCAGGGGGGTTTCGGTGGTAATAAAGGTTCCATCAATTACTTCTGCAATCAACACCAGAGCCAGAACCAGCCCGCCAGTGACAAAAACCGGATTAAACAAAAAGAGCAAACGATCGCCATACACCACTATGGGAATTGTTATGGCCAGTTGAATAATAAACACCCAGCGGCAGGCACCTATAAGATTGGCGCGGATGCGACCAGCTTCAAACCTATTATGCAGCCGGGCAATTACCGGAGAAATCATCGGCTCAAACAAGGCACTGACCTTTTGGGGCACGGTCGCTAATTGCTGCACCATGTAATACAGACCGACGCTGGAGGCAGGAACGAACATGGCCAGCACCAGGACATCAATCCTGCGCAGCATTAAAACCCCCATATCGGTAATACCGACAGGTATGCTTTTTTTCGGGATGCGCAAACAATTGCGCAAGCTGGGTTTTGATAGCAATAGCGGCATTATCCCGTAACACCTGATCAGGCCAATCAGCACAGTAACCGCCGCAATACAAACAGAGCCCACATAGGCAATTACCAGTCCACCTTCAATAATTCCCATACTAAGCAATAGCAGGGTAAGCGCCAAAAACCCCCAGGGTTCGGTAAAACCCCGTGACCAGACATCCCATTTAACTATTCGCTTGTATTTAATAGCGGTAAGGGCAACTTCGGTAAAGGCAATGGCCGGAACAGCAATGAATAACAGTGGCAGCAAACTGGATTGCTGTGGAAAAAAATATGACCAGTAAAACAATAACCCTAAGGAAATAGCCACACTTACCGCCATTACCACAATAATTGCTTCGGCTATGCGCTGTTCAATCGATATCCCGTTTTCCGCATTATAGCTTAGCATATCAAGCAAGGAGCGCCGCAAACCCAGCACGCCAAGCGCTGCTGCAACTTCTGTTAAGGCCGCTGTTTGTCCTAATATACCAAACTCTGCCGGGCCGAACTGCCTGCTGGCAATAACAATTAAAACAATCCGCGCAACCATTCGGCCACCAAAGCCAAACAACAGAGCCTTGGCACCGCGCAAGATATCCTGAACGTCACCAATTCCCGCCATCAGTTCTTTACCTGTTCGCAGTGCTGCTGCAATTTTGCAACCAATTGCTTTTCAAAAATGCCTTCACCAATAACCAGAGCGATGAATAACAGGTTCAGTATGACAAGCTCGTAGATAAAAAACCATTCCGGCCTTCCGGCCAGCGCCAGCACCAGCAACATGAAAGTGCGATTGTTGGCATTTAACAGCCCCCAGGCATGAATCATGGGAATGGTCTTATTGGCAGCCCTTTGAATATCACAAGATGAGCGCTGAGGCTGCGACATCCAGCTGTCAAGCGGGCTGTTACGGGAGGAAAATGCTTGTTGAACGGAGTCGTAAATATTTGCAATTACTGATTTTTTTCCCGCGACCTCATTGTGCTTTGCCGCAATAATATCACGATCCAGCCGGTTAAGACGGCGGTGATATTTTTGCCTGCGCTCCTCATAGGATGCAGATTGAATTCCGTGGCTAAAGGCCGCCGCAATAACCAATACCCAGATAAATGGTGAACTGTCCTGCGTTAGGATATAAAATGCAAAGCCAAGATAGACACTGCCAAACACCAGATGATCACAAATTCCGTCAATAATGCGGCCCAAAGAGCTGGTGGTTTTTGTGGCCCTAGCAATTTTACCATCGGCACCATCTAAAACATGCCAGGCAAACATGGATATAAATCCCGCCACAGCAAAAACTGGATTACCCTGTTTGAAATAAAACCAGCCAGCCAGCAGACCAAAGGCAAGTCCCGTCACAGAAACCATATTGGCACTGATCCGCAGATGCAGCGCCAATTTTACGATTTTGTCTGATAATGGATGCACTAAAAACCGGTTGGAAGCATCCTCGATTGAAAGAGGTCTACCATAGGTTTGTGAATCCGGATTTATTTCAGACTCGTTATCTGCCATTGCCCTGTTGTCTTTGAACTGTATGGGGCAAATTCATCAGTAACCTAGCGGTTTTGGATGAAGGCCTCGGTATTACGATAAGCCTCTTCGTCAGTGAACTGAACAGGTGGGTGCTTACAGAAAAATGATGAAGGAGCCTCCACAGGGCCGGCAACACCACGATCCAGAGCAACTTTTGCGCACCTGATCATATCAATGGCCACACCTGCAGAATTAGGAGAGTCTTCAACCGAAAGCCGCAATTCCAAATTCATAGGCACATCACCAAACAGACGTCCTTCCATGCGCACAAACGCAACCTTGTTGTCATTTTGCCAGGCCACATAGTCCGAAGGCCCCACATGAATGTGTTCATCAACCATGCGCTCAGCAGTAACCGCCTGCACCGCTTCGGTCTTGGAAACTTTCTTGGATTTTAAGCGAAGCTGGTTCTTCATGTTCAAAAAGTCAGTATTGCCACCGGTATTAAGCTGATAAGTGTGATCCAGAGGAACACCGCGTTTGGCAAACAAATCGGTCAAGACCCGGTGAACAATAGTTGCGCCCAGCTGCGAT
This sequence comes from Robiginitomaculum sp., assembly GCA_015485155.1. Lineage (GTDB taxonomy): Bacteria > Pseudomonadota > Alphaproteobacteria > Caulobacterales > Maricaulaceae > Robiginitomaculum_B. The sequence continues at coordinate 25,425 of WFUF01000017.1, read as the reverse complement.
TTGATGTCATCGCCAATAATCGGCACACCAGCATCGGTAAAGCGTTTGGCCCAAACCGGGTCACTGGCAATAAATACCGGGATATTATTGACAAAGGCGACCCCTGCTTCCATCGCGCATTCAGCATAAAACTCCGTAGCCTTCTGGCTGCCAACCGGCAAATAGCTGGTCAGAACATCCACCTGGCCCTCTTTTAGGGCACGAACCACATCAGCCTTGCTTGGCTCAGGCGCATCGGAGGGCAAAAAGGTACGGTCTTCCGGGAACATTTCCATATGCTCGGAATAGCCGTCATTGATTTTTCCCATCAATACGTTGATGCCCATGTGCGGCACATCTTCATGAAAAACCTTGGTGCAGTTTGGCTTGGCCCAAATAGCTTCTGAAATGTCCTTGCCAACCTTGCGACGGTCAATATCAAAGGCAACAGTAACGTGAATGTCACGCGGATGGTAGCCATCAAGAACTTCATGCATCAACCCGGCAGCGCCATCGGCATTTTTCTGGCCATAATAGTAAATGCCTTGAATCAATGAACTGGCGCAATTGCCCATGCCGACAATTGCCAGATTGATATTCTTGGTCCCGTTTTTCATTTTTGGTCGTCTCCACGTAAATCCTGATCTGTGTGTGCAGATGGGTATTCAGTCCCGTTGCAAATTAATAATAATTCTGTTGTTTATTCTTTGTATTCAGATGCTCTTTGTTCTTGAGTGTCAGGGCCTGTCCTCACCTGCAGGTAGCGGAAAAATTTCCGATATGGATGAAAATTCATGACATCATTTCTGCGATATCTTTTGTGAAAAAAGGAGCGTGCCCTTAACCGTTAATCTGCACCGCTGGTTTGCACCATAATTTGCACAGTCAGTTCGCGCAGTTATTTTGCAAAAATACGCTGCCCCGATACGCTACCTACTGGTGCGATCAGGCCAATAACATCAATCTGATGTGATCTACAACGCGACGCAGATAGACGCTTTTATTTCCCTCAAAACTCGGCTGGCTCCTTACATTCTTCCGAAATCAGGCGTATGAATATGCCAAAGCAGGCCAAAGTCAACATCTTACATGCATGATGTCGAACTGGTATCATCACAATTTTCTTCAATTCATGGCAGTTTCCCTAATAAAGGGTATTTGCACAGATTTAATCCGAAATACGGGTGGAATTCAATTAGAAGATTCGATGAGTAGCAAGATATTTTGGTCCTTTTACTAAATATTTGCACCTGCACCTCACGATACTCACACTGGTTATCCACAGATGTTTTTGTTTTGTTCATGTGAAACCTGTGGATAAAGCTGCAAAGGCGGACTTTATTCAGGAAAAAGAAGCGGTTTCACTTGTTTTTCATTGTTTCCCATAATTTCCCATGATATCCCATATAGGGACATTTGTGGTACCGGATTGGTATTGCAACTCTCAAAAGGAGTGCATGAGGCATGTTTATTTCTACATCCGAGCACAGTATCGATGCCAAAAACCGGGTATCGGTTCCTGCAAGTTACCGGGAGGTGCTTCGGGGTGATCCTCATGATGCCATTTATGTGTTCCCGCATTTTTCCGGTGCATATCTTGAAGGTGGTGGCGAATTATTTATGCAGCAATACCGCGCCGATATTGCCCGCCTTGGCCGCTATGATCCTTTGGGTCAGATAATGGAAGTGGCTGTTCTTGGTGCTGCCAAGCGGCTGGATTTTGACAGTACGGGTCGTATTACCCTGCCCAAAGAATTTATCGAGCACGCAAGACTGGGCAAAAGGGCTGCTTTTGTCGGATGTGGCTCGCGTTTTGAAATATGGAATGTGGAAGATCATGCTCGCAGGTCTTCTGATATGCGCGAAGCTGCGGCCCAGATGATGCAGGATCCGGAACAGGTGGCTCGTCTTGGTGGCGGCCAAAGCCTGGAAAGTTTAGTCAAAAGCTCCCCCTCACTGGCTGATTTTTTGAATCGGAGAGGCTCGTAATGCATCAGCCGGTATTATTAAGCGAAATGTTGGAGGCGCTGGATTTGGCGGCTGGCAAACAGATTGTTGATTGTACATTTGGCGCCGGTGGCTATTCACAGGCAATACTGCAAACGGCGGGCGTACGGGTGCTGGCTTTGGATAGAGATCCATCAGTACGAGAAACCGCACGAAAGCTTGAGAAAAAACATGATGGCAGATTTTCGTTCTTTGCAGGGCGATTCTCTGAGCTGGAAACCGCCTTAAAGGCGCGCGGCTGGCAACAGGTGGACGGCATTGTTTTGGATGTGGGCGTGTCATCCATGCAAATTGATCAGGGCGAACGCGGGTTTTCTTTTTTGCGTGACGGGCCACTGGATATGCGAATGTCGCAATCAGGGATCAGCGCTGCTGACGCGGTGAACCAGCTATCAGAACAGGATTTGCGAAGTATTTTCCGAATATATGGCGAGGAGAAACGAGCGCGCAGGGCCGCTGCGGCTATTGTGGCATACCGTCAGGAACAAGCGTTTTCCACCACCAGACAATTAGCAGAACTTATGGAGCGAGTGCTTGGCCCCAAGAAGGGCCGGATACACCCTGCCACCAAAATTTTTCAGGCCCTTAGGATTTTTGTAAACGATGAGCTGGGCGAATTGGCAAAATTACTGGTTGTGGCTGAGCGGGTTTTACGTCCGGCGGGCCGACTGGTGATCATTGCCTTTCACTCTTTGGAAGACCGTCTGGTAAAAAAATTCCTGCGCGCACGGGCCGAGGCACCTTCCACCGGATCAAGATTTTCTCCCATGGCTGAAATTGCGGAATTCTGTCCCGGTTTTACCCTTGTGCAGCGGAATGCGATTGTGCCCTCAAAAACCGAAACAGCCAACAACCCCAGGGCGCGCTCTGCCCGCTTGCGGTGGGCCGTGCGCACAGATGCCGCTCCGATGGAAGCGGTGCCGCAGCTTGCGCCGGTGCCGGGATTAACAGCGCTGGAGTGCAGATCATGATCCGGGCTTTGAATTTGATTGCCTTGCTGGTTGCATTTATTCTGGCCGCGGCCCTTTATGTGGTCAAGAATGAGGTAAAGCACGCACAATCAAGATTGTTAAATTTACAAGCGCAAGTTTCAGAAGCGCAAAATGAAGTATTGCTGCTGGAAAAAGAAGAAGCGGTTTTGGAGTCCCCAGCCCGGCTGGCCAGGCTGGCTGAACAACATCTTGGAATGGTTCCAATGACTGAGGAAGCAAAACGAACCCCTGAGCAGGCGTTGCGTGAAGCACGAGCTGTCTCGGCGCCAGCTATTGCCGAAGTTTCTGTTGCCGCCTTGTCGCCGGAGTCACAATAATGGTCTCTGGACGGGATGAATTGACGCCGCTTGCTGATGTGCAAGGCATCAGTTTATCCCGGTTGTTTGCTTCAAACAGCAATGTTCAGGATAAGATGCGCAAGGCACGGCATCGAATTAGTATTTTGACACTGACATTGGGGGCTGTGGCAATTGTTCTGATCGCAAGATCGGCTGATCTTGCGGTACTTGCTGACCCAAAATCAGAAACATTGCGTGTCGCGGCCAAGGATGAAGTGCAACCCCGGGCTCGTCTGATTGATCGCAACGGGGCATTATTGGCCGCAAACATCAAGACCTGGGATGTATATGTACGACGGGTGGACATTGATGACCCTGCTCGTCTGGCTGCTCGTCTGTCAAGGCTTGATGGGGTTTCGTCCTTTGAGGTTCTGAAAAAGCGCTTAAGCGGCAAAAAGGGACGAGCCAGAATTGCAAGATCAGTTACCCCGCGTCAACGCAAGGCTATTTTTGAACTTGCTGAGCCAGGCATTGAGTTTGAGGAAAAAACCCGGCGAATTTACCCCGGTGGCAGGCTGGCTTCTCATTTGCTTGGCTGGGTAAATGCTGACGGTATTGGTGCAGCAGGCGTTGAAAGCTCATTTGATGAACGCCTGCAACAAGATGCGAGCCCGTTGCGCCTGTCCATAGACAGCCGTGTTCAGTTTTCACTGGAAGATGAATTGCGCAAGGCAGTAGAGCTGCACAAGCCAATTGCTGCTGTTGGAATTGTCACCCATATTCCCAGTGGGGAGATTCTGGCAATGGCCTCGCTGCCGGACTTTGACCCAAATCATTTTAACACAGCATCGCCCGATACTCGCCGCAATCGCGCCTTAACCGATCCTTATGAATTAGGCTCAGTGTTCAAGCCCCTCACCATGGCAATGGCGCTTGAATCAGGAATGGAGCTGCAAAATATCCGCATTGATGTGAACAAGAAGCTGATTATTGCCGGACGTGAAATTCGTGACTTTCACCCTGGCTCAAGTCCGATGAGCGCAACCGATATTCTGGTTCATTCATCCAATAAGGGCGCAGCCCGGCTTGCTTTGGCTATCGGCCCCCAAAAACAGCGCAAATACCTGCAAAGCTATGGCCTGCTCGATCCAGCGCCAATTGACCTGAAGGGCAGCGCCGATGACTATATGGCTTCTTCTGAATGGTCACAGGTAAAAACCGCAACTATCGGGTTTGGACACGGGCTTTCAGTAACCCCGCTTTCATTTGTTGCAGCGTTAAGTGCTGTAGTGAATAACGGGCGAAAAAACCCCCTGACAGTGCTGGTGCAACCTCCGGAAAAAAATGTGCACGCCCCGCAACAGCAAGTGGTATCAGCAGAAACATCACGTACAGTAAGAAGAGCCATGCGCGAAGTTGTTCTGGAAGGCTCAGGGCGCCGGGCTGATGTTCCTGGATATGGTGTTGCCGGTAAAACAGGATCAGCGGAAAAGTGGGATCCCAAAATTTCAGGATATGCCAGAGATCGTAATGTCTCATCTTTTGTGGCGGTGTTTCCATGGGAATCGCCTGAATATATGGTTTTCGTATTACTGGATGAGCCTCAAGGAGGTGATTCCACTTTTGGTCAGGAAACCGCAGGCTGGAACGCGGCTCCGACAGTGCATAATATAATCAAACGTATTGGCCCTTTGCTTAATGCTCCTTACAGTTCGCCAAACAAGGTTCCACCTGCAAAACTGATTGTACGGGCGGAGGATGTGCAGTGAAGTTACAAGAATTGGTGACACAGGCAGGCATTGCGGGTCAGGTGAATAGTGAATTGCTGGCTGATCCTGAAATTACTGGTCTGGCGCTGGACAGCAGAGAAGTAAATCCAGGGTTTTTATTCGCGGCGCTTCCCGGAGTGCAGACCCACGGAATTAACTTTATTAACAGTGCAATTGATCGCGGGGCGGTGGCAATATTAAGTGATCAGCCAGTTACGAATATACCTGAAACCGTACCGGTTATCTGTGTTCCTGATCCGCAAAAGACTCTGGCCCGATTTGCCTCCCTGATGTTTCCCGGCAGCCCTGCAAATCTGGTGGCGGTTACTGGCACTAATGGCAAAAGCTCTACTGTGGAATTTCTACGCCAAATATGGCAGATAAACGGTATAAAGGCAGCCTGTATAGGCACTCTTGGAGTAACCACACAAAATGCCTTACAGCCATTTGGCTATACCACACCAGACAGTATCCTCCTGCACAAATGCTTACAGAAGCTGGCTTTGGATGGCATTGATAATTGTGCCCTGGAAGCATCTTCTCATGGTCTGGTGCAGCGCCGTCTAGATGGAGCTGTTTTCAGCGCTGGCGGTTTTACCAACCTGTCACAGGATCATTTTGACTATCACAGGGATTTTGCCGATTATTTTGCTGCCAAGCAACGGCTGTTTCTTGAATTACTGCCCGAAGGCTCTGCTGTGGTAATCAATGTTGATGATAAATACGGCCTGCAAATGGCCGAGGCTTCAGAAGCTGCAAATTTGGATGTGTGGCGTATTGGCTGGCGCGGTGATCAGTTAAAATTTCTGGAAATTCATCCCTCTGCTCATGGTCAAAGACTGAACCTGCAGGTGCTGGGCGAAAAAACAAGCATTTTCTTGCCATTGGTAGGCGAATTCCAGGCAGCCAACGCCCTTATGGCAATGGGGCTGGCCATGCGCACCGGCATTTCAAAACAACAGGCATTAACAGGCATCAGTAAATTACGCGGAGTTCGGGGAAGGTTGGAACTTGCAGCAACCACCAGATCCGGGGTGATGATATTGGTGGATTTTGCCCATTCTCCTGATGGATTGGAAAAACTACTGCGTTCAGTGCGCCCCCACACCAAAGGCAAAATTATTCTGGTGTTTGGCTGCGGCGGAGACCGTGATCCGGCAAAACGACCCTTAATGGGGAAAATTGCTGATAAATTTGCCGATGAGATCATTGTCACCGACGACAATCCACGTTCAGAGCGCCCGGAGCATATCCGCGCCACGGTATTGGCTGCTGTTGCAAGGGCTAGGGAAATTGCCGATCGCAGGCTGGCCATCAAAGAGGCGATTAAGCAATCATCAGAAGGCGATTTGATTGTAATTGCCGGTAAGGGGCACGAGCAGGGACAGATTGTTGGCGATAATGTGCTGGAATTTGATGATGCCAAAATAAGCCGGCAATTGGTTAAGGAGCTAGAATGAGTGATCCATTATGGACTTGCACGGAAATTACAGAGGCCACTTCCGGCAGGCTGATTGGCGACCCTGATTCTACGATTGACGGCATATCAATAGACAGCAGGTCTGCCAGGTCTGGTGATTTATTTGTGGCCTTAAATGTCGCCAGAGACGGCCATGAATTTGTTGATGCAGCACTAAAAGCCGGGGCCGCTGCCTCACTGGTAAGCCGCACCGATGTTCCGGGAACAAAAATCGTGGTCAATGATACCAGCAAAGCGCTGGAAGCTTTGGGCGTGGTTGCCCGTGAGCGCTGTTCAGCCACCAGATTTGCCATTACCGGGTCAGTAGGAAAAACCAGTGCCAAGGATGCGCTGGCCAGCATATTGGCCACGGATGCCCCTACTCACAGCTCGATTAAATCATATAATAATCAATGGGGTGTGCCATTGACTTTGGCTCGCATGCCAAAAAGCACCAGATGGGGGGTGTTTGAAATAGGTACCAGCAATCCCGGTGAAATAGCCCCGCTCAGCAAGCTGGTTAAACCGCATGTTGCACTGATAACACGGATTGCCGAAGCTCATCTGGAGGGTTTTGGCTCCATCGAGGCAATTGCCCGTGAAAAGGCTTCGATCTGGGCGGCTCTCGATTTAGATGGGGTTGCGGTATTGCCATTTGCGGGGACGGGAGTGGCCACTTTACGGGCACAAATTAAAAACTTCGGAGTGCGTAATGTTTTAACATTTGGCGTCGATGAGGCAAGTGATGTGCGTATCATCGACTGGCAAACAAACCCTGACGGCTCAACCGGGTGCTTTGATATTGCCGGAGAGGTCGTAAGAATATCGGCCAAAGTTACCGGCATGCACTGGGGCGAGATTCTTGCAGCGGTGATGGCTGCTGCAATTGCCTGTGGTGAAAGCCCAAAGGAAATTGCCGAAAAAATGCAATTGATAAGCGCTGGCAAGGGCCGGGGGGCGTGGATTAAATTGCCCCTGGATCAAGGCTATGCAACCTTGATTGATGACAGCTATAACGCCAATCCCACCAGTATGAAAGCAGCTTTGGATACATTGTCCAGATTCTCCAATGGCCGGAAACTGGCAGTTTTGGGTGATATGCTTGAACTTGGCACTCAAGGCCCGCTCCTGCACGCGCAATTGTCCTGGCCGATACAAAATGCCAATGTTGAAAAGGTCTGGTGTGTTGGTGAACTTATGGGATGTTTATACGAGCACTTGCCCAAATCGCGCCGGGCTCCTGTGGAAAAGGACATTGCCGGCCTGGTAAATTCCATTTATTCCCAATTACAAGACGGTGATGTTTTGCTGGTCAAAGGCTCCAATGGCTCTGAAGTTCATCGGGTGGTCACTGAACTGAAAAAAATGGCGCACAGCCGGGAGAATTAGTTTTGCTATATCATTTATTGTATCCTCTTGCCGATGAATTTTCCATATTCAATGTATTGCGCTATATCTCATTCAGGTTTGGGGCAGCGGTTTTCACCTCGCTGATTTTAGCGTTTGTTTTTGGCAAGCCCATTATCAATTATATGAGGGAAAAACAAAAAAATGGGCAGCCGATCCGCGAAGACGGCCCTGAGCGCCACATTGTTGAAAAAGCCGGAACCCCGACCATGGGCGGTGTACTGATCCTGTTTTCCGGTCTGCTTAGCACCTTATTGTGGGCTGATCTGGGCAATAAATATGTGTGGACCCTGCTTGGAGTGATGGCCGGGTTTGGATTAATCGGGTTCTGGGATGACTATAACAAGGTGACCAGGCGCCATCATGGCGGGGTATCGGCACGAGCAAGATTATTACTTGAAACCTTGATTGCCGGAATTGCAGTATGGTCGATTATCTCAATTGTAACAGCTACCAATGATGGCAATACCGAGCTGGCGACCTCTGTCGCCTTGCCATTCCTAAAAGATATGCTGATAGATTTGGGGCCGGTATATCTGCTGTTTGGAACCTTTGTCATTGTAGGCACTTCCAATGCGGTAAACCTGACTGACGGTCTTGATGGACTGGCCATTGTGCCGGTAATGATCGCAATGGGCAGTTTTGGCATAATTGCCTATGTTGTTGGCCGCGTTGATTTTACCGAATACCTGCAATTGCCCTATGCGCCGGGCACAGGCGAACTAGCAGTATTTATCGGGGCTATTTTAGGATCAGGATTAGGGTTTTTGTGGTGGAATGCACCGCCAGCCATGATCTTTATGGGCGATACCGGCTCCTTGTCCTTGGGCGCGGCCTTGGGTGCCATCGCGGTAGCGGTAAAGCATGAAATAGTTCTGGTAATTGTTGGCGGCCTGTTCGTACTGGAAGCAGTATCAGTATTTGTTCAGGTTATTTCATTCAAGCTAACCGGCAAGCGGGTGTTTCGCATGGCACCCATTCATCATCATTATGAAAAAAAGGGCTGGGCCGAGCCCACCATTGTTATTCGTTTCTGGATCATTGCGGTTATTCTGGCAATGATCGGTTTATCCACATTAAAACTGCGCTAGGTGACAATTGATCCGGATTGATGAATTTACAGGCAGAAATGTTGCTATCCTGGGCTTGGGACGTACGGGGTTGGCAACAGCGCAGGCGTTAGTGGCAGGAGGCGCCAATCTATTTGTCTGGGACGATAACGAGCCCATGCGTGAACATGCGCAACAAGCCGGGCTTAATCTGTCTGATCTGTCACAGCGCGACATGTCAGACCTTGCGGCCCTGATCATATCGCCGGGCATTGCTCATTCACTTCCCAAACCGCATCATGTGGTAAAGCTGGCAAGAGCCTGTGAAGTTCCCGTCTTTGGTGATATGGAATTATTTGCTCATCAAATTGCAAGCCTGAAACCTGACAACCGGCCAAAAATAATTGGCATTACCGGTACTAATGGCAAGTCCACAACCACCGCGCTGGTTACACATATTTTGCGTTCTGCCGGTTTTGATGCCCATGCAGGTGGCAATATTGGCCGGGCAGTTCTTGATCTTCCCGCCCTTAAAGCCGGGCGGGTATATGTGCTCGAGTTGTCCTCATATCAATTGGAACTTACCCGGGCCTTGCGCTGTGATGTGGCGTGCCTGTTGAACCTGTCACCAGACCATTTGCTTCGTCATGGCGATATGGAAGGCTATATGGCGGCCAAGGTGCGGATATTTGACAATCAAAAAACAACCGACCTTGCAATATGCGGGGTCGATGACGAACACACGTCTGCTTATTTGTCCGAGCTTGCAACCAGAGCAGCCCCATTGTGCCCAATCTCGGCCAGCACCTGCTTAAGCCGTGGTGTTTTTGTACTTGATGCAAAGCTGATTGATGCAACCGGAGCATCCCACCGGCAGGTTACCGATTTAAGTCAGGCCATTGGCCTGCAAGGGCGGCATAATTGGCAAAATGCAGCCGCTGCTTTTGCCATTGCCCGGCACTTTGACGTGCCCGAGCAGGAAATAGCAAAAGCATTTGAAACATTTACCGGATTGTCACACCGCATGGAGCCATTGGGCCAGTTGGGCAATGTACGGTTTATCAATGATTCCAAAGCCACAAACGGACAGGCTGCGGCCAGAGCTTTATCCAGTTTCTCAGATATTTACTGGATTGCCGGTGGACAGGCCAAAGAAGATGGATTGCAGCCCGTCCTGCCATTTACCGATCGCATAAGAAAGGCATATTTGATTGGTGAAGCCCAAAAGCCATTTGCCTCCACATTAAATGGTCATTGCGAGGTAAAATTATGCGAGCAATTGGATAAGGCATTTGCCGCTGCATTTGCCGATGCCAAACAAGCAGCAGATTGTGATCCTGTAGTCTTGTTATCACCAGCCTGTGCCTCCTTTGATCAATTTGCCAGCTTTGAAGAACGAGGGGAGGCATTTCGGCTGTTATGGCAAAATGCTGCCGGTGATTTATGAGTCTGGCTGTTTATCACCGAAAACCGTCCTTAATCCGCGATTGGTTCTGGAGTGTTGACCGGATCTCGGTGGGAGCTGCCGGGATATTGATTTTAATTGGCCTGCTCCTGTCGCTGGCTGCCAGCCCGGCAGCGGCCGAGCGCCGGGATCTGCTTGATCCGTTTTACTATTTCTGGCGTCATCTGGCATTTGCTGTAATGGCCATGGGCTCGGTATTTGTAGTATCGCTGTTTTCCCGTCAAAATGCCAGAAGACTGGCCATGCTGGCGGTCATAAGCTCCTTGTTTGTCATGCTCTACATATTGTTTTTTGGCCAATACAGTGCCGGAGAGGCTCAGCGCTGGATACGAATTGCATCTTTTACCCTGCAACCCTCAGAATTCTTAAAACCAGGTCTTATTGTCACCTTCGCATGGCTGTTTGCAAAGCAGGAACAAGACGGAATTCCTGGAACCGCCCTTGCGGTTGGTCTTTATGGCATTGCAGTTATATTGCTTATTTTACAGCCTGATTTCGGACAGACCATACTTATTACCTTAAGTTTTGGCGCCATATTCTTCATGTCCGGCATGTCATATTTATGGATTGCCTCTTTTGCGGGACTTTCGGCAATTGGCTTTTTTGCTGCCTATTATTCCATGCCCCATGTGGCCAGCCGAATTAACCGGTTCCTGGATCCATCATCGGGAGATACCTATCAGGTGGATATGGCGATGGCAGCAATACAGCGCGGTGGTATTTTTGGCCGTGGCCCCGGTGAAGGCAGGGTCAAAAACCTGATCCCTGATGCCCATACTGACTTTATATTTTCGGTCGCCGCAGAAGAATTTGGAATGATGCTGTGCATTTTGATTATTTTGATTTACGCGATCATTATAATACGCTCAATGCTGCGCGCCCAAAGATTAAGTGATCCGGTTTCACAACTGGCCGCAGCAGGATTAAGTATTTTGTTTGGCTTACAGGCCTTTATAAATATTGCCGTAAACTTACAGGTAATACCGCCCAAAGGCATGACCCTGCCCTTTATCTCAAGTGGCGGCTCCTCAATGTTGGCAACCGGGTTTACTATTGGATTATTGCTGGCGTTTACCCGGGCACAGCCGGGAGAAATGCAATGATCAAAGTACCGGTGATAGCTTTGGCAGCCGGGGGCACCGGCGGTCATGTTTTTCCTGCCGAGGCCCTGGCCCATGAACTGCAGGCCCGTGGAAAAAACGTATTACTGGTAACAGATCAACGCGCAGAGCATTTGACAAGAAACTTTCCTGCCAACGCCAAGATCATCATAGAAGCATCAAGCCCGAGCCGTAACCCAATAAAACTCATCACATGGTTCTGGCGCCTGTGGCAGGCGCGCTCCATCACAAGACGGTTTCTGACCGCATATGATTGCTCAGCAATGGTTGGCTTTGGTGGTTATCCTTCGGTTCCGGCATTACTGGCAGCAGGTTCATTGGGTATTCCACTTATTTTACATGAACAAAATGCAGTTTTGGGACGGGCCAATCGCTTGGGTGCAACAAAGGCAAAATGGATTGCCAGCGGATTTGAGCAATTACAGCGACTGCCCCCGACGGCCAGAGATCGGCATGTGGCTTTGGGCAATCCGTTACGCCCACAAGTTCTTGCCATTCAAGACCAGCCAATGCCCATGAATAATGGTCAATTGCATTTAACTGTCATGGGCGGATCATTGGGGGCAAGAATTTTAAGCGAGGCAGTCCCTGCGGCCATTGCATTGCTTTCTACAAAGATCAGGGACAAATTATTCGTAACCGCGCAAATCACCAAAGACCGGATGCAAATGGCCAAAGCCATGCTTGATGAAGCAAATGTGCGTTATGAACTGGCCAGTTTCTTTGATGATGCTCCGCAAAAAATTGCAGCCTCGCATCTGGTTATTGCCCGTGCCGGGGCCTCCACGGTTTCGGAACTGGCTGCTATTGGCCGGCCGTCAATACTAATTCCTCTGGCCATTGCCATGGATGATCATCAAAGCGGCAATGCAAATGTGTTAAAACAGGTTGGTGCTGCCGACATTATTAGTGAAGAAGCATTGACACCAGAGCGTCTGGCAGGGCTTTTGCAAGCCAGATTGTCTGATATGGACGATTTACAAGAACGGGCCAGAGCGGCCAAAACAGCAGCAAAATCAGACGCGGCCAGAAAACTGGCCGATCTGGTATTGGATGAGGATTAAACAGTGCGCGGTGCAGTTCCTTTTGAATTCGGTATTTTACATTTTGTAGGTATTGGCGGTATTGGCATGAGCGGCATTGCCGAGGTTATGCTAAACCTTGGCTATCAGGTGCAAGGCTCTGATATTTCAGAAAATGCCAATGTCCAAAGACTGCGTGCCAAAGGTGCAACAATTATGATCGGGCAGGACGCCAGGAATGTCGATGGCGCCTCCGGTATTGTGGTTTCCACTGCAATCAAGCACGATAATCCAGAAGTAATAGCAGCCCGGGATAAGGGAATACCGGTTGTGCGCCGCGCTGAAATGCTGGCGGAACTCATGCGGCTAAAATGGTCAGTGGCAATTGCTGGAACCCATGGCAAAACCACCACCACTTCTTTGGTTGCGGCCCTGCTTGATGGCGCGGGCTTTGACCCTACTGTGATCAATGGCGGGGTGATTACTGCCTATGGATCCAATGCCAAGCTCGGTGCCGGAGACTGGATGGTGGTTGAAGCCGATGAAAGCGACGGATCATTCTTAAAATTGCGTGGCGCAGTTGCGGTGGTCACCAATATTGATCCGGAGCATATGGAGCATTATGGCACGGTAGAAAACCTGCATAAGGCTTTTCATCAATTTGTTGAATCCATACCGTTTTACGGGTTTGCTGCGCTTTGTATTGATGATCCGGATGTGCAGCGTCTTTCAGCACGGATACAGGATCGTAAAATTTTATCTTATGGTTTTTCGCCGCAAGCCGCAGCCCGTATCAGCCCGGTGGTCTCTCATAATGGCGGCTCGCTGTTTGAAATAACCTTCTTTGATGTTCACAAACAACAAGAGGACCGCTGGCAGAATTTATTCCTTCCTATGGCTGGCGATCATAATGTTTCAAATGCTGCTGCGGCAATTGTAGTAGCCAGAGAATTAGGGGCAAGTCAGGAGCAAGTGCGCACGGCGCTGGCTGATTTTGGCGGGGTAAAGCGGCGCTTTACTAATGTTGGTAAGTGGCAAGGGGTGACCATTATTGATGATTATGGCCATCATCCAGCGGAAATTACCGCCGTTTTACAGGCGGCCAGAAGCTCCACACAAGGCAAGGTCATCGCGGTGATGCAACCTCATAGATACACCCGGCTTCATGATTTGTTTGATGAGTTCTGCACCTGTTTCAATGAGGCCGATACAGTGTTCATTACCCCGGTTTTTACTGCCGGTGAAACCCCGATAACCGGGGCCGATCAGCAAGCTCTGGTCTCAGGCCTAAAAGCAAGCGGCCATCGCAATGTTCACAGCACCACACGCGAACAATTGGCAAAGCAGATTTCAGAACAGGCCGTATCCGGTGATCTGGTCATATTCCTTGGAGCTGGCGATATTACCAGATGGGCTTATGAGCTACCTTCACAATTGGAGGCTCTTTGAAGGTGCCAGATTCATATACGGCCAGAGATTTTCCCGAACTACGGGGTAAGCTGATTGAAAATAAGGAGCTTGCCCCCTTTACCTGGTTACGAGTTGGCGGGCCGGCTGATTTGTTGTTTTTGCCTGAGGACGAAGCGGATCTTGCCATGTTGCTGGCGCAAAAGCCAAAAGAGCTGCCGGTATTTGTATTGGGAGCCGGATCAAATATTCTGGTGCGTGATGGCGGCATGTCTGGAATAGTTGTCCGGCTTACGGCTGCATTTGCAAAAATGTCCATCGAAGCCGATAACCTAATTCGGGTGGGAGCTGCAACCCCGGATCGGGTTCTGGCGAAATTTGCTGCTAAATCGGGAATTGATGGTTTTGCCTTTTTCTCAGGTATTCCGGGCACTATTGGCGGGGCTTTAAGGATGAATGCTGGCTGTTATGGCTCAGAAACCGCTGATAGGCTCATCGAAGCTACCGTTTTAGATGAAGTGGGCAGACGACGCATTATAAGCGTTGATGAACTGAGCTATTCTTATCGTAACTGTAATGCACCAAAATCATGGATTTTTATTGAAGCCCTGTTTCAGGGACAGGCTGGCTCATTAGAACAAATTCAACAGCAAATGCTGAAAATTGAGGAGCAGCGACAGCAAACCCAGCCAATTCGTGAAAAAACCGGAGGATCTACCTTCAAAAACCCAAAAGGGCATAAAAGCTGGCAATTGATTGACGAAGCCGGTGGCCGTGGCTTAACGGTTGGCGATGCAAAAATGTCCAGCCAGCATTGCAATTTTATGATAAATCAAGGAAATGCCAGCGCTGCCGATCTGGAAGAACTTGGCGAGAGTATTCGCAAGTCAGTAGCTAAAAACAGCGGTATCGAGTTGGAGTGGGAAATAAAAAGGATCGGGCGCAAATGAAAAAATCAGTAGCGGTTTTACTGGGCGGGCCAGGGCCGGAGCGCGAGGTATCATTAAATTCTGGCCGGGCATGCGCTGCTGCCTTGCGCAATAAGGGGTGGCAGGTAACTCTGATTGATGCCGGCCCTGACCTGCCGGAGAAATTATCCAGAATTTCCCCCGATGTAGTTTTTAACGCCCTGCACGGCGAATGGGGCGAAGATGGCCGGGTACAGGGATTGCTGGATATTATGGGGTTTTCCTATACCCACTCAGGGGTGCTGGCCTCAGCCTTGGCCATGGATAAGCAAAAGGCCAAGGCGGTATTGTCAGCCCATGGCATAAAATGCCCAAAAGGGATATTGGCCAATCGTTTTAATGCCGCCAGCAAACACCTGATGAAGCCGCCTTATGTGGTAAAGCCCAATGCTCAAGGCTCCAGTGTCGGAGTGCTTATTGTGAATGATGGCGAGACTTCCCCCCCTGCTGTTCTGGCATCTTCAGATTGGCCCTATGGCGATGAAGTACTGGTGGAAGAGTATATTGCCGGGCGGGAATTAACTGTTGCAGTGATGGAAGACCGGGCGCTTTGTGTGACAGAAATTATCGCCAATCAGGATTTTTATAATTATGAGGCAAAATATTTTGCTGGCGGCTCCAAACACATTTGCCCGGCAGAATTGGATACAGATATTGCAAAAATCGTTATGGAACAAGCAGTTATGGCACACAAAGCACTTGGCTGCTCTGGAATCACCCGTTCAGACTTTCGCTGGGACGAAAATAATAATGTATTAAGGTTACTGGAAATTAACACCCAACCGGGCATGACTTCTACCTCGCTTGTTCCTGAACAGGCGGCTGCTTTAAAGATCGCGTTTGACGATCTGGTAGAATGGATGGTGAAGAATGCGATTGTCCCGACTAAGGTCAAGGAAGGCCAGTCCAAAAAGGACGAACCAAACTGCTAGAACAAACAGGCCTCGCCGAGCGACCAGGCCGGTGAGGAAAACTGTTTCATCAAAGGCCAGAAACTGGTTGCACGCCAAGGCAAGATCAGCACGCCTTGGCCATCGACCGCGAACGGTATTCATCGGGATTGTCAGCGGGTTGTTCTCGACAATTCTGCTTGGGCTTTGGTTGTCCGGACATCTTGGTGATGTGTACCGGGTTTCTCAGACTTATGCGCAAACACAATTATTAAATGCGGGCTTTGGCGTAAAGCATATCGACATATCCGGAGCCAGGCTTTCTTCGGAAGCCGAGGTTAGAAAAGTGCTGGGGGTGGAGAAAGGCGAGTTGGTATTTGCTGTTGATCTGAAGGCGGCACGGGAGCGGGTTGAATCTCTGGGCTGGGTGCACAAGGCTTCGGTAACCAGATTATTGCCTGACCGGATTGCAGTGGTAATTTCAGAACGTACGCCATTTGCCGTTTGGCAAAACCAGCGGCGGTTAAGCCTGATCAGTGCCGAGGGCGCAAGAATTTCGACGATTTCAAAGAATCAGTATTCCAATCTGCCGTTTATCGTCGGAGCTGGAGCCCAAAAACAGGCCGCAAGCCTGTTGTCGGATTTGGCAACCCGCAGGAAAATTGCCAATAATGTGCACTCGATCATTTGGATATCCAATCGACGCTGGAATATAAACCTCCACTCCGGGGCACAAATATTACTGCCTGCCTCGCAATGGCAGCAAGCTTTGGACAAATTAACCAGATCCGATGAAATGCTCAAATTACTGGAACTGCCCGAAGTGGTGGTGGATGCGCGTGTTGCCGGGCGTTTTTCCATTCGCTTTATGAAACGACCGCCAGGAAAATCAAAATTCATGATGTCATGAGAATATTAGGCAAAACAACCGATATGAAACCGGGGCTGGTGACCAAGGGCGCAGGTTCCTCACGGCAGGCAATGACCGGAGTTCTGGATATTGGTGCGTCAAAAATCACCTGTTTTATTGCAAAAATGGATGCCAACTCCCGCCAGAAAATTCAGGTGGTAGGGGTTGGGCATCAGGTCTCAAAGGGCATCTCAAACAAGGGTATAGTGGACCTGGATGCGGCGGAGGGCGCTATTCGGATGACCGTGGATCAGGCCGAAAGAATGGCTGGTCAATCAATTGCCTCAATTACTGTTAATATTGCAACTTCGGGCATGGTGGCACGTCGGGTACAGAGCGTTATCAATATGGGGGGAAGGGAGGTCAAGGATCGGGATGTAAAACGCTGTATTAAAACTGCACTAGGTGGTTTTCATGAGCCGGAACACGCAGTTATTCACGCTTTGCCCCAGCGATATCGAGTGGACGAAAATGCCGATGTCAGAGACCCAAGGGGCATGTTTGCTCACCAGTTGGCGCTTGAAATGTGTGTGGTGCTAAGCCCGCTTGGGCCAATTCGCAATATTGCCCTGGCGCTGGATCGCTGCCGGCTGGAATTGCACTCAGTGGTGGCGACACCCTATGCAGCAGGCTTATCGGCCTTGGTGGAAGATGAACGCAATTTAGGGGCTACTGTCATTGATATGGGGGCCGGAACTACTTCATTTGCGACCTTTAGCGAAGGAGTATTGGAGCATTTGGGCGTGGTGCCGATCGGCGGCATCCATGTAACTAATGATATTGCCAGAGGTCTTGGCACCCCTACGGCTTCGGCAGAACGGATCAAAACCATGTTTGGCTCATGCATTGACGGCCCTGATGATGACCATGAAATGATCGATTGTCCGGGAATGTGTGATGATCCACGCATGCAGTCGGATCAGGCGCCAAGGGCTCTGCTTACCGGCATTATCCGGCCCAGGGTGGAAGAAATTCTGGAACTGGTACGTGATCAGCTTGATCAGGTTAAACCGGAAAACCCATGGGGACGAAGAATTGTTCTGGTTGGCGGTGCCAGCCAGTTGGAGGGCATGGCTGATCTGGCCGGAAGAGTGTTTAATGAGCCAGTAAGAACCGGTCATCCCATCGGGTTTTCAGGCTTGGCTGATGCGGTTGGTGGTGCCGGTTTTGCATCTCCGGCAGGAAGCTTGCGTCACATATTCAATGTTCAGCGTGAAAATGTACAAGGCCCTACCCAACTCATGGAAACAGGGGATAATGCGCGAAAAACTCATGCTGACAGTCCGGTTCACCGCATGTGGCACTGGCTTCGGGAAAACATATAAAGCGCTAAATTCGCAAGTGACGGTTGCGGGTGAGGGTCACACGCAAGGCCACACGCAAGGGTCATTTAAGGGTCATCGTAAATTTTGGCGCATATATACTTGACAAACCCAATCCATAGACCTAATATATGGCTTATGAGTATTTTAAGTAAGACATATTTTCACAATGAAGCCGATGCTTTCGCGCATTTAGAGTCCATTATTTGGGCTGATGGTGTCACCTGTCCGCATTGCGGTAACTGTGGCAAGATATATGAGTTAAAAGGTGTGCGTTCTAAACCGTCTAAGAAGAACCCAGAGGGTGTTGAGCGTCACGGCTTAAAGAAGTGCGCGGAATGCCGCAAACAGTTCACGGTGCGCGTAGGTACTGTATTTGAAAGTAGCCATGTTCCCCTAACCAAGTGGTTGCAGGCCGCATATCTTATGATGAGAAGTAAAAAAGGTATCAGTGCTAAGCAATTGGAGCGTACTTTAGAAGTCACATATAAGACGGCTTGGTTTATGGCACACCGCCTTCGTGAAGCTATGGCAGTTAGTAACTTGCCGCCTATGGGTGGCGAAGGTTCTATTGTCGAAGCCGATGAAACGTATTTCGGTAACAAGGTCAGTCTGAAAAAGAAACGTGCGGCAAAGAAACGCGGCATTAAAGGCTTTGGTGGTGTTGCCAATAAGCATGTTGTTGTGTCTCTAGTTGAGCGTGGCGGTTCTATTCGTTCTCTTAACATTGACCGTGCCACCAAAAGTAGTGTTGGTGAGATTGTCCGCAAGAATGTTGACCGTCAGTCCCGGCTAATCACTGACGAAAGCCGCTTATACCCTCAAGTCGGCAAAGAATATAAAAGCCACGAGACGGTCATTCATTCTCGCGGTGAATACGTACGAGATTATGTCTATACAAACACATTGGAAGGCTATTACAGTATCTTTAAACGCGGCATGAAGGGCATCTATCAGCATTGTTCTGAAAAACATTTGCACCGCTATCTTGCTTAATACAACTTCCGGTATAACAACCGTGAAGCGCTAGGCTCTAATGATATTGTCAGAACAAATACGGCGTTGGCGGGGATTGTTGGCAAGAGACTGCTTTACAGGGACTCACCAATCGCCTAACTTCCAGAATAGAGAGTGGGCTCATGGCAACAGCTAAAGACATACCAAGCGACCTTGCAATTGAAATCGGGGCTAACTTAAAGCCTAGCGAGTTCATTGCTGCTGCCCGTAGTTTTTTTAATTACGTTGATGAAGTCACCAAAACCACAGTTGGTGGAGATGATATAGAGTGGCGGGTAAAGGTTAATGACGGAAGTAATGTTTTGGCGGCGGTTCCGTCCACATCCATCCACACAACAGCGATAAACGCAATATGTTCCAAGATGACTGACAATATTGGCAACTTGCTTGATGGCAATTTCGACGAAAGCCAGGTCTCTGAAAGCGCATTTAAAAGTCTAAAGCATCTATCCGAATTAGTAAGAGACGGTGGTGATAACCCTAACAAAGTTAAGGTTTGGATCAAAAAGAAGCCAATACATCTCAACCGAGACATATCTCGTCTCATTCAAGAAGATTGGCGCACTGATTACAACGATTACGGAACATTAGAGGGAGTGCTGCAAGCTATTCAGGATGGCCGTTCCCTTACCATTAAGGTTAAAGACTTACTCTTTGATAATCCAATTACCTGTTATCTAGAGGAGGGGTTGTTAGAGGAGGCTCTCTCCAATTTTAGGAAGCGTGTTGAACTGTCTGGCGTCATTCACTACCGCAAGAATGGAACGCCTATAAGCATGAATGTCCATTCCTTTGAAGTCATGCCAAGCGATGATGATTTACCGTCCGCAAGTGACGTAAGGGGCATATTAAGGGCTGTAGGGTGAGTGCTGAAAAGATATATTGGGACTCTGACGCATTTTTGGGCTGGTTTCAAGAGGATGTTGGCAAAGCTGACTTGTGCCGCCACACGCTTGAGCGTGCGAGGAATGGTGAAGTTTTAATAGTTACCTCGACTTTGGGAATTGCCGAGTCTTTATGGCTTCGCGGTCAAACTAAAATACCTAAAGATAGAGCTGAGTTAGTGCGAAAATTTTTCCGTCGCTCATACATCAGAACCCATAATGTTACACGCAAAATAGCTGAGGATGCACAAGATTTGGTTTGGGATAAAGACATTGCTCCTAAAGATGCAATCCATGTGGCGACTGCATTATCGCTTAGTATTCCAGTTATAGAGACATTTGATAAAAAGCTTATTGCTAAAAGCTCTTTGTTTGAAGGCCTAGAAATTCGCAACCCATTACCGCCTAAGCAAGGTACATTTGATTATGACTGATAAAAAACAAATAGACAAATTCAAAGAGGCCGCCCGTGAGTTTGAATGCAACGAGTCTGAAAAGGACTTTCATGCCAAATTAAAGAAACTGGTAAAAGAAAAGCCCGCAGATAAATCTCCGAGCTAATCTTGCCTTGCGGCGAAACCTAGCAGGACTCGAACTCGCGACCTCCACCTTGCGAAAGGGGTGCTATATCCAACTGAGCTATAGGGCCATAATGCACCTACAACGTAGGTTATGGCAGCTATTCCCAAATAGCACCAATGGTTGGGTTTATCAAATACACATACGCCTAAATTTTACTGTCCCTTGGGTGATACTTGATATCCCCTGTGATCATACCAAAACAGCACTTTTTGATAATCAGATGACCCTTAAACGACCCTTCTCTATACTGGCTGACCCTTGGGATAAGGGGATAAGTGCAAAAGGCGCCCGCCTGCCCAAAAACTGTTATAATGTAAGAGTTGGGGCCAAGCCCCGAAACAGAAGCTCTTTGACAGGTAAATATTTCTTTTCAAGCCCAATAATTTCAGGGGTTTCGGACGATTTTAACTTTAATCGTAACCAGCAGATCATTGATATGGTTTTGCTGGATTTGTCTTATCTGTCCCATGGAAAAAGCAGCAGACATGTTTTTGCAAGCCATAATTGGCAATTTTAGCAAATTTCCGGCTTTACCTGGAGGATTTTCCTGTAGAACTTAGCAGGGGCTTAAAATGCTCGCCTCCAACCGGAAAGCTGACATTTACACCGGATAAATCATCTCCGATTGGCTCTGCTGCCCCACCAAGACATTCTGCAAGAAATGACTCTGACAGGGTAAGCGCCGGAGCAATCAGCTTGTTCTCATACCACGCCTCAAACTCACCTTCCAGCACCGCCAGTGTGACTTCAGTACCTTTGGCTTTTGCCTGTTCTGCATATTGCAGCGAGTCAGGTAATGACACGCGCGGCATCCGGTTTGAGTGCAACATCAACAAGGAGGCGTTGATTGTTCCTGTTTGATAGATGGGTGACAGGCTATCGGCCAGTTCCTGCGCTGCTTGTCTGCTAGTTTGGCTTAATAATGCCCATACTCGTGAACCGGATTGGGATTTGCGGCGGCTTAACCAGTCAAAAGTATTTGTCACATTTATTACCGCGTCCAAAGTTACAGCACATGCAAACGGGTTATTGGTTTGAGCCAGAGCTTGCAAAACATTCAATCCGCCAAAACCTGTGCCAATGCTGGCGACATTATCTGAACCGGCCCAGCCGGCAGCAATCGCCCAATTGGCGCTGTCAATCAAATCATTCGGGGCATGTTTCAGATACTGGCCCGTGCTTTGGTTATCATACTCCACTCCCATATTGCCGGCGCCTCTGGTATTAACCTCCAATACGGAATACCCTCTGGAGTTCATCCATTGAATCTGAGGGTCATAGCTGTAGGTCATTCGTGATCCGGGCCATGGTTGCGGCAATACCACAAGCGGCCCTTTCTTTGGCTTGTCTGGATCAAGACCTGTTGCCGGTGACAGATACCCTGTTAGCAAAAAGCCGTCTCGTGCCGGAATGTCGACAATGATTGTTCGGCTTTTACCTGAGCTAAGAGCATCGGGCGCAGTTTCAAAGAATGTGGAAATGTTCTGCCGATTACGCTCAAGCAGCGAATATTTACCGGGCTTATCTGGATGGCTAGAGTATAAAACCATCCTCATCATATCCGATGTGCTGGCCAGAACCTGAAAATTAGGCCCCACCTCCCTGATTGCTAAATCCAGAACAGGCTGGAAATCCTGTGTAAGTGCGACCCATTTGGGAACGTCCGCATTGTATGACCATGCTAAAGGCATGCCGGTTACCGGATGAAACACCACACGTTGCACCGAAAAACCCGCTGCCTCTCCTAATACTTCGATGCGTCCATTGACCAGGTTCAGTGAAGCAAACACGCTGTGGTCACGGCCTCGCTGATCCAGAAAATACAAAACCGTACCTGTCGGATCAATTCGCAAAGGCCTGGTTCCGCGCCTCTCATTCGCCTTGACGTGAAAAAAGGGCCGCATTTGTCCATCATCAAGCAATAATATCCAATCGGCGGTAGAATCTGGATTTTCCTTTATGCCAATGCGCGGATTAAGATCATCATCCGCCACCCATTTGGAAAAACCCGGGTTTTTGCGAATTAGTTTCCGCTTGCCGGTATTCAGATTTATCCGGTACAAATCGCCCCAGTTTGGATCACGGTCATTGATCTCAACCAGTGCCGTATTTGGCCAGTTACGAGAAACCTTTTGCAGGGAAATGTTTATCTGTTCCTGTTTGGGGCCAAGTGGTACTATTTCCCCGGAATATATATTCAATGAAAATGTTTTGTGATTGTGTTTGTTTTTGGCATGGGTGGTAAATAAAATAAATGCTGAATTAGGGCTCCATTCATGAACCGCAACACCTTGTGATACTCGCGTAAACTGCCGGGCAGATAATGGATCACTGGCATCTGCAACAAACAGGTTTAAGGCACCATCAACATTGGAAAGCCATGAAACCTTTGCTCCATTTGGACTTATTCGACCCTGAAACTGCACCGGTGGCTGAAACAGGAGTTTGCGGGCCAGAACTGTGCCTTGCGCAGGCGGTGCAAGCTTGGCATCAATCTTGGAAACCGAAGCGGTTTTGTCCTTACAAGCTGCCAGCAGCACCAGAATACCTGGCAAAAATATGGAAAGAAAAAAACCTGACTTAAAGCGCATGAGTTCTACAAAATCCGTTATCCGTCTAAACTATCATCTTCTTTGAACAAAACGTACTTAAAAACTGTTCATACATTGATGAAAAATGCATATAGCACAATCAGGAATATTGCTTTGGCTACCGCCTATCTATAGAAGGCAATTATGATTTAACCCTAAGGAATACTGACCCAATGGCCTCCTACCAATACATTTTCAATATGCACAAACTGTCAAAGACCTTTGCCGGCGGCAAAAAGGTATTGGATGGGGTTTCCCTGTCGTTTTTTCCCGATGCCAAAATCGGTGTTGTCGGAGTTAACGGCTCTGGTAAATCCACATTGTTGAGAATTATGGCTGGACATGACACGGATTTTTCCGGTGATGCCCAAATAGCCAAAGGGGCCCGCGCAGGATATTTGCCACAGGAACCACAGCTTGATCCTGAACTTGATGTCTGGGGAAATGTAATTGCTGAATGCGCCGACAAGATATTATTCGACCGTTTCAATGCTGTGGCAGCTAAAATGGCAGAAGATTATTCTGATGATCTTATGGAAGAAATGACCGCATTGCAGGAAAAGGTGGATGCGGCCGGAGCCTGGGACATTGACAGCAAAATTGAAATGGCAATGGGGGCACTGCGCTGCCCGCCGGCACAGGCCAGCGTGGCCAACCTCTCAGGCGGAGAATTACGCCGAGTAGCCTTGTGCAGATTATTGCTGTCCGAGCCGGATTTAATCTTGCTGGATGAGCCGACCAACCATTTGGACGCAGAGAGTGTAGCATGGCTGGAGCATCACTTATCCGAGTTCAAGGGGGCAGTGATTCTGGTTACCCATGACCGGTATTTCCTGAACAATCTGACAAATTGGACGTTAGAGCTGGATCGCGGTCAGGGTATCCCATATGAGGGCAATTATTCTTCCTGGCTTGAGCAAAAAGAAAAACGCATGGCTCAGGAAGGACGGGAGAAAGAAAGCCGGGCCAAGGCTCTTAGCAAGGAATTAGAGTGGATCAGATCAAGCCCGCGCGCACGGCAGGCAAAGTCCAAAGCCCGGATAAATGCCTATGAGGAAATGCGCAACAAGGCCCAGCGCGAAACCGTATCCACTGCGCAAATTACCATTCCACCCGGCCCCCGTCTTGGCGGAATTGTGGTTGAGGCTGAAAATTTAAGCAAGGGCTTTGGAGATAAGCTGTTAATCAAAGATTTGAGTTTCAGGCTTCCTCCGGGCGGGATTGTTGGCGTAATCGGGCCTAATGGCGCTGGTAAATCCACCTTGTTCAAAATGATCATTGGCAGTGAAAAACCAGATGCAGGATCATTTAAGATCGGTGAGACGGTAAAACTTGGATATGTGGATCAAAGCCGCGATGCCCTTGATGACAGTAAAACCGTATGGGAGGAAATTTCCGACGGCAATGATATCATTGAGCTGGGAAAACGTGAAATATCCTCGCGGGCCTATGTGGGTTCATTTAACTTCAAAGGATCCGATCAGCAAAAGCCAGTTGGCAAACTATCCGGGGGTGAGCGCAATCGGGTGCATCTGGCTAAAATGTTGCGCAATGAATCCAATCTACTGCTGTTGGATGAGCCGACAAATGATCTGGATGTGGAAACACTGGCGGCGCTGGAAGAAGGTCTTGAGAATTTTGCCGGTTGTGCCGTAGTGATCTCTCATGACCGTTTCTTCCTCGACCGCATTGCCACCCACATTCTTGCCTTTGAAGGCGATAGTCATGTGGAATGGTTTGAAGGTAATTTTGCTGATTATCTAGAAGATAAAAAACGCCGCCTTGGCCCTGATGCTGATATTCCAAAACGCATCAAATTCCAGAAATTCAGTCGCTAAAGAGCATTTTTAGCAAAAGTGGGAAGCTCTTGCTTGCGCTACCGCTTCGCTACTTGAGGCGAGTTTTGCGGTTCAAAAATGCGACGTGACGGAATTTGAAAGTTGTATACGCAATACTTAGTTACCCCAACAGTCACTCCGCGCTCGACCCGAAAGTCCACGCCGGACTTAAGGTTCAAACCCAGTACAGCTAAGAGCTTAATTTCTATTTATTGTCGAAAATAACAGCCATGGGTTGACAACCCCCCCGCATTGCGGGTGGGTCAAGGTGTTTACACGCTTTAAGATCATGGCATATAACTAAAACGATTTTATCCGCCAGCGCCCTGTTACCAGTCAATTTTGTGGCAGGGCATTGGTCTGTTTTGGGATATTTATTGTTGATGACAAAAACAATTTCAACACTAATTTTGCTCCTGTTAAGCACTGGCTTGTCGTCTTGCATAAGCCGGTTTAACACAACCAATG
>WFUF01000016.1 GCA_015485155.1 Robiginitomaculum sp. | reverse complement strand
CTTTAGCCCCAACCCTTACATTATAACAGCTCTGGCAAGGGCGGGCGCCTTTTACACTTATCCCCTAAACCAAAGGGTCAGTTAGTATATAGAAGGGTCATTTAAGGGTCAGTTTATTACCCTTAAGTGCTGTTTTGGTATGATTACAGGGTGGCGCAAGTATCACTCAAGGGACAGCGAAAAATGGCACTGACCCTGACAAATGACCCTAAGAGTGACCCTTACCACTGACCATCACTTACGCGAAGGCCGGAGTGACGAACGTGATGTGTCTGAGGTGCGTCACTAAAGTAGCGAAGCGGTAGGACAGATACCCTTCCTCAAGTAGCCGCTAGGCGATAGGGCATTAGAAGACTCCTTCAACTGGCCACTGGGCGATAGAACGAATGCAATGATCAATAGCCGCGATCTTCGAGCCGCTGATGGCTAAGCAGGCCGGGCCCACAAGCTATTTTCCAGCCGGATTTTGTCCAGAACCGTGAGCGGTTTAATTCAATTTCAAGGGCGCGAAAGCCGTTGGCTCCCCGGGTGAAGGGAACGCTTTTTGCGTAAGGGATAATGGTGTTCAGAAAAAACTTGCGATCAATCAAAACCGATTGATTGCTCCATGGCATTACCTTTGCATCCACCAGATAAAAGCCATCACCGGCAGATTTAATATAATCCGGGAATTTCTTCTCAGGGTCGGTTTCGGTGTAAATGGCTGTACCACATAATCTTTTAGCCTTTCGTGGTCGAAAAAACCGTCTTAACCTTGAGCTTATTGTATCTGTTTTCGGAAAATAACGATTGTATTTTTCCGGGGCGCTGAATGGCTCTCCTGGTTGTTTTACATGGCGCATTCGGGCTAGCCTGGCTTGTCCTGACTGCAGCAGGCTCAAGGCCTTTTGTAATTGTCTTTTTGCTTCTGAATATGGCTCGATCAACGGGCAGTCATTTTCAGTTAATAGAATATAGTCTGTATCAAGGCGTTTGGCTATTTGTTCCATTCCGTCCATAATGCCGGCATTTTTGCCAGCCTGCTCAATGGTAATGGCAAAATTGTTCGCTACGGCCAGTACCGGAGGATCGGGATCTGGTAAAAACACCAGGCTTTGATCAAACAGCGAAAAGAAACCTTCATTTTCATAGCTTTGCAGGGCATTGCGCAAGGATGCTGCGCCGCGCCAGCTCAAAATTCCCAGCCCAATCGTGCTCATCGCCAGTGCTCGGCAATCCATGGTACCGGACGTACATATTTATAAATCTTTTTGTACCAGCGCTTTTCAGGCCATTTGCCAATAAGGGCATCATCAGGGTCTGGCTTGCCGGTAAAGGCAACAATCTTGGTTGCTGGCGGCAAGGGGGTGGTTTGAAAGAAATTCAGTGGCCATCGTGGTTTTAAGGAATGTTTGAAGCTGACGCACCAGCTTTGCGGCCAGAATACCATGTCCTCGATTTCTTTGGAGATATAAACCTGTTCTATGTTGTATTGCTGCAAAAACCGATCAGGATCAGCCTGAAAACGATCAAAAATATGTTTGTATTTGCCGATCGGGAATTTAAATGCAGAAGTGTTGCCAATGCCCTGGCCCATTTGTGTCCAGTTCTCAATTACGCAAAACCTGCCCGGCTCAAAATCAAACATTTCATCAAGATTGCCTGTGATTACCAGATCCAGATCAAGAAACAGGGCATCTCCTTCCAATCCACCAAGCGGATATTTCCACATGACCAGTTTACGCCATGGCAGATTGACAAGATGTGCCGGCAGATTGATTTGCGGGATTTTTTCGATTTGAACCTGATCCACAATGCCGCTGGCATCATCAGTAAAGCAAACCAGCCGGGTTTTGCGCTTTGTATTGCGGCAAATACTGGAATACAGTCGATTAACGAATTCCGGCCCGTAGCGGGTTCCCCACTTCATACATAATATGGTCTGCATTTATTGTCTCGTAATTACGTGGCGGGTGTTGGCAATGCCGGTGTACTATCAGTAATTTGTCATATAGTGCAATCGTCAAGCATCAAAGTTAAAGCGATCACATGAGTGACGCATAAAGCATGTTGTTGTTGGTTCTAGTGACGCCCGGTTTTAACACGGGCAGGGGTGTTGTATTCGGGGTCTGGCTTGGGCTTTGGGCCGTACAATACTTTTGGCGAGGCTGGTGGGCGACAGCCAATCCCAAGGGCATATCCCTTTAGGAAGGCCCGGCGTCTGCGTCCTTCATCAAATTTTTTATCATAATGCCTTTTGGCCGCATTAGCGCCGCTGGCCGCCCTGACAACACCACTGAACGGGATCAGGCTGGAAGTTGTGGAGCGTACCACTTCCAGGGTAGTTTTGGATGCCTGTTTGGCGCGTTTCTGGCGTTTGGAAAGCTCAATGGCCTCATCATCGGCATCTGGCTCCTGCAAAGCCTGTTGCAGTACGTAAAGCTCGCGCTGAATGGCGGCACAGCTTGGTCTGGGGCGCGCCTGATAAATATAGCCCAGATCCTCCAGTGCCCTGGGTGGAATCGGCCGCCGCAGATTAAGGTCATCCAAAGGTGCAGTCGCGGCTGTTGCAAGGGATGCACTTGCCTCTTTGGTCTTTTGAATGGCCGAATCATCAGACGCAGGTGTGTACCGTTTTTGAGGCATTCTTTCAGGCTTAAGTGATGGTGATACCTGAGTAGGAGTGCCGAATCGGACGTCTGCCCGCTGATCATTTGTAGCGCATGCCACTAAGGTAAATGACAGGAAAGCTATAAAATAAGGTGTTTTCATGAGCAAAATACTAGCACTATAACTCCGGTTTGCCGATTGTTTTTTCAATTTGAAGCAATTTATTGTATACAAATTATAAAAATCAAACAAAAGTGCATCCTGACCGTTGACCATCGCGCTGTCCCTGTTAGGTTCCGCGCACTTTGGTAAGGGCCCGTAGCTCAGTTGGTAGAGCAACTGACTTTTAATCAGTAGGTCTCCGGTTCGAACCCGGACGGGCTCACCATTCTTATTTGCGCTATCATTCGGTTGCTATCATTCGGTGTCGCTCCGCTTTTGCTTACAAATGCGAATCTTTGTTTCGTGTCTGTAATAGCCTTTGTCTTTTGGTATTTGGGGCTTTTAATGATCGGCAAATGGCGTAAACTGTGGCCCATACTCATTCACAGGCGGCCAGTATGATTGATTTTTGTTCACCGGATGGGCATCTTCTTGTTGGCGGAGATGATATATCCACGGTCAGGTTCGGCAATGATCTGCCGCTCGGGTTTATTGCCGGGCCTTGCCAAATGGAAAGTCCGGAACATGCGCTGGAGTGTGCATTTGCCTTAAAGGAAATTGCTAATCGGCTTGATGTCGGCATGGTTTTCAAGACCAGCTTTGACAAGGCCAATCGCACATCAGCCACGGCACAGCGCGGCATGGGATTAAAGGCTGCACTGCCGGTTTTTGCTGAAATTCGTGAACGAACAGGACTTGCGGTATTGACCGACGTCCATACCGAAGATCAATGCCAGATGGCTGCCGAAGTGGTTGATGTATTACAAATTCCAGCGTTTTTGTGCCGCCAGACTGACCTGTTGATTGCTGCTGCCAATACCGGCAAGGCCGTCAATGTGAAAAAGGGACAGTTTCTGGCTCCGTGGGATATGAAAAACGTTATTGCCAAACTCACCGGTGCCGGAAACAGCAAGGTTATGGTCACAGAACGAGGGGCAAGTTTTGGCTATAATACTCTGATATCCGATATGCGGGCCCTGCCTGTGCTGGCAGGTTTTGGTGCGCCAGTGGTGTTTGATGCCACCCATTCAGTGCAACAACCCGGCGGTCAGGGCACTTCCTCCGGTGGTCAGCGGGAGTTTGTCCCGGTTTTGGCCAGAGCAGCGGTTGCGGTCGGCATTGCTGCGGTTTTCCTTGAAACTCACCCGGACCCGGACAATGCGCCCTCTGATGGGCCAAACATGATCGCGCTAAAAGACTTTGAAAACCTGGCTAGGCAATTACTGGCCTTTGATGAAGTTGCCAAAGCCTTAGGGCCCTGACCCTGAATTTCTAAAGGCGTTCAGATAATAAAAAGCTGTTTAGATATTAAAACACTTTTATAAAGCGGTTGCTACCGGTTTTAATACGGGTAGAGTGTAGCTGGATAAATTACAGGACAGGGTGGGGATAGTGCGGGAAAAATTTGATCTTACGGGCAAGATTGCGCTGGTTAACGGTGCCTCCAGAGGTATAGGCGAGGCGATTGCCTTTGGGCTGGCACAGGCCGGGGCCCATGTTATTTGTACGTCGAGAAAACTTGAGACCTGCCAGAAGGTTGCTGATGAAATCATAAAAACCGGTGGCAGTGCCGAGGCACATATTTGTCATGCTGGTGAAATGGAATCTATTTCATCCCTGTTGGAGCATGTGAAATCCAAGCACGCAAAACTGGATATTCTGGTAAATAATGGCGCCACCAATCCTTATTACGGGCCGGTAGCCGAAACCCCAGAATGGGCGTTTGATAAAACCATGGATGTTAACTTAAAAGGCCCGTTTTACCTAAGTGCCGGTGCGGTTGAGTTAATGCGTAAAGCAGGTGGCGGCTCGATAATAAATATTGCCTCTATAAATTCGGTAGTGCCCGGCCAGTGGCAGGGTGTTTATTCGATCACCAAGGCCGCTCTGGTTTCTCTTAGCAATTCATTTGCCAAGGAATATGCAGGAGATGGCATCAGATGTAATTCAATTCTTCCCGGTTTTACCGATACGAAAATGACGGCTGTTTTCAAACAGGATGAAAAAGCACTGAACGGCCTGTTGAAAGAAAATGTGCCTATGAACCGAATGGCACAACCTGATGAAATGGTAGGGGCTGTGCTTTATCTTGCCTCTGATGCCGCCAGTTACACCACCGGTTCACAAATTACTATTGACGGGGGATATCTGCTTTGAGCGGTGAAAACACGACAATTGCCGTGCGTATTGGTGAGGAACTGGATGCGCAGACAGTCGGCAAATATCTAAGAGGTAAAATCCCCGGATTGGCAGGTGTTCCCAAAATCCGGCAGTTTCCTTCTGGTGCATCCAATCTTACTTATTTGCTTGAATTTGCTGATCTGGCGCTGGTTTTGCGCCGTCCGCCATCAGGAGCCAAACCAAAAAGTGGTCATGATATGGGGCGGGAATTTCGCATTATGCAGGCGTTAAACGGTCATTTTCCTGTGCCGGCATGTCTGTTGTACTGTGATGATGAAGAGGTTTTGGGTGCGCCGTTCTATGTGATGGAAAGGGTGGACGGGTTACTAATTCAGTCGCAAATCCCTCCTGAACTGGGCTGGGGTGAGGAAGAAAATTCCAGATTATGCCGAACCTTTTTTGATCTATTGGCAGCTTTGCACCAGTTGGATATTGATGCGGTGGGGCTGGCGGATTTTGGCAAGCCTGCGGGCTATGTCACCCGCCAGATTGAGGGATGGGAGCGCCGGTTTGAGCGGGCCAAAACCCCGGATGTGGAGGAGTTTTCCGACGTGCGCCAATGGCTTTTGGATAATATTCCACCAGAAACCGGGCATTTCTCTATTCTGCATGGTGATTTTCGTATCGACAATATGATTTTGGATCGTAAAAACCCGTTTCAGGTGAACGCAGTTCTGGATTGGGAAATAGCGGCGCTTGGTGATCCGTTAATGGATGTTGGTAATACCCTGGCCTATTGGACACAAAGTGATGACCCTTTGCCCATGCGCATGTTGGCCAAACAGCCAAGTTTTGCCCCCGGCATGTTCAGCAGACAGCAGGCCTTGGAATATTATGCGCAAAAAACCGGCATGGATTGCGGTGATTTTATCTTTTACTACACTTATGGCATTTGGCGGCTGGCAGTAATTATTCAACAAATTTACTTTCGGTTTTATCACGGACAGAGCAAAAACCAGGCATTTGCTGATTTTGCTGGAGGGGTGAATAGCCTTGGTAATTACTGTCGACTGGTTTTACAGCGTAACAGGATTTAGGATGACTGATTTAGAAGATTTTCGACAACAAACCCGGCAATGGCTGGAGGAAAACTGCCCCAAATCCATGCGTACGCCGATGCGCTCGGAGGCTGATGCCTGCTGGGGCGGGCGCAATGCAAAATTCATCAGCGAAGATCAGAAGAACTGGCTGGACGCGATGGCGGCAAAGGGCTGGACAGCGCCTGAGTGGCCCCGCGAATATGGCGGCGGCGGACTGGACAAAGATCAGGCCAAAATTTTGAAATCCGAAATGGCACGCATTAAGGCCCGTCCTCCATTGCAAAGTTTTGGAGTATGGATGTTGGGGCCAGCTTTGTTAAAGTTTGGCTCTGAGGAACAAAAAAAACGGTTCCTGCCGCCAATCGTTCGCGGTGAGATCAGATGGTGTCAGGGTTATTCTGAACCGGGAGCCGGTTCTGATCTGGCCAGTTTGCAAACCAAATGCGAGGATAAGGGCGATCACTTTTTGATCAATGGCCAAAAAATCTGGACATCCTATGCTGATCAATCGGACTGGATATTTTGTCTGGTACGCACCAATCGTGAGGCTCCCAAGCATTTGGGTATTTCATTCGTGTTGTTCGATATGGCCAGCCCCGGGGTCAGTACCAAGCCGATCACCCTGATCTCAGGCAAGTCCCCGTTTTGCGAGACGTTTTTTGACAATGTGAAGGTTCCAAAAGAAAACCTTGTGGGCACTCTTGATCGCGGTTGGGATATTGCCAAATACCTGCTTACTCATGAGCGTGAAATGATAGGTGGCTCCGGCGGGTCTTCATCTGCTTCACGCAGCTTGGGTGAAATTGCAGTTCTTGCCCTTGGGGCAAATGAAAATGGTGAGCTAATTGATACCTCGTTAAGAAGCAAAATAGCCAGCGCCGAGATGGATGGCTGGGCGTTCTTGTTGACCATGGAACGGGCCAAGGACGAGGCCAAAGCCGGGCAGGGGGTTGGAGCGCGTTCATCAATGCTAAAATACTATGGTACCGAGTTAAACAAGCGCCGTTTTGAACTGATGATGGCCAGCAAAGGCTTGTCTGCTCTACAATGGGAGGGTGAGGCCTCAAAAGATGGGCAACTCGCCCGGCAATGGCTGCGCACCAAGGGCAATTCCATTGAGGGGGGCACTTCGGAGGTGCAATTGAACATTATTTCCAAGCGAATTCTGGGTCTTCCTGATCCCAAGGTGGTTTGAAATGGCTCTGATTTATACCGAAGAACAGGAAATGCTGCGCGATGCAGCCAAAGGTTTTTTAAGTGATGCTGCGCCGGTAAGTGCATTTCGTGCCTTGCGTGATAATGGTGATGCTCTGGGCTGGTCACGGGATTTGTGGGCGCAAATGGCCGAGATGGGCTGGGCCGGGATTCTGGTCGAGGAACAATTCGGCGGGCTTGATTTTGGTCTTGGTGGTGCTGCTTTGATTTTGGAGGAAATGGGTCGTAATTTAACCGCCAGTCCATTTTTATCCAGCTCGGTAATTGCGGCAACGGCACTGCGCGGTGCCAGTGAAGACACTAAATCCAATTGGCTGCCAAAGCTGGCTAAAGGCGAGGCGGTAATTGCCCTGGCATTGGAAGAAGGGGTGAAACATGATCCTTCTGCCGTGTCCATGTCTGCGGAAAAATCCGGCAATGGCTATCGGCTAAATGGACAAAAATCATATGTATTTGAGGGATTGCAAGCTGATGGCCTGTTGGTTCTGGCCCGAACCGGAGGTCAGGCAAAAGACGTTGATGGTTTAAGTCTGTTTATGCTTGATGCCAATGCAAATGGCATAGTTTCGGAGCAGATCAAATTGCTGGATTCGCGCAATTATGCCAATATCAGTTTTGATAATGTAGAAGTTTCCGGTGGCGATTTGATTGGCGAAGAAGGGGCTGGTCTATCCATGCTTGAGCCAGCACTAAATGCCGGGCGCATTGGCTTGTCAGCGGAAATGCTTGGTGCGTCTCTGGCCTGTTTTGAAACCAGCATTGCATATTTGAAAGAGCGCAAACAATTCGGGCAGATCATCGGCTCATTTCAAGGTCTGCAACACCGTGCGGCTCATTTGTACTCGGAGTTGGAGCTGGTGCGCTCGGCAGTATTAAAGGCGGCGCAGGATTTTGAGAATGCTCCTGAACATGCGGCGATGATTGCTTCTTTGGCCAAGGCAAAATCGGGTGAGGTTGCAATTCTGGCAGCCAATGAAGGTGTGCAGATGCTGGGTGGTATTGGCATGACGGACGAGTTGGACATGGGGCTTTATATGAAGCGCATACGCGCTGCACAGGAATTGCTGGGTGATGGATGGTTTCACTCAAACCGGTTTGCCAGATTCAGGGGGTTTTGAACATGGACTTGGGAATAAGCAAAAAAGTAGAGCCTTTGATACAAAAGGTGCGCCATATGATCCGCAATGAGATCATGCCTTTGGAAGGGGAGTATTTTTCTGAGGTTGGCAAGGCCGAAGGAGGCAACCGCTTTGCGTTTACTGCCCGGCAGACGGAAATTCTCGAAAGCCTTAAAACCAAAGCCAAGGAGCAGGGTTTGTGGAATTTCTGGCTGACAGATTCCGAGCATGGCTTTGGCTTGAATACCGTTGAATATGCTTATTTGGCCGAAGAAACCGGCTGGAGCCATTTGGCCCCGGAGGTGTTTAATTGTGCGGCCCCTGATACTGGTAATATGGAAGTGCTGGAGCGTTATGGTAGCGAGGAGCAAAAGCAAAAATACCTGTTGCCTTTGCTTGCTGGCGAAATTCGCTCTGCCTATGTGATGACTGAGCCGGACGTGGCTTCGTCTGATGCCACCAATATTGCCATGCCAGCAGTGCTTGAAGATGGCAAATGGGTGTTAAATGGTGAAAAGCACTGGGCATCGGGGGCAGGAGACCCCAGATGCAGCATTTATATTGTAATGGTCAAGACTGACCCTGAAGCGCCGCGCCATGCCCAGCATGCAATGATTTTGGTTCCCGCTGATACTCCGGGTCTGGAAATTATTCGCCCAATGACGATTTTTGGCGGGGATGATGCCCCGCACGGGCACATGCATCTTCGTTTCACAGATGTACGCGTGCCAGAAGAGAATATAATTTTGGGCCGGGGCCGGGGTTTTGAAGTGGCACAAGGGCGTTTGGGGCCGGGGCGTATTCATCATTGCATGCGCGCCATTGGACAGGCCGAGCGGGCATTGGAACAATTATGCAAGCGTTCAGTTTCACGTCAGGCTTTTGGTCGACCTTTGGCCAAGTTGGGGGCCAATTATGATATTATTGCCAATTGCCGCATCGAAATAGAAAGCGCCCGCTTATTATGCCTAAAGGCTGCGTGGATGATGGACACTCAAGGGGTCAAGGCGGCACAAACCTATATTTCAATGATTAAGGTTGCCGCGCCTTCAATGGCGTTAAATGTGCTTGATGAAGCTATTCAAATGCACGGCGGACTTGGGGTGTCACAGGATACACCATTGGCTAATATGTGGACGGCTCTTCGTACATTGCGTTTTGCTGATGGGCCCGATGCGGTACACCGTATGCAGGTGGCAAGATCAGAACTGCGCCATTACATGAATGCGAAAGTATAAATTCCATGGGTGACATATCAAAGCTTTTTGACATAGCAGGAAAAACCGCCCTTGTTACCGGCGGGGCCAGCGGCATTGGTCTAATGGCTACACGTGCTTTGGCCGAGGCGGGATGCAAGGTGTTGATCGCTTCGCGCAAGGGCGAGGTCTGTGTGCAGGCTGCTAATGCTGTCAACGCCGAATTGGGTGAAGATCGGGTGACAGGCATGGCTGGTGACTTGTCGTCCGAAGCCGGGGTGGCGACCCTGGTGGAGGAAATCAGATCGCGAACTGATCGTCTGGATATTTTGATGAATAATGCCGGGGCCACATGGGGGGCGCCATTAGGAGAGTTCCCGTGGTCTGGCTGGGACAAGATTATGGCGGTTAATGTTACCGGTGTCTTTGGCTTAACCCAAAGCCTGCTGCCATTATTGGAGCATGCTGCCACAGAGGAAGATCCAGCACGCATTGTTAATCTGGGCTCATTCGTAGGCACCCGTGCGGTGGGAAATAATGCCTATTCTTATGCGGCATCAAAGGCGGCGGTGCATCATATTACCAGGATTCTGGCCAATGAACTGGCTGCGAGGCAAATTACTGTAAATGCAATCGCTCCGGGCCCTTTTCCTTCCCGGATGATGGCTTTTGTTACCGAGGATGAAAAATTATCCGCAATGATGAAGGCCGAAGTACCTCTGGGTCGGTTGGGGCGCCCTGATGATGTTGCAGGCGCCATGCTGTTCTTGTGTTCAAGGGCAGGATCATATGTGTCTGGTGCCATATTGCCCCTTGATGGTGCCATGGCAGCAAAACCTTAAACAAAACAGGAGCATAAAATGGCAATTGTAAGTAAAGAAGAATTACTGTCCGCAGGGGGAACTAATCTTGGAACCTCTGATTGGCTGCAGGTGGATCAGGAGAGGATCAATCAGTTTGCCGATGTAACTCTTGATCATCAATTTATCCATATTGATCCGGTTGCTGCGGCAAAAACCCCATTTGGCGGCACGGTGGCCCACGGGTTTTTAAGCCTGTCTTTGCTGCCCTTTTTGATGAAGGATTTAACTTTGGTGCCTGATAATGTGGTGATGGGGGTCAATTATGGCTTTAATTCTTTGCGCTTCTTGTCTCCGGTACCAGTAAATTCCAAAGTGCGCGCCAATGTAAGTGTTAAGGAAGTCGTGGAAAAGAAGCCGGGACAATATCTTATAACTTATGCCGTTGCACTGGAAATAGAAGGCGTAGAAAAGCCGGCTTTGGTCGCGGAATGGCTGACTATGATATTTACAGGATAGGATAGAACATGAAAATTTCATTTGAAAATCGAGTTGCTATTGTAACCGGGGCTGGCAATGGTCTGGGCCGGGCCCATGCCATGGAACTGGCTCGTCGCGGGGCCAAGGTGGTGGTTAATGATCTCGGCGGAGCCAGAGATGGCGAAGGAGCCTCGCTTTCTGCGGCGCAAATGGTCGCTGATGAGATTAACAAGGATGGTGGTGAAGCCATTGCCAACGGTGCCAATGTCACCAAAATGGACGAAGTGCAGGCAATGGTCGATGAGGCAATGTCACGCTGGGGCCGGGTTGATATTCTGGTCAATAATGCCGGGATTTTACGTGATAAAACCTTTATAAAGATGGACTTGTCCGACTTTGAAATGGTTATGGATGTGCATTTGATGGGCTCGGTAAACTGTACCAAGGCGGTATGGCCAATTATGAAAGAGGCCGGATATGGCCGCATTGCCATGACCACCTCATCCTCAGGCCTTTATGGTAATTTTGGCCAAAGTAATTATGGCGCTGCCAAATTGGGCCTGGTTGGCTTTATGAATACTTTGTGCCTTGAGGGTGCCAAATACGATATTCGTGTCAATGCCTTGGCGCCAGTAGCAGCCACGCGCATGACCGAGGATTTGATGCCCGAACAGGTGTTGTCGGTGTTAACACCAGAATCAGTAGCTGCTGGACTGGTATTTCTTGTTAGCGAAAATGGCCCAAACCGTACTATTCTGGCTGCTGGTGCCGGTGGTTATGCCAAGGCAATGATTGTGGAAACCAACGGCATATATCTGGATGATGCGGACCAGTCTGCGGAGAATATTGCCAAAAACTGGGATAATATTATCGACCCTGCGGGCGCAGAGGAATACACAACGGGCTCCAGCCAGTCTATTAAGTTTCTGGGCAAGGCGGCCGCTGCAAAGGGAATTGATTTAAGCCGATGAAAGCGATCGTATGCAAAGAGTTCACCAGTTTCAAAGATTTGCAATTGCTGGACATGCCTGCCCCTGAAGCTAAAGCCGGACAGGTGGTTGTTGATGTCAAGGCTGCCGGTCTGAATTTTCCTGATCTGTTGTTGATTGCCGGAAAATACCAGATGAAACCGGATACGCCCTTTGTACCTGGTTCTGAGTGTTCAGGAGTTATCTCGGCTGTGGGTGATGGGGTTGAGAACTGGAAAGTCGGTGATCGTGTGATTGCCTATACCATGCTTGGTGCAATGGCTGAACAAGTACTGGTTCCTGCAAGCAATCTGATCCCATTGCCGCAGAGCATGCCCTTTGCCAATGGTGCGGGCCTTACCACCACCTATGCCACCAGCCATTATGCATTAAAACAGCGGGCCAATTTGCAAGCCGGTGAGATAGTGCTGGTATTAGGGGCCGCAGGCGGAGTTGGTCTGGCCACCGTGGAACTGGCCAAAGCTGCCGGGGCCAAGGTAATAGCCGCCGCCAGCACTGATGAAAAACTGGCCCTGACCAAGGCTCATGGTGCTGATGAGCTGATAAATTATTCTAATGAAGACTTACGAAGTAGAATAAAAGATATAACCGGCGGTAAGGGAGTTGATGTGATTTACGACCCTGTTGGCGGGGATCTGGCGGAACCTGCATTTCGCTCTATGGCTTTTAATGGCCGCTATCTGGTTATAGGCTTTGCTGCTGGTGATATTCCGGCTTTGCCGCTTAATTTACCCTTACTTAAAACTGCGAGCATTGTTGGTGTGTTCTGGGGGGCATGGGCGATGCGTGACCTTAAAGGGCATGGCGAGAATATGCGTGAACTGATAGAGATGTTTGTGGCAGGCAAAATCAAGGTAACTGTTTCGCGGGAAATACCATTCTCTGATTTTGCTCAAGGTTTTGCCGATCTGGCTGAACGGCGGGCAAAAGGTAAATTGGTATTGGTTCCTTAAAAAACGTCCTGTACACTATGCCTGTCTTTAGGTCATGCGGTCATAATTTTGCCGAAGTCCTGGGTGATTTGATGACAGGATGCTGGTGGACATAGAATAATATGAAATTGCAGACTTTTTTGAAATGGGGGAAAAGACTGTTTACCGCAGGCGCAGTTAGCGCTGTTGCAATGGCGCTTGCGGTTGGTATTTATCTGGTTCGTATTTCTGCGGACCTGCCGGATCTTGAAGCACTGGCCAAATATGAGCCTCCGGTAATGAGCCGGGTACATGCAGGCGATGGTACTTTGATTGCTGAATATGCCCGCCAGCACAGGGTTTTTGTGCCAATTGCCGCAATTCCTGAACAGGTCATTGCTGCCTTTATTTCTGCTGAGGACAAAACTTTCTATCAGCATAAGGGGGTGGACTGGAAAGGGGTGGTGCGGGCCACTTTGGTAAATGTCAGGAATAAAATTGTTGGCAGACGACTGGAAGGCGCATCAACACTCACCCAACAGGTTGCGGAAAACTTTCTGGTGGATACTGAACAGGACTATTCACAAAAAATCCGCAAAATGATTGTTGCCGGTCGGATTGAGAAAGTGTTTTCCAAGGATCATATTCTTGAGCTTTACTTAAATGAGATTTATCTGGGCAATCGTGCTTATGGGGTTGCTGCAGCAGCACTCAATTATTTTGGCAAGTCCCTTGATGAGTTGAGCTTGTCGGAAATGGCATTTCTGGCAGCTCTGCCCAAAGGTCCTGCCAATTATCACCCAATACGCAGAAAAGAGCGGGCAACCGCGCGTAGAAACTGGGTGCTGGGGCGAATGGCAGCAAATGGCTATATCACTGAAGAAGAGGCCGAGACTGCAAAACAGGATGAGTTGGTATCTGCAAAGCGATTGCAAGGGGATAGATTTGTTGCCGCTGCCTATTTTGTTGAAGCCATACGCCGTCAGGTGTTTTCCCTTTATGGTGAGGATCAGCTTTATGACGGCGGGCTTTCCATCCGTACCACGCTGGACACAAATTTACAGCAAATCGCACGTAGCGCCTTGCGTGACAGTCTGGAGGAATATGATCGCCGTCATGGGTTTCGTGGCCCGCTTGCAGCGCGTAAAACCCCCGAAGGAGACGACATTGCCCTTGCCGATATGAAGCGGCCTGCAGGTATTGATCAAAGCTGGGAGCTGGCACAGGTGGTTGCTGTTAGTGATGAAGCAGCGCAAATTGTATTAAGTGATGGCGAAACTGGCAGTATTGCCCTATCGGAGTTGACCTGGGCACGCAAGCCATTGCCAAGGGCAGCGCTAGGGCCAAATATCAAGACTGCTCATGAAGTATTATCCAAGAATGATCTGATTTTGGTTGAGCGGCTCAAAGATGATGAACAGCAATACGGATTGCGGCAAATACCCAAGGTCAATGGCGCAATCATTGCCATGGACCCTCATACCGGGCGAGTGCTGGCCATGGTTGGTGGTTACAGCCATGCCTTGAGTGAGTTTAACCGGGCAACACAGGCCAGACGGCAAATCGGTTCGGCTTTTAAGCCATTTGTGTATTCAGCAGCTCTGGAGATGGATTACACGCCGGTAAGCCTGATTCTGGATGCTCCGTTTATTGCGGATGGCGGAGCGCAAACCAGATTTTACAAGCCCCAGAATTATGAATCCGGTCAGTTTTACGGCCTGTCTACATTACGCCTTGGCATTGAAAAATCCCGCAATGTGATGACTGTGCGTCTGGCGCAGGAAATCGGCATGAAACCTATTGTGGAGATGGGGAAGCGGGTCGGGATATATGATGAACTTGCTCCGGTTCTGGCCATGTCTTTAGGAGCCGGCGAAACTACCCTGTGGCGGCTGGTTGGCGCTTATGCGGCTCTGGTCAATGGGGGAAAACTGGTGGAGCCGACTATTTTGGATCGGGTACAGGATCGGGATGGGAAAACCATTCTAAAACATGATGTTCGTGATTGTCCTGGCTGTGTAGTTCCTGTGGAAGAGCCAATGGATGACGCTATTTCCGCGCGCCCGGTTCTTGTCGAGCCGACCCTTCCCGATTCCCGCAAGGAGGTCCTGGACCCGGTTACGGCCTATCAGATGGTGAGTATTCTGGAAGGGGCTGTACAGCGCGGAACCGGTGTAAGACTGCGCTCTCTTGGCAAGACCCTGGGCGGCAAGACCGGTACTACAAATGATATGAAGGATGCGTGGTTTTTGGGTTTTTCACCAGATCTTGTGGTCGGAGTTTATACCGGTTTTGATACCCCGTCCACTTTGGGTAAGGATGAAGCGGGGAGCCGGGTGGCACTGCCGGTTTTTAAGCGGTTTATGGAAAAGGCCCTAAAAGACGTAACCAATGCTCCGTTTCGTATTCCAGACGGGGTTAGCCTAGTTTGGGTTGATGCCAAAACCGGCGAAATTGCCAGACCTGATGCCCCCGGAGCAATTCTTGAAGCTTTCAGACCGGGAACGGAACCGACAAGGGCAGATCGTGGCATACGCCTGTCCATTGGCGGCGGTTTGCGGACTGCTCCTGTAGATGGCGAGGGTGATGAGGAAGAAGCCACCGAAGAAGATTTGTTACTTGATGGGGTTTATTGAGCATTTTTAGCAAAAGTGGGAACCGGTTTTGCGGCCAAAAATGCGACAGATAAAGATTTGCATTTTTAGCAAAAGTGGGAGTCTTTATTTGCGCTACCGCTTCGCTACTTGAGGGAGTCTTTAATGTCCTATCGCCTAGCGGCTAGTTGAGGAGTCTTTATCTGTCCTATCGCCTAGCGGCTAGTTGAGGACGGGGTTTTGCGGTTCAAAAATGCGATAAAACAAATGTTCAGAATAGGTTTCTGGTTCTCCTTTAACCTGGGGGCATGACCCTGAAATGAACTAATAGCCCTTTTGTTCCAGGTCCCGTTCCACAGCAGAATAATCCACCTTGCCGGTTCCAAGCACGGGGATTGAGCTTACAATTTCGATCTTTTTGGGAACGGCCAGTTCCGGCACTCCGTGGGATTGCGCCCATGCCAGCAATTCAGAACGATTGGCGCAGTCGCAATCACTGGTCAAAATGATAGTTTCGCCCTTGGTCTTG
This sequence comes from Robiginitomaculum sp., assembly GCA_015485155.1. Taxonomy (GTDB): domain Bacteria; phylum Pseudomonadota; class Alphaproteobacteria; order Caulobacterales; family Maricaulaceae; genus Robiginitomaculum_B. Next base: position 116,277 of record WFUF01000016.1, on the reverse strand, counting down.
TGAGGACGGCAAATGGCTACGTGTTCATTATCAGGCCATACAGCTTTTGCGCAGTTCTCCACCACGGCTAAAGACACCATTTCACCAGCAATTTTTGCAAAGCGTTTGGCCCGCCCCTTAATGGAGACATAGCCTTCCTCATCAATTTCAACAATGTCGCCAGTATCGTGCCAGCCGTCTGTCGTAGGGACGATTTCCCCCGGGTTCTGGGCGTATATATAACCTTTCATCACATTTACGCCGCGTACAAACAAGCGCCCGCCTTTTTTAATTCCAGCTACCGGCTCCAGACGTGATTCAATACCGGGTAACAATTTGCCAACCGTTCCATGACGATTGTCTTCTGGCTTATTGACTGCAATCACAGGGGCAGCTTCAGTGGCGCCATATCCCTCAAGTATCGGAAAATCGAACTTTTTGCGGATCATGGCTCTGGTTTCATCGCGGACCCTTTCAGCACCGCATACGGCAAAGCGTAATTTGTCCATATCCCCCTGATTACCGGCACGGGCATAGCGAGTGACAAATGTATCTGTGGCAAATAAAATTGTTGCCCCGGATTTTCTGATACGCTCCGGTATGGTTTTGGTGTGTAGTGGCGATGGGTATAAAGAGGCTTTCATGCCAGTAAAAAGCGGCAATAACGCACCGCCAGTTAACCCGAAGCAATGAAAAGTAGGTAGCGGGTTAAACACAATATCGTCAGTGCGCAAATCAATATGAGCGCGTATTTGTTCGACATTTCCCACGACATTTGCATGGGAGAGGACCACTCCCTTGGGATCGCCTTCCGTGCCGGAAGTAAACAATATTACCCCTGGGTCTGACCAGTTTGAGCGGGCCTTGAACAACCATGGAAAAATCGGCCCCAACACTGCTGTTAGCTTGTCTTTGATATTTAGCTCTTCGCGCAAATCCTCAAGATAAAGGAAGGTGACAGTATCGGTTAAGGAGTCAATTAAATCATCAAGTTCAGCCAGTTTTACAAACCTGTGTGCAGTGACTATTGAGCTGACCTCAGCCATCTTGCAGGCTAGTTTTATATTGCGGGTTCCAGCGGTGAAATTCATCATTGCCGGAATTCTTCCGGCAACTAAAATCGCAAAAAAGGCGATCAGGGCCCCGGCCCCAGTAGGTAGCATAATGCCAACTTTTTCACCAGGTTTGCTATGGCGCTTTAATACGCTGCCAATGGCAAAACTGGCTCTGACCAAATCCCCGTAAGTATAGGACTTATCGTCAGCATCAACCAGCGCATCGGTTTTGGCCCCATATCTGGATTTGGCCTTCAGGAGCGCGGAAAACAATGTCATATGGGCAAGCTTGTCAGAGTATTTGGTCATGTTTTGGCAATCGGTAATTAACAGGATCTGTCATAATACCCTTGTGCATGCAGGATGTCATCTATTTGATGCAAGAGTCAGAAGAAGACTGTTAGGCTGGTCATGGTGTTAAGGTGATATGTCAGAGGAAAGATGCGGATGAAATTAAAGAGTCCCGACCTTAGTTCAGTATTGGTAGATAACCGGGAGCAGTTTTTAGGCTTTATCGCCAGCAGGATTGACAGCACCAGTGATGCTGAGGATGTGTTACAGGATTTTTGTGTGCGGGCGATTACGCACCAAAAACAGTTGAAACGTAATGAAAGCATGGTTGCGTGGTTATACTCGGTTCTGCGCTCAACTATTGCCGATTATTATCGTAAATTGGGGCGTCAGGGGCGGCTTAAACAGAGCTATCAACAGCAAACTGCCGCTTTGGTTGAGCATTTTAGTACGGAGGAGAGTTTTGCCAGTTTTTGCCAGTGCATGCATGGATTATTACCGGCTTTACGTCCGGATCAGGCGGAACTTTTGCAGAAACTGGACATAACAGATGGTGACAGAGCAGAAGTGGCAACTGAACTTGGTATTACTACCGGCGCGCTTGCTGTACGTCTGCACCGCGCCCGTCAGGCAATTCGCACAGCCATGCTAAATTCGTGCACCGGGTGCTTGACGCATGGATTTGATGATTGTTCCTGAGTTGGGGGCATAGCCCTTAAGACGTACTAATCTTATCTTGAGTTCTGGTTGCAAAATCACTGCTGTCATGGCGCTCCCGAAGCTGGTATTTAGGATTTCCCCATGAGCGATTAACCATGCGTCCGCGTTTAACTGCATCGCGTTTGGCAATTTGCTCTGTCCAGCGTAAAACATTAGAATATTCATGAGCTTGCAGAAACTCTGCAGCATCATATATTTTGTTCTTCACCAAATCTCCATACCATGGCCAGATAGCCATATCGGCAATTGTGTAGGTGTCACCACTTATATATTCATTATCGGCAAGTCTTTTATCCAACACATCAAGCTGGCGCTTTACTTCCATGGTAAAACGGTCAATCGGATATTGGAGTTTTTCCGGGGCATATGTGTAAAAATGACCAAAACCACCACCAAGATACGGCCCGGCACCCATTTGCCAAAACAGCCATGATAAGCATTCGGCTCTTTGTGCTGGTTGTGAGGGGATAAATTCATCGAACTTTTCTGCCAGATATAATAATATGGCACCGGACTCAAAAACTCTGGTTGCGGGGGTGGTACTGTGGTCCACTAGTGCCGGGATCTTGGAATTTGGGTTTATTTCAACAAATCCACTGCCAAATTGCTCACCATCCATAATATTGATGATCCAGGCATCATATTCAGCCTCCTTATGCCCCAGGGCAAGCAATTCCTCAAGCATCACAGTTACCTTGATCCCGTTTGGAGTTGCCAGCGAATACAGTTGAAAGGGGTGCTTGCCTACGGGTAGCTTCTTCTCATGAGTAGCCCCTGATATCGGGCGGTTTATACTTGCAAACCGGCCTCCAGTTTCAGCATCCCATTTCCATACTTTTGGGGGCGTATAAGGGACAGGTTTTGTCATAAAATCTCTAGTTTCGGTATTCGATGGTTGAATCCCTGCGTAAATCCCGTAATAGCCGTCTCGACATCATGCTTAGCTTCTGGTCGGTTAAGCGGTTGACAATTTCATCAGAAGACGGAATGCCGGAGTCCTCACCATAGCCTTTACTGCATAACATGATGGAAACAGCTCCATTGGGGCTATCCATGGGCTGTGACCATTGATTGGGTTGCAAGGCCTCCAATATGGAGCGAAATGCCGGTGCCAGGTCACTTATGGTTATATTGTCAAATGGATTTACAAAGGAACCTTCGATGGTTTTGGGAATTTGGTCAGTATCAGCGCAAGTTGAAAGTTTTGACAAGGCCTTTACTAATTTATCCTTGGCCTCCAAAGGGGCTACGATTTGTCTGAAATTTGCAATTTTTGGCGACCCGCCTTCTTTGCGATCACGCAAAGCGATAATATAAAATCCTCCGGGAACCTTGATCGGGTCAGAAACCATGCCGGGCTGCATACGGGCTAAAACGCTTTCCACCTCCGCTGGCAGATCACCTTTGCGAATCCAGCCCATATCACCACCTTGGGCAGCAGACGGCGCGGCGGAGAATTGTTGGGCAACTGCCACGAACGGAGCGCCTTCACGCATTTGCTGGATTAGGGAAAGGCCACCGGCATAAATGGCTGAATCCTGTTGCGGGCCCGGGGATTCAAGTAAAATTTCCGAAACCAGATATTGCGGCTTGGCAAGATTGTCTTCAAATCGCTTTTTTTCTAATGCAATTTGATTATTACTGACCCGGATGCGTGATCCATAACGACCATTGATAAGAATTTGCCAGGCAATATCTGCTCTGATCTGATCTTCCAGTGTCCTGGGAGAAATATTTGCCCTGCGCAGATCATCACGGATTGATTCTGCTGTTACATCATTCTGGCGGGCAAGCCGGGATATTTGCTGGTTAATTTCAGCATCTGTGACCTCGATGTCGTATTTTTTTGCTTCCTGCAGTTTCAGACTTTCATCAACCAGTGACCTGATTGCCTGTCTTTGAAAGCGAATAAGGGATTCTTCGGTTGGCTGGGTTCTTGTGGATAAAATCATCAACCGCATGCGCTGGCGAACATCAAAGGTGGAGATTATCTGGTCGTTGACGACTGCAGCAACACCTTCTGCAACTTGCGCGGAAGCTTTTAGTGGAAACAATGCGGTCACGAACATCATCGTGAGAATAAGCGGGCTCTTAAAAGTCATGTTTGGCTTTTACCAGAAGAAATGCGAGGGGTACGGCTCGGCGGGTAACATAGCGCCCAATTTGAGTTGTGCAATCGGTTTTGCTGGAAATGCCTAATCACCAAAGCTACCCAGTGTTGTAAGAGTAAAACGAAACCGGATGGAATCTCCTGTGGCAAGGGAGCGATCCAGAATATTGCTGCGCTGATAAACCAGTTCAAAACGTGAGCAATCATCCTGATACACAAAGCCAATAGAAGACCTGCGGCTTTCATTGCTTTCAAAATTATAGATATTGCTGTAGTTAAAGCCCCAGTTTTTTGAAAAGAGGGTTTGGCCCGATACAGTTATTTCGTCAAAGGCCCGACTGCCGGCTGCTCCTGCTGGAACATTGGTGTAAAGAACGCTGGTATTTACTGAATGAAGCACAGACCGTAATGGACCGAGGTCTTCTTTGGATAGATATGAAGTCAATTTGGCATCAAACCTTTGTACGCTCATATTGCTTTGGTCAAAGCGGGCGTGGGATGCAAGAGTAAAGGTTCGCCCGGTGCTAAATGACAGCCCGGCAACATAGTCAGACTTTGTACCGCTTAATCCTGAATTAGCTGCAAATCCGGCATTTGCCCTGGAGCGAAATATCTGTCCTGCGGTTAGTGACGCATATCCCTGTTCACCCCAGCGCGCCCCGATGCGCCCGCCCACACTGGCCCGAATGCCATCTTCCCACAAATCGTATCCGGAGAACCTTGAAGAGCGGAACAGGTTGGTTTCATCAAAATCAACGGCCAGACTGTCCTCATTGGGCAGTAATGAGGTTGGCGTACGAACAATATTTCCCAGATTATCAGTAGTTATAACATCAAAGGTGCCAACGCCGTTGCCATTTGGGCTGGCAGAGAAATGCACAATAGGCTCGACCACCCAGTTTACTGATTTACCGGGTTTTATCCACGGCCAGCGCACCTCGGCTCCCACCACACCAAGAGCCCGGCCAAAACTTTGGGTGTCCGTACCAAGATCAGCTACATATTCCTGATTTTGTATGCTGTAAACATCGGCACGACCAGTAGCAAAGGGCTTCGCAACAATACCGTTCCTGGTGACAAATCGCCGATCCCAGTCCAGAGATACAGAGGCTCTTCTGCTGTCAATACCATCAAGCCTGGTGAGGACGGCAGTATTTAATCCTACAGTGAATTTGCCGCCGACAGGGGTGTTGCTTATTACCTTTTTAACGTCCACCAAAGGAGCCGCTATTGGCAACTCCCGGTCAACATCTCCACCGCGAAGCCCCTGATAGCGAATAGCAGCAATGCTTCCATAAAAATCGCTGGTCTGGCGTACGGCGTATAATTGATTGCTTAGGCGGTTTGAGCTGTTCCTGAACAAGCCCCTAGTTTCCCCGTATGGAATATCATAGCGCAGGAAAAACAAATCATCACTGACCGCTTCGGCACCAAACCCCCAATATGTATTACTGTTTATATCAAACTTTCCCTGTCCAAATATATAGCCACGAAACTTGTCTTGTCCAAAGCGTTGTCCCACTCCGTCAAACTCTTGTTCCTTGGTAATGCCGCCGTCTATCTTTACTGATCCGGAATAGAAATTGCGGCGGTATTCTCCGAATATGAGTGGGCGCTTGCCGGTGAATATACGTGGAGTAATGGTCAAATCGGAGTAATCGGATAAAACCCTGTAATATGGCTGCTGAATGTAGAACCCATATTTTTGCGACTGGCCAACATTGGGAAATAACAGCCCGGATCGTCGCCCGGCTGTTGGGTCAGCATGAGCAAAATACGGGGAATACAGCAATGGCACTCCTTTTACCTCCAGAACAGCATCGCGATAATAAAACATTTTATCGTCTTGATTCTGTATGGCTTCGCGAGCGCGCAGGCGCCAGGTTGGTTTGCTGGAGGTACCATCTTTGCGCGCGCAGGATTCGCAGGCTGTATAAAATGCCTTTCTCAAAGAGTTAACGCGACCATTATCAGAATGAATAGCGTGCGTGGCACCAACTTTTGCGTTGTTTTCAAGACGGGCAAAAAAACCAAGCGCAACCCCGGTAGTCAGATCCTCGTCCAACTCCACCTCATCAGCAAAAGAAACCGCTCCATCGCTTTCAACCACTATTACAGAGCCTTTGGCATGGACTTTGCCGGCATCGGGGAAATAGATGACCTCATTGGCTCGTAAAATTCTGTTTTCATATCTGGCCTCAACGTCACCCCGGGCTACATAGCGATTCTGCTCCGGGTCCTTGAACATTTCATCGGCCTCAAGGAACACAGCTCCTTGCTCAAAATCCGGGGCGACATCTGGATCTTCGGCAAAAGCTGGCATCAAAAAAGCCAGTGAGAAAATACCAGCTAGTCCCCAAAGTTTTGGCCGAAATAAAAAGTCAAACATAAATGTCGTATCCGTTTCTCTTTGGTTTTGCTGTTTTCTTCGTTACTCTAGCACATTGTTGTCGGTATTATGGCATGGGTAAGGCAAATATTATTTTGCACGTTTATCATGAATTGCGACAGGATCAACCATCCTCAATGATGGTAATGCGAGCCAGACCAGCAAAGAAAATAAAGGCAGGAGCAGCCCAACTGGCAAGCAGGGGGGGCAGAACCCTTGTTGCCCCTAATGCTTCAAGAAGGTCTCCGGCAAAATACAGGAAAAACCCAATGGCACCGGCAGTTATCATCATTCCAAATGCACCTCCCAACCGGCTTAGCCTAAAGCTGAATGAAGCACCGATAATTGCCATGGCTGCCAGGGTAAGCGGAAGAGACAGCAGACGGCCCCATTGCAATTCAAAGCGACTTGAATCCAGATTTGCCGCACGAGCATTTTTAATCATTTGCGGCAGGCTCCAAAATGAATTGGTTTGATTGGGAGAAATTTTTTTCAGCAATGTGTTGGTATCAAGGTCGGTAGGAATTTCAAAAGTCTGATGACGGATTGGTAATTCTCTGGGGCGGGTTTCAAATGCGTCCTCAAGTATCCAGAAACCGGATTTAAGTATCGCACTTTTAGCATCAATTCTGTTTTCAAATACCGGTGTTCCGGTTTCATCAAGATGATAAAAATAGAAGGTTGTCTCCAATAGTTCCGCTGTTTGCGGATTGGTATCTTTTGCCAGAATAATCAGAGCTCCGGTTTGTGTTGCCTCTCGCATCCAGATGTTCTCCTGATTGCCTGATACTGGCGCACCGATGCTTCTTGATATTTTTACGCGCTCTGTTTCAAACTTCTCATTCAAGGCAGCCACTGCCGGATTAAGTGCGGTCATGCTTAACACACCCAGGATCAAGGCAATTATTGTTGGAGGGGCGACAAATCTCCATGCTGAATAACCTGCGGCGCGCATTGCTATTAGCTCTGAGCGCCGGTTGAGACGGAACATGCTCCACATTACGCCAAACAGCACAATAAACGGGAGTGTCTGTTCAAGCACGCCAGGCATTTTAAGCAGGCTCAAGTACAAGATTGAAAGTGTTGAGACCTGGGAAAAGGAACCGAATTGCCGGGATAATTCCACAAAATCAATCAAAATCACCAGAGATATGATTATGGTGAACGCAAGGATCAGGCCCAAAATGGTTTGTTTATACAAATAGCGACTTAAAGTACCCATTTACGCACCTGCCAATGATGTTTCTGGCACGGATCTTTTGTTGCGCAGCAAGGCGCCAATACAGAACAGGCTTACAATTATCGGAAAAATATATTGCAGTGCGTTTAAGCCGGGCATGTCTTGCGCTGCGGAGGTAAGTGTAAATCCCACAAGGCGAACCACCAGTGCCACGGCGCCAAACGTTATGAGTCTGCGTCCATAACCCAGCTTGTTGAATTCCCCACCCAACAGCGCAAGCAATGCAAGCAGGCCTAAAGTATAATTATAAAGTGGTGATGCCAGTCGATAATGTCCTTCAGCACGCAGATTATCTGCATTCTGCATTTCCCAGAAATTTAACGGATCCGGGTTAAAAAGCTCGCTAATATAGCGATCAGAGTATTTATAAAGTAACTCCCCTTGTGGCTCTATAACCCCGTTCAGTTCAAATGAGGTGCTTGAAAATTGTAAAAATTCCAGCACCCCGTCTTCAGACAGGTTCTGCCTTGATGCGTTGTTCAGGGTAATCGAGGGGTTTTCAGATATATTGGCAAAGGCCCCTGATTTTGCAAAGAAGGTCATAGGGTTTTCTTCGTCTCTGCCGTCGTGAATAAACACATCTGACATAAGGCCATTATTCATTTCTCTAACGAATATTGTTAAGTTTACCGCTGGTGATACGAATTCTCCCGGACGGATTATTGCTGTGGCAAGATCGGATCTTACCTGATAGATAGTTTCGCGCATGGATCGAAAAGCCATGGGCTGCGCAAACAAATTTAGTAGCAGATTAACAAGTACAGCATAGCTGATTACGCGCAGGGCAGGTGAAAGAATTTGCCACTGGGTCATTCCGGCTGCATATACAACCATAATCTCATTGTCACTTTGTAATTGCTGTATTGCGTAACCGATCGCAATAAAAATGGCAAAGGGAAGGATTATGGCAAACAATTGCGGCAATGCGAGAAGAGTGATTTTCAGCACTGCAATCAGGCTGGCCCGGTTTTCCACAATCAGGTCGAGTGATGATAAGCTTTGCGTCAATAAGGCAAGTATTGCCAGAACAAAGGAAGTGACCAGTAATGGGCGCAATATCTGTCTGAAAAAATAGGATTGTAATAAGGTCACTTAAGGCTTGTCCGTTAATTGCATCTGCAGGCTTCTCTATTGCTCTTGTGTCCGTTACCAATATTGTATCAAGAGGTGCCTTGTGTGTACCATTGTACAGGGCCAGGTTACAATATCCAAATTAGTATGCCTAAATGATAGTGTTCTATAAAAAAATCAGGAAAAAAACATGAAATTCAAGTTCACAGAGCAAGCCAGCACTAAAGGGGCTGTTTGTGTTGCTATTTTCGCCGGTTCCAAATTTAGCGATGCGGCCAATGCCATGGACGACGCCAGCGGTGGTGCGATTCGCCGTGCCATCGACAGTTCACGGTTTGGTGGTAAGCCAGCTCAAATTATCGAAGTGCTTGCCCCTGTTGGCGTTAACGCCAGCCGGATAATAATCGCAGGTGTCGGCGAGCAGAACAATGATATGACTTTGGCATGGGAGGCTTTTGGTGCTGGCGTGTTGCAAAAGGTATTGACCAGCGGTGAACAGGAACTGACGTTTATTACCGGCGATCTTGATGGCTCGTATTGTGCGCGTATTGCGTTTGGGGCTAAGCTTGCCGCTTATCGCTTTGATAAACATCGCACTAAATTGCAAGAGGACAAGAAACCATCAATCACCAGCATCTGCATTGAAACCTCCAATAAAAAGCGGGCAAGGGACGAATTTTCCTTGTTGGATGAGGTCGCAGAAGGTGTGCATTTGGCCCGTGACTTGGTTTCCGAGCCTGGAAATATGATTCATCCTGAAAGCTTTGCTGAGCGGGTAGAGTCTTTATCAAAGAATGGTCTTGAAATTGAGATTCTTGATGAAAAAGATATGGGCAAGCTTGGTATGAATGCTTTGCTCAGTGTGGGCGCGGGTTCAAAATATGGCAGCAAGCTGGCGATAATGAAATGGTTTGGCGGCCCCAAAGGCGAAGCTCCCGTGGTATTAGTCGGCAAGGGCGTAACCTTTGACACTGGTGGCATCTCCTTAAAACCCGGTAATGGCATGTGGGACATGAAAGGAGATATGGGCGGTGCGGCAGCGGTAACCGGTGCTATGCGGTCGCTGGCCGGCCGCAAAGCCAAAGCCAATGTCATTGGCATTGTCGGACTTGTAGAGAATATGCCCGATGCGCTGGCTACCCGTCCCGGCGATATTGTAACTTCTGCCAATGGTCAAACCATTGAAATACAAAATACTGATGCTGAAGGCAGGTTGGTGTTGGTGGATGCGCTTTGGTATGGTCTAACCAGTTTTAAGCCGAGCAGGATTATTGATCTTGCGACCCTAACCGGGGCTATTATTGTATCTCTTGGTCATGAAAATGCAGGTCTTTTTTGCAATGATGATAGTCTGGCTGGAGACTTGACTTCTGCGGGCAAATTATCCGGGGAGCCCGTATGGCGTCTGCCTTTGGGTTCCGGTTATGACAAGCTGATTGATACGCCTAATGCCGATATGAAGAATATTGGCGGCCCGACAGCAGGTTCAATTACGGCTGCGCAATTCCTGCAGCGTTTTGTCGGTGATGTGCCGTGGGCACACATAGACATTGCCGGCATGGCATGGAAAGAGAAGCGCCCAGACCCAAGAGAGTCCGTGTGGGCGACTGGCTTTGGTGTGCGTTTGTTGGATCGCTTTATTGCCGAATACCACGAAAGCTAGGCAAAGGTGATGGAGCTTTGGTTCTATCATCTGGAGCGCACCCCGCTGGATCAGGTTCTGCCTGGACTGCTTGAGAAAAGTCTCGCCAGAAACTGGCGGGTACTGATCAGTTCACCAGATTCTGAACGCATAAAATGGCTGGATGAATGGCTGTGGACGTGGCGTGAAGACAGTTTTCTGCCGCATGGAACTGCTGATACGCCGCGCGCACACCTGCAGCCGGTATTGTTAAGTACTGGTGCGCACAATGAGAATGATGCAAAAATTTCCATTTTGCTGGATGGGGCTGATCCGGATAAATTCGAAGGATATGAGCGGATTATCTTGATGTTCGATGGTGCTGATGAGGCAGCGGTACAACAGGCCAGAGAACTTTGGAAACGCTCTAAGGCAAAGGGGCAAACCGTATTATACTGGAAGCAGAACGAATCAGGTGTGTGGAAGAACATGGCCTGATTAAATACGGAGTTGAGCATGGCCTGTTTGCAGAATCAGAACATGATTGTTTTGGCGCTTTTGCTTCCGGTTTTTCTCGCCGCCTGCCTTACGCCGGAGGAGAGAGCAGAAGTTTATGGCCGTAAGCAATCCGCTGATATTGAACATCCTGCGCCACAGTCCGCCCCTGACAGCGACATAAATGGCGGCTTTGCACCGCCAAAAGCTGCACCACGCACACCGGTCAGTACCAGCACAATACAACCGCTTCAGGGGCTGCGCCGTTCAGCCACCGGCACCGAATCTGTCACCGGCAGCTATGACCGGCAAAAGGCACAGGCAGGTGATTGCGGGGCCAGTGAGCTGTCGTTTTTGCAAGGACAGGCGCTGGCGTCTTTGAGGAGTCGTAGTTTTCGGCAATTGATCCGGATTATATTGCCTGGGCAGATGATCACACAAGACCATAACCCTAAGCGCCTTAATCTTGATATTACTGAACAAGGGGTTATTGGCCGTCTGTGGTGTGGCTAGACTTAGGAGCTATTAAATTCGGGGATTCCCAGTTGGGTTGATTTGTGATTCATCATGGCAAAGGAGATTTGTCATGGATGTTTTTTTTTGGCTTTCAGAGGCGCAATTGGCCATTATCAAGCCCTGCCTTCCCCTGGCCCATGGCGCGCCTCCGTAATACCCCCTTTTATAGGGGCATTACCTGATTACAGGGTTTTTTAAGTATCACTCAAGGGACAGCAAAAATTATGCTGACCTTTAGCGCTGGCCCTAAGGTTAAGCCTGTTATTCGGGCAGATCATTCATTAGTTTTTCTAAAATTAAATCCCGTGCTGTTGCAAATGCCTGTTCAGTATCAAGAGCAGCCGGATCTGAAATCGGCCAATGCAACCGCATAAATTTTCCAGGAGCTGCCGGGCAGACCTCTTCGGCGCAAAGCGTTATCACAATATCAATTTCATCAAGATCAATATCATCAACAGATTTTGAAAATTGTTCGCTGATATCAATACCGGCATCCTGCATTACCTGAATGGCCAGCGGGTTAACCTCGCCCGATGGCTCAGATCCGGCGCTCAAAGCTGTTATCCTGTCGCCTAAATAATGTTGTGCAAGCCCTTGAGCCATCTGACTGCGGGCGCTGTTGGCCACACAAAGAAACAGAACTGTTTTCATATTTGCTACCTAAATCCGAACCATTTGCGTTTTAGCCAAAGCGCAACACTAACCAGCAAAACCAATACCGGAACTTCCACAAGAGGCCCGATTACGGTGGCAAATGCTACTGGTGAAGCCAGACCAAAAGCAGCAATTGCAACGGCAATTGCCAGTTCAAAATTATTGCTGGCAGCAGTAAAGGCAATAGACGTCGTGCGCTCATAGTCAGAACCAATCCACTTGCCCATGGCAAAGCTTACAAGGAACATTACTACAAAATAAATCGTCAACGGAATCGCAATACGCAGCACATCAAAAGGTAATTCCAGAACCATGGCTCCTTTTAGGCTAAACATGGCAATTATGGTAAAAAGCAAGGCAATCAGGGTGATCGGGCTGATGAGCGGCTCAAACCTTGTTGTATACCAGTCAATTCCCTTGCGGCTAATCAGTACCTTTCTGGTAAGAAAGCCTGCGAGAAAAGGAATGCCAAGATAAATCATTACTGATTGAGCAATCATGGCAAAACTGACATTGATTATTTGTCCCTGCAAGCCGAGTATCTCAGGCAATACGGACAGGAAAAACCATGCATAGACACTAAAAAATAAAATCTGGAAAATACTGTTAAATGCCACAAGAGCCGCCGCATATTCGCGACTGCCACCGGCCAGTTGGTTCCATACTATGACCATTGCAATACAGCGAGCCAGTCCAATCAAGATTAAGCCAGTCATATATGCCGGATAATCAGCCAGAAAACTAACGGCGAGCACAAACATCAATACCGGGCCGATAAGCCAGTTCTGCAACAGCGATAGCAATAAAACACGCTTGTCAAGAAAGACGCCTGGCAGTTGTTCATAGCGTACTTTTGCCAATGGCGGGTACATCATCAGGATCAGGCCAAAGGCAATTGGAATATTGGTGCTGCCAAAGCTTAAACTGTTCAACCATAGAGGAAAATCAGTAAAAGCACTACCCAGAGCTACTCCTGACATCATTGCCATGATAATCCATAGGGTTAAATATCTGTCCAGAAATGATAATCTATTTGTTTTCATTGTTGGCAATCCGCCTTGCCTTTTATGATGATATGGCAGGGCATTTGTTCACTATCCCTGCAACAGTTTTCCGTAAGATATTTTATGGCGCCAACCAGTGTCGTATAGTTTGCGGTGTAAATACTGGCCCGGCCTTCGCGGTGCTTGTCAATCAGTTCTGCCTGTCGCAATTTATCGAGATGAAAAGACAAGGTGGTCGCTGGTATTTTCATCTTGCGCCCAATGTCTCCGACCATCATGCCATCTGGGGCAATTTTAATAAGCAGACGAAAAACAGCCAGCCTGTTTTCCTGTGCAAGTGCATCTAGGGCGCTTATTACTTCTTTTGTATCCATATATCTAGTTATATAGATATAAGATTAGATGCAACTTGTTTTTGATCAAAAAACAGGCTTACACATTAAATAAAATTGTTTCATACCATTGGGCTGATCGCGAGCCTGGATAAGCCTATGGTAATCTGGCTCTTATTCTGGGCTTATAGACACAACTATCTTATTATCAAAGGCAGGTCATGACAGAGCAAAGCCAGCACAGCAAGGATCGCGAGCAAACCAGCGGCGTTGACGTAAATGTGGACGCGCTGGCTTTGCTTTTTGATGCTCTTGACAAAAATGATGCCGGGGCAGGGGCTGCGGCACTGGCGGATTTGCATGCGGCTGATGCGGCTGATGTGATAGAGCAATTGCCCTCAGATCAGCTAAAGCAATTAGCCAAGACCATTCCATCGGTTTTCTCCGGAGAGGTCTTAAGTGAGCTTTCTGACGATCTGCTTGAGGACGTGGTTGAGGACCTTGATGCTAAAACCGTAGCAGATGCCATTGGCGAGCTTGAGTCTGATGATGCGGTACAGGTAGTTGAGGATCTGGATGATGATTTTCGCGCCGAAGTTTTAGATGAGGTCGATCCAAAAAGCCGGGTAGCACTTGAACACTCCTTGTCATTTAATGAGGATAGTGTCGGCCGGCTGATGCAACGCGAATTTATTGCGCTGCCGAAATTCTTTACGGCAAAACAGGCGGTTAATGCTATTCGGGAAATGCCAAAAGAGCAGTTGCCGGAGATATTTTACGAAATATATGTGGTTGATCCGTCCTATCGCCCCATAGGAAAAATTGCCCTGTCTGCTTTGTTGCGTGCAGAAAATCAGGTGAAGCTAAAAGACCTGATGACCGATTTACAGGTTCTGGTGACGCAGGAAACAGATAAAGAGGATGCTGCTTATTTATTTGAGAAATATGACCTTCCATCAAGCCCGGTAACAGATGATTTTGGCCGGTTAGTGGGCATGTTGACCATGGATGACATGGTGGAGGTGATGCAAGATGAGCACACCGAGGACTTGCTGGCTTTAGCCGGGGTTTCTGAGGCCGGTGTCGGCGACAGGGTGCTGGATGTGGTCTTGGGCAGGGCGCCATGGCTGCTTGTGAATTTGGCAACGGCTATTCTGGCCTCCATGGTAATTTCTATTTTTGAAGGTTCTATGGAGAAAGTTATAGCATTAGCGGTGTTAATGCCGATTGTGGCCTCTATGGGTGGCAATGCTGCCACTCAGGGGCTGACGGTAACGGTGCGGGCTTTGGCAATGCGCGAGATCACTGCAGTAAATGCCAGAAGAATTATCTGGCGGGAAACTCTGGCCGGTTTCGTGCATGGCCTTTTGTTTGCCATTATTATGGCTATTATTGTATTGATCTGGTTTCAATCGCTTACTCTGGCCATGGTCATTGCATCGGCTATGGTTGTAAACCATATTGTTGCAGGAAGTGCCGGCGTGCTGGTGCCCCTTGGGTTGAAGCGGTTAAATGCTGATCCGGCGGTGGCCTCTAGTGTGTTTGTGACCACTGTGACTGATGTTGTTGGTTTTTTTGTGTTTTTAGGGCTGGCGGCGCTGGTTCTTTCAAATTGAGGAATTTCTCATGCGCGTAATTGCCTTTGTGATCTTGTTGTTGGTTCCCGGTTTTGGCTTTGCTCAAGGATGGAGCGAAGGCCAGTCGATGGGAACTGCCCGTGCGGCTTTGGCTGTGGCGCAAATGGATGGTAAAATATATGCGGTTGGTGGTGCCGGGAGGCTTGCACCAATGAGCGTGGCCGAGCGTTATAACCCGGCGGCAGGCAGTTGGCGCAGTATTGCAGCCTTGCCCGTAGGTCTGGAGCAATTTGGTCTGGCGGCTCTAAATGGGAAACTATATGCTGCCGGTGGTTATGCGGCAGATGGAGATGGTAGCCCAGGCAACGAAATGTGGAGCTATGACGAAGCCGGTGGCGAATGGGTGCAGGCTCCGGCCATGCCGGGCAGCCGGGCGGCATTTTCCATGGTTGCAGCCAAGGGGAAGCTATACGCAATAGGCGGCTCCGGTGATATTGCCAATCAAATGGCCATATTTGATCCAGCAATCAATCAGTGGCAATTGCTTGAGGGCGGGCCTGTTGCCCGCCGTGGCGGTGTTGCTCTGGCCTTGGGTGATGATATTTATTTTATTGGTGGCGGTTCTGCCAGTTCTCCTTCTAACAGGCTGGATATATTTAATATTTCCACCGCAACATGGCGGACAGGAGCGCCGCTGCCTCTGGCTCGCTCCGGCCATGCAGCAGCAGTATTTAACGGCAAAATTCATGTAATGGGCGGCAGGGGCGGTGGCCGTGGCGAAACCTTAAAAGACCATTGGGTCTTGGATCCGGATAGCGGAAATTGGTCGCGAGGCCCGGATCTGTCGGCACCGCGCACCGGAGCTGGCGCTATAGCAGCAGGTGCCGGGTTATATGTTATTGGCGGCGGTTCAGGTGGCGGGTTTTATGCCAGTTTCACCGCTACTGATTCCGTTGAAGTTCTGCGAAAACTTCCCGGGTTTTAAGGTCATGGCCTATTAATTGGGCACATTAGCCCTTCGGCCCGCAGCTTGCAGGAACAGGACTGAACTATAGCCAATCTGTTTCGTTGTGAGACGCAATATGACTAAAACTGCACCAATTTCCTATGCTGGCCTGGCGCTGATTAAGGCATTTGAGGGCTTTCGGGCCAATGCAACCCTGTTACCAAATGGAATATGGGTGATTGGTCATGGCCACACGGTTTCGGCGAAAGAAGGCGGGATTGTTGACGAAAAGGACGCAGAAACCCTCCTGATTTGGGACATGTCTCAATTAGCGCCAAAGATTAAGGATTGTATTTTTGCTCCGCTGTCACAGGCGCAAATGGATGCCTTATTGTCTTTAGCCTTTAATATCGGCATGGATAATTTTGCCAGTTCGGATGTGGTTAGGTATTTGAATGAGGGGAATATTCTTGGTTCTGCTGCTGCATTCGATGTGTGGAGAAAAGCTCACCTTGGTGGCCATGAAGTAGTTCTTGATGCTCTGGTGCGTCGTCGTACTGCGGAAAAAGCACGATTTTTAGACGTAGAACAAGGTGTAGTTCTGGCTCCAAGCGCCCGTCTGCAACCAGAAAGTGACACGGAGCTTGCCGGTTTAATTGAAGCAGACAGCAAAAAACATGCTGATGAACAAAATTCTGTGGAAGTATCCATTGATTTGTCAAACTCAGCAGCTCTTGGTTCTTTGCTGACTGCCGATAATATAAACGAAGACGGCATACTGTTTTCCTCGAAGCCAAAGGCGGATATTGAACCGGAAATAATTTATTCTGATGATGATCCGGAACAAGAAGAGGCTGCAAATATCGCAGAAGCAAAGCCAAAAGACGAAGAACCAAAGCAGGAAGCAGAAGAGCAAACAGATACATCCACTGAAAAACTGGTTCCATTGGGCGGTGTGTTTGACGAGCAAAAGTCAGAGGCTCCTATTCGTGAAGTTGCAGAAAATATTTCTGGGAGACTGGCTTCAATTGCGGTGGAACTTAACGATTCTGATGAAGAAATTAAAAAAGATACGGCTCTGGATGATGATAAGGACATTCAGAACAGTATGGAAACAGAGGTGGAGGAGCCTCTTGCAGCCGAGCCGGAGTTTGAGGATCTTCCGCCAATATCTGATGATGAACCTAAATCTCCGCCAACTGCTCTTGATGAAGATGTCTTGGCTTTGGATTTTGCCGATCGTATTTTTGATGATGTTCCTCCGGTTATGGATTTTGATGAAGGGGATGAGCCGAGCCCGCAAAGCCTGTCCAGTGAATTGGCGGAACCTCGTGACCAGCCGTTTGAAGTGCTGGAAAAACGTAATACCGGCATGTTTACACTGATGGGTATTTCCGGGCTGATTTTGGGGGCTGGTGGCATTTATGAAACCAGCAAGTCCGAGACGGTGGTTACTCTTACAGATATGATCAAGGGGCCGGGTCTGGCCGGGTTTGGCATATTGCTGGTTTTGGTTACCTTGTATTTTTTGTTCAATAAGCCAAAAAACAAGAAGGTTTAGCGGCTGAGTCGCAAATTGGTAATATCACCGGAGATTTTGGCAAAGGCGGCAATTAGCTGCGCCTGATTTTGAGCGTCAAAATACATATTTGGCTCGGTGGCACAATCTTCAAGCATTTGCCTTGTGCTATTATTGTTTACCTCAAAGGCAATGGTGTAAATATAAATGCCTTTGTTCTTTATGCGCTGACACAATAGCTCGGTGGCATTATCACCCTGAGTGCTTGGTGTATTGATGGTTTGATGAGGTATGCCTCCTGGCCAGTCCCATTCCACCGTATTGGCACCATCAGTCATCAATACCAAAATTTTGGTCCAGTCCTCATCTGAATAGGCCACAGCCTCACGCAATGGTTTTTTCTTTGATAACACCCGCCACGCCCACGCTAATCCTTCTGGAACATAGGTCCAGTTATTGGCCTCCATCTGATCTATAGTAGCCAACAGGACTTCACGGTCACTGGTCAAAGTAGTCAGCTCCTGTGAGGGACAGGCATTGGAATCCAAAGCAAAGAATTTTTTTGAATTGGTATTGGGGCTGCTGTCTCTGGTGTCATGGGGAGGTTTGCGCGGCGCCACACAACCATTCCAGTGACCGGGGCTTACCAGATCAAATTTCATCCAGCTCTGGTTCTTATAGCTGGTAGGTAGACGCACCATATAGTTAAACGGAACCACGCCGATTTTTACATTCTCTTCGGCTGAACCTTCGGGTAGAAGCTGATCTACCAGATCCGTGGAAGCCTGACGCAGGGTTTCAATCTTACCATTCCACCCCATTGATCCGGTATTGTCCAGCGCCAGCACTAGTTCAACTTTGGAGGCGGAATACATGACTTCGGCAACAGTGCCTACGGTAAAGTATTCTATGCCGGCCAGGGCTGCAAATGCGGTTTCTATTTCGGATGTAACAGTTACCCTGACCCCGGCACCATTTTCAATTTCCTGTGCGCTTACTATTGAATTAACCCCAAATGATTGTCCGGTGAAATTGGCATTGAAAAAGTCAGTGGCTCTTGTTTGCAGATTGTCTGCGTCAACATCAAGATCGCGCGCAATTGCCAGCGCTGCTGCATCAGCAGCATTTTGCAGGCTGGTTTTGGTGTTTTGCGCTCTGGAAAAATCCAGACCAAGCCCGATGACCAGTGCAATGCCCAACAGGGCAAGAGAAAAAAACATGGCTGTATTGCCGCGCTGGTCACTAATAAGAGCACGTATCAGAGCTTTTATTTCATGCGTCTTTGGCATATTATCACATAATCTTCCTGCAAGTTGTCCTGATTTTCTCATCAGTCTGTTAAAACCAGCCTTCTAAACTCGGTTAATGTTATATTGCCGGACTTGATAACATTCTGGTTCTTGAAACCGGGTCGTACTCGGAGTACAGCAGTGCCTATGATAAAAAATACATCCAGACTTTTTGATTTTCATCTTGGCGAAACCGCTGATATGATACGTGACACTGTTGCAAACTTTGCTGCAGATAATATTGCTCCACGTGCCGAGGAGATTGATAAAACCAATACTTTTCCTCGTGATTTATGGCCCCAAATGGGTGCTTTGGGACTGCTTGGCATTACGGTGGAAGAAGAAGATGGCGGCTCTGGCCTTGGCTATCTTGAGCATGCATTGGCCATGGAGGAAATCAGCCGGGCTTCTGCTTCTGTTGGCTTGTCTTATGGCGCTCATTCCAATCTATGTGTTAATCAGATCCGCCGTTGGGCGAACCCTGAGCAAAAGGGCCGATACCTGCATAAATTGATTACTGGCGAGCACTTAGGGGCGCTTGCCATGTCTGAGCCAGGTGCCGGTTCTGACGTGGTTTCCATGCGTCTTAAAGCTGAGAAGCGAGGCGATCAATATATCCTGAATGGCAATAAAATGTGGATAACCAATGGCCCCGATGCCGATGTGCTGGTGGTTTATGCCAAAACAGATCCTGATGCCGGGTCGCGGGGAATTACTGCCTTTTTGATTGAAAAGGGCATGAAAGGTTTTTCCACGGCGCAGAAACTGGACAAGCTCGGCATGCGTGGCTCGGATACTTGCGAGTTGGTGTTTGAAGATTGCGAAGTACCCGAAGAAAACATAATGGGGCCGCTGGGCGGCGGGGTTGGCGTATTAATGTCTGGCCTTGATTATGAACGCACAGTGCTTGCCGCCGGTTCCATCGGAATTATGCAGGCCTGTATGGATGTGGTCTTGCCCTATGTGCATGACCGCAAGCAATTCGGCAAATCCATTGGCGAGTTTCAGCTAATGCAGGGCAAGCTCGCGGACATGTATGTGCGGCTGAATGCGACACGTGCCTATGTTTATTCTGTAGCAAAAGCCTGTGATGCCGGGCAAACTACGCGAAAAGATGCAGCCGGGGCCATTCTTTATGCTGCTGAGGCTGGAACCTGGATGGCGCTGGAGGCGATTCAGATTTTGGGCGGAAATGGTTACATCAATGAATACCCAACCGGTAGGCTTTTGCGTGATGCCAAATTATATGAGATCGGAGCTGGCACTTCGGAAATCCGTCGCTGGTTGATCGGCCGGGAATTGTTTGCCGAAAGCGGTTAAAGCCCCTAAAGGCGCACAATCAATTAACGCCACCAAATCCTGACCTTAAGCTTGCAGTGATGTATGTTTATGGTGTATGTTATTGTATGAACCGTACACAGATATATCTCGAAGAAGAGCAAATTCGCCAGTTGGATGAGCTGGCCAAACGTCAGGGCAAACGCCGTAGCAGTCTGGTTCGGCAGGCGGTCAGTGCTTTTTTGATTGATGCGGCTAATAATCAAGATTGGAAAACGGTTTACCGGCGTAGTGCCGGATTATGGAAAAACCGGGATAATATTGAAAGTGAGATGGTCGATATTCGCCGGTCACTGGATCGGGATTGATGTCGTTATTGCTGGATACATGTATTTTTATTGATTTCTTGCGCGGCAAGCCAAAGGCTCTGCAATTCATTATTGCCATGAATGATACGCCTGCTATTTCAGCAATTACGGTTGCTGAGTTATTTGCAGGTGTCCGGGATGGCGAAGAGAGGTTTGCTCTTGAGAAAATGTTGGGGGTTTCAACACTGGTTCCGGTAACTTCGGAAATTGCAGTTCAAGCGGGGCTGTTTGTGCACGAGTTCAGAGCAAGCCATAATGTTGGCTTGGCTGATGCATTGATTGCCGCCAGTGCTAAAATCAGTAAGCGAAAGCTTGTTACGCTGAATGTTCGTCATTTCCCGATGTTGGAAAATTTATCGCGGCCATATTGATTGTAAATTGTTTGCTAAAAGTAGTTAAAGATATTTGCTATGATTCCTTATCGCTCTAATACATCCACTAATGGCCGTAATATGGCTGGTGCGCGCAGCCTGTGGCGGGCAACAGGGGTGAGGGATGAGGATTTTGGTAAACCCATTATTGCCGTTGTAAATTCCTTTACTCAATTTGTACCGGGTCATGTGCACTTAAAAGATTTGGGGCAGATGGTTGCCCGTGAAATCGAAGCCAATGGGGCAATAGCAAAAGAGTTCAACACAATTGCAGTCGATGATGGCATTGCAATGGGTCATGATGGAATGTTGTATTCCCTGCCATCACGAGACTTAATTGCCGATTCAGTGGAATATATGCTCAATGCTCATTGTGCTGATGCCATGATCTGCATCTCTAATTGTGACAAGATTACTCCGGGCATGATGATGGCCGCCATGCGACTTGATATTCCGGTGATTTTTGTAACCGGCGGGCCAATGGAGGCCGGCAAAGTGGTGCTGGAAGGGCAGGAGCAGGCTTTGGATCTGGTTGATGCCATGGTGCAGGCTGCAAATCCCGATGTTTCAGATGCGCAAATTACTGAGATAGAGCAAAATGCCTGCCCAACCTGTGGTTCATGTTCAGGCATGTTTACCGCTAATTCAATGAATTGTCTGGCCGAGGCCCTTGGTCTGGCCTTACCGGGAAATGGTACTTTGCTGGCAACACATAGTGACCGCAAACAACTGTTTTTACAGGCAGCCAGACGAATTGTTGAATTGACCGAACGGTTTTACAAGCAGGAAGATCGCACTGCTTCTGCACGGGGTATTGCTAATTTTGCAGCTTTTGAAAACGCCATGGCGCTTGATATTGCAATGGGTGGCTCCACCAATACTATTTTGCATCTTTTAGCCATTGCCAAAGAGGCAAAAGTTGATTTTACGCTTGAGCATATGGATGCTTTATCCAGAAAAATTCCCTGTCTTTGCAAGGTGGCTCCGGCAGCCTTGGATGTTCACATAGAAGATGTGCACCGGGCTGGTGGCGTTTTTGCGATTCTTGGTCAGTTGCTGGCTGGTGGCCTGCTTAATGGTGATGCGCCAACAGTTTTGGGTAAAACCATGGAAGAAGTGATCAATTCATGGGATATTTCACGGTCTGATGATGCCAGGGTTCAAGAATTTTATCTGGCTGCTCCCGGTGGTCGGCGCACCACAACAGCATTTAGCCAGAGCAATCGCTATTCGCAATTGGATAAGGATCGCAAATCAGGGGTTATTCGCTCGGTGCAACATGCCTTTACCATTGATGGTGGTCTGGCGGTTTTGAAGGGAAATCTTGCCGAACAGGGCTGTGTGGTAAAAACTGCTGGTGTTGACGAAAGCATATGGTTTTTTTGCGGCCCGGCCAAAATCTGCGAAAGTCAGGAAGAAGCCGTAAAACGCATCCTGGGCAAAGATATCCAAAGTGGTGATGTTGTCATTATCCGCTATGAAGGGCCAAAGGGCGGCCCCGGCATGCAGGAAATGCTGTATCCAACCTCATATTTGAAGGCAATGGGGCTGGGCAAAAGCTGTGCGCTTATTACCGATGGAAGGTTCTCCGGAGGAACATCTGGCCTTTCCATCGGTCATGTGTCCCCTGAGGCTGCCGAGGGTGGTCTTATCGGCCTGATTGAAGAGGGCGATATTATTCAAATTGATATTCCAAACCGTTCAATTCACTTAAATGTATCTGATGATATCCTGGATGCGCGCCGAGAAGCCATGAATGATCTGGGAAAGGAAGCATGGCAACCGGCAATCCCAAGGCCAAGAAAAATATCAACTTCTTTGCGGGCCTATGCCTCTATGGTCAGTAATGCGTCCAAAGGGGCAGTTCGCGATTTATCCCAGATCAAATAAGTGGCTTTTATTTATTGATAGTGTGAATGATTTTGTCGGCAACTTCCTGGCATGAGGCCGCACCGCCAATATCCCTTGTCCGGACACCCCTTTTAATAACCCTGTTAATGGCATCATCAAGGGCCATGGCTGCCTTGTGGTGGTTAAGGCTGTGGCGCAGTAACATTGCGACACTGGCAATTGCACCTAGCGGATTGGCGATATTCTGCCCGGCGATATCAGGAGCCGAGCCGTGAATTGGTTCGTACAAACCTTGTTTGCCGGCGCCAAGGGAAGCCGATCCGAGCAGCCCGATAGAGCCGCTTAAAACCGAACACTCATCACTTAATATGTCCCCAAACAGATTTTCTGTAAGTATCACATCATAAGTTTGTGGATCGGTAATTATCTTCATGGCCGCTGAGTCTACCAGTTCATGGCGCAGTTCAATATCAGGGTATCTGCTTTGCTGTAGCCAGGAGACAGTTTCACGCCATAACCTGCTGGTTTCCAATACATTTGCCTTGTCAATTGATGTTACATGACGGCCTCGATTGCGGGCGGCCTCAAATGCCACTTTGGCAATTCTGATAATTTCATACTTGGAATAGGAGCAAAGATCACTGGCCTGATTATTTTTTCGTTGCTTTTCACCAAAATACAGTCCGCCGGTCAGTTCGCGCAAAATCAAAATGTCTACATTCTTGATACGCTCTGCTTTTAGCGGAGAATATTCAGCCAGTGCCGGGTGCAGCTTGACCGGGCGCAAATTGGCAAACAGGCCCAGTTTTTGACGTAAATCCAGCAGTCCCGCTTCGGGACGCATGGCTCCGCCATCCCATTTCGGGCCACCAACAGCACCAAGAAATACTGCATCTGCCTGCTGGCAGGCCGTTAGAGTTACATCGGGCAGGGGGTTATTGCAGGCATCGATAGCGGCACCGCCAAATACATATTCACGACATTCTAGTTCAATATCGTATTTTTGCGCCAAAGCGGCCAAAACCTGCATTGCAGCATTGCTTACTTCGGGCCCGACACCATCGCCGGGCAAAACAGCAATTTGATAGCTCATAGTGCTCTGGCCTCAAATTTTGATATGTCAGCTTCACGGGCCTGCAAAAAATCCAGCGGATCAACGCCATCAAGCAGGCAGCGCCTGCCAAAGGGGTCGATTAAAAAACTCTCCGTCCAATGACCGGGAAGCTCAATCTTGCAATGCTCCAAATCTATTATGAGTTCTGCTGCAACCCGGCCCATCAGATCATTGTGTCGCTGTGCGGGAATTTCAATTGGAACGATTCCGTTTTTAAGTGCATTGCTTTTGAATATATCTGCAATTTTAGTGCTGATTACGGCCCTGAACCCGTAATTAAACAAGGCCCATGGCGCGTGTTCACGGGACGAGCCACAGCCAAAATTAGCCCCCGCCACCAGAATTTGATGTGATTCAGGCTCAAATTTAGCAAATGGGTTGGTGGCTTTGGCTTGTCCATCTGCATCAAAGCGCCAATCATAAAATGCAGCCCGGCCCAAACCGCCCCGGCTGGTTGTGGTTAGGAACCTTGCTGGAATTATTTGATCTGTATCGATGTTTTCCTGAGGCAGTATCACAGTTTTGGAGACCAGGCGGGTGAATTTTTTATGCGACATGGGGCAGCTCCATAAATGGTCTGGGATCAGCTATCTGCCCCCAAATGGCACAGGCGGCGGCTGTTGCCGGAGAGGCAAGCACAGTTCTTGCGCCTTTTCCCTGCCTGCCTTCAAAGTTTCGGTTAGAGGTGGAAACCACCAATTGCCCGGCCTCGGCCTGATCACCGTTCATGGCAATGCACATGGAGCATCCGGGCAGTCTCCATTCGGCTCCTGCGTTTTTGAATATTTCGTCCAGCCCCTCATCTTCAGCCTGTCTTCTTACCTGTTCAGATCCCGGAACCACCAGCATTCTTACCCTCTGATGAATTTTGTGTCGCAGCAAAATACGGGCAGCATCTCGCAGATCGCTAATGCGGCCATTGGTGCAGCTACCGATAAAGACCACGTCTACACTTTGGCCAAGAAGCGGCTGATCAGATGAAAAATTCATATAATCAAGACCCTGTTGTTCAACCTCATCAATGGGTTTTGGGACTGTTCCACTTACAGGCATTGCCAGATCCGGTGACGGGCCATAGGTGATCATCGGTTCTATTAAGCTGGCATTGAGTGTTATTTGTGCGTCAAACTTTGCGTCTTTATCGCTGCGCAGCTTTTGCCATTGGCTAATTGCCTGCTCCCATTTTATTCCCGAAGGGGCATGTTTTTTGCCTTGCAACCAGGCAAATGTAACTTCATCAGGGGCAATCATGCCGGCACGGGCACCTGCTTCTATGGTCATATTGCACAGGGTCATTCTAGCTTCCATATCAAGTGAGCGCACGGCTTCTCCTGCATATTCAATGACATAACCAACTCCGCCGCTGGCGCCCAGTTTTGCAATAACGCTAAGCGCAATATCCTTGGCACTGGCATTGGGTGGCAATTTACCATCAATCGTGACCAGCATTGATTTTGGTTTGTGCTGTAACAGGCATTGGGTGGCCAGCACATGGCCAACTTCGGTGGTTCCAATGCCAAAGGCCAAAGCGCCAAACGCCCCGTGGGTGGCAGTATGACTGTCCCCACAGACAATGGTCATGCCCGGCAGGGTCAGGCCAAGTTCGGGTGCCATTACATGAATAACTCCCCGATTGGGACTGTCCCAGCCAAAAAGCTCAATACCGAATTGCTGGCAATTTTCATGCAGGGTCTGAACCTGCAATCTGCTGGCTTCGCTGGCATAAACCGGCGAGCCATCTGCGGCCAGCGGCACGGTGGGTGTTGAATGATCCATAGTGGCAAAGGTTCGCTCCGGACACCGTAATTTCAGCCCCCTTTGCCTTAACTCGGTAAAGGCTTGCGGTGAGGTAACCTCATGAACCAGATGCCTATCAATATAAAGAATAGCCGGATGCTCTGCGGTTTGCTCGCAAACCAGATGGCTGTCCCATACTTTTTCAAACAGCGATTTTGCTGACATGATTGTCCTCCTTATAAACAGGTTCCAACCAGCCTTCGGTATCTTTTGTGCTTCCGGAAAACAGCCCAAAGAACTGATCCTGAAGGGTTTTGGTAATTGGGCCGCAGCCATTTGATCTGGTGGGGCTTCCATCAACCGAGCGTATCGGGGTGATCTCGGCAGCAGTTCCAGTGAAGAACAACTCATCTGCCACATATAGCATTTCGCGGGGCAATGATTGCTCATTAACCGCAAGGCCGTTCCTCTTAGCCAATTGCATTACCGTGTCGCGAGTGATCCCGCTTAAAATTGATGAGGAAGCAGGCGGTGTAAAAAGGGTGTTGTCTTTGACAATAAACAGGTTTTCTCCTGCGCCTTCGGATAGGCGCCCATCTATATCCAAAGCTATTCCTTCGGCAAATCCATTGCGTTTTGCTTCCCGTGAAATTAAAAAGCCAGATAAATAATTACCGGCGGCCTTGGCTGCCATCGGCAGGGTTCCCGGAGCCGGCCGCCGCCATGAAGAAACACAGACATCAACTCCGTTTTTCCGCCCGTCCTCACCCAGATACGCACCCCAAGGAAAAGCAGCAATAGCAACATTTACCGGCGTGTTTGTACCAGGAGCAACTCCAATATCCCCATATCCAAAATATGCAATGGGCCGTAAATAGGCGCTTAAAAGATCGTTGGCGCGCACAAGTTCAAGACATGCCTCAATAAGTTCCTCAGGCTCAAATGGAATTTCCATTGCGTAAATCTTGGCCGATGCAAACAGCCGCAATACATGTTCGCTTAACCTAAATCCGCACGGGCCTTGATGAGTGTCATATACCCGTATGCCCTCAAACATGGCAGTGCCATAATGCAGGCCATGGCTAAGAACATGGGTGGTAGCCTGCGCCCACGGGATCATGCGCCCGTCCTGCCAGATGAATTTTGCCTCTGAAATACTCATAATTTTCTCCTTGGGGCTGTCAGGCCACGCTTTGCTGTCTTGTTACTTGTCCAAATTCATCCCGACCTTGCCGGGCTATGGCGCGGTTGATGGCATCAACATATGATTCAACGCCGGCCGGTATTACGTCACGGGTGCGCGAACGTCCGGCAAAGCTCTCATTTTCAATGTTAAGCACAATGTCTGAAATACAATCAGTTCGTCCCTTGCTTCCCACATGATTGATGGTCAGCTCTTCTACCGTGGCGGTAATGCCTGTAATGTGCTGTACGGCGTTAAAAGCTGCGTGAATCGGGCCTTCACCGGTGGCAATGTCTGTAACCAGCCCCCGTGCCGGATGTTCAAGCTCGACGCGGGCAAATGGCTCGATGCTGGTTCCATGGGCCGCGCGCATTTCTACCCGTTTTAGCTGCCAGACCTGGCTGTTGGTTCCTGTTTCTCCAAATATCAGATCAATCAGTTGCGCATCCGCCACTTCGCCAATTTCATCGGCCAGAGTTTTGAACGCGCTAAACACCTTGGACAATTCATTTTCGGCAATTTCACAGCCAAGCTCTTTGGCCCGAGCTGCCAGTGCATGTTTGCCGCTGTGCTTGCCCAAAATAAGGGCATTACCCGGCAGTCCAATGGCTTCGGGGGTCATGATTTCATAAGTTCTGCGATCATTAAGTACGCCGTGCTGATGAATACCGGCTTCATGGGCAAAAGCATTACGCCCGACAATGGCCTTGTTTCTTGGAACCGGGTTTCCGGTTATCTTGCAAAGCATCTGACTTGCTGCGTGGATTTTAGTCGTATCCACATTGGTCTTGGCTTCCAGAACATCCTCGCGCGTGGCAAAGATCATCATAATTTCTTCCAGTGCACAATTGCCGGCTCGCTCACCAATGCCATTGATAGCGCCTTCCACCTGTCTGGCCCCGGCTCGTACCGCAGCAATTGAATTGGCTACGGCCATGCCTAGATCATCATGGCAATGGGTACTGAAAATTGCCTGTTCAGCACCCCGGACATTGGCAATCAGAAATGAAAACAAATCATGGATTTCATCTGGTGTCGTATAGCCAACCGTATCTGGAACATTCAGTATGCGCGCTCCTGCCTTGGCCGCACATTCAAGAGCTTCAACCAGAAATGCCCTCTCGGTGCGGATGGCATCTTCGGCTGAAAACTCCACTTCCATGCACTGCCCCGCAGCCAGTTTCACCGAGCGTTCAATAGCGGCAAGAACTTGCGAACAACTCATGTTAAGCTTGGCTGCTCGATGAATTGGGCTGGTGCCCAGAAAAATATGAATACGGCTCTTGCGGGCAGGTTTTAGAGCCTTGGCGGCACATAGAATATCGCCGCTTGTCGCCCGTGACAGGCTGCAAATTGTTGGGCCGTCAATTTCCCGGGCGATGCGGTGAATTGCCTGCGCGTCGTCTTTGGAGGCTGCGGCAAATCCTGCTTCGATTACATCAACCCCCAAATCGCGCAAGGAACCGGCCATTAGCAGCTTTTCCTCTGAGGACATGGAAAACCCCGGGGCCTGCTCGCCATCGCGCAGGGTTGTATCAAACAGGGCTATCCTGTTTTTTTGATTTTCAGATTCAGACATTTTGAGCCTCTGTTTCATTGGTTTTGATATTTGTCAGCACCCGCTGCACTCCGATAAGACGAGATATCTGGCGCTGTAGCACCCCGATATCCCTGCCCGCATCTCGGGCAATTACTGCAATGTCGAGGCTGGACTTGTTCTTGCTGGCAAGCGGAAGATTAATGGTTTTGACCTCATAGCCCCGGCGCTCCACAAGACCGAGCAGGCGTATGATCGCGCCTTCTTCAGGGAAAAATTCTATAGTCAGAACTTGGGTTTGCATTTTAAGGCTCCATCATTTCAGCGTTGGATTTTCCCGGAGGAACCAGCGGCCAGACATTTTCACGCGGATCAATACGCACATGAGCCAGAACCGGGCCGTCGGTTTTTAGTAATCTCTCAATTGCCCCATCGACCTGTTCCCGGCGGGACACCGTAAAAGCTTCAATGCCAAATGCGCGGGCGACACTGGCGAAGTCAGGATTGTCATACAGATCAACTTCGCTAAAATTCTGTTCGTAAAACAGCTCCTGCCATTGGCGAACCAGGCCCAATGCTGAATTGTCAAACAGGACGATTTTCAACCCGATGCCATAGCGCCGTATAGTGGCCAGTTCCTGAATATTCATCATGATCGAGCCATCACCGGTTATGGTGACAACACAGTCTTTGGGATTGCCCAGCTTTGCACCAATGCCAGCCGGAATCCCGTAGCCCATGGCTCCAAGACCGCCGGAAGTCAGGTGGGCTTCAGGACGGTTGAAATTACAATGCTGTGCCACCCACATCTGATGTTGTCCCACATCACATGTGGCGACAAAATTATTTGGAGCCCTGCGCGAAAGTTTCTCTAAAAAGGCCGGTGCAAAAACACCGGCTCCAGGGGCGTTATAGTCAAAGGCAAATTGCCTGCGCAAATCCTTTGCCTGTTTACGCCATGGTTCAATGTTCAGCTTTGGTACTTTTAATTGTTCAATGGCCGCTTTCAAGGCACCAGGTACAGCAACATCAACATGACGCAATTTGCTGATTTCTGCTGGATCACAATCAAGATGGATAACTCTGGCACCGGCGGCAAAACTGTCCAGCTTGCCTGTGGCCCTATCGTCAAAGCGCGCGCCACACACCAGCAGCACATCTGATTTTTGCACAAGGATATTGGCAGCCTTACTGCCATGCATGCCGAGCATACCAAAAAAATTCTCAGATCCGGTTGGCAGAACCCCCAGTCCGGTCAAGGTTGCCACCGCTGGAATACCGGCTATTTCGTTCATGGAGCGCAAGGCCTTGCTGGCTCCGGACTTGGCAACTCCGCCACCTATATAAAGCACTGGTTGTTTTGCGGTTTTTAGTAATTCTATGGCATCAGAAATATCAGCCATGGCCGGTTGCCGGGTCGGGGCAGGGGGTAAAATGGCCTTAACTGGTGATGGCACCTGCATTTGGGCAATATCCTTGGGCAGATCAATCAATACCGGGCCAGGTCGCCCTGATGTTGCGATTTGAAAGGCTCTGGCGATGATGTGCGGTATATCTTCGGCTTTTCGGATTAAAAAGCTGTGTTTCACCACTGGCATGGCCATGCCAAAAATATCAATTTCCTGAAATGCGTCTGTACCCATTACTGCAGTTGGCACCTGACCTGTAATGGCGATCATTGGCACCGAGTCCAAAAAAGCATTGGCAATTCCGGTCAATAAATTGGTGGCGCCGGGGCCTGAAGTTGCAATGCAAACCCCGGCTTTGCCTGTGGCGCGAGCATAGGCATCAGCAGCAAATGCTGCTGCTTGTTCATGACGCACCAGAATATGCCTTAATGATGAGCCGGGCAGGGCATCATAAAATGGCATAATGGTACCCCCAGGATAGCCAAACACCAGATCAACCCCTTGATCCTGCAGGGCTTTAACCACAAGCTGTGCACCAGTTTGCGAACTGGTGGCAGTGCGTTCATTTTCAAATTGATCAGGATTTGAGGCTGACATGATAAATTCACCGGGTTGTTTTGGGCCAGATCAGAATTATTCGGCAAGGGGCTTGCTTGTGTTCAGCCATGCCATATCTGCACGCAAACGGGCGCCCACCTGTTCAATTGGGTGAGCCATGTCCTGTTGCATCAGGGATTGGTATTTTGGCTTTCCGGCCTGATTCTCCGAAATCCACTCTTTGGCGAAATTACCCTTTTGAATATGGCTCAATATTTCCCGCATGCGATTGCGGGTTTCATTATTGATAATATGAGGGCCGGCGGTAAGGTCGCCATAAATTGCTGTTTCTGAAATATATTTATGCATTTTTGACAATCCGCCCTCATAGAGCAGATCAACAATCAGCTTTAATTCATGCAAACATTCATAATAGGCAACTTCCGGCTGGTATCCGGCATCAACCAGAGTATCAAATCCGGCAGTGATCAGTTCTGTCACTCCGCCGCACAATACGGCCTGTTCACCAAACAGATCAGTTTCGGTTTCTTCGGCAAAACTGGTTTTGATGGCTTTGGTTTTTGCGCCGCCGATACCGGCCGCATAAGCCTGTGCCCGGGCATCTGCTGTACCGGTTGCATCCTGATGCACCGCAAACAGGCATGGCACTCCCCGGCCACGCTGATATTCACGTCGCACCAAATCACCTGGCCCCTTGGGAGCAACCAGAACCACATCAACCATGGCCGGCGGTTCTATCTGACCATAGTGAACGGTAAATCCGTGTGCGAACAATAATGCATCATTTGGCGAAAGGTTTGTGACAATGCTGTTTTGAAATATTTCCTGATGACTAAGATCAGGGGTGAGCATTGCTATCAGGCTTGCCTGTGCTGCGGCATCGGCAGGGCTTGCAGTAGGCAAGCCGTCCTGTGTGGCCCTTTTATGTCCGGGCCCGTCTTCGCGGACACCAACAACCACATCAAAGCCGCTTTCATGCAAGTTCAGAGCGTGGGCCCGGCCCTGACTGCCATAACCGATTATGGCGATTGTTGTTTCAGTAGTTGTCATTGAATTATTCCTTGCAAAAAAAACCCGCTTCTGTTCGAGAAGCGGGCGGGTGATCGGTACATTTATATGCGCTAATCTAGTTGCCTGCTCCTGGTGGAAGCACGACGATAATGAGGCTGACTAGAATGAGGAGGGCGCGCACAGACACATGCCTTGTGAGCATTGGGGAGGTGACCATGGCGGTGATCTTACTATTGTTCGCGACTTTATTCACGAATTGTCTCCATACACATTGAAGAGTTGCATAGGCAACGCTTTGCTTGTTTGCTTCTCTACAGCCATAATCTGCATATGCAAGCATTAATTTTATAAAAACTGCAAAAAAATAGTTTTTTCTTTCGTTTTGCCATCATTTTGATGAAATCAAGAAAAGATTTTCCCTATTAAGGAATGATCGCTTCCTTGTGGAAATTCTATTCCTTAGGCTTTTTTTGCAAAGTTTAATGAGTGATCCTGCGTCCCGATAGGGCAGCGGCAGCTTATTAAAACAGTGCGCTTGCGGTAGTCAGTTATTGCCACGTAAAACAAAGAATTGAAAAAACCTTTTAGCATAAACAGCTTGGATCAGGCCCTGGGTTCTAATGCAATTATTTTCAAGGGAAACAGCGTCCCAAAACGTAACACAATCATAAACGCAAAATAGGGGCGAAATTTATGAGTATTTATCGAAAAACCACAACCACACTGCTGGGCTCAACCTGTCTGGTTGCGCTGGCGCTGGGTACACCGGTTCTGGCGCAAAGTTCTGACGAGGCTTATGTTGATGAAATCGTGACAATTGGTTCACGTAGTACAAAGCCTAGATCCGCACAGGATACCACGGTTCCTGTGGATGTTATCTCTGCAGATGATCTTGTTGCTATGGGGGGTACTGCAGATTTAACTGATAATCTGAAGAATTTGATACCTTCTTATACTGCTATTCCGGCAACTGGTGATACCAGTGCATTTGTGCGACCTACTGCCTTGCGCGGAACTGCTCCGGATGAGACCCTGGTGCTCGTTGATGGAAAACGGCGGCACAGATCTGCAGTCATTCAGTTTTTTGCACCTGCCGCTGGTAATGGTGCACAAGGTGTGGACATTGGCATGATCCCCTCTATTGCACTAAAGCGGGTTGAAGTGCTGCGGGATGGTGCATCTTCACAATATGGTTCAGATGCCATTGCTGGTGTGATCAATTTTGTGACCAAGGATGCTGCAGAAGGCGGATCTTATGAGCTGCAATATGGTCAGCACTACCAGGGCGAAGTTAATTATAAGCTGGGAATGAATCAGGGTTTTTCTCTGGGCGATAAGGGCTTTGCCAATGTCAGCTTTGAATATCAGGACAATCAGGCTCTTTCTCGCGGTGTGCAAAGACCAGATGCACAAGCCATGATTGATGCCGGTGTGGTTGGCGTTGGTGCTGACTCTCCATTTGATGATGCGCCACTGGTGCAAACATGGGGTCGTCCTGAGACCAATGCGCTGCGGTTTTTCTTAAATTCCGGCATTGATATTAATGATAATCTTTCTCTTTATACCCGCGCTGGCTATGGTGATACTTTCGGGCGTTACCGGTTCTTCTACAGAAGGCCCGGAGATGACGATGATGCTGCGGCATTGGATTATCTTGTTACACAGCTTGGATATAATGGGCCTTTATCTGTAACTGGTTACACTCCTTATCTGGACGGAAACCAAAAGGATTACAGCCTGTCAACCGGTGCAAAAGGTCAATTTGGCGATGGTACATTATACGACTTTAGCTTCGGCTATGGTCAGAACAAATTGTCCTTGTTTCTCAACAATGAAATCAACCCAGGTCTGGGGCTGACGCCAACAGGTGAAATCCCGCAAACAGATTTCGTCATGGGTGGCTATGAACAGGAAGAGTTGAGCTTTAATGCTGATTTTTCCAAGATGGTTACCGATAATATCAATTTGGCTTATGGTGCTGAATGGCGCCGGGAGACCTTTACGGCTAATGCTGGTGAGCGCAATTCATGGGTTGACGAAAACGGCAATGAAGGAGTTGGTGTTGACGGTCGAATTTCACCTAGTGATGCCGGACGGTTCAGCCGCAATAACTGGGCTGCTTATATTGATATTGAGCATGATATTACGGACAAGTTTCTGGTTCAATATGCTGCAAGATATGAAGATTTCTCAGATTTTGGCGGTACATTAAACGGCAAGATTGCTGCACGATACAAGCTCACTGATGACTTTACCTTGCGTGGTGCAGCCTCAACAGGCTTTAAGGCCCCGACTCCAGGTCAGGCGAATGTCAAGGCCACCATTAGTACCGTTGACGGTGCAACAGGCGGTTTGGTTCTTGAGGGCCTGATCTCGCCAACCGACCCAAGAGCAATAGCTGCCGGTGGCAAGGCGCTAACAGAAGAAAAATCCGTAAATTTGAGCTTTGGTGCAACGGCTGCTCTTGGTGATAATACCACTATGACCGTCGATATGTACAGAATTGGCGTTGATAATCGGATTTATCGCTCTGGTGATATAACTGCTGCGGATGGTTCAACTATTTCGTTCTTCACCAATGCATTAGACGTTGATTATAAAGGGGTGGATGTCGTCATTACATCGACTCAGGAATGGTCAAACAATGCTTCGACTGACTTCTCATTCGCCTACAGCTACAACAAAATCAATGTTGTAAACCAAAGGCTTGTTAACGGTGTTAAGCCGGTTAGTGATGCTAATGTTGAAGATATTGAGAACAATTATCCAAACAACCGTTTCACCATGACTGCCAATACATGGTTTGGTGATGCCTGGAATGTTATGATGCGTGCCAATTATTATGGTGCTCACTATGATGAACGGGGCAGAATCAATGGTGTTGATGGTAAGCCACCATCGGCCAAGATTGGTGCAACAATTTATTTTGATATGGAAGTTGGCTATCAGGCTACCGACCGTATCAGATTAAAAGTTGGTGGATCCAATATTTTTGATAGCTTTGTGGATACCATTGGCCCGCCTAATGCAAATCGCTTAAGCGTTGGCTTGCCATACCCCCGTCGCAGCGCGGCGAACTATGAAGGTGGATCCTGGTATGCTGGTGTGAGTTACACGTTCTAGAGCGTTTCCACTTCTGTTGGCAAATGCTCCAGCCATCACGTGTATAACTCGATCCTTTGATCAACCTTTCTTGCAAATGAACAACCCCGTCATGTTATGGCGGGGTTGTTTACATTGGGGCAATTGTGATTGAGGCTATTGCAAATGATCTAACAGGCCGGCTTCCAACACCTTAACCGTGGCTTCATATCCGGCATGGGTCGCCTTATCAAAAGCTTTCCAATCCCGAAGATCAATCTCATCCATTTTGGGTAAAACCAGTATATCAGCATGA
This sequence comes from Robiginitomaculum sp., assembly GCA_015485155.1. Lineage (GTDB taxonomy): Bacteria > Pseudomonadota > Alphaproteobacteria > Caulobacterales > Maricaulaceae > Robiginitomaculum_B. Next base: position 81,655 of record WFUF01000016.1, on the reverse strand, counting down.
GATCGTCTTGCGTCCAGATTGCTGGTGGACAGGGTTGCTGTGCGCAATAAAAGCGATGCAATCGGCGGAGCTGTGCGTAATCCATTTTGCAATACCCATGAGAAAAAACCCGGAGGGTTGATAAACTCTTCGGCATCAAGGCCACGAACCTGTGAGACATCAACGCCTAGAACTGAACCGCGGTGAAAATCCTGCATCACATCAACCGGAAAATTATTCAGCACTGCTCCATCTACATGTACTTCGGAATTGATAACCACAGGCGGCAATACACCAGGTAAGGCAATGGAGGCGCGCAAAGACCTTCTAAGCAATCCGGTACGATGAACCGTGGGTTTTCCAGTGGTCAAATTGGTTGACAGGCAAAAAAACGGCAGAGCCATATTTTCAATCTGCATGTCACCAAAATACCTTGCCAGTCGGCGGCGAACTTTAATACCCTTGGTCAGCGCCACCACTGGCAGCCGGTAATCATCAACCGGGTTAGAGTTTACAAAGGCATCTAAAATGCTTCGTTCAATCTGTTCGTCATCCCAGCCCATGGCTACATTGGCGGCAATTATGGCTCCCATTGAAGTGCCACCACAAAAATCAATAGGTATTTTGGCTTCGCGCAAGGCGCGCACAGCACCAATATGAGCATAGGCCCGGGCCCCTCCACCAGACAGCACCAGTCCCACCGAGCGCCCGGCTGCAGTTCGTGCAATGCGGGCTGCATCTTGTTTATTGCCTGTTCGCCAGTTAAAAATACGGGATGCTCCGGCAGCATGTTTCCAGTCTTTCCCAGCGCTTACTGCACGTTCTCCCTCATTGTGCAATAAAATTACATCCACCAGCCGCATGGATCTGGCCGGAGAATTTTCCGGGGGCAGAAGCGGCTCAGATGGTCGTGCGTCGGCACGTCCCAATATCCATAGCCGATCAGCCTGTCTTAAGCATAATCGATACCAGTCATCATCAGCAATAGGGCTGTGCATCAGGACAATATCGTGACCTTGCTCCTGTTTATCAAACCAGCCAGGAGACTGGTTTTTGGCATCCGGGCCGATAATGATTGCTCTTTTTCCAAACTTTGCCAGATGCTTTAGCAATCTGTTAGCCAGAAACTCGCAAGGGATGGTTGGTGAAGTAGCCAGCATGGCAAACACTTTGGGCTGGCTGCGCTCATGGGCGCTGCACCTGTTATTTGAGCGCATGCGCAAGACGATCATCTGTGAGAGACCTTGCAGTAATTGGGGGAATTTAAGAGAAAATTTCTCAAAAGCAGATCGTGAGACCCGCACCAGTTCCGCATCGCGCAGCGCATAAACTGCACTTGAGTGCGGAGTTGATCCCAAAAACGCCATTTCCCCAACTGGTTCGCCAGAACGGATATAGCCTAGCAGTTCCAACTCACCATCTGTTGCTATGTGAAAAGCTCCCAAAACTCCGGATTTAACAAAATAGATACTGTCGGCAATTTCGCCCGGCTGAAACAAAGGTTTTCCGCCCAGCACCATGATCTTCTCAGATTTCTTAGCCAAAGCCTTTAAGGCGCCTTTGGGAGCAGCAGAGAGAATGGCTATTTCGCTGATATATTCAAAGTCAGGTCGTGAAGGCTCGCTGGGCATATCAACTCCACGCTTTGGAAAATTGGGCGATAAAATCAGCGATTTGCGGGTGTTCCCATTTTCGCCCCTTAATGGTGCCATATGTGCGGGCAATCTCGCGGCCATCAGGGCCGACTAATGCCGCCATTGGCAGTCCGGCCTGCTTTTGTGAGTTTCGCATATTTACCTTTAATGCCCGAAAGAACCCCCAGCCATCGGCAGAGCCATCAGCAAACGCAGTAAGCGCATTGTAATTTCCCCGATCAAATATCTGCTGCATTTGCATCAGGCTGGTATTGGGGTCAGCAGTTTTTAAGACCGCCACTGCAAAGGTGTCTGAGCCATATTGTTCCGATAAGGCATTTAAGCCCGGGGTTTCAACCAGACATGGAGCGCACCAGCTCGCCCATAAATCAAGTAATACAGCGCGCCCCTCAAATAATTGCTGCCAGTTGGCAGAGCCTTGCAAACTGTCAATCGGCAGATTCAACGGAATACCTGAATTTGGTGGCGGCGCTTCGAAAAAGCTGGCAGCGGGGTGGTTCATCAGTGCAAAAATAGCTGGGGGCAGACCTTGCGCCACGACACCGCCTGCAAGGGAAAAGGCGGACAGACTTGCCAATACTGATCTTCTGTTCATTCTCATAATCAGGTAATCTACTATAAAACGGTAAACAATGCGACAAGCTGTCGGCAGTTTGAAAGTTTCATATCCCAAAATTGCTATTTGTTTAGGCTCTTAAGAGAATTTCTCATAAGCAACTCGACCGCCAGCTCGAAGCACATTACAACCAAAATCTAAAACGATTCACAAGGAAATACGCGATGAGTGTGCTTCAAACCCAAATCAATACCGCAGACCAGACCTATGCAAACAACAAATCTGCGATGGAGGCACTGGTATCAGAATTGCGCCAAAAAACGGCGCAAGCGGCCAAAGGCGGATCTGAGCGGGCGCGCAACAAGCACACCAGCAGGGGCAAATTACTGCCCAGAGACCGTGTTGAATTATTGCTTGATCCCGGATCGCCATTCTTGGAGCTCTCAGCATTGGCTGCGAACGGTGTCTATGATGCAGACATTCCAGGCGCTGGAATAATTACCGGCATTGGCAGAGTTGAGGGCCGCGAAGTAATGGTGGTGGCCAATGATGCTACGGTCAAGGGCGGCACCTATTATCCCTTGACCGTGAAAAAGCATTTGCGTGCGCAGGAAATTGCGCTGGAGAACCATTTGCCGTGTATTTATCTGGTAGACAGTGGCGGAGCCAATTTACCCCATCAGGCCGAAGTGTTTCCAGACCGGGACCATTTTGGCCGTATCTTTTTTAATCAGGCCAATCTGTCGGCAAAGGGTATTTCCCAAATAGCTGCCGTAATGGGTTCTTGTACTGCTGGCGGGGCTTATGTTCCGGCCATGGCTGATGAAACGGTGATCGTCCGGGGTACGGGGACTATTTTTCTGGCCGGCCCGCCATTGGTAAAGGCTGCGACCGGTGAGGTGATTTCTGCCGAAGATCTTGGTGGTGCTGATGTACATGGCCGTAATTCTGGAGTAGTCGATCATGTGGCCAATGATGATCATCACGCCTTGCAAATAGTAAGAAGCATTGTTCGTAATCTAAAGCCGCCACAGCTTACAAATTCTGCTGTTTCGTTCAATGAGCCCTTATACGACATGGAAGAGTTACATGGTATTGTTCCTGTTGATCTTCGTGCTTCTTATGATGTGCGCGAGGTAATTGCACGGATTGTCGATGGCTCAGAGTTTGACGAGTTCAAAAAACTGTTTGGCACCACACTGGTTACAGGTTTTGCCCGTATCTATGGGCAGCGGGTTGGTATTTTGGCGAATAATGGCGTTTTATTTGCAGAAAGTGCGCAAAAGGCCGCCCATTTCATTGAGCTATGCTGTCAGCGCAATACGCCTTTGGTGTTCTTGCAGAACATTTCCGGGTTTATGGTTGGCGGAAAGTATGAAGCCGGAGGCATTGCCAAACACGGTGCTAAAATGGTGACCGCTGTGGCTTGCGCACAAGTGCCAAAATTCACATTGGTAATAGGTGGCTCATACGGGGCTGGTAATTACGGCATGTGTGGACGGGCATATTCTCCGCGCCTGATGTTTATGTGGCCAAATTCCCGGATATCTGTAATGGGGGGAGAGCAGGCTGCCAGTGTTCTGGCAACTGTAAAGCGCGACGGCATAGAGCAAAATGGTGACAGCTGGAGTGAAGAAGCAGAAGAGCAGTTCAAGAACCCAATCCGCGAAAAATACGAAGTTGAAGGATCCCCTTATTATTCAAGCGCCCGGATCTGGGATGATGGTATTATCGCGCCTGCTGATAGTCGCCGTGTACTGGGCCTGTCCCTTGCCATGAGCCAAAATGCCCCGGATACAGACACCCGGTTTGGTATTTTCCGAATGTAAGGCGACTATGATAAATCCATACAGTAACATAGCTAATAATATCGGGTTTGATGGTGCTCTTTTTGGGGTTTCTTGGGCCTGTGCTTTTGAGTTTTGTTCATTATGAGCTTTGCCTTTGACATAATTGGCACTGATGGCAAGGCCAGAACCGGGGTTTTGCGCACCAGCAGAGGAGACATCCGCACGCCAGCCTTCATGCCGGTAGGAACCGCAGGAACAGTCAAAGCCCTAACCATGGATCAGGTTAAGGGTGCAGGCTCTGACATTATCTTGGGTAATACGTATCATTTAATGCTGCGCCCCGGTGCTGAACGGATACATAATTTGGGCGGTTTGCATAAATTCAGCACATGGCAGGGCCCGATTCTAACTGATTCAGGTGGGTTTCAGGTGTTTTCCCTAAGCCAGTTGGCGAAGAAATCCGAACAGGGCGTAATATTCCAAAGCCATATTGACGGCTCCAGCCACAATCTGACAGCAGAGCGCAGCATAGAGATACAGGCTGATTTGCTAGGGGCAGACATCTCCATGCAATTTGATGAATGCACAGAGCATCCAGTCACCCACGATGCGGCACAAGCTAGCATGGGGTTGTCCTTGCGCTGGGGTGAGCGCTCAAAAACCGCCTTTGGCACCCGTCAAAGCCAGAATTTGTTTGGAATTGTGCAAGGCTCTACCTATGCGGATTTGCGAGAACAAAGCGCCGCCGAAGTGGTAAAGCAGGGTTTTGACGGCTATGCCATTGGCGGTTTGGCTGTGGGTGAGGGTTTTGAGGCCATGTGCGAGGTGCTGAATTACACTCCTGACTTTTTACCTGTTAACCGACCGCGATATCTTATGGGGGTGGGTCGTCCACTTGATATAATCGAAAGCGTGGTAAGAGGCGTTGACATGTTTGACTGCGTGATGCCGACAAGGGCTGGTCGTCACGGGCAGGCATGGAGCGATTATGGCGCATTTAATCTCAAAAATGCCAGATTTAGAGATGATCCGTTGCCATTGCTTGCCGAGATTGACTGCCCGGCAAGTCAGGATTATTGCAGAGCCTATATTCACCATTTGGTCAAGTGCAATGAACCATTGGCAGCAATTCTACTTTCATGGCATAATATTTCTTATTATCAAAATCTTATGGCAAGAATAAGAAGTGCTATTTTGGCCGGTAAACTGGATGATCTGCGACTGGAATTGATCGAGAAAACTACAATAGGCCTGCCATAGTATCGGCATCTGTAACGAGCCTGAGCGCGCTTTAATAACGCTCAAGGACAATCACACCATTTTTCAGGCGCAAACCAATATTTCCAGCTTTCATTTGCAGCGCATCAAGGCCAAATTCCTTGCGCCGCCACCCTTTTAGCGCCGGGATATCAGCTTCATCATCGGCTGCCAGTCTTTCAATATCTGCTGAATTGGCAATAAGCCGTGGAGCCACACCAATTTCCTGCGCCCTTATTTTCAGCAATACTTTCAGCATTTCTACCACTGGGCCGAGACCTGCAGGATTGCGTTTGGGCATATCCACCTTTGGCGCATATTTTTTGGGGTCACTTAACGCGGTTTTGACGATTTGTAACAGGCTCTCAGCAGATCGGGAGCGTTCAAACCCTTTGGGAATTGCCCGCAATCGCGCCAGGGCCTCAACAGATGTGGGTTCCTGTGTTGCTATTTCATAGATGGCGTCGTCTTTCAGGATGCGGTTTCTTGGGCGATCTAGGCGTTGGGCTTCTTCTTCGCGCCATTTACTTAGCTGTGCCATAATTGCCAGCCATTTGTCGGTGTATTTGCGAATTTTCATTCGCTTCCAGGCATTTTCCGGCTTGAAGGAGTAAATATCCGGATTGGCCAGTATTTCCATTTCCTCATCCAGCCAGTGACTTCGGTTTTGATCCTGAAGTTTTTTTACCAGAATTGGGTAGAGGTCACGCAAATGAGTAACATCGGCTAATGCGTAGGACAGTTGTTTTTTCGATAAGGGGCGTCTGGCCCAATCTGTAAAGCGTGAACCTTTGTCCACATTTATGTCAAGCAGGGCACGCACCAGCTTGTCATAACCGATGCTGTCACCAAGTCCGGCAGCCATTGCTGCGATTTGACTGTCAAAGATCGGGTAGGGTACTTCACCCAATAAGGAATAGAATATTTCCATATCCTGTCTGGCAGCATGGAACACCTTTATGATGCTGCTCTCCCGGAGCAGGTCAAGAAACGGCTCTAGATCAAGACCATCGGCCAGCGGGTCGATGATTGCCTCAACATCATTGGTAGCCATTTGAATTAAGCACAATTGCGACCAAAAGGTACGCTCGCGCATGAATTCGGTATCCAGAGCAACAAAATCAGATTTGCGGGCTGTTTTGCAGACTTCTGCCAGATCGTCAGTGCTTGTAAGAATCTTCATTTTGGGAGTCTAGAGCATTTTTAGTAAAAGTGGGAAGCTATTTGCTGCGCTACCGCTTCGCTACTTGAGCGCGGGTTTTGCGGTAAAAAATGCGACAAACAAAGATTTGCATTTTTAGCAAAAGTGGGAAGCTATTTGCTGCGCTACCGCTTCGCTATTTTAGAAATGAAACGCCTGTAAAAAACCTTATCCTCATTTTCCACGGGATAAGAGCCAAGGCAGGCGCATTTGCACGACTGCCTGTCAGAATTGCTTGCGCGCACGCTGGCGCACAAAACCTTTTGTTTTATTGGTTTTGAGAAAAATATTTACCTGTCAAAGAGCATTTTGTAAGGGGCTTTGCCCCCAACCATTACATTATAACAGGTTTGGCAAGTGCGGGCATCGTTATCATTTATCCCCGTAGTTCAAGGGTCAGTCAGTGTCATCAAGGGTCATTTAAGGGTCAGTTTATTACCCTTAAGTGCTGTTTTGGTGTGATTACAGGGGATATCAAGTATCACTCAAGGGACAGCGAAAAATGGCACTGACCCCAATAGTGACCCTGGCAAATGACACTTCCACCTATTGCCACAATTATTTGCGGGTGCCTGATCAAACCTTATGTGATGGCGGGGTATGGATTAAGAGCTGGCGCAATAGCTGGGTGCGGCTTGTGACATCGGCCTTGACATAAATGGAACGTAAATGGTTTTCCACTGTTCTTATGCTGATAGACAGATTATCTGAGATTTCCGAATTGCTCAGCCCCTTGGAAAGGGCAATTACAATCTCACTTTCACGCAATGTCCAGCCAAATTGCTCGGCGCATCTGGCTATAGCCATATCAGCATGAGTAAAGCCAAGGCGGACAGTAAAACGCGACTGGCCATTGCTGGATTGGCTTCGCTGAATCTCAAAATTGATATTCTCATTGAGCAAAGAACGGTCTTCGCCATGAAGATGACAGTTGAACTCCATATACTGGGTGCCGTTACGGATCATTGTGCGAATGCCTTTGGAAATATGATGCATTAAAAACGGCAGATCGCCAAAAACTTCCGAAGTTACCTTGTGGCTCATTTCCTGAATTTGCAGGGCTTCATCAAGGATAATATATCCAGTGTCCTTTAGAATGGACTGCAGGTTTTCACTAAGCACTTGGAAGCGCGAAAGGCTTTCCTTAAAAGTCAAACGAGCTATGGTAGAGCCAATAACCGGAGCAACACTTACAGCTTTTCGCAAGGCATTTGTGCCAAAATCACGGGAACCAATTGCACGGTGGAACCCTACTACCACCATTAAATCATTGTGTTGAATTTGTGGCCTAATTGCCAGAGCCAGAACATGACGAATGCCTCCCGGCTTTAGGAAATTGTTGTAATAGCCTGATTTTATGAATTTTTTCTGATCGCAAACGTCTGACAGGCGATAGACATCTGTTATGGCATCAAGTTTTGTTTTAACTGGTTGCTGCGATGCTCGGTTTACAATTACCGGGTCGGTGCGGTGATACTTGTTGATGTATTGTGAGTGCACCCTATTGGCAACTCCTTGCGCCAGATTATGACCAACGCGGTATCCGTCATCATCTTTTTGAAAGTGCATCAAGACACTCGTGTCGGCGCCAATATCCTGTGCCATTGATCTTAACAGGGTGCTTTCCAGTGAAGGATAATCATAGCACTCGGCAATCTCACCAAAGAGATGCGGGGACGGATAGTCTTCGTTTTGAAGCTGTAAAGTAGACAAATGTTTCACCTGATTTAAGCTCTGACACGATGAATGGTGCTGTAAACCAGCCCTTACGTCAAGAGGAGGCGTTTGTCTCTAATTCTCTTGTCATCTGCTCACGCATGGTGTTTTTTTTGACTTTCCCGGTTACCGTCATCGGAAACTCACTAACAAGACGGACATATTTCGGGATTTTGAAATGGGCTATTTTGCCGACGCAGAAATCTTTTATTTCTGCTTCGGACAAGGTGCTGTTTGGGGTTAAACGTATCCACGCGCAGACTTCCTCTCCATATTTTTCGCAAGGCACGCCAAAAACTTGAGCTTCGGCAATATCAGGATGGGTAAACAAGAAATCCTCTATTTCGCGGGGGAAGATATTTTCGCCACCACGAATAAGCATGTCCTTTACCCGGCCAACAATATCGCAATAGCCCTCATCATCAATAACAGCCAAATCCCCTGTGTGCATCCAGCCCTCATCATCAATGCAAAGGTCGGTTTTTTCCGTATCGTTCCAATAACCCTGCATGAGCGAATATCCACGGGTGCATAATTCGCCCTTTACGCCGCGTTTGGTGGTTGCTCCGCTTTCATCAATTATTTTCACTTCCACATGCGGATGAATGCGCCCAACCGAGGATACACGCTTGTCTAAAGGATCAGTTTTGGCGGTCTGGAAGCTGACCGGAGATGTTTCTGTCATGCCATAGGCTATGGTGACTTCGTCCATGTTCATGTCGTTAATGACCCGCTTCATGACTTCTATCGGGCACGGGGAACCAGCCATGGTTCCGGTTCGTAAAGAGGATAAATCAAAATTTTTGAAATCCGGGTGGTCAAGCATGGCAATGAACATGGTGGGTACACCATAAACAGCGGTGCATTTTTCACTTTGCAGGGTTTGCAATACCAAACCCGGGTCAAACCTGTTGGAAGCGTAAACCGCAGTAGTGCCATGCATACAACAGGCCAGACTGCCCATAACCATACCAAAGCAATGATATAGGGGTACAGGAATACACAACCTGTCATCGGGGGACAGATTCTGTGCAGCTCCTACAAAATAGGCATTGTTAAGAATATTTCTGTGGGTGAGGGTAGCACCTTTGGGCGAGCCGGTGGTCCCGCTGGTGAACTGGATATTGATCGGATCATTAGCGCTAAGTTTTGATTGAATATGTTGCAAGTCAGCAGGATCGGCAGCCCGGCCTGCTTGTAACAAATCATCAAAACGCTGATATCCGCTCTCATGGTCTGGTGAGATCAGTATTTTTACTGCAAGATCAGGGAGTTTTTGCTCCCAGCTTAAGGTGTTTACCATGTCCAGATAATCAATATGCTTTGACTTGGGCACCATAACCAGAGCTTTGCACCCGACCTTGTTTAATGCATATTCCAGCTCCCGGCTTTGATAATCCGGATTGATATTTACCAAAATCATGCCAGCCAAAGCAGTTGCATACTGGGTTATTGTCCACTCAGTGCAATTAGGAGCCCAGATGCCAACCCGGTCTCCTGTCTTTAGTCCCTGAGCTAACAGGCCAAGAGCAAGACTCTCGGCCTGTTCAAGTATTTCTGCAAAGCTAAGCCGCGTATTCTGGTGACACGACACCAGTGCCTCGGCATCAGGCCAGAGACGGGCGGCTCGTTGCAGGGCATCACCAATGGTTCCCTCGTATAGGGGAGGGTATTTGACGCCTGTTACATGACTTAAGCTGGTGCTCATAAAATTATGCTTGGCCCCCGGTTTTGGTATTAGTCAATATCAGGAAAATCAACATTTATATGATCGGCCTGACCACCGTCACGGGCCATCTGATACATCATTTTACCATCGACCACTGCAGCAATAGATCCATCGTCATTATACCCCAGCAATGGGCCGTGCATAACTGCAAACATGGTAAACCCGCTTGGGCTGTCTGGCTGGTGAATGGCTCCTGCCGGTTCCCAGACATAGTGCATTCCGGGGCCACGATCATCATCATAACCAAATTCACCCTCTAGAATGAGCCCTTCAACTGCGCCCACATGCCCGTGTACCGGGGCTTCATTTTCAGGATCCACCTTCAGGATCATGGAATAGCCTCCGGTTTTCATGTCTACATTAAGCAATTTGAACCAGGTTCCCTCGATCACCCATGGTAGCCATTTTATGCTATTGGTGTCCAGGAATACCGATACGCGCGGCTTTACTGTCTTTACGGACATTGTATCAGTTTTTTTCAATTGTATGGTAGCCATTTAGAGTTCCCCTTGTTATAAAAATTTTAGAAGTCTGGTAATTGTTTTGCATTTATCAGCCTCTGGGAAATGACGGGAACCCCCTAGTTACCGCTATTTTTTTAGGCAAAAACCGGCTTTTTTGCACGAATTTTGGCTGAATCCAAAAAAACTGAGTAGTTTACGCTATTGGCGAGACCTACTCAATCGGGTCAAATTGACGCAACCAAAACTTGGAAAACTTTAGGGGGAATCATGTCATCGTTTTCTGAAAATAGTAAGAAGTCTATTGCGTCAATGCTTTCATCAACCGCAATCAGCATGGCTGTTTGTGTCACGGGTGTCGCCTTTTCATCGGGTGCGGCTATGGCTCAATCAGAAGAAGAAGCAAAGGGGTTTGATGAAATTGTAGTTACTGCTCGTAAGCGCGAGGAGAGCGTTGAAACAACACCAATTGCCATTTCCGCCTTTACCGGGGAAACCATGGAGGAACGGGGCATTGTCAATATCGTTGATGTTGCACGATTTGTTCCCAACCTGAGTATTAACAGCAATGGCGGTGCCGGCGGTAGCGGCAGTACTTCAAATGTGTTTTTGCGCGGTATTGGGCAAAGCGACTTTCTAATTACCACTGACCCCGGGGTCGGCATATATATTGATGGCGTATATTATGCCAGAGCCACTGCCTCTATCATGGATTTGCTTGATCTTGAGCGGGTTGAGGTGTTGCGCGGACCACAAGGTACATTGTTTGGTAAAAACACTATTGGTGGTGCCATCAGCTATATCTCGGCCAAGCCCAACCCCGATGGTGGTGGAAAACTAGAGCTTCGCGGCGGTAAAAACAATTATTTTGAAGGCCGCGCAATGATTGATGCGCCAATCAGTGATAATCTGAATTCACGGTTTGCGGCGCTTTACAAAACCAAAGACGGCTATACAGACCGCCTGCTGACCGGCGAACGTGAAGGCGATGAGCGTACATTTGCCGCTCGTGCAATGTTTGAATGGACGCCTAATGATCAATTTACTGCTGATCTGGCCATAGATTACAGCAACCGCAATGGAACAACAGCCGAAACCGCAATTTTACAGTTTGAGCCAACTGCTCCACTGGCTGCTTTGTGGGCTGGAATCGTTGGTGGGCCGGGCAATCCGCCATCCGTGGTGAATACCAATCCACGGCAAAGTAATTCCACCGGACCTAATGTTGATGATAATGAGGTATTCGGTGTTGGCCTTACCATGGAATATGACTTCGGTAATGCGGTGTTAAAGTCAATAAGTTCGGTTCGCACTCTAAATGCCGAGTTTGGCCGTGATGGTGATGGAACTCCAAATTCATTCCTTGAGACGAATAACAAGGTTGTGCAACAGCAGTATTCGCAAGAATTGCAAATGACTGGCAACAGCTTTGATAATCGCCTCAACTGGGTTGGCGGAGTTTATTATTTTAATGAATTGGCCAAAGATACCAATGATGTGCGTTTGGCATCGGGGCTGTATAATGCGCTGGAAAGTTTACCAGGAGCGATCATACCATTGGTTCCAGGCTCAACCTGTCCGGGGCCATTTCCGCCAAATGTTTGTGCGGGCGGTGCGGGAAACCCATTTAATCCCGGACTTGATCTGGATTTTAATATCTATAACAAGGTTCGGGTTGATAGCTATGCTGTATTTGGCAGCGGCACATTTGCTTTGACAGATCAGTTGAACTTCACTGCCGGTCTTCGTTATTCCGATGAAAGCAAAGAGTATTTTCTTGATCACAGCCGGGTTAATGCCGGCGTGGCGATTATTCCTCCAACATCCCTAAGTGATAGCTGGAGTTCGTGGTCGCCAAAATTCAGTCTTGATTTTCAGGCCAATGACAACACCTTGCTTTATACTTCTGCGTCACGCGGCTTTAAGAGTGGTGGCTTTAACGGTCGCCCAACAACCCAGAGTGAAGTTGATAGTTATGCTCCGGAATTTGTATGGTCATATGAAGCCGGTGTGAAAACCAGTTTTGCCGACAGGCGGGCCTTGCTGTCCATGGCAGCCTTTATTTATGATTATCAGGACATGCAGCTTACTTCGGTTCGTGCTGATCCAACTGGTAACTTATTGCTAGTGACAGAAAACGCCGGTACGGCAAAAATCTCTGGCTTTGAGGCTGAACTAAGGGCGATGGTTTCCGATAATTTCACCATTGATGCCACTATTGGTATTCTTGATGCCAGATATGACACACTAAACCCGGGCGCTACGGTAACAACTGACTTGTTATTGGCGCGAACTCCGGATCTGACCTTCTCACTTGGCGGTGAATATGTGTTTGATGTTGCCGACAATTTTGATCTTACAGTTCGCGGTGACTATTCCTATCAAAGCTCACAGGCCCTTGATCCGGCTAATACCGCCGCTATTATTCAAGATGGCTATGGCTTGCTGAGTGCCCGAATGACCTTGCGTCCTGAAAATGCGAACTGGGAAGTTACTGTTTACGGAACCAATATAACCAATGAACTGTATCTACAGGCTGGTCTTACCACTTTGGATAGTTTTGGTATTGTTGAAGGTAGTTATGGCTTACCGGCAGAATGGGGCATTACCACCTTGTTCCGGTTCTGATCTTACAAAACAAGCTATGCATATCACGCCCCTATCTCATATTGATTTGAGGGTAGGGGCGTGAAAGTTTTGACTCATATTCATGATGAACTCATTTGCACCAGAAAGGTTTTGTAAAATGACTGATTATTCCAAAGTTGACCCCGGAATGTTGCAGTTTATCAACCAGTTTTATGCAGCGGAAAAAGTAGGATTTGAAGCAGTGGGCCTGCAAAATGCCCGGGCCATGCTTGATGCTTTTCCTGATATGGTAGACTTGCCTGCTGTTGAAATCGGCGAGGTGCGTGATCTTGAAATATCAGGAGCTGCCGGGCCATTAAAGGCTCGGCTTTATTTACCAAAAAATCAGGAGCCTAACAGTCCTGCCCTGGTGTTTTTTCATGGCGGAGGTTGGGTTATGGGCGGGCTTGATAGCCATGATCGCCCGTGTCGCAGAATCTGCGATATAGCAAATATTCCGGTGCTGGCAGTTGATTATCGTCTGGCGCCAGAGCATCCGTTTCCGGCTGCTATTGATGATGCGGAAACGGCATTTCATTGGCTTTGTGAACACTCTGGCGAATTCGGTATAGATCAAAATCGCCTTGCAGTTGGTGGTGACAGTGCCGGCGGCAATATTGCGGCTTCCCTTTCCTTGTCGCTTCGTGGTGATGACCGTGGCGAGCCTGTATTTCAGTTTCTGATTTACCCGGCATTACAACCGTTTGGCCGGGCTAAATCCCATGAGGCCTTTGGTCAGGGTTATGCTCTTGATATTGCTGATATGGACTTTTTTATTAGCTCTTATGCCGGGGCAGATGCCAATGAACTGACGGACAGCCGACTTTGGCCATTATTGTGTGATCAATTTGAAGGTGCACCGCCAGCTTATATCATTTCGGCAGGTCATGATCCGTTACAAGACGATGCTTTTGCATATGCTGATATGTTGGAAAAAGCAGGTGTATCCGCGCACCATGCCCATTATGAGGGCATGACACACGGGTTTTGCTCTATGACCGCTTTGTCTGCCAAAGCACTTAAAGCACTTGAAGATGGTGCAAAATATCTGGGACAAGCAATTAAGAAACAGGAGTAACTCATGAACAAGATAATGAAATTGCTGTTTGTGTATTTGTTACTGCCGGGATTCGGGCTGGGTGCCGGTTCTGCTTATGCAAGTTCTGCCGGAGAACCTGTCGAATTTACCGTCAACATGCCAGAAGATGTGCTTTCTTTTACCCATGGCTTTTCTACAGGCTTAATGCGTATTCCTGAGCAGATTAAGAGTTTTGAAAACGGCCCATTAAGTCCGATGATCGCAGCTACATTTCGCCTGCGTGATAAAGGCGGCAATTTGGTCGGTATGGCCAGCCAACTGGAAATATTTCCTGATGAGCTTGGCCCGCGCCCTGATATCAGTTGGAAAACTGCTTGGACGATTACCACTTCGACTGGATCACTTTATATCCATCAGGATGAACAGGTGCCCGCAGTTCATATTACGGCTTTTGCTCAATTGATGGAAGGCAAAAACTGGGAAGGTTCCTTGATGGGGCAGATATCCTCCGGCCCTCATGCTTCAGGGCGCGGGATTATTATTGGCGGAACCGGTGTTTATGCTGGAGCCAGCGGAACCTTTGTTGAAAAGGTTGATCTTCAGGCTTTGAGCATAGATGGCAAAATGCGTGGTATAATGATTTTGCAGATATATCTGGATTAAAATTCAGGATATTAAATGAACACGAAACAGCAAAGATTATCTAACAAGGCATGTATTGTAACTGGCGGCGCTCGCGGGCTTGGCCGTGCGATTGCAGAATTATTTATAGAACAAGGCGCGCAGGTTTTAATCACCGATATTGATGCTGATGCACTTTCCAAAACTGCCAGCGAAATTGGTGCAGGCTTTGCTGTTCAGGACGTGTGTGATGAGGAACAATGGTCAAATATTGTAAAACATTGCCAGGATAAATTTGGCGGACTTGATGTACTGGTTAGCAATGCCGGGCTGGCGGGAATTGGCGATGGTGTATCGCCTGAGGATACTTCGCTGTCCTCATGGCGGCGAACGTTCAGTGTCAATGTCGAGGGTGTATTTCTTGGCTGTCGTGCAGTGATCCCCGCTATGAGAAAAAACGGTGGAGGATCAATCATCAATATGTCTTCGGTGGCATCTATGACGCCGACACCGTTTTTGACTGCCTATGGCGCCAGCAAGGCAGCAGTAGCCCACCTTAGCACATCCATTGCTTTACACGGCGCACCAGACAGGATTCGTTGCAATTCCGTACATCCGGGACAAGTGCAAACTGATATGCACAATGATCTGGTTGCTGATGCCGCTGCCATTGCTGGAGCACCATTAAGCGAAGTGCAAGACGGTTTTGAAGCGCGAATTCCGTTCGGTGAGTTTGGCCTGAGCGAGGATATAGCAAATATGGTCCTATTTCTGGCCAGTGATGAAAGTCGCTATGTCACGGGCGCCCAAATGGTGGTTGATGGCGGTATGCAGCTTATAAATTAAACAGGAGGTGTCATGACTAAAATGCTTAACTTTGGACAGCCTTTGGGCGCAATTATGCAAACTGCTTATGTGGTTGATGATCTTGAGGCCGCAGCAGCCAAATGGACAAAAACCCTTGGCATTGGCCCGTGGTTGTTATTGGAGCATTTTGAAGCTGACAATATGACCTATTATGGAGAGCCAACGAATATAGATCTGTCGGTAGCTTTGGCTTATACGGGCTCCATGTGTTACGAGCTGGTGTTCGTGCATAATGATGTGCCCAATGTTTACGCCGATGTGGTTAAAGAAAAAGGTTTTGGCTGTTTTCACCACTGGGCTATTTCCACTAAAAACTTTGATGAAGATGTGGCCCGTTACAAGTCACAGGGCTACAGGGTAGCTTTTTACGGCGAAGTTCGGCCCGTGGGCGGTAAGCGTTTTGCCTATATTGATACCCTCAAAGACAATGGTGGCATGATCGAGCTGATTGAAATAAGCCCGGAAGTTGAGGGCTTGTTCGCAATGGTAAAGGATATGAGCACCAATTGGGATGGCAAGGACATTATCCGCAGGCCATAGATATTTGTCAAAACACCAAGTTTTTCAAAGTTCTGTCCGATTTGACAGGTGGTGCAAATCAATGTATATGATTTTTCATGTAAATTGGAGGCGCCAATGCCGGAAAAATTTATCGACAATTATCTTTTGTTTCAGTTGGCCTTAGCTTCTCATACTTTTTCCGAGGAATTTTACCAACAATTACGCGCCAAAGGGGTCAGCCCTGCCAAATGGAGAATTTTGATTAACCTGTTTGATTGTCCCGGCATGTATTTAACCTCTTTGGCAAAATATGTGCTTTATGAGCAGTCAAGAGTAACCAAGCTGGTTGATCAATTGGTTTCGGAAAAACTGGTGGAAAAGAAAACCAGCCATCAGGATCGCCGCCGGGTCAGCATTCATATCACCGAAGCTGGAACAAAACTGGTTGCACCATTGATTGAGCAGGCAAAAGCTCATGAAGCAAGTGTGCTGGCAAAACTCTCGCCATCAGATCAAAATAATCTCAAATCCATCTTAAAAACATTAGCCAGCAGGCACATCAAGGACACACAAATTGCTGAGCTGGAATTTGATGAATTCACCAAAAAGCAACAAGGATAAACTCATGGCAAAGGCCTTTGCGTCCTCTACGGACATGGAAGAAAAAACCGAAACCCTAAATGTGTTGGCTGATGGCGTATATGCGCTAACCGCTGAGGGTGATCCTAATATTGGCGCAATTGAGGGTGAGGACTTTATCGTTGCTATTGAGGCCAGAGCTACGCCAAAGGCTGCATCGGACTGGCTTGAAAAGCTGCGCGAACATACTTCCAAGCCAGTTAGATATCTGGTGCTGACCCATTATCACGCAGTGCGGGTTTTGGGCGCATCGGCCTTTAATGCAAATGAGATTATTGCTCATGATCAGACCGCTTTTTTATTAAATGAACGTGGGCAGGAAGATTGGGATAGTGAGTTTGGCCGGATGCCGCGCCTGTTTCGTGAGCCGGAGGGAATTCCCGGTTTAACCCACCCGACTTTGACGTTTTCCGATGAAATGACCATCGAGCTTGGTGGTGATCGCGGCCATCTGGAGCTGAAATTCTGTGGTCGTGGTCATACTGCCGGTGATATTGCTGTTTGGTATCCAAAACATAAAATCCTGTTTGCCGGGGATCTGGTTGAGGCTGAAGCTGCGCTTTATACTGGTGACGCATTTCACATGGATTGGTCAAAGGGAACTTTGGATACTGTTAAAAAGTTTCAGGCGGAAATGCTTATTGGGGGCAGGGGGGATGTGGCCCGCGGAAGGAAGGCTGTTGATGCAGCTATTGAACAAACCCGCGAATTTTTACTTGGCATGCAAAAACACGTCAAAGCCGCCCATGATAATGGCGGCACGCTAAAAGACGCGTTTGAAGCGACCCACAAGGCACTGGCGCCAAAGTTTGGGCACTGGCCAATATTCGAGCATTGCCTGCCATTTAATGTGCAAAGGCTTTGGGACGAATATGACGGCATCGATTGGCCGCGTATTTGGACAATGGAACGTGATCGCGAGGTATGGGCGCTGTTACAGGACTAGGGGAACATTGCTATGAGCTTTGACGGCATACCTGTCTATAAGAAAAAAACCTATAAAAAAGCTCCGGAACTATCCAGATCCTCAACAAAAAGACGCCCGTTTGTCGTGGTTGGCTCTGGCCCTATTGGATTGGCGCTGGCGCTGTTTATGGCGAAAAAAGGTCATGAGGTTCTGATCTTGACGGCATTTGATTTTATCCCGGCGGGCAGTAAGGGAATTTGTTATTCCAAGGAAGCGCTTGATATTTTTGATCAGCTTGGGATTGGCAAAAGAATTGTCGACAAGGGTGTGATCTGGAATGTGGGCAAGGTGTTTTGGGGTGATAGCCCTGATCCGGTTTATCAGTTTGATATGCTGCCCGTAAAAAACCAAAAAAACCCCGGATTTGTCAATATACAGCAATATTATGTGGAAGATTATCTGGTTGATGCCCTTGAAGCTATGGAGAATGTGGAAATACGCTGGGGTCATGCGGTTACGGATCTGGATGTTTCGGGCACTTACGCCAGATTAAACATACACACCGAAGACGGTGATTATGAGCTTGATACAGATTATGTACTGGCCTGTGATGGATCAAAGTCTACGATTCGGCATTTAATGGGGCTGGATTTTGAGGGACGCATTTTTGAAGACAGCTTTTTAATTGCTGATGTTAAATTCAAACAGAGCCGACCATCAGAGCGCTGGTTCTGGTTTGATCCACCATTTAATCGGGGCCGGACAGCATTACTGCATAAACAGCCTGATGATATTTGGCGCCTGGATTTTCAAATTGGCTGGGATGCCGACAGGGAACAGGCGATAAAGACTGAAAATCTTGCTCCTTATATCAAGGGCATGCTTGGCGATGGTGTCGAATATCAAGAAGACTGGTTGAGCGTATATACGTTTCAGTGTCGGCGCATGAAGAATTTTGTTCATGGCCGGGTTATCTTTGCCGGTGATGCCGCCCATCAGGTCAGCCCGTTTGGAGCCAGAGGCGCAAATTCCGGCCTGCCAGACGTTCAAAACCTAAGCTGGAAGCTGGATCTTGTTTTGCGGGGAGACGCACCAAAAAGCCTGCTGCAAAGCTATGATATTGAGCGCACTAGAGGAGCCGACGAGAATATTCTGAACTCGAGCCGCTCTACGGATTTTATTACCCCGAAATCAAAAAACTCCACCCTTTTCAGGGATGCGGTTCTTGAGTTGGCAAGTGAGTACGAATTTGCACGGCCATTGGTAAATTCCGGGCGATTGTCGGCGCCTACGCCATGTTATGACAGCCCAATTGCAACCATGGACGAAGAAGAGTTTCCCTGTGGCCCGCGGCCCGGAGATATCTGTCCTGATGCGCCCATTGAACGGGACGGCAAAGCGGCATGGTTGCTGGAAAGCCTGCCCGATGGTTTTTGTCTGCTGCACATTGGTGAGCAGGAATTGGCTTCTGATTTGCCGGTTCTTGCTCTGCCTTGTGAGGGTCTGGTGGCAGAACGCTATGGAAGCAATATGAGCTATCTGGTTCGCCCCGACAATATCGTAGCCGCCCGGTGGAGAAATCCGGAACCAAAACAAATAATGCAGGCCTATGCAAAAGCCACTGCTCAGGACGGAGCATGAAATGACAGCAAGTTTAAACACCAGCCCAAATCTGGACGATTGCGACAAGGTGTATGAAGCCTTGATCAATGCCCATAATGACTTATCCGATGATGAGAGCAGCAAGTTAAATGCCAGGCTTATACTGCTGCTAATCAATCATATTGGTGATGAGGATGTTATAATGGAGGCAATTATGGCAGCTAAAACAACATCTAAATCCGTATAAATTCTGATCCTATAGTGGAATATTGTCGTGTTTCTTCCATGGATTCTTTAGCTGTTTTTTCTGTAAGGTGCGAAGGGCTGCGATTATGCGGCCTCTGGTATTGCGAGGCATAATAACATCATCAATATAGCCCCGGCGCGCTGCCACAAATGGATTGGCAAAATTATCCTCATACTCTCTGGTTCGTTCTGCGATTTTTTCTGGATCATTTGCTTCTGATCTAAAAATAATCTCAACAGCACCCTTTGCCCCCATAACTGCAATTTCAGCAGTTGGCCACGCATAGTTAAGATCGCCGCGTAAGTGTTTGGAAGCCATAACATCATAGGCCCCGCCATAGGCTTTGCGGGTAATGACCGTTACTTTTGGAACAGTAGCCTCAGCATAGGCGAACAACAGCTTGGCCCCATGTTTGATCAGGCCGCCGCTTTCTTGTTTGGTGCCGGGAAGGAAACCCGGAACGTCAACAAAAGTCACCAGCGGAATATCAAAAGCATCGCAAAACCGCACAAATCGAGCCGCCTTTTTTGAGGCATCAATATCCAAAACTCCGGCCAGAACCATGGGCTGATTGGCAACAAAGCCCACAGTCTTGCCTTCCAGTCGCCCAAAGGCCGTGATTATATTGGCGCCAAATGTGGGCATTATCTCAAACAAGTCGCCTTCATCCGCAACTTTTTCCAGCAATTCCTTCATATCATAAGGAGTATTAGGATTATCCGGTATGAGTTGATCCAGGCTTTTTTCAATGCGCTCATGGCGGTCAAAGCTTGGGCGAACCGGTGGTTTTTCACGATTACTGCTAGGCAGAAAATCAATCAGGCGTCGCACCTGCACCAGAGCCTCAAAATCGTCCTCAAATGTGCCTTCAACCACGCCGGAAACTTTGGCGTGCATGGAAGCTCCGCCTAATTCTTCATGGCTTACAACTTCATTGGTTACGGTTTTGACCACATCTGGCCCGGTTACATAAAGATATGAGGTATCGCGAACCATAAAGATGAAATCCGTCATCGCCGGTGAATATACATCGCCACCGGCACAGGGCCCCATAATGACCGAAATTTGCGGGATAACACCCGAAGCCAGAACATTGCGCTGAAACACTTCGGCATAACCACCAAGTGCATCAACGCCTTCTTGAATTCTGGCGCCACCACTATCAAACAGGCCAATAATCGGTGCGCCATTTTTAAGGGACATATCCTGAACCTTGCAGATTTTTTCCGCATGAGCCAGCGACAGTGAGCCGCCCATTACTGTAAAATCCTTGGCAAACACATAGACCAGACGACCATTTATTGTGCCTTGGCCTGTAACTAC
This sequence comes from Robiginitomaculum sp., assembly GCA_015485155.1. Classification (GTDB taxonomy): domain Bacteria; phylum Pseudomonadota; class Alphaproteobacteria; order Caulobacterales; family Maricaulaceae; genus Robiginitomaculum_B. The sequence goes on along the minus strand of WFUF01000016.1, from coordinate 60,937 downwards.
GCCGTCACCGGGTATTTTGTTATCACCCATGCCAAAATCAGTGCACCGGTGTTCGACAAACATGTCATATTCTTCAAAAGAATTTTCATCCAGCAGCAATTCAAGGCGCTCTCTGGCGGTAAGTTTGCCCTTGGCGTGTTGTTTTTTTAGGCGCTCCACACCCCCGCCAGCACAGGCTGCGTTTCTGCGTTCTTCTAATTGTTCAAGAATACTTTTCATTCTGTTCTCCTGCCACTGTTTTGCACGGCATGATAAAGTTTCGCAAGTAAATCACGCTTTGGCGGCCAACATAAATTCTGTGGATGCCTGAAGTGAGTTTAGCAGATGTCTTGCTCGCAACGATGCTTCTTCATCCTCTCCCCAGCGCTTTATCTGCCAGTCTTCTTCAATGCGTGATAAATCAAATGCAGATTTTGCATCAATTTTACCAGCGGACAGCGCAAAGCCCAAAACAGTTGATCCTAATATTGCAGATGCATGAGTAAGGGCGGTAAGTAAAAACGGCTCCATTCTCAAGGCTTCATTGCGCAAGGCTTCAAGGGCAGCAAGTGGCTGCTCCGGGGCCTGCAATCCGGTAGAAACTCCTAATCTGGCTCCAAAACGCTGTTCTGCCCAGTCCAGCCACGGATCCCATTTCTCGGCCTGAAGTTCTTGTAAGGAAAGAGGTTCAGCAACCCTGAAGCACAACACATCACTGGCAGCAAATCGAACAAGCTCACCAGCAGTTTGTTGCTTGTTTGCCCCCATGTGATCATGGGCCACATTGGAAAGTTTTGTATGCGGCATTGCTTCGGGATTGATAATATCGGTTTGCTCGTCCCATTCTTTTGCGATCAATTCAGCCAGTTTCTTGGTAGGTACCCGCAAAACAGACCTAGCCGGGGTGTGCAGTTTCTTATCATCAAGCAGAATAACCCAGGTGCGGCCTTCCTTGTGATATGAGGCTTTACTGTAGAAGCGCTCAATGTCTGTTGTCGTGTTCATTGGATATCCTCAAATGGATCCATGGTAGATGGCAAATCAAATCCCAGCATGTCCATAGCTTCTGCAAAATGCTCAGGAATTGGGCAGCTTAGCTCAAATTGCCCTTTGTCCGGGTGCGGCAGGGAAATGCGCCAGGAATGCAACATCAATTGTTCAGGAATGCCGCCAACATCTTCACGATCACAGACATATTTCCTGTCACCGGAAATGGCATAACCAATTTCAGCCAGATGAAAGCGTAACTGGTGAGTTCTGCCGGTCTCAGGGCGCAAGGCCACCAAAGAGGCTTTCTCACCGGCTCTTGATACAACCCGGTACAAGCTGCGTGAGTATTGGGCATTACGCTCGCCGTGACGGCCCCAAACCATTATTTCGCGGCCCATTTGGCCAGTGCCTTTTTTCATATAACCCTTGATTATACCCTCGTGGGGGCGGGGGGTGCCCAAAACAATTGCCAGATAGGTTTTTTTTGCAGATCTGGATTTGAAGGATTTTGCCAAGGCTGTAGCAGCATTAGGAGTGCGGCCCAATAATAACAGGCCTGATGTATCCTTATCCAGCCTGTGCACAAGTTTTGGTGAATATTCACCATCATCAAAGGCGGCTAACATGCCATCAATATGGCGGTTGGTATTGGTTCCACCCTGAGTGGCCAATCCAGAGGGTTTGTTAAGTGCAAGTATTTTCCCGTCATCATAAATCACCATAGATTTTATCAGACTGCGATCCTTGTCACTGATTTTGGCCGCAGGGGATTTGTTCGGGGCATTTATCGTAAATTCTGGCATTTGCACTTCCATGCCACTTTGCAGCCGGAAATTTGATTTTACTTTTTTGCCATCCACCCGCAAAACACCCTTGCGCAGGGCTTTTTCAATCTGGGCCTGACCCAATCCGGCAAATCTTCTCCTAACCCATCTATCGAGCCTTGTGTCATTTTCTTCTGGTTTAACAGTTACTTTTAGCACTTTTATCATCCGCTGAATATCTTTCTGGCAAGGAGCAGGCCAATAAAGACTGCAAACACTGATAATATCACGGAAGCCGCACCATAGCTTAAAGCCTGAGCCCAGTTTTTACGCTGAATCATTTGTACCATCTCCAGTGAAAATGCAGAAAATGTGGTAAAACCGCCAAGCAGACCAACACCAATAAAAATTCGTAAATCCTTGCCGCCATCCACAGTAAACGCCAGCCACCCAACCAGCACGCCCATAGCAAGGCCGCCAATAACATTCACGCCCAAAGTTGCTATTGGGAAGCCCAGATTTGGCCAATGCAGCGCAGCGCGGCTTAATAAATGTCGGGCAATGCTTCCAAGCCCGCCACCCAATCCTATCAAAAATATAGTTTTCATGGCCGAGGGTTTACGCGCAAGAGCCCTAATGAGCAAATTCATTTTTCAGGTTTTTTATCCCTGATTGCACGCCATTTTCCCAGACGCTCAGCAACGCCACGCTCAAACCCGACTGGTTTGGGATTGTAAAATTGCTGATGCTGCATTTTATCAGGAAAGTATTTTTGTCCTGAAAAGCCTCCTTCAACCTCATGATCATAACAATAGCCTTCGCCAAAACCATGTTCTTTCATCATTTTTGTAGGTGCATTCAAAATATGTTTTGGCGGTGCCAGGGAGCCGGTTTTTGCAGCACTTGCCTTTGCCTTGTTAAAAGCCTTGTAAACAGCGTTTGATTTGGGTGCGCAGGCCAAATGAACACAGGCCTGAGCAAGGGCAAGCTCGCCTTCGGGACTTCCCATGAGCCGATAGGCTTCTACGGCTCCGATTGCAGTTTGCAGGGCGGATGGATCGGCATGGCCAATATCTTCAGAGGCCATGCGCACCAATCTGCGACCTAAAAACAGCGGGTCTTCTCCACCTTCGAGCATTCGGGCCAGCCAATACAAGGCAGCATCAGGATCAGAGCCTCGCACGGCCTTATGCAGGGCTGAAATTAAATTGTAATGGCCATCACGATCCCGGTCGTATTGTACTGCTCGTTTGTGCAGGATTTTGGCTAATTGCTCAGGCGCAAGAGCCGTATCGCCGGAATGGGCAAAAACCTCTTCTGCCAGATTTAGCAAGTATCTGCCATCGCCATCGGCCATGGAGCACAGGGTTTTTCTGGCCGCCTCGGTCAGGGGAAGTTTTCTGGACTTTTGTGCCTCCGCCCGTTGTAAGAGTTTTAGCTGTGCATCAATATCAAGGCGCTCCAAAACCAACACCATGCATCGAGAAAGCAAAGCTCCATTTAGTTCAAATGATGGATTTTGTGTGGTAGCACCAATTAACGTAACTATTCCTTGTTCCACATAGGGCAGAAACCCGTCTTGCTGCGCCCGGTTAAAGCGGTGGATTTCATCAACGAACAATAATGTGCCCTTGCCGGTTTGCCGGCGAGACCGGGCCGCTTCAAAGACTTTGCGTAAATCGGCAACACCGGAAAAAACCGCAGATAGCAATTCAAAGTGCAAATCGGTATGAGATGCAAGAAGACGGGCAATACTTGTTTTACCGACCCCCGGCGGTCCCCATAAAATCATCGATGACAATCGGTTTTGTGCAAGCATGCGCCCGATAGGTCCATCATCACCAAGCAAATGGTCTTGTCCCACCACCTCCGAAATTTGTTCTGGGCGCAGCAAATCAGCCAGTGGCCTCGGCGCCATGGACGACATTCCAGCAGATTCAAATAAATTGCTCATGAGACAAAGCCTAGAAGATTTCCGGCTTTAGGAAATTGTCGTAAATACTCAGTGCGTCCAGCTTTCTTTGCGGTCGGCAGAAAAGTTTTCCGAATAGCTTTTCGACTGTTGTCTATGGGGAGTTTTTTCAATCAGCCTGTATTCGATCCCGTGACGTTCCGCATAGCGCTTTGCTTCATTGGCTGTTGCAAATTTCATTCTTATTTGGGTTTGGGTATCATCAGAACCAACCCAGCCGGTAAGAACATCCGTAGTTCGTGGTGCTGTAGAATCAAATTCCAAAATCCAGACTTTGGTTTTGGCACGGCCAGATTGCATGGGATTGCGATCAGGCTGGTAAATCAGGGCAGACATGAAATTCACCTCATAACCTTATGTACCGCAAAAGGGGCTGCGGTGTTGATGGTCGGGGAGACAGGATTTGAACCTGCGACCCTCTGGTCCCAAACCAGATGCGCTACCAGGCTGCGCCACTCCCCGATCAAGACCGTGGTTGTATGCATTTTGCCGAGTATGACAAGCCCAAAAATTAAACGAATGGCATAAACTTGTGAAAAATCACACATTCACTCAGGCAATGGCATTGTAGAATCCGGCGTATCTTCGGTTATTTCCTCTTGTTGATTTTGAAACATTTTATGCACAACCTGATCTCCGCGCTGTAATTGCCATTTACGAGACAGGCCGGCATTTACCTCCAAAACCGCAATAACCGGAACAGCGGATGAAATTCTGCGCAAAGAGCCAGGCTTGGTATTACGGATGATGGTTACAATCTTTCCCTGTTCATCAAGGAAAATCATATCCAGTGGAATCAGCGTGTTTTTCATCCACATATTGACAATCTGCATACGCTTAAAATCAAACAACATGCCGGCTGTGTCGGCCATTTCGGTGCGCATCATCAAGCCTTGCGCCCGTTCATCAGGATCATCAGCAAGTTCCACTGACAGCAAAACGGTCTGATTAGCACTTATAATCTGCAAATCTTGCGCCGGGCCAAAGTCAATATCGGGTTGTTGCGCCAAGGCTACCGAATGAAAAAACCAAAAGACCAAGGCAACAGGGAGTATTTTTCTCATAGGTATTTCATACGAAAGAATGTACTTGCTTGCAACTGGCAAGACTACATCCAGATAATAATGGGCCTGTAAAAACACTTGCGCTTAACCTCTGGTGAATTTAACTAGCTGCGTAATTGCTGAACAGGCATGATATGGCAACGCTGATAAACAATCGGGACAAGCCGTCCATTCGTCATCCGGAGAAACAAAAACGGGCGGATAGCGAAGTCCTGCGCAAACCTGAATGGATCCGGGTAAAGGCTCCCGGTGGCAAGGGCTATCAGGCAACAAAATCTATTGTAAAAGACAAGGGGCTACATACGGTCTGTGAAGAGGCAGCCTGTCCAAACATGGGTGAGTGCTGGGACAAAAAACACGCCACCTTGATGATTATGGGTGATATTTGCACCAGAGCCTGCGCCTTTTGTAATGTCAGAACCGGACTGCCGGCACCATTGGATGCACAAGAGCCACAAAAAGTGGCGGTTGCAGTGCGGGAAATGGCCCTTGCTCATGTGGTGATAACTTCGGTTGATCGTGATGATTTGTCCGATGGTGGCGCGGCACATTTTGCATCTACGGTAAAGGCAATCCGGCAGGAGGCTCCTGCAACCAGTATCGAGATATTAACCCCGGATTTTCTGCGAAAACCCGGAGCGGCAGAATTGTTGATTGACGCAGAGCCAGATGTTTTTAACCACAATCTGGAAACTGTGCCCTCATTATATTTGAGCATTCGCCCCGGAGCCAGATATTATCACTCATTGCGCCTGTTGCAGAAAGTTAAAGAACGCGATCCCCGTCAATTTACAAAATCCGGCATTATGGTTGGTCTTGGCGAAAGCAAAGCTGAAGTCATGCAGGTGATGGACGATATGCGTGCTGCTGATGTGGATTTCATTACCATCGGGCAGTATCTGCAGCCAACGCGCAAACACGCGCCCGTCAAGCGGTTTGTTCCGCCTGAGGAGTTCAAGGCATTGGAAGTCATCGCAAGGTCCAAAGGGTTTTTAATGGTTTCCAGCAGCCCACTTACTCGTTCCAGTCATCATGCCGGTGATGATTTTGCCAGATTGCAGGCCGCCCGTGATGCCAAGCATATAAAAAGTGCAAAATGAGCACCCGTCACGTTTTTAAGCATATGCCATACAGTGCTGCGGATTTGCACGAATTAGCATGGAATGTTGAGGACTATCCCAAATTCATCAATTTCATTTCGGGCCTGCGGATATTAAAATCTGATGATCTTTATATGCGGGCGGAAGTGCGGGTGAAATATAAGTTTCTTAACGAGTCATTCGTTACTGATGTAAGGCGGGATGAGGGGAAAAACGCCATATCTGTAAACCTGACCAGAGGGCCATTGCGCAGTCTTGAAAACCACTGGCAGTTTCACTCGCTTTCAGATGGCTCTACTGTGGTGGAGTTTTGGGTTAGTTTCGCATTTTCCCTGCCTGTTCTTGGGTCTTTATTCCGCTCCAAGCAACAAAGGGCCGAGCAATTGATCCTGCAATCATTTGAACGGCGGGCAGGGCAGCGCTGCACAAAAATACCCTGTACAATGGATGAAGGTGAAATTGCCAAGGAAATAAAAAGACTACAGACTATCAGCAAGCATAGCTAGTGCCTGTCTGACGCTGTTCATGCGAACATTAGCCCGGCCATCATTATCAAAGCGGCACTCTTTTGTTACGGTTTTAAAGCCAATACGGGCAACCGCGAAACAAACCAGACCAACAGGTTTCTCATCTGTGCCCCCGCCCGGTCCGGCAATGCCGGTAACAGCTACTGCCACATCGGCACTTGATGCCGCCAATGCGCCTTCTGCCATCAATTCTGCTACTTTTTCGCTTACTGCACCATGTTCAACCAACATGCCTTGTGGCACACTAAGTAGGGACGATTTTGCCTTATAGGAATATGTGGTGAAACCGCAGTCAAAAACTCTGGAGGAGCCATCTACAGCAGTTAGGGCCGCGCTTACCAGTCCACCAGTGCAGCTTTCGGCCACCGATATCATGTTTTTGCCAGCAACTGCCTTTTGCAATACGTATTTGGCCTGCGTCAATACATCAGATGGGAACATAACAGCCTCTGTTCTTGTTAAAATAACGGAATATTTCTAAAGAGCATGATCAATACGCCGGCAAACAATCCGGCAAGCATGTCATCGCTCATAATGCCCCATCCTGCGGGCAGACGCTCAAGGCGACCTATAAGCCATGGTTTGGCAATATCAAACAGCCTGAACAATGCAAATGCAGCAATCAATTCCCACAATAGCGGAGCAACAAATACCAGTGCCAGCCATTGTCCGGTAACCTCATCAATAACTACTTCGGAAGGGTCTTTTTTATTATTGCAGCCTGCGTAATATCCTGAAGCCCAAACCCCAATAAAAAAGGTAGCCAGACAAAGAACCAATAATGCCTGCCAGCCAAAAAAATTCAACACGTATATGCCGACTGGCAATGCCGCCAGTGATCCCCATGTGCCAGGGGCAGGGCGCAAATAACCCACGTAGAAGAAAGTGGAAATAATCTGGCTTAATACTCTCATCACAGACCTTTCAAAACAGTCACGCTGGCCAGAGCTGCGATGCCTTCCTTGCGACCGGCAAAGCCCAGTTTCTCGGTGGTTGTGGCTTTCACGCTAACCTGGGTAATGTCAAGCAAAAGAATATCAGCAATATGGGCTCGCATCTGTTGCCTGAACGGGTTTATTTTCGGCTGCTCGCAAATAAGGGTAACGTCCACATGAGCTATTTGCGCACCGTGCTTTTCAGCAAGTTCTGCTGCATGACGCAAAAAAACGCTTGAATCGGCATTCTTCCATTTTACCTCAGAGGGAGGAAAATGATCACCAATATCACCCAAAGCCATTGCCCCTAATATCCCGTCAGTAATGGCATGCAGACCCACATCAGCATCAGAATGACCTTTTAGGGAAAATCCGCATTCAAACACCACCCCGCACAAGACCATAGTGTTTCCAGGACCTATCTGGTGTACGTCATAACCGGTTCCGGTCACGGAAACAGAAGCCTTCTGTCTCATCATTTGTTCAGCCCTTTGCAGATCATTGCGGGTAGTAATTTTGAAATTATCTTCATTGCCCATTATGGTTTTGCAACTGATACCCGCTTGCAGGGCAATTGAAAAATCATCCACATATGACACATGCCTGTCACGAGCAGCAAAAGCTCGCATTATTGCATTATAGTTAAAACCTTGCGGGGTTTGTATGCGCAAAAAACGCTGACGCTCTGCATCTTTGATAACCTCTCCGCTTGTCTGATCCACTTCCTTAATGGCATCCACAACGGGCAAAGCCGGTGCGCAGGCCTTTACCTCATTTAGCTTTGCAGTAATCGCGCTGATATCTTCAGGCGATACAAAGGGGCGTGCACCATCATGGATAAGTACATTGCCGCACGAAATTTTATCTAATGCCTGTAATCCGGCATATACGGATTGGCTGCGGGTTGCACCGCCGATGACCATTGTCGGAGGGTTGTCGGGAAAGGTTTTTGCAAAAAGATCAAGGTCTGATTCTGCAATCACCACAATCAGTTTACGAACATCAGGGTGTTCGGCAAATTTTTGTAACGTGTGTCGTAAAATCGGCTGTCCAGCCAATAGTTGATATTGCTTGGGAATTTCCCCGCCAAAGCGTAAGCCACGTCCAGCAGCAACAATCACCACGTCTGTTTTCATGTCTTGGCCCTGTTTCATTTGCCCGCTATTTGTGGCAGGGTTGATCAATAACCGTTTCCACCTGTTAAAGTCTAGCGGCACATGAGTATTCAAATCGGAAATATTGTTCTGGACAATCAGGTGGTGCTGGCGCCAATGTCAGGGATTACCGATCTGCCATTTCGTTCCATGGTGCAAAAGCTTGGCGCCGGGCTGGTGGTAAGTGAAATGACCGCCAGCGAGCAATTGGTTTTACAGCGAAAAGATAGTTTGCGCAAAATTGCAAAAGATAATTGTCGTGGCCCGTTCGTGGTGCAGCTTGCCGGTCGTGAGGCGCACTGGATGGCAGAGGGTGCAAAACTGGCTGAGGATGCCGGGGCGCAGATCATTGACATAAATATGGGCTGTCCATCACGGCGGGTAACCAAGGGAGCTTCAGGTTCGGCATTGATGCGTGATCTTGATCATGCACTAACTCTTATCAATTCAGTGGTTAAAGCGGTCAATGTGCCGGTTACCTTAAAAATGCGTTTAGGCTGGGACGATAACAGTATAAATGCTCCGGAGCTGGCAAAACGTGCTGAAAATGCCGGGGTGGTGATGATTTGTGTGCATGGGCGTACAAGGTGCCAGTTTTATAAGGGAAAGGCAGACTGGAAAAAAGTGCGCAAGGTCAGGGAAGCCATAAACATACCATTATTGGTAAATGGCGATATTTGTACAACAGCAGATGCCAAAGTGGCGCTTGATCATTCGGGGGCTGATGGAGTAATGGTCGGGCGGGCTGCCTGTGGGCGGCCATGGTTGCCGGGTCAAATTGCCAAAGAGCTTAAATGTGAAACATTCGTACTGCCAACATTGAGTGAGCAGGGGGGGTATCTGCGTGAACAATTTGCGGGAAGCCTGTCCTTGTATGGATCTGTTCTGGGTATCAAAATGTTCCGAAAACATATTGCCTGGACTATTGATGCAGCATTTTCAGCCTCGCACAGCAAATCAGAACTGGCCGCATTGCGCGCCGATGTCTGTGCCAGCATGAACCCTGATCATATTGATGATCAATTAAAGGCAATATTTTCATCAAACAGAACCAGTATGGCAGCATGACAGGAAAATCCGCTGCACAACCGTTAATACTCATTGCAAGCAGGGACGGTGATGGCCGGGCTAGCCTGTCGCGGGCGATTAGCAATTTAGGGTATAAGGTTCGTGGAACCGATGCCTTATCGACACTGTTAAGCTGGGTGAAGAAAGACACGACTGCGCTGGTGGTTTTAGATGTGGATTTATATGAACCCTCCCGCAACGGCTTTGATACCTTACAGGATATAAGAAAGATTGATCCTGCTTGCCCGGTAATTGCTCTTGGCGGGGAAAATACGGTTTTATCCTCCTTGCTTTCTGCCAGATTTGGAGCCGTGGATTTTTTTGCAAGGCCCTATAGCGTTCCTTCCTTGCTTGAAACAATAGTCAATCATGTAAGCAAGCAGTCTTCGGGCAGGAAAATTAAGACACCATCACCGGCAATGCCGTTAATTGATCACTCAAAGTCTATGAAGAGCGTATTGCCACTAATCTCCAAAGCAGCACGTTCCAGTTTTCCGGCTTTGATCTTCGGGGAGGTTGGTACCGGTAAATATCTCGTGGCCAATATTATGCATAAATTTGGCGCAGGCGAAGATGCAAAAGTGATAACAGTTATGCCCTCGCAGGCGATGACACAAATCCGGAAATTGCAGGATGAGACCCTGACGCAAAAAGCTCAAACTGTTATTTTTCGCCGCCTGCATCATTTTTGTGCTGAATCACAATCCGCTTTGTGCGACTGGATGGATGAAAATGAGCACAGCAATAATCCGTCCAGGGTAATAGCCACCTTTGATCAAAGTGCTTGTGCAACCTCCGGCGAGCAAAAAATCAGTCCTGAATTGCTGGGACGCCTACAGGTTTTGTCCATAAAAATGCCAGCCCTACGCCATCGTCGTGCTGATATTGCAGAGCTTGCTTCAGAATTTCTAGAAGGTTTTTCTTCGCAACCAAAAACTTTGAGCGATTGCGCAGTTAAAATGCTGGAAAATCTGCCATGGCCGGGGAATGTCAGACAGTTAAAAAGTTTCCTGGCTGCAGCAAGCACTCAAATATCCGCACCAGTGCTTGATGAGGCACATTTACAAAAGGTCCTGCTATCATCACAGGATAATTCCCCGACCCATGCGAAGCTGGATGCAATTATACAGCAAATAATCACCGAGCCCCCCGGCAAAACGGAAGCCGTGGCGGCAAGGGGCATTTATCGTACTGTGATTTTGGCGGTGGAGCGCCCCTTGTTCGAGCTGGTTCTGGAACAGGAAAATGATAATCAACTGGCAACAGCTAAACGACTTGGAATAAATCGCAATACACTTCGCAAGAAATTGTTGGAACACGGGCTGATAACGCGCAAGTGACCTTTTCGCAACAAAGTGTTGATTTACGGCAACACTTGCGGCATAGTGAGGTCAGTGAAGTGAAACAAATACAGTTTAATTTCGATGATTGTTCTACCCGGTACCAATCAGGTTAGCGACAGGTTTTCAAAACCATTTACCCTTTTGTCTTCGACAATTTTTGGTGCTGTGTATGTGCTGGCAATTGCTGTTGCTGTGCTAAGCGCGTTTTTTGCCCTGTCCGGCGCTGGTAGAATAGGTCCGGCCAGCCCGGCGCTTTTTTTCATTCTGCTTGGCAATTTGGTGCTTATTATCGGAATGGGTATTTATCTGGCATTTCGGTTGCTGCATTTGATGAGTCGCTCGCCATCGGGACAATTTGCCCCGCGCCTGCATGTTCGATTCGCAACCCTGTTCAGCGCAGCGGCTTTGCTGCCGGCAATTGTGGTCGGATTGTTTTTTGCAATTGTTTATTCACAAGGCATTGAAAACTGGTTTTCCCCGGTGGTGGAAACGGCAGTAGATCGTGCGGCAACTGTTGCGGAAGCTGCTTTTAATGCTGAACGTGACGAAATCGTTAGCGAAATTCAACCCATGGCGATTGACTTGAATCAGCCTGAGGCAGTTAAGCAACTGGTTGAGGGGCCGATTATTTTCACCAATTATCTGCGCCTGCAGGCGCAAAGAAGGTTTTTTCAGGCCGCTTACATTATTGACAGTAACGGCTCTATTTTGACTATGGTTGAATTTGAAGGTGCTCCGGAATTTGCAGCTCCAACCACGGAGGCTTTGCAGGCAGCTGATTCTGGCAGCATCAACCTGCATTTTGAAAATGAAAAGAACCTCATTCGCGGCCTGTATCGCCTGCAGGCCTATGATGATGCTTATTTATATGTTGCACGATTTGCCACAGGTGGCAGTCTGCTCAATCTGATCGAAGCTCAAAATGCCCGCAATGCCTACCGCGAGGCAAATTCACAAAGGGGACAGCTAACCAGATCCTTTATTCTGGTATATCTGGAAATTGCTTTGTTGGTTGTAATCGGGGCTATCTGGGTTGGTCTGGCCGCAGCCAATCAGATCGTGCTGCCCATTGGCCGGTTGGCGCAGGCCGCTCGAAAGGTGCGTGATGGCGATATGAATGTGAGTGTAACCCCCAGCAAGCAAAATGATGAATTGGCCAATTTAACCCGCGATTTTAATGAAATGACCATGCGCCTTGCCACCCAGCGCTCTGATCTGATAACGGCGCGGGATTTATCTGAGCAAAGATTGCGATTTTCCGAGACGGTTCTGTCCGGGGTGAGTGCCGGTGTTTTTGGTATAAATCAGCAATTTGAGATAACCTTGGCCAATTTATCTGCGTGCGAGTTGTTGAATTTACAGGCATTGGATGTTTTTGGTAAAGACTTAAAAGAGGTTGCTCCGTTCTTTGGTGAATTGCTGGAAACGCTAAAAGACAGCAGCAATGGTTCTGTTCACGAAATGGTGGAGTTTGATAAGGGTAATCAACATCTTATCCTTAGCGTAAATATCACCCCTGACGGCGGGCAGGGATATGTGGTTACATTTGATGATATGAGCCAGTTGGTTTCGGATCAGCGAAGTGCGGCATGGCGTGAAGTTGCAAGAAGGATTGCTCATGAGATCAGAAACCCGCTTACACCAATTCAGCTATCAGCAGAGCGATTAAAACGTAAATACCGCAAGGAAATTTCCAGCAGTCCAAAAATATTTGACCGATGCATTGAAACCATAATCCGTCAGGTTGGGGATATTGGACGAATGGTTGATGAGTTTTCATCATTTGCACGAATGCCCGTACCCAAAATTGAATCGGTCGAGCTGTCCCAATTAGTAACAGATACGGCATTCAGCCAGCAGGTCTCTTTTCCGGATGTCAATATTGAAATAGACAAAGAAGAAAAAGTCTTTGTTCTTTGTGATGCTAGGCTGGCAGCGCAGGCTATATTAAATGTAATTAAAAATGCTGCTGAATCCACGTCTTCCATACAAAGCCGGGAAGATGGGCAGCCCCCCAACGTGCATTTGAGAATTTGGCGGGATAACCAATTTGCATTTCTTGATGTAATTGATAATGGCCCGGGATGGCCACGCAATAACCGACAAAAACTAACTGAGCCCTATTACACAACCCGCCAAAAAGGCACAGGTCTTGGGCTGGCGATTGTGAAGCGTATTATGGAAGACCATAAGGGACAACTGGAATTACTTGACCGTGATGACTTGAAACCCGGTGCAGTTTCCAGACTTGGGTTTCCTGTAACCGAACCAAATGAAAATTCGGAGAAAAGCTGATGTCTGCTGATATACTTATTGTTGATGATGAAGAGGATATTCGCGATTTGATAAGCGGTATTCTTGAAGATGAGGGCTTTCAGACCAGAGTCGCAGACAGTGCCTCCAAGGCATTGATGGAGGTGCAGATACGTAAACCGGCGTTGGTAATTCTTGATGTCTGGCTGCAAGGAAGCGAGCTTGATGGATTGGGGGTGCTGGAAGAAGTGAAGCGTCTTGATGAAACCTTGCCGGTTATTCTGATTTCAGGTCATGGCACAATCGAAACCGCTGTTGCAGCCATCCGTAAAGGTGCATATGACTTTGTTGAAAAGCCGTTCAAAAGTGATCGTTTACTGCTTCTGGTGCGCCGGGCGCTGGAATTAACACGGTTAAAGAGGGAGAACTCTGCACTAAAGGCCAAGGAGGTTCCTGATATTGAACTGATTGGAAGCTCTTCGCGCATTAATTCAATCCGGCAGATTGTTCAAAAAATAGCACAGGCAAATTCCCGTGTAATGGTGCTGGGCGGCATGGGGGCCGGAAAGGAAACCATTGCCCGGGCCATTCATTTGCAATCTCACCGTGCCAATGGTGAGTTTGTGGTGGTCAATGCGGCAGCTTTGGATCCCGAATCTGTTGAGCACGAATTATTCGGGGTTGAAGATTCAAATGGCAGGACAATTAAAACCGGATTATTCGAACAGGCTCATATGGGAACACTTTATATTGATGAAGTAACTGATATGCCACTACCAACGCAGGGAAAGCTGTTACGGATTCTGGTTGGGCAATCCTTTCGCCGGGTCAATGGGCAGTATCCTGTAAATGTCGATGTACGGGTTATCAGTTCATCATCTCGCAATCTGCAGATTGAGATCAGCAAGGGCAGGTTTCGCGAGGATCTGTATCACCGGTTAAACGTGGTGCCGGTCAATGTTCCTTCTCTAGGTGAGCGCCGGGAGGATATCCCCGATCTGGTGCGATATTTTGCTGAACGGATCAGTCAGAACTCAGGATTGGTCAGACGTGAAATAGGTGAAGATGTAATGGGCTGGATGCAGGCGGCTGAATGGCCGGGAAATGTCCGTCAATTGCGTAATTATGTCGAAAGACTGATGATTTTGGCCGAAGGGACCAATGATCAGACCATCTCATTGGCAAATATGCCTTCAGCGGCTGAATCTTCCGATGGTTCTGATGGCATTAGCGTGGAGCGTCTGGTTTCCTTGACCTTAAGAGAGGCCCGAATAGAGTTCGAGCGGGAATACCTTACAGTTCAGATCAATCGCTTTGGGGGTAATATTTCCAAAACTGCTAGTTATATAGGCATGGAGAGATCCGCTTTGCATCGAAAACTGAAAACACTTGGGATTGGTTCTGTTCGCCATACAGACAACGAGGCATCGCTGTGAAAGTAATTATTTGTGGCGCGGGCAGGGTTGGGTACGGAATTGCCGAAAAGCTGTGTGCCGAAAACAATGAAGTTACGGTAATAGATATTTCTGCCAAGTTGATACAAAAGATCAGTACTAATCTGGATGTTCGCGGCGTTATCGGCCATGGAGCGCATCCTGATGTGCTGGTTCGTGCCGGCATTGAAAGCGCAGACATGATTATTGCTGTAACCCATCTCGACGAGGTGAATATGGTTGCCTGCCAATTAGCTCATACCTTGTTCGATGTGCAGACAAAAATTGCCAGAGTGCGGGCACAAAACTATCTCGATCCCGCATGGCAGGATTTGTTTTCACGCAATCATCTTCCTATTGATGTCATTATTTCACCAGAACTGGAGGTGGCGACCGACGTTTTGCAAAGAGTAAAAACACCTGGTGCATTCATGAACACTCCGTTTTCCACCGGACGGGTCAGCCTGCTTGGTGTGCGGCTTTTGGAAAACTGTCCGATTTCCAACACGGCTCTAACCCAGCTTACCGAGTTGTTCCCGGATCTGAACTCCATGGTTGTGGGGATTAAACGCGGAGACAGATTGTTTGTGCCAAAAGGCGAAGATCAAATTCTTTCCGGTGATGAAATATATGTGATTTCCCATCATGATCAGGTGGGACGGACACTGGACATTCTTGGGAGAAATGAAGACCGTGGTCGGCGCATAGTGCTGGTTGGTGGGGGCAATATTGGTGTAAGCCTTGCCCGTGAGCTGGAGAAAATTGCCGGGATTCGAACCAGAATGATCGAATCCAATAAGCATACAGCGCAAAAAGCATCTATTTCACTCAAAAAAACCGTAGTTTTACATGGTGATGGGCTGGATCGTGATACATTGATCGAAGCGGGAGTGAACTCAGCAGATATTTCAATCAGTCTTAGCAATGATGATCGGGTCAATGTTCTTTCAGCAGGACTCGCAAAAGAAGCCGGGGTGCGACGTGCTTTATGTCTAGTTAATGATCGAACGCTGGATACCCTAAAGGAGCCGTTGGGAGTTGATATTTTTATTGATCCTCGTGAGACCACTATTTCCACAATTTTACAGCATGTAAGAAAGGGCCGAATTTTAGCGGTTCAGACAATTGAGGACGGGCAGGCAGAAGTCATCGAGGCCATTGCCCTGTCAACATCCCCCCTGGTAGGTCGCCCTTTGCGAGAGGTCGAAATTCCAAACGGTATCAGGGTAGGAGCTGTTACCAGAGACAAGAAGGTTATGTTTCCAAGCGGCTCATTCGTAATCAAGGCCGAGGATCATGTGATTTTATTTGTTGAGCGGGATGAAATCGCTACAGTTGAGAAAATGTTCCGGGTGAGCGCAGAATATTTTTAGCCAAACCTTGCTGGAGAGCCCGATATAATTGGAATCTTGAAAATACTGGCTTTTGCATGTTTTGCCCTAACCGGACTTGCTGCTGCGTGTGCGGCACTGGCTTTAATATTTTCGGAGTCAGACGCCGTAATGGCTTTTGGGTTTTGTGGTTTTGTCAGTGGTAGTATCGGACTTGTATTTTCCCTGATATCGCGCGGAGGGGAAATATTTTTAACTACGCGCAGATCCATCATCCTTTTGGTGATATTCTGGCTGGCAATTCCGGCTCTGGCAGCGATCCCGGCAATGGAAATCAATGGCGCCCAATATTGGGTTCGGGCCTATGTAGAGGCTATTTCACACTTTTCTACAACCGGGGCCATGGTTTCTGAACATTCTAGCCTTCCCCGTTCATTTTTGTTCTGGCAGGCAGGGTTACAATGGGCTGGTGGCTATGCATCCATAGTGATGGCATTACTGATTTTGGCGCCCTTGAACATGACTGCCCCGGGTGTGCACCGTTCGCCATTTCTTACAATCGAGCATGGAAATGTTGCCGGCAGAGCAGGCTTCATCGCCTGGAGCATGTTGCTGGTCTATGGTAGTGCCTCACTGGCGGTTTTGTTCATTCTCGTAATGGCAGGGATTGATGTGTTTGATGCCTTTTTACAGGTTATGGGCACTGTTTCCACCGGAGGGTTCATCTCCGAAAACGGGCATTTTGCCACTGGTTTTGGCTCTTTTGCCAGTTGGTTGGCTTCGGTTACGATGATCTTTGGCGCTGTCAGCTTTGCCGTGCACTGGGACGTAATAAGAGGTCGGACCAATTACCTCAAAGACCGTGAAACCATGGGCTATTTGGTGACTATGGTCGGTGCAGGTTTGCTGATATGGCTATTGGGAAAGCCAATTCTGCCCGCAGTCCAAAGTGCAATTTCCGCGCTTACCACCACTGCTATTCCAATGGATGATGTCGGTTTTACACAATTGCCAGAGCCGTTTGTTATGGCCCTGATATTGGTTGGTGGTGCGGCTGTCTCTACGGTAGGCGGGGTGAAAATTATTCGGTTTATGATCCTGTTTGGCCAGTCAAAGGTCGAATTATCGCGGCTTTCTCACCCCTCCAGCACCGGCTCGGTACAGTTTAGACAAGTGACAATTGACCCGCAGCAAATGGTCGGGCTGTGGGCCTATGTTCTTGGCTATGCCGCAGTTATTGCCTTTGTTTCCATTTTGCTTGGATTGGATGGTATAAAATTTGGTGAAGCCAGCCAATTAGCTATTATTTCTATTTCCAATGCCGGGCCGGCCTATATTCCTGAAAGTGGTATTGCTGGTGATTTTTCTTCTCTTTCGGATCCGGTATTATTGGCTTTGGGATTAGTTATGGCTATGGGAAGGATTGAAATTTTGGCAGCACTTGCCATTCTTTCGCCAGAATTTTGGAGGGAATAGGCATATGTCCAGGATTGCTTATGTAAACGGAAGCTATGTACCCCATGCGCAAGCAAGTGTTCATATTGAAGATCGTGGTTATCAGTTTTCCGACGGTGTTTATGAAGTATGGGCCATACAGAACAGCAAGTTGCGAGATCATCAGCAACATTTAACCCGCCTGCAAAGATCACTGAGTGAGTTGGATATTCCCTTTACGCATACCAACAGATCACTGAACATGATTTTAGGCGAAGTTATCCGCCGAAACCGGGTACGAAACGGTATGGTCTATCTACAGATCACCAGAGGCGTTGCACCACGGGATCATAGCTGGGCAAAGGACATAATCCCGTCAATCGTTGTCACCGCAAAGTCCGTTGACCCGGCACAAGCCGCCAATAGAGCCAAAACCGGCGTTTCAGTGATAACGCTTGCAGATTTGCGCTGGAAGCGACGGGATATTAAGAGCGTATCCCTGCTGCCAAATGTGCTGGCCAAGCAGTCCGCGCGTGACAAGGGAGCCTTTGAAGCATGGCTGGTGGATGAGGAAGGGTTTGTTACTGAAGGAACTTCTTCAAATGCATGGATTATAACCCAAGACAATGTTCTGGTTACACGTTCTGTAAATTCAGATATTTTAAGCGGCGTTACCCGCTTGAGCTTATTGGAACTTGCCAAAGAGTTGCAGTTAAAAACCGAACAACGCAAATTTACCATTGATGAAGCAAAACAGGCAAAAGAGGCATTTATTTCTTCGGCAACGACACTGGCAATGCCGGTGGTAAAAATAGATAAGTCTGTAATTGGAACCGGGAGCCCCGGAATGGCGGCCCAAAGATTACGCGAAGCATATATAGCACAAGGGTATGTATAGCCACCTACCACAATTGAATATCAGCAAGTTGGTTCACATTGCTTGCGTAATAGGTTAAACCTTGGTATCGAATCGCTCATAAAAAGAAAAATGGAGCAAACCATGGTCGCAGATAAGAGACAAAACCTGCAGGATACGTTTCTAAATACGGTGCGAAAGACCAAAACTCCACTGACAATTTTTCTGGTTAACGGGGTTAAATTACAAGGGGTTGTCACCTGGTTCGATAATTTTTGCATGTTATTGCGCAGAGATGGACATTCGCAATTGGTATATAAGCACGCCATATCAACTATTATGCCTTCATCACCAGTAACCCTGTTTGATCCTGCGGATGAAGTTGACGAAGATTGAGCGCGTCTTCTTCTTTGGCTGATAATACACAAGCTGCAATCATTATTCACCCCCATTTGCAAAGCGGGTTAAGCACAATAGATCCGCAAAATGCCGTCAATGAGGCAGCAGGGCTGGCAATTGCCTTAAACCTTGATGTGATTGATAGCAGGGTTTTGAACTTAAAGAAAATAATCCCGGCCACCTATATAGGCGGCGGAGCCATTGATAATCTGTTACAGAAATTCAAGCAAACCCGGGCAGGATTGCTGATTTTTGATGGTGAGTTAACTCCGGTACAACAGCGCAATCTTGAACTTGCACTACAGGTAAAGGTGCTGGATCGCACCGGCCTGATTTTAGAGATATTTTCCCTTCGAGCCCGCACCAAAGAAGGACGCCTGCAGGTTGAGCTTGCCCGTATTGCCTATGAGCGTTCGCGATTGGTGCGGACATGGACACACTTGGAACGCCAACGGGGCGGCAAGGGGTTTTTGGCCGGGCCCGGAGAGCGACAGATTGAATCTGACCGGCGAGCTTTGTCTGACAAGGCAATTGTGCTGGAGCGACAGTTGGAAAAGGTGCGGCGCACCAGAAGGCTGCATCGCAAAGCCCGCAAAAAACGAGATTGTCCGATTGTTGCGTTGGTTGGCTATACCAATGCCGGCAAATCCACCTTGTTTAATTATCTGACCGATGCCGGTGTATTTGTGCAAGACATGTTATTTGCCACTTTGGATCCTACTATTCGTGAAATAAAGCTCGCCGACGATTTTACCGCAATGCTTTCTGATACTGTGGGCTTCATTTCTAATTTGCCTACCGAGTTGATAGCAGCATTTAGGGCCACGCTGGAAGAAGTGACCGAAGCGGATTTAATTTTGCATGTTCGTGATATTTCCTCACCGTTTTCAGAAGAGCAGCACCTGAACGTGCAACAGGTTTTGCGAAATATCCAGGGAGCTGACGATGATCTGCCACCAGTTCTGGAAGTCTGGAACAAGATTGATTTGCTTGATGAGGAGGATTATGGCTTCCTAAAAGCCCAATCAGCCAAAAGAGCAACAAGTCCGGTAATGCTTTGCGCCCACAGCGGGGAGGGCGTGGATGAGCTGCTCCAAAGAATGTATGAATTGCTTGGACAGGATCAATGTCTGCTGCAATTGACCATTCCAGCGAGCCAAAGCGATGCATTTGGCTGGATCCAGAGCAATGGGCGAATTTTACAATGCGAGGCTATGGAAGCCGGGGACGTGGACTGTCTGATCAAACTGGACAAACCATCACTTGGAAGGTTCAAGGCGGCATTTCCAGCACTGGCTGTGCACATATGACATCTTCGTATGCTCTTTAAAGATACTTCAAAATACCAATACTCTGGTTGTCGGAATATCTCGATTTCTTCATGAAAATAGCCTTCGTTAAAATTCACCGGATCACCGCCGACATAGGCGTATATATTCATGCCATCACCGTAGGCGGTATAATACCCACGCCATATGCCCCAAAAATGAACCCAACAAGAATGTAGCAGTAAGGAAAAGGTGGCCAATAATCCACCACCCTGATAAATACCCTGTACTATATAAGTCATGCGCCATAACAAGAGCGTTGCCAGCAAACAGCAAAGCTACATAAGATAACAGAATACGACGAAGCCATGCGATCATAAAAAATGTACCGATCGCTACTATTATAACCGTTATAACTACAATTACCATTTTTATTACTCGCCTTGACACGCCTTCGCTAATTTTTGAGCTGCTTTATACGCTCTTTTACCAACTTTTCCGGATACGGCATTATAATATGTTTGTGCCTAGGATTCTGATGTAATAGTTATTGAGCTCAAGTTTCCTGTTTTGAGAACACGTACCTTTTTTGATCTGGAACAGCCAGCATATCCCTTAAAAACTGCTCATTAGCTTTTTCTGCCAAAATGCGACAAAACAATGATAGAGCAAGTTTTGGTTTATTTTGAACCTAGAATGCCTAAGGCCTCAAATAAGTTTACGGCTAAATCTGCTTGCAAATTGCTGATTGAGAGCCAATATGCTTCTCCTAACCTTGGAGCATCGCCCGTGTCACGACTGACCCGTACAGCCAATTCCGCCATGATGGCATCTCTTATCAGTCATTTATTATGCTGTGGACTGCCGACCATTATCAATCTTCTTGCATTGATTTCGGGGCTTGGAACATTTTCTGCAATGGCCCCATGGATTGGTCTGTTGCATGATAATCTGCATAAATTTGAAGAAGTGTTATTATTGGTCTCTGCCTTGACGCTTGGGTTCGGGTTTTGGGCCAACCGGGTTTCATCACAGCGAAACTGTGTTACCGAAACCTGTCATCATGAGCCTTGTGCCCCTAAAAAACAGCAATCCAGAATAATTCTGATCATTGCAAGCATATTATTCGGGATCAATATGGGTGCATATATATGGCATCAGTTCTCATGAATGACTTGCAGGTAAAATCCCACGACCTTATTGCCGTCTATGGCCTGTTGCGGGCCCGGCAAAGTGGTTTTGAGAAATTCAAACTGGATAGGTTTTTTTCCTATGTCGGGCCGTGCAAAATATCCGGTATGTTGTTGGATATGGGGGGATTTCCGGGCCTGTTTGCAGGTAATGGCAGTGTGAAAGGTGATTTGTTTCGGGTTATTGATCCTGAAATCATGTCAAATCTCGATGAATTTGAAGACTTTTGGCCGAAAAGCAACAAGATCAGTCGCTATGAGCGCAGATTGACCAATTTGCTTGAACCTGAAACTACCAAGGCATGGGTGTATCACTGTCTGTTACCGCAATCCGGTCGGGAGTTGGTGCCGGACGGGGATTGGGTAAACTGGCATAAGCAACAGTAGGGGGTAGGCCCCTATTCAGATGGACATATTTGAATATTTAACTCTTCGGTTCCCTCTACCATGGCGGTAATTTTGTCACCGGGGCGCACAGATCCGACACCTGATGGTGTGCCGGTAAACACCAGATCCCCGGGCAATAACTGAAACAGGTGTGATAATTGCGAAAGCAATTTCTCCACTGGCCAGATCATCTGGTTTATATTTGCCGATTGTCTAAGCTGTCCATTTACCCATAGGGATATGGCAAGGTCTGGATTGGTCGGAAACTCTTGTGTTTGAACAATATCTCCCATCGGCGCAGAATGATCAAAAGCCTTGGCCGTGTCCCATGGCTGCCCGTTTCTTTTTGCTATAGCCTGCAAATCCCGTCGGGTAAGATCTATGCCGGTAGCCATGCCAAAAATTGCAGCTCGGCAGGTTTCAGTATCTGCCTTTAACAATGGCTGGTTTAAGGCAATCACCAGTTCCACTTCGTGATGCAGCTCACTACAGGCCAAAGGAAAGGCAATAGAGCTGTTATTGCCAATAAGCGCATCGGCAGGCTTGGTAAAAAATATCGGCGAAGATGCCTCGATCCTGCCACCCATTTCGCGTATATGTTCGCTGTAGTTTTTTCCGACACAAAAAATCCGTCTGACCGGAAAGCGCAAATCACTGTTTGCGATTCTGGCGCTGACGGGCCTTGGTGCTGGGAATAGGAAGTTATCAGGAATTTCTGTGATACCTCTAATTATCTGCAGGTATAAATGGCTGATCTATTTGTACTTCTATGCGCTTTATATCGACAAAACGACTCAATCCCCTAGTGTCGGGCCAAACACCAATAAATGACATGTTAGGTGGCTTATCCGAAGTAGGCACAAAATGGCTAAGATAGCAAACGGACCAATCTTTGCTTGCCGGACATTGCACAGGCCTGCCATTTTCCCGATCAACCGCATAGTATCTGAACATGACATCATCAGAGCCATTTTCCTCTGGTTGTCGTAAAGTGACGGCAGCATAAACCGTATGCCCCTGCCATGCCTGGCCCAAATCAGGAAGAATAGCCACAAAAGTTCCGGCAGATCGTATGCCTTGCGTTGGAGTTTGTCCTGAGGCTGTTCTTATGAATTTACCGTCAACCGGATCATCAATAAATTCCATGGTCAGTCCGGGGCCGGTGCCAATTATATTCAAGTTATTTCCTTCAAGCACAAAGCCCTCTAATGGATCACCATCAAGAGGGCCGTTGCTATTATCCGGGCGCGGCCCAAAGGCAAATGCGCTGTAGACAATAATAGCCAGTGTTAAGATAAAAAGCGGTAAAAATATTCGATCAGGAATCATGACACCTTATGCATCCGGCTGTTTTATCCTGCACTGCTTTGGTCAAGGCGGTGAATATTTGCAGTATCTTTGTTTTGGGACACGGGCTCCAGCCAGTCTCCCAGAATTCGCAGGGCACCAGCTTCATCACCGAGGCGACAGGCCGCTTCCAACCCCGAAATAGCGCCTTGCAAAGCTCTTTGTTTAACTGGGCTTGTCGCAAGGGATATTTTATTTTCGCTAGTTGCTGTAATGGTTTCACCTGGTTCATGCAGGTTCTCAAGAACTTTTTCACCAGCCCTAAGGCCGGTGATAACAACCGGCACATCAATGTCAGGGATTAGTCCATTGGCATGGATCATCCTTTTAGCCAGGCTGGATATTGATACTCGCTGCCCCATATCCTGAATAAATACTGCACCGCGTGATTCTGGCTGAGAAAGCCCCAATTGTAATGAATCAAGTAATAATGCAACTGCTTCGCGTTCGGTCATAAAAAACCGTTCAGCCCTAGAGTGAGTAATAGTGACGGCCCGTTTTGAGGTGATCTGGTGTTGAAACAACGGTACCACAGAGCCGGAAGATCCAAAAACATTCCCAAAACGAACTACAACAAACCGGGTAGGGGATAAGTTGGCAATGTCTTTGCTTCGGCAAACAAGTTCAGCAAGTTTTTTTGTCACGCCCATAATATTGCTGGGACAAACTGCCTTGTCCGTGGATATCAGAACCATTGCATCAGCATTAACTGCCTGACTTGCATCGGCTACATTTCTGGTTCCAAGAACATTGGTGGCAGCGCCTTCTGCAGGATTGTCCTCGACCAATCCTACATGCTTTAATGCCGCCACATGAAAAATTATTTCCGGGCGCTCCTTGTCAAACACCCGATCAAGGCGGGAGCGATCCCTGACATCACCCAAAGCCACACGACATGGTAGTTTTGGCTGTAATTCCTCCAAGGTGTTGCGGATATTGTACAAGCCATATTCGTCATGATCAAATAATGTGATTTTCGCAGGAGAAACTGCAGCAACGGCGCGTGATAAACTGCTTCCAATAGAGCCGGCTGCTCCGGTGATCAGCACCCGCTTGCCAGTTAAATTCGCCCCGGACTTAAACAAATCAATCTCATGTTCCCGCCGCCCGAGAATAGTCTCTATTTCTTTTGGGCTAAACGAGGTTTCGGAGTAATCCATTTCACCATCCAGTTTTGGTTTGCCTTGGCCACAGTTTTGCAGGTAATTTTAGGCGAAATGTGAGTAACCACACTGCAGCCTATTACTCATTTTTGACAATACAGCTTAAGGTATTGCATCGGCTTTGGGAAGTGCAACCTTAATAGATTGCGTTAAAAACCTAGGCCTAAGATTACTCAACAGTTACTGATTTAGCGAGATTTCTTGGTTTATCCACATCGGTGCCACGTTCTTTGGCAGTATGATATGACAGCAATTGCAAGGGTACGACAGAGACGATAGGACTGGACATCGGGCCGCAATCAGGCATGACTACAATCTCGCTTACATCAGCAGTGCACTCTTTGGCACCTTTTTGATCGGTAAAGAGAGTTACCTTCGCTCCTCGCGCTATAACCTCCTGCACATTTGAGCAGGTTTTTTCAAATAATCTGTCCCAAGGGGCAATCACAATGACCGGTGTGCCTTCTTCAATCAGTGCTATGGGGCCGTGTTTAAGCTCGCCCGCAGCATAGCCTTCGGCCTGAATGTAGGTAATTTCTTTCATTTTTAAGGCACCTTCCATCGCTAATGGATGGTTGATGCCGCGCCCAAGGAACAATATGTGCTGGGCATCTTTAATCCCGGTAGCAATATCCTTGATCTGATCTTCCAGTTGCAAGACCTGCTTCACCAGCTTGGGCGCTGTTAGTAAATCCGCAATGTGGACGCCAATTTGCTCTGCCGTAAGCGCATTGCGGGCACGTGCTGCAAGTAATGAGGTGCAGGCCAGAGCTGTTAATTGTGCCGTGAATGCCTTGGTGCTGGCAACGCCGATTTCAGGCCCGGCCAGCGTGGGAAAGATGTCTGTAGCTCCTCTGGCAATGGAAGACTCAGCTACATTTACCACTGCATAGGTTGGCAGTTTGGCCCGGTTTGCAAACTGCAGACAGGCCAATGTGTCAGCAGTTTCTCCGGATTGAGAGACAAACAGTATTGGCCCGGTTTTGGGCAGGCAGGCATTCCGGTAACGAAATTCCGATGCAATATCCACTTCCAAAGGCATATTTGCCAGATCTTCATACCAATGTTTTGCCAGCGCTGCGGCGTAAAATGCTGTTCCACAGGCAATTGCTATTGAGCGATCGGATCGTGCAAAGTCATCATGGGCTGAAGTCTCAAACAGGGTTTCGTCCAATGCGTCGATATAATGGGCCAAGGTTCTGGCAATTGCATCAGGTTGTTCCTGAATTTCCTTTTGCATGAAATGATCGTAATTGCCCTTGTCCGCCATTACTGATTCTGTATTGGCTATGGTGACCGGGCGAGATACTTTGTTGCCATGTCGGTCGAATATATCAGCACCATTGGCACGGACAATTGCTCGGTCTCCATCTTCGAGGAAAATCACATTGCGGGTGAAGGGAGCCAGAGCAAAAGCATCAGAACCCACATAGCCTTCTGTTTCACCCATACCGATTACCAATGGCACGTTTTGGCGGGCAGCAAAAATTTGCTCTGGGCGGGTTTCAAAAATTGCAGCAATGGCAAATGCGCCTTCAAGCTGATCTATAGTGGCAAAGAACGCTTCTTCCTCGCTCATGCCCTTGCAGATGTTAAGGGCGATCATTTGCACAACTACTTCGGAGTCGGTCTGCGATTGAAATTCGCGGCCATTGTTTTCAAGCGTGTGGCGCAGTTCTTTGAAGTTTTCGATAATTCCATTGTGAACGACCGCCACCTCGTCAGCAGTGTGCGGGTGGGCATTTATCATTGTGGGTCGTCCATGGGTCGCCCATCTGGTATGAGCAATGCCCAGTGAGCCTTCTAAGGGTTGTTCCAAAATAGCCCGTTCCAGATTGCTGATACGGCCCTCGGCCCGGCGCCGTGTAACGCCTACACCGTTTAATACTGCAACACCCGCAGAATCATATCCACGATATTCCAGCCTTTTCAGGCCTTCAACCAAACGACTTGTGACCGGGTCGTTCCCGACGATTCCTACTATACCACACATTACTTTTCCCCGCCATACGTGCGCTCATGCACGATTATTGACCTGCCCCACACTGCACAACGACCCATGCTGTGACTCTAGCCCGCCACCTTATCTAAAACTTGTACTTTGCACAAGTATTCTCTTTTTATGACAGATATATTTTTTTAGTTAATTTTCGGGACAAATTATCAAAAATAACCCTGTTGCATCAGGTCTTTTATGTGAATGAGGCCAATTGGCTTTTTATTTTCAACCACAAACAGGTTTGAGATGCGTTTGCTGATCATTTGTTCGATCAGCTCTGACATTCGTTGGCTTGGGCTGGCTGTTACCGGGTTTACTGTCATCATCTGCGCGGCTGTCTTGTCAAAGAACTCCCCCTGCATTGCCCGGCGAAGGTCGCCATCGGTGATCATTCCGGCAAAGTTTCCCTGCTTGTCAATTACAGCTACGCAGCCCTGCCGCCCTTCTGTGATGGCTGAAATAACATCCCGGCCAGAAGCAGAGGCGGAGACAGATGGCATGTTTTGCGGGTTTTCCAGCAAATATGTACCAACTTTTTGCAATTGCAGCCCTAAGGTTCCTCCGGGGTGTCTGCGCCCGAAGTCTTCGCGGGTGAAGTCTCGCAAATGCATAACGCAAATACTAAGGGCATCACCCATTGCAAGGGTTAAAGTCGTAGAAGTGGTGGGGGCCAACCCGTTAGGGCACGCTTCGGGCGCTTTGATAACAGGCACTGTGATGTCGGCATTTTTGCTTAAAAAACTGTCGGGTTTCCCGCAAAAAGCAAGCAATGGTATAGCCTCGTTCTTGCAGTGTACGATGAGGTCACGCATTTCACGGGTTTCGCCGGAATTGGAAATAGCCAGCACACAAGCATCAGAGGCAATCATGCCCAGATCACCGTGGCTGGCCTCGGTGGGATGAATAAAGAAAGCCGGGGTTCCGGTGGAGGAAAGCGTTGCTGCAATCTTGCGGCCAATATGACCAGATTTTCCAATGCCAGAAACGATGCAGTGCCCTTTGGCGGCAAATATCATTCGTGCTGCCTGTGCCATTTGCGGCCCTATCTGCCCGCCAAGCTGGTGCAGGGCATCAGCCTCAATTTTAATTACCGATCTGGCAAGGGTTAACAGTTCAGCATCATCGGGGTGTTTATTCATTTGACTTTCCGGGTATAGATAGTTGCGCTCAAACTGCGACAGGCATGGCCTTAAAGCAAGCCCTGCTTTTGGGTTTGGCGGCAGGACTGGTTCTTGTATCACAGGATGTTTGGCTTGTTTTGCTGGCTTAAGTGCTGCAAGGTTTGGTTTTTCAGCGTTTGGGGAAATAATGAGCAGCCAACTAAATACGCAAAAGTTTAAGGCTTTGCTTTTGGCTGTATTTCGTGCCGGGCAAGTGATTTTGGATATTCAGAAAACTGGTGTTTCAGCTTATGTCAAACAAGATGGATCCCCGGTAACAGAGGCTGACCGTCAGGCGGAGTCTATACTATTAACAGCCCTGCAAGAGAATTCTGCGCAAATCCCGGTTATTGCCGAGGAGGAGATATCTGCAGGGCATTTACCCGTGATCGGCCAGAATTTCTTTTTGGTAGATGCCCTTGATGGCACCAGGGAATTTGTACACGGCGGCAGCGATTTTACCGTAAATATCGGCTTGATAGAAGGTGGATTGCCGATATTTGGGATAGTATATGCGCCCGTTGGCAACAGGCTGTTCGTTGGTGATAAAGGTGATGGTGCGTGGACAGGGCAAATGACTGAACAAGATGGTTCATTAGTGATCAGGCAGAAGCGCCAATTGGCGGTTCGTGCAGTTCCTGATGGTCAGATAACCGCCGTGGCCAGTAAATCCCATCGAGATCAGCAAACTGACAAATGGCTGCGTGATCATCAGATCAGCCAAATTATTTCTGCCGGCTCCAGTATCAAATTTTGCATGCTGGCAGCAGGAGAGGCCGATATTTATCCGCGCTTTGGCCCAACCATGGAATGGGATACAGCCGCCGGACATGCAGTACTTTGTGCCGCCGGAGGTTCGGTGACAGGTATTTCTGGGGAGCCGTTTTTATACGGCAAACGGGATCAGGATATCCCGTTCCTAAATCCGGGATTTATTGCCAGCGGAGGTGGTTTTAGATGAGCCGTCCGCACCAGTTGAATAGCAATTTTGTCTGGGAAGATCGACCATTGACGGGTTTGAGCAGACTATCTGCACCACAGGTTTCTAAGTTTAATAACGATGGTTTTATAACTATGAAACAGGCTATTACCGGGGATTTTTTAAATAAAATAATTGTAGAGGTAGACAGTTTTGCTGCCAATGCCCCGGCCAGCACATTAGTTGATTACAAGGGCGAAGTATTAGCAAAATACGCTAAGGATGAACTTAGCTTTGCCTGCAATCTGGTTGCAAAGTCCTCAATATTGGCTGATTTTTATCGAAGTCGGCTATTTTCCGGAATCACCAGAGACCTGTTGGGAAGGGCGTGTCGGCTTTATTGGGATCAGGCAGTATATAAATATCCGCAAAAAGGCGGCGAATTTCCATGGCATCAGGATAATGGCTATACATTTGTGTCTCCGCAACAATATCTTACATGCTGGCTGGCATTAAGTGATGCGCCGGTTGAGGCCGGGTGTCCGTGGGTGATTCCCGGTGCACACCGCTTTGGAACTTACTTGCACATTCAACAGCCATACGGGCTGGAAATAGATGATGTGCGTAGCATGATTAAACAATATGGTGAAGTGCCGGCTCCGGTGTCGGCTGGAGACATGGTGATCTTTTCTTCGCTGACCCCGCACAAGACCGGCCCCAATTTGGGCAATAATATCCGTAAGGCCCTGATCATTCAGTTTGCTCATGATGGTGCTGTGCGTATTGAGGAAGACAGTGAAATTTTGTTGAATGACCCGGTATTAAACCCATTGCTTTCTTTAAGGACTGCTGAGGGGTAAAGATTATTTGTGGCTATTGCCCGGGTAACATGCTACCATTGACATAAATTGTATCGAGCGGAGGCTGATGTGAAGTTGCTATTAGGTGCGGTTGTTTTGGGCGGAGCAATTATCGCAGGCGGTTTTTTGTGGGCAAGCTTTGCCAAGGGCAAACGGATTTCGGCTACGGGGTCGGCTCATGATTTTAGTTTTAAAAGCATTGATGGTGAGCCTTTACCCTTGGCGCAATATGCCGGTAAGGTGATATTATTGGTAAACACGGCGTCGAAATGTGGATTTACTCCGCAATATGAAGGCTTGCAAACCCTGTGGGAAACCTATGGCGAGCAGGGACTGGTGGTGCTGGGCGCGCCAAGCAATGATTTTGGTCAGCAGGAGCCTGGCAGCGAAGCGCAAATAAAGGAGTTTTGTGAGGTTAACTTTAGTATCAATTTCCCGATGACTGCCAAAATAACCACCAAGGGTGAAAATGCTCATCCGTTTTACCGCTGGGTGCGTGCGGAGACTGGCAGCGCTCCCAAATGGAATTTTTACAAATACCTGATCGGGCCTGATGGAAAGCTGATTGCCGCTTTTCCATCGGCTGTAAAACCAATGTCCAAAGAGTTGACCAAAGCTATTGAGGGCGTTTTACCCAGATGACCTGCAGTTCAAAACACTTAAAATTTGCCCTCTAATATCTTAACATTCCTCAATAAAAATTAAGCAATTGTCTGGCTCCGGTATCCACATAGCGACGCGAGCGATCATCCCAGCAAACAGTTGCTTGTACTACGGCCCGGCGCCCTTCGAACCAGTCGCGTTTACTTTCTATGCGGCAAGAGCTTATTTCGTATCCCCCATAACTGCCATTTGTCAGCCTGCTATATGGTGAAAATGCGCCACTGTTTGATGGGTATTGCCAGTTTACTGCATAGTATTCGTGCGAAGGGTCACTGCAAAATACATTGGAATGTCCAATATGACCATAGCCGGTGCGGTAGCTTGTCCGGGTGCGATAACCCCATACGGTATCACCGTACCACCACGGATACAGGCTATAACCGGAGCGGTAATGATGCCCGCCAAGCAAGGAGTAATAACCATGGTCACGAAAATTGCGGCCATATCCTAGCCCGTAGCCATAGCCGCCATGACCAAGCCCGTATCCGGAAAAAATGTTAAGAGAAAATCTGGTGCGGGAATGATCCCGGCCATATCTGCGATGGTCGCGTCCCGTTCCATATCTGTGATGATCCCTGTTGCGCCCATATCTGCGATGGTCGCGTCCCGTTCCATATCTGCGATGATCACGTCCTGTGCCATATCTGCGATGGTCGCCGTCATTGTTATAACGGCGATGATCGCGCCCACTGCCGTGTTGCCGGTTTCTGTTTCTTGAATTGTCATTGGTGTGGGGGCGGGTGCCTCCCAGCAACATATTGGCACCACCTCTGACATCGGCCATTTGTGGTTGTCGATTATGGGGAATTTGTCGCTCCGAAGAGTTG
This sequence comes from Robiginitomaculum sp., assembly GCA_015485155.1. Lineage (GTDB taxonomy): Bacteria > Pseudomonadota > Alphaproteobacteria > Caulobacterales > Maricaulaceae > Robiginitomaculum_B. The sequence continues at coordinate 30,552 of WFUF01000016.1, read as the reverse complement.
CGGGCATTTTGCGCTCTGCGATTGGCTTCACGACTGGCCGCAGCGCTGTCGCTGGTGGGGAAGGAGACATTTTCGCGACGGGTTTCAAACGGCTCTGATTTGCCGGTAACGGGTACCAGTAGCAATATTGATGTAACTGTTACCCCTGCAAATAGTGAAAGACGCATAACCAGCTCCTGTGACTTGCCAATAATACGTTAACCTTATCTGTTCCAATCTGAAGGCAAGATGAATGAATTTGCGAAGGAAGTTACGCTCATGGACAAATGTAACGTGGCTGTAGATATGGAACACCTGAATCAGTACACCAATGGTGATCTTGAACTGGAGCAGGAGATTTTTAGCCTGTTTCGTGAACAGATACAAATTTGGCTTAAAATGCTGAAAGTTGATGCAGATAACGAAGAATGGGCTGCTGCTGCACATTCCTTGAAGGGCAGCGCCCGTGGATTGGGGGCACACAAGCTGGCCTCGGCCTGCGAAGCGGCAGAGGCTGTGGTGCTTTGCGGTGCGGCACAGCGGGGGGTTGCTGCTGCCAATGTCCGGCAGGAGGTAGACGCTGTTTTGGGGTTTGTTGACCGGCGTGAATATAATCTTGGTATTCAGGGCTTGCGCAATTCGTCCCATGATTCGAACTCATAAGCGATGCATTGCTCGATCATGGTTCGCCATACTGGTTCGGCGATTTTTTCCGACAACCCCGTCTGTTTTGCTGCAAACAGGACTTTTCTGATTACATCTTCCACTCTTGCTTCATCGCGAACCACGGAGCGGCTGTTTTTGATTCGGGCTGCCGCGTCCATATAATCCTGCCGTTCTTTGATAATTTGCACCAACACCCGGTCAATCCGGTCTATTTCATAACGAACCTGTGACATATCCGTACACTGGTCATGGGTGTGTTTTCTTGGGTCAGAAGAATAGCTTGTCATAGAATTTCCATCATAAATTTTGGCGAACCTATACAATCCAGCTTGCATGACAAGGGCCAAGCCCCTAATTCGGGGATTCAAAGATCACAGGATTTTACAATGAGCAAAAATATATCTCCGGTTTCTGAACCTCATGGCGGCAGTTATACAACTGATGTTGTCATTATCGGTGCCGGGCCGGTTGGTCTGTTTGCAGTGTTTGAGCTGGGTCTGCTTGATCTTGAATGTCACCTTGTTGATATACTGGATCGGCCTGGCGGTCAGTGCGCCGAATTATATCCGGAAAAACCTATTTATGACATTCCGGGCATTCCAGTAGTCAGTGGTCAGGAATTGACCGACAATCTTTTACAGCAAATTAAACCGTTTGCAGCCAAATACTCTTTGGGCGAAATGGCCGTGGCCTTACAAAAGACAGACGATGATCTCTGGCAGGTGAAAACTGATATGGGAACCAGCATAACCGCCAAGGCAGTGGTTATTGCTGCCGGTGGCGGATCATTTCAGCCCAAAAAGCCGCCAATTCCTGATATTGATGATTTTGAAGGCAGCTCTGTTTTTTATTCAGTGCGCCAGATGGAAAAGTTCAAGGATAAAGACCTGTTGATTGCCGGTGGTGGCGATAGCGCTTTGGACTGGACTTTGGCTTTGCTTCCTCTGGCCAGATCACTTACTCTTGTTCATCGCAGGCCAAATTTTCGCGCGGCCCCTGATAGCGTATCCAAGATCAGGGCTTTGGTCGATGCCGGTGATATGGAGATGATAGTTGGTCAGGTTAGCGCCTTACAGGGTCAGGGCGGGCAGCTCGATCAGGTAAAAATCAAAACCAAAACTGGTGAAGTCATTCGTAAAATAGATTGTCTGCTACCGTTTTTTGGGCTGACAATGAAATTAGGGCCGGTGGCCGAATTTGGTCTGAACCTGCATGAAAACCTGATTCCGGTGGACACAGAGAAATTTGAAACCTCAACTCCTGGCATTTTTGCAATTGGCGATATAAACTTTTATCCGGGTAAGTTAAAACTGATACTTTCAGGCTTTCACGAAGCCGCCTTGATGTCACAGCAGGTGTTTCGCATTTGTCGTCCGGATGAGAAGCTGCGTTTTCAGTACACCACCGCCTCTACCGACTTACAGAAGAAGCTGGGCGTGCGCTAAATAACAGGAGCAACACATGCAGTTTTTCACGCTTTACGGGTTCAGCCCATCTGGAAATTGCAACAAGGTGCAGTTTGTCGCTGATTATCTGAAGCTGGATTACAAGTGGGTAGAGACAGACTCCATCGCCGGTGAAACCAGAAATGAAAATTTTCTAAACAAGGTAAACCCCGCAGGGCAAGTGCCGGCAGTGGTGTTTGCCGACGGCAAAAAACTGGCCCAGTCAAATGCGATTGTGTTGTACCTGGCTGCGGAAAGCGATCTGATCCCGGCAGATGATTTTGAACGTGCGCAAATGCTGTCATGGATGTTTTGGGAACAATACTCACACGAACCATATCTGGCAGTGCGCCGCGCAAAGTTGAAATTTAAGGGCAAGTCCGAACAGGATCTTGATCCATCCCTGCTTGAAAATGGTTATGCTGCCCTGGAATTGATGGAGAGGCATTTGTCTGGCCGTAACTGGCTGGTTGGTGATGAAATGTCTCTGGCCGATATCTGTCTTGTGGCATATAGCAGATTTGCTGATGAGGGCGGATTTGACATGAGCAAATTCCCCGGTGTCTGCAACTGGATAGACCGGGTAATGACAAGACTGGGCAGGTGATTTTATGAGTGAGCAAAAACAAATTATCCTGCATGTGACCGATCAGCAGGGCAAAGTTCATGAACTGATAGCTCTTGATGGCTGGCGGGCGATGGAGGTAATCCGCGATTATGGTCTGCCGGTTAAGGCTGAATGCGGTGGCGCCTGTTCCTGTGCAACCTGCCATGTCTATGTTGACGATGATTGGGCGGATAAACTGATTGCGCCCGATGAGGATGAGGAGGACATGCTGGATGAGGCCTTTGAAGTACAGGAAAACTCCCGCCTGTCCTGTCAGATTCTGATGTCGGAGGATTTGAGCGGATTAAGGCTGAAACTGGCACCCGGATCAGAACCGGACACAACGGATTAGATCAATTGCAAGGACTTAAAACTGGTAGTCATTGTCTTTCCGACAATTATGTGGTCATGGACTTTAACGTGCAATGGCTTGCCGGCATCGATGATTTTTTTGGTAGTTTCTATATCTGCTGCTGACGGGGTTGGATCGCCGCTTGGGTGATTATGTACCAGAATTACTGCAGATGATCCTAATTCCAGTGCCCGGCGCATGACCTCACGCGGATATACCGGGGTGTGATCCACTGTGCCCTGATTTTGTTGCTCATCAGCAATCAAGCGGTTTTTCTTATCCAGAAACAATACCCTGAACTGTTCGCGTTTTTCATGGGCAAGCAACGAGCGGCAATATCTTTCCAGCGCACTCCATGAACTTATTACAGGCTGGCTTTGCAGACTTTCCTTTTGCATTTTCAAACCAGCCGCGCGAATTATCTTTATTTCACGGGCTACGGCAGTGCTAATGCCAGGAATTTCAATAAGACGGTCTGGTTCGGCGGCCAGAACCGCAGGGAAATCGCCAAATTTTTCGATCAGGGTTTTGGCCAATGCCTTAACATCACGCCTGGGAATTGCGCGAAATAAAATCAACTCCAGAAGTTCATAATCCGCCAGAGCTTCTGCTCCTGCTTCGTCAAAGCGCTTGCGCAGGCGTTCACGATGACCATGAAAATGAGGTCTTGCTGTAGTTTTTTTGTCCATTAAGCCGCCGGATTATGCAGGCCGGAAGGCGACAGGGTGAATATTTCTGCGCCATCTGCCGTTACCCCGATTGAATGCTCAAACTGCGCTGAAAGTGATCGGTCACGGGTTACAGCAGTCCATCCGTCACTTAAGACCTTTACCGCAGGCTTGCCAAGATTTAACATTGGTTCAATGGTAAAGAACATGCCTTCGCGCAATTCTGTTCCGGTGTGCCGCGTGCCGTAATGTAAAACATTCGGGTTGTCATGAAATACCCGTCCCAGACCATGACCGCAAAAATCCCGTACTACCGAGCAACGGTTCTCTTCGGCGTATTCCTGAATGGCAGCGCCAATACACCCCAGGGTTGCTCCGGGTTTTACTTCGGCAATTCCTCGCATAAGCGCCTCATAGGTCACATCAATGAGCCGTCTGGCATTGCGCTTTACCTGTCCAATTGCGAACATGCGAGAAGTATCACCATGCCAGCCATCAAGAACCAGAGTTACATCAACATTGGCGATGTCCCCGCTTTTTAGGGTCTTGGCAGATGGAATACCGTGGCACACCACGTGATTGCTCGATATGCACAAGGTTTTCGTATAGCCACGATAAAACAAGCAGGCGGGCAGGGCGCCATTATCCAGTATAAATTCACGGGCCGCTTTATCAATCTCGTCGGTTACTGCGCCCGGAACCATCAAGGGGGCAAGCATATCCAGACATTCAGCAGCCAGCCGTCCCGCAGCCCGCATTCCGGCAAAGGCTTGCTCATCGTGGAGCTTTATGGTGGTTCCGCGTCCATTTGGGGCTTCATTTGCGTCGCTATACATCGGTTTTCGTTCCAGCTATATAATTTTCTACGGATTTTAATACCCGATAATGGTCTCGTAACTCCCTACTCATACGCGCTGGGCGACCATTGTCCAGATTTATGCAGATCAATTTCCATTTGGCACGAAATACGGTGGCCCCGTTATCGGCCCGGCAAATCTGATAATTACGTCTGGCGCGCAATCTGCCATCTGATGCGGTAACCCATACCGCAACCAGTAATTCGTCACCTTCATAGCAGGCTTGCAGATAGTCGGATTCAGCCCGAATTACCGCCATTCCGCGCCGGGCTTTGGCACAGTCATCAGGGTCAAGGCCAAAACTGTTCCAATGCGCCCATGCACATTCGTCAAGCCAATGATTATAAATGGCGTTATTCACATGGCCGAACAAGTCAATATGCGAAGGCTTGGCTATTACCTTGTGCACAAAGGGATCGGGAAAATCCCAGTCCGGGTGATTAGGATTCACTGATTTATCCATTATCCGTAAGATTCTTTCAATGTGACACTGGTTTTGGGCAGAATTTCGTCAACAAGGTCAGTCATGAGGTTATGTGCTGGTTTATGTGGCATTCAATCTGCCGGTTTATAGTAATTTGTGTAGGGCAGATATCACACCCATATGCAAGTATTTCCACACCGGATTCTTTAGCCTGTTGCAAGGCGCGGCTATAAACCGGATCAATATCAATTGCCAGTGAGAACTGATTACAATCACTGCGCTGTATTACAAACAATTGTACGGCACGGGCGCCATTATTGACCTGGTTCTCCAGCTCTCCCAGGTGTTTGGCCCCGCGGGTAGTTACACTATCAGGAAATTCTGCCAGTTGATTGCCTCGTGAAAGAGTAACGCTTTTGACTTCCACATAACAGGGGCGCCGCTCTGAATGTTCGAGCAATAGGTCAATGCGGCTGTTTTGGCCATATTTAACTTCCTTGCGAATGGAGGCATATGCCTGCAATTCATTGATTGTGCCATTGATGATTGCTTCTTCGGCCAGACGATTGGCCAAATGGGTGTTAATGCCAACCCATGCGCCATTGGTTTTGATCATTTCCAGACTCATGGGTAGTTTGCGCTTTGGGTTTTTACTGTCAGAATAGCAAACCTTGTTACCCGGACTGGTCAACCCCAGCATTGAGCCGGGGTTGGCACAATGTACAGTAATTGTTTCGCCGGTTTCGGTCTCTATATCGACCAAAAACCGTTTATAGCGTTGTTTTAGAACACCAGTTAATAATGGGGTGTCAAATTTCATAAGCCATTGCCTATATCTGGGGCTGAACTTGTGTCTGGACCTGTATCCAAAAACGGGAACAATATCGGCGCTTGTCCGGCCTGCCAGAATTCCAGCTTTTGCATTACATGGGAAAACTGCGCTGAATCAATATGTACATCAAGCCAATTCCTGACAGAATCAGGGGCATTTTGCTCAAACCATTTGCGATCAACCCCGGCAAATTGTCTAATGAAGGGAAAGATTGCCAGATCCGCCAGGGATATGGCTGAGCCAAATAAAAAACCGCCATTACAAAGCCTTTGCGCCAGATATTGTAAAAAATCCAGCCCGGCAGCGCGGTGAATATGCGCCTGTCTGGTTTCATCTTTGCCAGCATATTTATAGGCATCAAGATGATGTTTGAATTTTTCATCATTGGTTCTGATTAAATCGGATATTCTATCCAACTCCTGCGGCGTATCTGGCAAAATATGATTTGGATCATTTTGTTGCAAAGCCCAAAGCATAATTTCCAAACTTTCATCTATAACCTCGCCATCAGGCAATACCAGAACCGGAACCGTAGCCTTGGGGCTGGCCGATTTTAACTCCTCAGGCTTATGGCGTAACCAGACTTCGCGGATATAAACCCGTTGACCTGCGTACAATAATGCCATTCGCGCCCGTATCGCATAGGGGCAGCGTCGAAACGAATAAAGGATTGGCAGGGCATCCGGATTGTTCAAATATCTGTTCCTCTTGTTGCAGAATGTCTGGGTGATTTGCTGGCAAATGTCCAGAAGCTGCCGCAATTGAAACTTGTTTTGCCCATTTTTCCTGCTCAATTTCTCAAAAATACCAGCATGGAGTTTGACATGACGCGCTTTTTTGCAATAGGAGTTTTTGGGGTCTTGCTGCTTGGAGCCTGCCAAACAGACAACAATAGTGCCACCAATACCAGAGCAGATGACGAATTAGTCAAAGTCGCCAGCAAGGATCCATTAGCGCGCATCGCTCCGTCCCCCAGTTCTCAGAACATGGTGGCTGGGTATATGAGCAGATCGGCGCAAGTGCCTGTTATGCCGCACCCGATAATAGATGAGAGCGATTCTTATCCTGTTGATCGTGACCGGTATTCAGATGAAAAAAGCAATCCGGTAAAATTGGTGTCAGAAGAGCCGGTTTCCACTTTTTCCATTGATGTGGATACGGCATCTTATGCCAATGCGCGCAGGTTTTTGCAGGACGGTGTGCTGCCACCGGTAGATGCGGTTCGTATCGAGGAATTTATCAATTATTTTGACTATCAATATCCACTGCCTGAAAACAGGAATATACCATTTAGCACTAATATTTCCCTAGTCCCAAGCCCATGGAATCCCGGCGCGCAGGTTTTGCATATTGGTATTCAAGGTTATGACATAGAGCCTGAAAGCCGTCCGGCGGCAAATCTGGTATTTCTGCTAGATGTTTCAGGCTCCATGCGCGCCAAAGACCGGTTGGGACTGGCGAAAAGGGCCATGGCTCTGCTCGTGGATCAGATGGATGCAAAAGACAAAGTCTCGATAGTGGTTTATGCCGGCGCTGCTGGAATGGTGTTGGCGCCAACTTCTGGTGATAATAAACAGGTGATTATGGCCGCATTGGAGAATTTAAGGGCTGGTGGCTCTACAGCAGGCGGCGAGGGCTTGCGTCTTGCTTATTCTTTGGCCGAGCAAAACTTTGACCAATCAGCAGTCAATCGGGTCATTTTGGCAACTGATGGTGATTTTAACGTCGGGGTGACTTCTGATGAGCGATTGGAAGACCTTGTATCCCGCAAGCGCAATAGCGGCATTTATCTGTCTGTGCTTGGGTTTGGTCGTGGCAATTATAACGACCAGATGATGCAGAAAATTGCTCAGGCAGGAAACGGCAATGCCGCTTATATTAGTAGTTTTAACGAAGCACGCAAAGTTTTGGTCGAGGAAATGCAAGGAGCCTTGTTCCCTATTGCCAATGACGTAAAAATTCAGGTGGAGTTCAATCCGGAGCAGGTGGCGGAATATAGGCTGATTGGCTATGAAACCAGAATGTTGCGACGTGAAGATTTTAACAATGACAAGGTCGATGCTGGTGAAATCGGCTCTGGCCATTCGGTAACGGCAATCTATGAGATTGTCGCCCCTGATTCTGCGGCCAGAGCAATTGACGATTTGCGCTATGGCGGCAAAAAAACAGTAAAATCTGGCAAAAGTAATGAAATAGCCCATTTGCGAATCCGCTATAAACAGCCGGGACAGGACAACAGCAAATTGATCGAGCGCGTTATTATTGATGCTGATAGGATTGATGATTTGAGTAAAGCTCCCAACTATGTACAATTCGCAAGTGCGGTCGCCGGTTTTGGGCAATTATTGCGGGCAGAGCCATTTGTGGGCGAATTTGACTATGACGAAGTGATTAAACTGGCCAAAAATGGTCGCGGAGATGATGAATTTGGCTATCGCGCTGAGTTTATTTCACTTGTTAGGCTTGCAAAAATAGCCGCAGTACAAGAAACACTGCAATCCGGGGCAAAAAATACAGACTAAGCGCTAAATTGATATTCCCTTTTGTGAACTAATCTGCATAGTGCGCATTCTGCTGTCAGGCACATTGCGGGCGTGGCGGAATTGGTAGACGCACAGGACTTAAAATCCTGAGATCGCATGATCGTGGGGGTTCGATTCCCCCCGCCCGCACCATTTCTTTTATCCTATCGCTTCGCTAGTTGAGGGAGTCTGTATTTGCCCTACCGCTCCGGTATTTTAAGGGCGAGCTTCTTTATTCGTTGATTGGAGGATCGTTCCAAATGATTCTTCTAAAAACAATTCTTGCCGTGAACTTATCCGGGGGCTAGAGTTTTTTAAGACAATAGCAAAGCAAGACGCATGATACCCACAGATACCAGCAACCCCGCCTATTTTCACAAAGTTGTAGACTGTCAATGGGCATGCCCGGCGCATACTCCGGTTCCGGACTATATTCGCCTTATTGCGCAGGGCAGGTATGCCGATGCCTACCTGTTAAACCGCAAGTCAAATGTGTTTCCGGGTATTTTGGGTCGGGTTTGTGATCGCCCGTGCGAGCCGGCATGTCGTCGGGGGCGGGTGGAAGATGATCCGGTAGCAATCTGCCGCCTAAAGCGGGTGGCATCTGATCATCGTGGTGATGTATCGGACAGGCTTCCTAAAAAACCTGCAAAGACCAATGGGAAGCGTATTGCTCTGGTTGGCGCTGGCCCTGCCAGTTTTACCGTTGCCAATGATCTGGCGCCAATGGGCTATGAGTGCACGATTTTTGAGAAATTGGACGAGCCGGGAGGATTGATGCGCTCTAACATTCCGGCATTCCGTCTGCCGGAACAGGTATTGTCAGAAGAACTGGACGCCATTTTGGATATGGGGGTTCAGCTAAAACTAGGCACTCCAATCACCAGCATGAAATCATTGCTTAATAAGGGATATGACGCAGTTTTTGTGGGCAGCGGCGCGCCAAAGGGCAAAAACCTTGATCTGCCGGGCCGTTATGACACGGATCGTATCCATATTGGCATTGACTGGCTGGAGTCAGTTGCTTTTGAGCATACCAAAGACATTGGTGAAAAAGTTCTTATCATTGGTGTTGGCAATACAGCGATGGACTGTTGCCGTACTTCGCTTCGTCTGGGGGCAAAATCAGTCAAGGTGATGGCGCGCAAGCCTCGTGCATTTTTTAAGGCTTCTGATTGGGAGCTGGAAGACGCCGAAGAAGAAAATGTGGAAATTGTAGTCAACCACTCGCCAAAATCATTTGTGACCAAAGACGGCAAGCTAACCGGCATGGTATTTGAGACAATGGAATATGAGCTGGATGAGAAAGGTCGTATTTCCTCGCAAAAAGTCACCGGCGAAGTCACAATTGACTGTGATGATGTTATTTTGGCCATTGGACAGGAAAACGCATTCCCATGGATAGAGGATGATGCCGGCATACGCTTTGATGAATGGCATGTGCCCCTGGTAGATGAAACCACATTCCAGTCCACTCGTGCTGGCGTGTTCTTTGGTGGGGATGCGGCCTTTGGGCCCAAGAATATTATCTGGGCGGTGGAGCATGGTCATCAGGCGGCTATTTCCATTCATAAATACTGTCAGGGAAAAATGCTCACCGGGCGCTTGCCCGATGAGCTTGAGCTGCATCCGACTAAAATGGGCATGTTCGAGTGGAGCTATTCCAATTCATTTGATGCATCCTCGCGCCGGGAAATGCGGCATGTGGAATTGGTCAAGCGATTTGAGAAACTCGATATTGAGGTGGAGCTGGGGTTTTCGCCTGAACAAATTGCTACCGAAGTGGAACGCTGTTTGAACTGTGACATTCAAACAGTTTTTAACGCTCCTTTGTGCGAAGAGTGTGATGCCTGTATTGATATTTGCCCGGTGGAGTGTTTGAGCATTGTTGAAAACTCATCTGAGGATGAGTTACGTAAAGTGCTTAATGCTCCTGCTGCCAGTGAGGGGCAGGATTTATTCGCTTCCGATGAGCTGCCCTTAACCGGGCGCATCATGATTAAGGATGAGAATATTTGCCTGCATTGTGGATTATGCGCGGAGCGCTGCCCAACGGCAGCATGGGATATGCAAGAAGGCGAAATTCGCATCCACCATGCCGCAGAACAGGATATGGAGAGCCCGGCATGAGTGCAGCTTCAACAAATGACTTTGTAATAAAACTGGCCAATGTGAACGGTACCGGATCCGCAAGTGCCAATGGTTTGCTGATGAAGGCAATTTTTCGCATGGGCGTGCCAGTTGTGGGAAAAAATGTATTCCCATCAAATATTCAAGGCCTGCCCACCTGGTATGAGATACGGGTAACTGGTGATGGCTATCGCGGTCGCTCCGGAGATGTGCATATCATGGTGGCGATGAATGCGGAGACCTATGAGCAGGACCTGGCTGAATTATCTCCTGGCGGATTTCTTATTTATGACAATACCTGGCCCAGACCGCATTTTTTAAGCCGCAAGGATGTAACAGTTTTGGGAGTTCCTCTGGCGCGGATGTGTAATGAAGCATTCAAGGTGGCTCGCTCCAGAATCCTGATGAAGAATATGGCCTATGTTGGTGTTATTGCGGCACTATTAGACCTAGACCTTCATGTTCTGCATGGCCTGGTCAGAGATATGTTTGCCTCCAAGGCAAAGTTGATTGACCTGAATATGCAGGCGATTGCCCTGGGCTTTGATTATGCAAAAGAAAATTTTTCCTGCCCGCTTTGCTTTCGGGTCGAGCCGATGGATAAAACCAAGGGCAAGGTCATGATTGATGGCAATACCGCTGCCGGGCTGGGCTGTGTTTATGCCGGAGCAACCTTTGGCGCATGGTATCCTATCACGCCCTCAACATCGCTAATGGATGGCTTTGCCAAATATTGTGCGCAATTGCGTGTGGATGAGGATACAGGAAAGCACAAATACTGCATTATTCAGGCTGAGGACGAATTGGCTGCTGCTGGCATGGTTATTGGTGCCTCGTGGAATGGCGCGCGGGCATTTACTCCTACTTCCGGCCCCGGAATATCATTGATGAGCGAGTTTATCGGCTTTGCTTATTATGCCGAAATTCCTTTTGTTCTGTTTGATATTCAACGAGTTGGACCATCAACAGGAATGCCTACGCGCACTCAGCAGTGCGACATACAGCTATGCGCTTATGCTTCGCATGGCGATACACGGCATATTTTGCTGTTTCCGGCTGATCCTGGTGAGTGTTTTGAAATGGCAGTGCAGGCTCATGATCTGGCCGAGCGCTTTCAAACTCCGGTATTTGTGTTGTCTGATATCGACATTGGCATGAATGACTGGATGGTGGACGAATTAAGTTGGGATGACAGTTATCAACCTGATCGCGGCAAGGTTCTGTCTGCTGAACAGCTTGAGAAAATTGAAAAATTCCATCGTTATCTCGATGTAGATGGTGATCATATTCCCTATCGCACCTTGCCAGGTGTCCATCCCAAGGGAGCATATTTCACCAGGGGTTCCGGCCATAACAAATGGGGGGGCTATACCGAGGACGGTCAGGAATATAAGGAATTGGTGGATAGATTGCGCTTAAAATGGGCCAGTTCTGCCGATCATGTCCCGGCTCCGGTTATTATCAAATCTGAGAAAAAAACCAATTGTGCAATTTTGTCCCTGGGCAGTTGTGACGGGGCGGTGGTTGAGGCTCGTGACAGGCTGGAGGCCAAAGGTCTGCCGCTTAATTATATGCGGGTGAGGGGCTTTCCGTTTTGTTCAGAAGTGGAAAACTTTATCCAAAACCATGAACAGGTATATGTGGTTGAACAAAACCGTGATGCACAATTGCTGAATCTGCTACTTGCTGAAACCAGGGTAAAGCGGAAAAAACTGCTCTCCGTTCTGCACTATTCGGGCGAGCCTTTGGACTATCGTTTTGTGTTTGATGAAATTCTGAAGGCAAGTGAAATGAGGAAAAGCGCATGACTTCATTTGTGAAACCCCGGATACGGCGTAAGAACCAGCCGGTTAATGAGCTGGGGCTTACCCGTGCTGATTATGAGGGGGCTATGTCCACCCTTTGCGCCGGCTGCGGTCATGACAGCGTAACGGCCAGCATGGCACGGGCATTTTTTCGTCTTTCCATTGAGCCGCACCGGGCGGTGAAAGTATCAGGTATTGGTTGTTCCTCCAAGACTACAGCCTATTTCCTGCGCGAGTCCCATGGCAATAATACGGTTCATGGTCGCATGCCATCGGTTGCTACTGGTGCTGCGGCAGCAAATTCCTCTTTGACCTATATTGGTGTCTCTGGTGATGGTGACAGCCTGTCCATTGGTTTGGGGCAGTTTGTCCATGCAATGCGCCGCAATGTAAACATGCTTTATGTCTTGGAAAATAATGGTGTATACGGTCTTACCAAGGGCCAGTTTTCTGCCTCTGCTGATATTGGTTCTCTGGCAAAAAAGGGCGCACCTAATGAACAGCCGCCAATTGATCCGGTATCACTGGCGCTTTCGGTAGGTGCAACATTTGTTGCTCGCGGTTTTTCCGGTGATCGGGAACAATTGGTGCCATTGATTGAGGCAGGACTAAAGCACAAGGGATTTGGTCTGATTGATGTTATTTCCCCATGTGTGAGCTTTAATGATCATAAGGGATCAACAAAATCCTATGCCCATACTTATAAATATTACCACAAATCAGTTCATGCGGATTTTGTACCACCATCAAAAGACATAAAAGTAAAATATGATGAAGGTGAAATGATGCCGGTAGAATTGCATGATGGCGGTGTTATCCGGCTTCGCAAGCTGGAGCGTGGATTTGATCCAAGAGACCGCGCTGCGGCAACAATGGCTTTGGCAAAGGCACAACAAAACAAGGAAATTCTGACCGGCCTTATTCATATTGACGAGAGTCACCCAGACATGCATGAACTAAACCGCATGGAAGAGCGGCCATTGAATGAAATTCCGTATGCAGAACTTAATCCAGGCGCAGCCAAACTTGCGGAATTACAAAAGAATTTTCGGTAGTTTTAGCCCAAAACCCTGGCTGCATCTGGTGCAAAATAGGTAAGAATACCGTCGCACCCGGCGCGCTTAAAAGCTAGGAGGCTTTCCATCATTACCCCATCGCCATCAATCCAGCCATTTTGAGCAGCGGCCCTTATCATCGCGTATTCACCGGAAACCTGATAGGCAAAGGTTGGCAGGCCAAAAGCCTGTTTTACCTGTGCGGCAATGTCGAGATAAGCAAGGCCAGGTTTAACCATCACCATGTCAGCGCCTTCTTCGATGTCCAAGGCCACCTCGCGCAGGGCCTCATCCTTATTGGCTGGATCCATCTGATAAGTTTTTTTATCACCAGACAAGGCTGAAGATGAACCAACGGCATCGCGAAACGGGCCATAAAAACCAGAAGCATATTTGGCAGCATAAGACAAAATCAGCGTATCCAGATGACCACCGGTTTCCAATGCCGCGCGGATATAGCCAATGCGCCCATCCATCATGTCGGACGGGGCCAGCACATCACATCCGGCGCCAACCTGGGTTAGGGATTGCGCCACTAATTGTTCCAAAGTCTGATCATTATCAACCTTGCCATCAATAACAATTCCGTCTTGTCCGGTACTGGTAAATGGATCTAGTGCCACATCAGCAATCACGCCCATATCGGGGCAGGAGGATTTAAGCTCATATATTGCCCGACACACCAGATTGTCAGGGTTGGCGGCCTCGGTTCCGCGCAAATCCTTTTTTGCCGGGTCAATATTGGGAAAAATTGCAATAGCCGGAATGCCAGATTGCTTTGCTTGTTTGGCAATTTTAGACAGTTGCGATACTGGCAAACGCTGCACGCCCGGCATGGAAGCAATGTCTTGTATCTCTTTGCCTTCATGGACAAATATCGGCCAGATCAGATCTTTTGATGATAGCTCTGTTTCTCTTACCAGATTTCTGATCCATGGGGCGGAGCGGGTGCGGCGCATACGAATAGCAGGAAATTGTGGCATAGGCATCCTCTTGTGATCTGCTCTGTTATATAGGTTATTTGCTGCCAATGACACGCCATTTTTGAAAAAACACATGCACTGGTACTGATAACCAAAATATTCCTAGAATTTCCTGCTAAGAACAATGCCAATGGTTTGCGGAACTGGTGGGGTATGCAGTACTTTAGTTCTAAAACTAAAGGGGTTGCCAAAGGCAAAAGTATTATTGGTTTCGTCTAGTACATTCCTTAAATAAATCGCGGCCTGCCATTGGTCTGGCCGTTCCACTGTAATTCGCAAATTCAGCATATTCGATGGATCTGTATTGCGATTGTCTACCTGTGCGAATGTTAGTTGTGATCTGCCGGTATAAGTATAATCACCACTTAAAGTCCATTTGTGTCCGCTAATGGTGTTTATCGTATACTGGGCAATAATACCGCCTGCAAGCTTCGGTATCATCGGCAGGTGATCATCTGGTTGCGAGCTTAAAAAAGGATTTGTAACCACTAAGTCTGGATCATTATAGGAAAAATTCATATCCAGTGATAATGCAGGTATGGGCTGAAACATTATATCAATTTCCACGCCCTTGCTTTGGGCGTAACCGGCATTCAAAATGGTAGCAAATCCGGTTGGCAAAATCTGGTCGGTTTGTATATCGGCCCAATAAAACCTGAAGGCGGAAAGGTTTATTTGCAATCGTTCATTATCAAAGGAAAATTTTCCACCAGCCTCAACCATGGTCAGACGGTCAGGTTCAAATAGATCTTCGCTCTGATCATTGTCAGGATCATCAAAGGCAATGTTTATTCCGTCTTCAAAAAAGACACTTTCCGGACTGTTAAGGTTTATGCCGCCAACCCGGTATCCTTGTGATATTTGTGCAAAAAACATGGAGTTATCATTGCGGCGATAGCTGATTACGGCTTTGGGAGTGAAACCAGTATCAATATTGGTGCCATTGCGGGTGGTTATCCCTGTGCCAAGAGCTCCACCGATCCGGGCCGTTACCTCCTCATTTGAATAGAACCAGCGCACACCTCCTGTTACATCAATATCAAAGGGAAAGTGCCATGTAGCTTCACCAAAAAGTGCCAACTCATTAACTCTGGTAATTCGCCTTTCAGAAAAAGCAATATCTGCATCTGTGGCCCCTCCGGGAAGAACCTGTCCTGATCCGGGGATGGTAAGGCTTGAGGTGAAGCGCTCATTGCGCTGGGCAATAAAACTTCCGAGCAGCCAATCCAGACTGCCGCCAAGTCTGGAAACAAATCGGGTTTCATTGGAGGCCATATTGACCTCCCGTGACTGAACAAAAGGACTGGGTGTAACTGGCAGGCCGGCAATAAGCGGAACCGCCAGTGAGGCATCGGTCTGGGTATCGATTATTCGGTGAATAAAGGCAGTGGAAGTGACGATTTCCCCCCATCTGAACTGGCCCTTTATATCAATATATGGGTTTATATAGTCATCGCCATAGGGTTCCGGCACATAGTTGGCACGCACAAATTCACCAGCTTCATGCACATAGTATTGGGTATCTTTGGCAATTACATCCTGAAAATTAAGTCCGGCCAGCACCTCCCATTGCTGAGTGACATTCCACAGCATACGAAGCCTGGTTCCAAATACATTGGTGGCGTTGATGTTTTCCTTGTTCAGGCGAATGTCATCAATATAACCAGCATTATAATCGCCATAGCCGGTAATGCGAAATGCAAGTCGGTCTTTTATCAGCGGCAGATTGACGGTAGCGCTAATCCTGCCGTTTTGACTACCGCGCTTGGTAAATGATGTATCAAGGTTCAAGGCAACTGAATAATCAGTTAAATCAGGTGGATTGGTAAGAACCCGATATACTCCCCCCAATGATCCTGCTCCGTATAGAGTTCCCTGCGGGCCCTTCAGGACCTCCACCCGGGCAATGTCATCGAGCTGCAAATAGGGATCAGGCTCATTAAAGTTCAATCTGATATTATCAAGATAGGCGCCAATTGTTGCCTGCTGGCGGCCTGTAAAACTTCCATCGGAAACTCCCCGGATAAAAACCTTATTGCGCCCCGGGCCGAGATTGGTTGAATACATACCAGCGGTGTGCAGCGCTAATGCATTGGTATCGGTGATTTGCAATAGTTCAAGCTGCTCATTACTGGCGGTGCTTACGCTCATGGGCAAGCGTGCCATTACGGATGGCCGTTTTGTTGCCCGCACAATAATTTCATCACTCTGGTTTTCATTTGCTGAGAGTTTGACCTTTGGCTCAAAGTCCGATGATGCAGTTAATGGGGTAGTTTTGACTATTCTAAAAACCCCTTGTGCTATCTGTTCAAAGCTAAACCCGCTTCCCGCAAGGACAGCAGATAAGGCTCCGCTTTGCTGATAAAGGCCAATAATCGCAGGAACCTGCACCTGGCTAAGATCATGGGAGGAAAAATCAATGGAAATTTTGATTTGACGAGCCAGAATTTCCAATGATTTGTCGAGCTGTAATGGCGGCAGGTCAACAATATAGGTTCGGGGGCTTTGGGCAATCGCCGCAGGCGTAGATATCCACAGGCCCATGGCGCAAAAACTGCTGGTCAGTAATGTCCGTAAAAATACATTTGACAAAATTCTGCAAAACATCTTTGCCCCAAACCTGTAGACATTTACTGATTAGGTTCTATCGGGTTTTGTGTCAAAATAAATTCATCATCAGTTGCAATCACCCGTAAGGATAATAAGGCAGCAAGGTCATGGACGGTTCGTTTTTGATCCGACATCTGGATGACCCCTGAAAATAAAACTTCAGCAAGATCATCATCTGCCAGCCGCAACGGTTTTTTGAAATAGCGATTGATCTCTGTAACAACCATGGAGAGCTTATCGTCTTTGAACACAAGATTGCCGCGCTGCCATGCCGTTGCCTGATTAAGGTCAAAGGATTTTACCTTGATATTGTCATTGGCGCTGTGCATTGCCTGTTGTCCTGCTATCAGTCTGACAGGAGATGCCTGTTCATCTGCAGCCTTTGGTTTTACTTCCACGATCCCGTCAATTACTGAAACCTGAGTTTGCGTATCCACAGCCTTTACGTCAAAACTGGTTCCTATATCGGTAATTCGCAGCCCGTTAGCCATTACTTCAAAAACCCGGTTGTTCTCGTGCTGTACAGTGAAGAATGCCTGACCCTGTTGCAGCTCAATACTGCGGGCATGTTGGGTTATGTTTACCGCTATTTTTGTATCAGTGTTAAGTACGACAGTACTTCCGTCTGCAAGGGTTATGGAGCGCTGTTCTCCCACATTTGTTGCATAAATTTCCGGCGTATAGGTGGCGGGCTGATTAAAAATGGTCGGGGCAAGCATAACCATTATCATTGCCGCTGCAGCAAAACCGCCGGCAAGCGCCCATGGCCTTGTGTTCATCAATCCAGAAAACTTATGCAAAAGGGTCTGAAAATAAGCGATGCCAAAATCATTTGTTGTTGGGGCAGGGGTAAACACTTCCTGTTCAGAAACTGCTTCCCAAGAACTGACCACAAAATCATAGGCTTCATTTCGTTCCGGGTTTTCCTCCAGCCAGCGGGTAAAAGCCATCCAGTCACTTTGCGTGGCGCGACCACTACTCAGCAGAACGTGCCAGTAAATGGCCTCGTCCTGCATTGTGCGCTGTGCGTCTGTATTTGACTGCGTTTTCATGGTGTATTCCTGCCGATTCTACTTAAAGACGCCGCCAGCATGGGAAAACCTCCATAAGCAAATAATCTAATTTGTTCCTTTGGCAAAAGAGCGCTCATTACTGATCCTCCTTTAAGGTTTGAACCAGCTCTTTCATCGCCCGGATAATGTGCTTCTCAACAGTGCTTACGGATATGCCCATTTCTGCGGCCACTTCCTTGTGTGACATTTCCTGCATGCGGTGCAGCTTAAATGCCTGCTGTGATTTTGTGGGCAATTTGCTGATGGCAAGCCTTACTTTTCTTATGCGCTCAGCTTGTAATAGCATGGATTCCGCATCCTGCTCCTGGCTGGTGGCAATGCCATCCAGCTTAGTCGTGGTCTGTTCTGTCCATTTTTCTTCTCTGACTTTTTGGCGCTTTTGCTGACGAATAACATCCAGACACAGGCGATTGGCGATGGTAAACAGATAGCCATCCGGGTTGTCGATGACTTCAGGGGTGGTGGACTTTTCTATCTTCAGCCAGACTTCCTGTACAATATCCTCGGCCATAGCCTCATTGCGCAGACGCGCAGCAACAAAACGGCACAGATTGGCACGCTGTGCCAGGAAAATAGCGTTTAACTCTTTAAGGCTCATTAAAACCAGTATGACCGGAAATAAAAATACATCAATAACCGATGTGTTTCACCTCGTGCGTTTCACTATTTCAGGCAGTGACCTCAAGGGTTCTGAGTTTGAAATAACCCAGGATAAATATTTTTACATTTAGTACTGGAGGGTATTGGCAAACGGCTCCGTCAATGTTGTGAACGACCCAATGCCGGATCGTTGAACGTTGGAGATTAAAATGAATTCTCATAAAGTATTATTATTGGGCTCATCGTCCGTACCGGCTGCTTACTTGCCAGGCAAGTTTATAGGGAAACCGGCTTTAGGTTTAACCAAATTATTGAAAACCGGGATATTTGCCGGGCTCGCCACACTCGCATCCGGATCGGTCATGGCGCAAGAAGCTGGCTTGTTTGGGGCGATTAGCCCGGCCAGCCGCTCCGTTCAAATTGGTCAGGAGGCAACTGCATTTGCAACCATAATCAATTCCTCTGCTACAACCGCCACCAATTGCAAGATTGCGCAGGCCGGGCCTTCAATAGGCGCTTTTACCTTTCAGGCCACAGACCCTGTTACCAATAATCCGGTTGGCTCAAAGAATATTGCTGTGGATATTCCAGCCGGTGGCTCCCAGTCATTCATGTTTTCAATAGCGCCAGGCAGTCCGATGAACGGAGTAAGCCTTCCCCTGTCATTTTCCTGTGACGGATTTGCCGATGCTCCGGTTTTTGCTGGCGTAAATACATTGACCCTTTCTGCTTCCGCACAGGCAGTTCCTGATGTGATTGCCATTACAGCTACTCAAAATGCTGACCAGATTGTTGATATTGCAGGGATGGGCAGGTTTGCAGCCTATAGCGCTGCTGCGGTGAATATCGGAGCCAATGGTGATTTTGAGATAGAGGCGCAATACACTGGCAACAACGGGCCTGTGACAGTATTATTGTGTGAAACCGATCCTGCAAGCGGTGGCTGTCTTGGCGCACCTGCGGCAAAGGTTCAAAGCTCTATTTTATCTGGTGATGTTGCCACTTTTGCAGTTTTTGCATTGCGTGATGGCGAAGTAAATTTTGATCCTGCCAATAATCGCATCAGGTTGCGCTTTACCGATTCCAATTCAATGGTTGCAGGCGAGACCGGAATAGCAACGCGAGGTACCGGCACTGACCTTGTTATTGGCGAGTACAATAAAACCTCCACCGGGTTTACTGTAAATGGTGTTTCCTACATTGATGGAGCTTCCTCATATACCCGGGTTTTGGATGATGGCGCTCTTGCTGCTGCAAGCGGGCTAACTTCAGGCAAACGGGTTCGGGTGACAGGCACCAAGTCTTCAGGAGAAGCCGATACAATCTTTATCGACTCTGAGCTGGCAAAAGGGCCGATTACTGCCATTTCAGCAACTGCTTTTGATGTGGCTGGTCAAAAGATTAATTTTGATGCCACAACCTTGTTCCAAAACAGATTATTTGCGTCCCTGCAAAGTGGTGATTACGTTGAGGTGGACGGGGTATTTGATGCGGCAGGAAATATCCAGGCCAGTCGAGTGGAGTATTTGGCAGGTGGTTTTGCCGAGGCCGAACATGTTTCGGTGACAGGAATTGTACAAAGTCATAACCCCAATCTGAAAACCTTTATGATCCAGAATCTTAATATTGAATACGCCAATGCTATCATAGATCATGATTTTCCCGGCGGGCAGTTTGGAAATGGCGATATGGTCAAGGTCAAATCCAATGCTGCATTGGGCGGTTTAACTATGACAGCCAGCAAGATAGAAAAACCCTATAGCACAGGCACAGTGGGTCAGCCCGGTGTAGATGTTGATCTGGAGGGTGTTGTTGATCGTTTTGTATCGGAACAGGATTTTGACGTTAATGGTCAACCGGTCAGCACCAGTGCCAATACTTTGTTTGAGCATGGGCTTGCCACTGACATTGCCCTGAATTCCAAGATTGAAGTCGAAGGCATCATCAATAGCAATAATGTTTTGGAGGCACGTAAAGTTTCTCTGGAGACTGATAATTCCGACTCAGGCGATCATGGCAATAACGGTGATCATGGTAATGATGGCTCAGACGACCATGACAATGATGGTGATCACGGAAATGATGGCGATCACGATAATGACGGATCAGGCGATCATGACAATGACGGTGATCCTGGAAACTAAGTGACAGTTGCTGACCTGAGATATAAACAGATGAGAAACTAATAATCTCATCTGTTTTTCTCCAATAAAACAAGGGTTTTTGCGCGCTATTGCGTAATAAAGATAAGGCTGATTCTCTAATAACAGGGTTTTTTTAATGTATATAAGCGCACTGCGTAATTTTCTATATCTGCCAATGTCAGTTATTTTTATATTGTTTGGTTTTGTGTTGTTTTTTATTCTTATGGCAATTCCAAAACGCAAATATGCAGCCATAAACTCAGCACACCAGAAATCCGATCTGGAGCAGCGTATTGGTGACATAGGCGATTTTATTGCTGAAGGGGATAAGGTACTGGATGTTGGCTGTGGTAATGGACAGTTTGGCGAGGAAATAGCCAAAAGGTTTAACGCTGATGTGCGCGGTGTTGATGTGGTGGATTATGCCAATGCGGATATTCCAATAGAGTTTTATGATGGCGTGCATTTGCCATTTGAAGACAACAGCTTTGATGTAATTGTAATGGCAATGATGTTACATCATGTGGAGCATCAGGAAGAATTATTAAGTGAGGCAATTCGTTGTTCACGAAAAGGGCTGGTCATTTATGAAGATACTTATTTCTCTTACTGGCAAAAGCTGTCCATTATCTGGAACGATTTTTATTCCAACCGGGTGATCGGGCTAATCAAAATTCTCAAGGGCCTGGAGAGCAAGGATATTCTGAAAATGCCACTGCCGTTCAAATTTCGTTGTGTAAATGGATGGCATGGGCTGTTTCATAAGAAAAAACTAACCCCAAAAAATACGATTGTTCGTCATTTGGGTATCAAACCACACTCAAAGGTAACATTTGTTCTGGAAAAATAGAGCATAAATGCACTATCATTTTGTTTTATAAATTTATTTGGTCTTGAATTATGCGTGGGATAAGCTTTCCCGGCACAATTGCACGTATCGGTAGCTGATGAAGAATAAGACTGTTTTTTTGGCCATGAGTACGCCGCTTGCTTCCATATTTGGCAGTGGCTTTTTGGTTGTGGTACCAGTTCTGGCCAGTGCAGTTGGCCCATATTCAGTATTTGCCATGATTGCAGTAGCGCTTGTGGCATTTTGGGTTGGCAGTATTGTACGTCACAATATTCAATGTGCCGAGCCGGCATTGATATTGGGAAGTCATAAGTTCACGGTTTTTATTGAACGACTGTCGGATCTGGCCCTAGTTGCAGCCTATGTGGTTTCGGTTTGCTTATATGTCCATATTTTATCATCTTTTGTGTTATCAGGCTTTGACTTAGATACAGACTTTAACAATAGCCTGCTTACGTCTATTGTGATCGGCGTCATTATAGTCATAGGTCTGTTTGGCGGATTAAAACCATTGGAAAAGCTGGAAAGCTGGGCCTTGCTTCTTACCATAGTTATCCTGGGTTTGATCTTGCTGGTTTTTGCGATTTATGACGCAAGGCAGATGTTCACTTTGGGTACTTTGCGCCTGCCTGATCTACCACAGCGCAGCTTGTGGGAGGTTGCCACTATTGTCGCTGGAACCCTGATCGTGGTGCAGGGATTTGAAACCACCCGATATCTTGGCAATGAATTTACCGCCAAGACCAGAATTCGTGCATCACGCTGGTCACAGTATTTTTCACTGAGCCTGTATGTAATATTCGTAGCTTTGGCCCAGCCTGTATTGCCAGTGTTAAAAGGGGTTTATGAGGACAATAGCTTAATTACCATGGCTGCAACTGCGGCATTCTTTTTGCCATTTCCGTTAATTGTGGCCGCTGCCATGTCGCAATTTTCTGCCGCTGTGGCCGATACGCTGGCCGCAGTTTCAAATATTGATGAAGTCAGCAAACACAAGTTCCATATTAACTATTGGTATGGGCTTGTAGGTTTATCAGCAATGGCTTTGGCGTGGTATGGATCAACTTATCAGATTTTGGCTCTGGCGTCGCGGGCATTTGCTTTTTACTATTTTTTACAATGCATTGTAGCATTTTCAGTTTGCCAAAACCATTGGCAAAGAGCCCGGTTTATTATTATCGGGATTATTCTTCTGTTTGTTTTAATATTCGCTGTTCCTGCTGGATAAGCTGGTTTCAGCCAATTTTACCAAGAATAGTTTGCGCCAGCATTCCAATACCAATGGTGAAAAACAAGGCGAATATCCAGGTTATGCTTACCCATGGCATTGGTGTAAGAGCCACCTTATTTTCAGCTTTTTGATACATTGGAATAACCAAACGCAAATAAACCGCCAATGACAACACGCTGTTCAAAATTGCGATTATGGTCAGCCACAAAAAATCCGCCTCAATTGCCGCAGCAAATAACAGGAATTTACCGACAAATCCTGCTAATGGAGGAATTCCAGTTAAAGACAGCAGGAAAATCACCATTGCTACGCCAAGCATTACATGGCGACGGCCCATAGCGATCAGCTCATGCAAATTCCGTCCTACTCGCATTATGACAGCAAAAGCTCCCAAATTCATTGCAGCATAGGCGGCCGCAAAAATGACTAATGCCGTTAGGGATAAGTCGCTGGTGCCAATAGCCACAATGGCCAATAGGAAATATCCTGCCTGGGCAATTGAGGAATAGGCAAGCAGGCGAACTATATTGTTTTGCACCAGAGCTGCAAGATACCCATAGGTCATGCTTAGAACAGCCAGAATTGAAACCGCCATTGGCCATCCTGAAGAAACGGGTAGGGTGCTTATCACTTGTGCCAGCGCGAAAATAGCTCCGGTTTTTGGCACCACTGACATATAGGCTGCGACACTGACTGGTGCCCCATCATAAGCATCAGGTGCCCAGAAATGAAAAGGAGCCAGTGCAGCTTTATACCCAAGTCCGACCAAAACCGATAACAGCCCCAAAATGGCCAGTATTGGCTTGTCGCCCAGCAATGGCAGATCATCAAGCAAGGTTGATCCGGTTCCTGCAAACCAGTAGCTAAGCCCAAATACCATGATTGCGCCAGTAACTGATGCAAATACAAAAAACTTCATTGCCGCTTCTGTTGCAGCATCATTGCGGGGATAGGCTACGAGTGCGAACGAAGCCAATCCGGCCAGAAGCACCCCCAATACAAGAAGCATGGTATCTCCAACACCGGATAAAAAGATAGCTGCCAGCGTAACCAGAGACATCAGGATATAGACAGCGCCTTCACGATCAGTGCCGCCTAGCTCCGAACGTGCCAGAAAAACCGACATGACGGTTGCAGGCAGCAAAATCAATTTGGCCCAGATACTTAAAGTATCAATCCGGTAAGTGCCCTCAAAAACAAATGTATCAAGCCCCAGCATGGGTATGGTTAGCCCTGTGGCCACAGCAAGTGCAGTCAAGGTAATCCAAAAAGCGGTGCGTGAGGCGCGAAACATTTCTGCAATTAGGGCAAAAACAACCCCAATCGCCACGGTAATCTCAGGCATGAGAAGGATCAGATCGGTTTTCATCAGAATTGCAATGCCACCGTGGTTTTATGTATCATGTCCAATATCCAGAACGGGGCAACGCCAACCGCAATAATAAGAAACAGCAAGGGGGCAAGGGTAAGCGCTTCACGTAACTCAAGATCTTTCATCTGCGCCCATTTTTCACTTGTTTCACCCAAAAACACCTTGCCAATTGCCAGTAAATACAGACCGGCAGTAATAACAATTCCCAAAATCGCAATGATTGCCCACGGTTCCACCCGAAGAGTGGCTAGAAATATCTGAAATTCTGCTGGGAAATGAGCCAATCCTGGTAGGCCCAGTGAGGCAAAAGCTGCCAGAATGAAGGACCAGCCAAGAACGGGCGTTACAGCTAACAGCCCGCCTAACTTCTCCATATCGCGGGTTTTAGTTCGATCTTGCAACATGCCAACCATAAAAAACAGGGCACCAGTCACCAGACCATGGGATACCATTTGTAAAACAGAGCCATCCAGCGCAGTTGCTCGAATGGCTGGGTCTGTTGCCAGGGCGGCAATTGCAACCCCGATGACCACATAGCCCATATGGTTGACCGAGGTGTAGGCAATAAGTCGCTTAATATCTTTTTGCGCCAGTGCTGCAAAGGCCCCGTAAAGAGCCGCGACTACTCCAAAGGCCAGAACTATTTGCCCGGCTTCTCGAAATGCATCCGGGGTCATTTGCAAGGAAAACCTTACCAGACCATAGGTTCCGAATTTCAGCATTACTCCGGCCAGAATAACACTGCCAGCAGCCGGGGCCTGGACATGGGCGGCAGGCAACCATGTATGTACTGGAAATACCGGGATCTTGACGGCAAAGGTAAATAACATTGCAATCAGGGCCAGCATGGCTGCCATGCCGGACAGCGGCGGGTTTTCAATCCATTGGCGCATATCGAATGTATTGGGGTCGCTGCCCAGATAAAGCCCCAATATTGCTAATAATAAGGGCAAGCTGCCCAGCAATGTGTAAATGAAAAACATTAAGGCTGCTCTTTGCCGGTCTTCATGGCCCCAACCGGCAATCATAAAATACATTGAGACCAGAGATACTTCAAAGAACACATAGAACAAGATTGCGTCCAGTGCGGTAAATGTGCCCAAAGCCGCTGTTTCCAGCATTAGCATGAGCACGACAAAAGCATGCGGGCGATCTTTGACTTTGGCTGAAAAAATAAAGGTAAGAAAAAACAACAATGACGTTAGCAAAACCAAAGGCAGGGAGATGCCATCAACTCCAACCCGATAGGCAGCGCCAATACTGGGCATCCAGTTAATTTGTTCAACTTGCGAAAAGCCAGAAGCCTCAACACCGCGCATCCACATGAAAATAGTTCCAATCAGGGTTAAGCCGCTAATGCCTATGCCAATGGCATGCACCCCCTGCCTTGGCAGTTTACGCATGGTCATAACCGCCAAAGCCCCGACAAGTGGGAGGAATATGGTAATTGAAACAATGGGAAGCACAGAGGTTCTCCTAATTCAATTCGTGAATATATATACAAAGAGTGCCGCAAGAATCAGCGCGATTCCAATAACTGCCAGCGCCATTTCCTTATGGATCAGGCCGCTTTGCAATGATCTGGCGCGCCCTCCCATCCAGATTGTATTGCGAACAAATGCGAAAATAGCTTTATCAATTGCCCGTTCATCACCAAAGCGGGCGGCGCGGCCAAGATATAGACCGGCTTGTCCTATGCTAAGTATTGCCTGGTATAAAATTTGCTCAAAACGGTCACATTGACGAGCAATAAAAACAGCAGGCTGCACAAACCATGCATCAAATCCGCCAGCAATTGAAAAACCATTTTGCGCCCAGGGCAATATCTGGCCCAATAACCTGCGGGCAGGAACCAGCCAGCCAAGGGCCAGTCCTGAAAATGCTGCGGCCAGACCAAACGCGATGGCAACAGGGTTTTCTGGCAAGTGTTCGCCCAGCAATTCGGCGATCTGGGAAAACATGAAACCAATGCCAACCGCAAAAATCACCAATACACTTAATCCGGAACCCATAAAGTGCAGGCCTGCCAGGGGCTGGGCAAGGCGTTCACCTTTTAGCAAAATCCGGATAGCCCTTGCCATATAAGCTCCGGTTAAAATCGTGCCACCCAAGGCAAATGGTACAAGCAAGACGGCATTTGACGAAGAAAAAGAAGCGGCAATGATCGTATCTTTGGAAAAAAAGCCGCTAAGGGGTGGTATCCCCGCCAGCGCCAGCGCAGCCAATGCAAATCCAATGAAAATCTTTGGGTGGTCGCGGCCTGCGCCTCGTAACTTGTTAAACAAGGTGCTTTTTCGGCTGTGTTGAAAAACACCGGCACCTAAAAACAGAGAGCTTTTCATGAAAGCATGAGCCAGCAAATGCAATAAAGCGGCTAGCGGTACACCAGCGCCTATAGCAATTAGCATCAATCCGTATTGACTGGAGGTCGAAGCAGCCAGCATGCGTTTTAGATCGGTCTCACCAAGGGCAATAAGGCCGGTGACAATAGTGGTAATACCGCCAATTACTCCAATGATAAGCAAGCTTTCTTCGGGCAGTATCGGCGCAGTTTTAATCAACAAAATAGCGCCGGCTGCAACCAAGGTGGCAGAATGCAGCAAAGCAGAGACCGGCGTAGGCCCGGCCATGGCTCGTTGCAGCCAGTCGTGCATAGGGGTTTGTGCAGATTTGCCCATGGCTGCAATTAACAATAAAATCCCGACAAGCATGGAGGTGGGGCCATCAAGGGTTTGCGCTATATTGCTGCTGCCGGTATTTGCAATGAGAATAAATATCGCAATATAAAGTCCCAGATCAGCGCTTCTGGTTATTAGAAATGCTCTGGTTGCGGCTGATTTTGCTTCTGGTTTTTGATACCAAAAGCCAATAAGAAGATAACTGCTAAGACCAATTATCTCCCATGCCGCCAGCAGCAAAATCCAATCACCAGCCAGAACCAGCATTTGCATTGCAGCTACAAACAACATCATGGT
This sequence comes from Robiginitomaculum sp., assembly GCA_015485155.1. Taxonomy (GTDB): domain Bacteria; phylum Pseudomonadota; class Alphaproteobacteria; order Caulobacterales; family Maricaulaceae; genus Robiginitomaculum_B. Next base: position 3,372 of record WFUF01000016.1, on the reverse strand, counting down.
GGCAAAAAACCGTGGTTTTTGCGGGTCTGTTTTCATGTATCCTGCGGCGTATAACACCACAAAAAAGCTGACAATGGCGACCATGGCCGATAACAGGGCGGTTAGCGGTGTCGATGCAATATGCAATGGCATATCGGGCAGTCCAGCAATAACAATTTTGGGCAGAATTCCTGAAAATGCATTCATCAGCATGGAAAAGCTGGCAATTGCACTTATTGTAAGTCCGAATAAGGCCAGCCATTCTGACATTCGGCGCATCACTAAAATCAGCACTGCCGCCAATAATGGAGCCAGCAGAACTGTAAGCAGGGCGCTCACCCTTTTAACTCCACAGCTTCTTCCATTTCCACTGATCCTCTTGAGCGAAATCTGGCAATGGCCACGCCGAAGCCCACAGCCATCTCAATGGCCATTACGGTCATTACAATAAGCACAAACATTTGTCCGGCGGCAGTATCCGGATGCAAGAACCTCCAAAATGCCACCAGATTGACCATGGCACCGGCCAGGATCAATTCAACGCCCATCATGATCATTACCAGATTGGTTTGTGAAAGAGCTCCGTATATGCCGACGCCAAACAGGGCTGCACCGGTGGTAAGGGCCAAAATCAACTCTATGCTCATTGCTGTTTTCCTTTTAACTCTGGTATTGAAATGGCAGTTGCAGCGATCATTGCAGTTAAAATCGTAAGCCCCGCCATTTCAAAAATCAGCATTGAGCGACCCAATATCTCCAATCCCAGATCAATGGTCTGTTGGGCGGCATCAGGTGCAATGGCAGCAATTGGACCCCAGTCAACAAATACGGCAATGGCAACCCCGCCTACGAAGGAAACAAACCCTGCCCAAAGGGAAAGACGTTTTTGATGAGTCATATCCATGGTACCCATGCCGCCGGGATCCATCATGAACATCACCATAAAGATAGCCATAATGCTCATTTCCGTGGCCATCATCATAATTTGTAACACACCCAGGAATTCGGCCTGCATGGCAAGAAACATGGCGCCGAGGGCGGTTTGCGAGAACAGCAGGGCCAAAGCAGAACGAACCATGGAAAAAGTGCGAAATACCACGACCCCAAACCATATGGCGGAAATTCCAAAAAAGCCGATGAAAAACATTTGAGCTGTCATCAGGGCACCATCAATACTAAAAAGCCAACAATAAGAATATTTATCAAAGCCAATGGGATACCGATCTTCCAGCCCCATGATAGCAAGTGAGCCTCGCGTATGCGGGGCATGAGTTGTCCGGCTAATAGCATTACTACCGCAACCGTCATGGTTTTAATAATTGTCCATGCCAATGGCGGCAGGAATGGCCCGCTCCAACCACCTAAATAAAACACCACGATAGCAGCCGCCAATGTGAAAATCAGCATCAGTCGTCCAAGTCTGAATACAGCAAGACGTACGCCGCTGTATTCAGCCTCAACCCCGCCGGCCAATTCCCCTTTGGCTATGGGTAAATCAAAAGGCGGCAAAAAACAAAGCGCCAGGGACGCGATAAAAAATAAGGCAAACCCCAAAGGCTGATAAGCAATGTTCCACAAATCATCCTGTGACATGACTATTTGCGTGGTCAACAGGGATTCAGAGCGCATCACAACTGCAGTTATCGGCATTACAACCAACATGGCATAGGCCATGAGCTGCCCCAGAAACCGCCAGCCACCAATCATGGCATAGGCGCCATTTGGCCCCCAGCCGGCCATTAGCAGGGCGACAAGTACATAAACCAATGCTGCATTGATGAACAAGGCACCAGTGGCCAGATCTGTTATAATCAAGTCAGGTGCAAATGGTATGGTGGCAATCGCCAGCAATGCTGAAAGCAACAGCAATACCGGGGCGGTCTCAAAAAACAACCGATCCGGTTTGTGTGAAAGAACCGATTCTCGTCCCAACATGGCCATGGCAGCCATTGCTGGTGCCGCTAATCGGAACTTTCCTTTGATCGTCCAGTTTTCAATCACTGCTACCAGATAGCTTCCCACGGCAAGCAGCGCAATTATCAGGATTAAATTCAAGAGGAGATCTCCCATGGCGATATATCAAGGGATTGAACTGCCATTAGAGCATCTCCTAATTCCATTTCCTCAATCATTGGTGCAATTAATTCCGTATGCAGCATTGAGGGCGTTTGTAATCGGGCCTCGATAACTGACCCGTCTTGTACTGTTACATGCAATCGTGCCAGACCTCTGGGAGTTTCGACGCTGGCCTGACCAATAAGCGGTACCGACGAAGAATCTGGCAGTTCCGCCAATTGCGGCATGGCAATTTCATCCATTTTCTCGATGATTTGCAGGCTTTGAAAAATCTCATCCAGGCGCAGGTCAAGACGCGCAAAAATATCATTTCCAGCGCCTGATAATGGGATAAACCCTGTTTCAGACCAGATCTGATATAAATTGCGGGCATCATGATCCGAGCCATTGGCGCGCGCAACCGGCCCTGTCATGGGTTTGTTGCCGGGTAATATACCAATGTTATGGGTGCGGGCTTTGAGCAGAGGTGTGTTTCTTATTCGGTTTATGAGCTTTGCCAGCCCGGTTTTTAAGGAGAGCAGTTCTTCTAGCCCGGCCTGCTGAACTTTTAATTGTAAATCAGCAGCAGAGTTTTGCAGCCAGCCATATCCGCTTTGCAACCCAAAGTCAGTTAGCCAGTTTAAGTGGCTTGCAATGCGTTCCTGCTCCAAAGCACCCATTCTGCCATGCGCCACTTGTCTGGAAACACTTGCATCAGTAGCATTTTCCAAAGCCATGCAAGCCAGTAACCTATAGGAAACCGGAGCCATAGGATTAAGCTGTGTCAGGCGATCAACAAAATCATTAAAAGCCGTTTCGGTATGATCCAGCAAAGGGGTAAGTGGCATGCCGGTGCTAATTTTAGTTTTGGCAATTGCATCGCCATCTAATGTAAGTGACAAGATCAGACCCGATGGCAAGCCCGGAAAAAAAGGACCAAAAGCTGAGTCTACCCACTCCATTGGTAAACCATCCTCACTACGTGGCAGGTCTTTGGTAACATCAACCATTGACATGAAATCATCATGATCCATTGTTGAGTGGTCCATACCCTCATGGCTCATTGTTGAGTGATCATGGTTTGCGTGCTTATGTTCGTGTTTTGCTGCAGCATCGTCCATCGGCACTAAATTCATGCCGCATTTGGGGCATGAACCCGGTTCATCCTGTATTATTTCCGGGTGCATTGGGCAGGTATATTTACCTGTTGTTTCTGCGTTATCGTGGTGATGTTCATGAGATTTGTGATCATGGACTTTATGCTCGTGTTTTGCTGCAGTTTCAGTTTCTGACTTGCAGCAATCATGAGTTTCTTCTGCATTTGCAGCTTCGTCCATT
>WFUF01000015.1 GCA_015485155.1 Robiginitomaculum sp. | reverse complement strand
TAGCCGCTAGGCGGTAGGACAGATAAAGAGTCCTCAAGTAGCCGCTAGGCGGTAGGACAGATAAAGAGTCCTCAAGTAGCCGCTAGGCGGTAGGACAGATAAAGAGTCCTCAAGTAGCCGCTAGGCGGTAGCGCAAGCAAAAACCTTCCCACTTTTGCTGAAAATGCTCTAGTTGATAACATCTCGCTCAAGTCTGGATAACAGAGCCTGATCAATGCGCCCGGTTCCAGCCAGACCATTATCCTTCTCATAGGCGATGACAGCCAGGCGGGTTTTTTCACCCAAAGCTCCATCTGCCGGGCCCGGATCATACCCCATTCGTGCCAATAATACCTGTGCCCTGCTCACTGATGCCGGATCCCCGATTTGTGGTCTGGCCCAGTTTACATTGCGAAACACGCCATTAGCCTCCAAATCAAGAGGACGGGGCTGAAAACGGGCGGTAATGGTCTTGGCTTCCGAAATGGCCTGTTCTGGTAGTGCCTGCTGTAATTCCTTCATTTTTTGCGCTGCACCTCTGTCTCCGGCCTTACCGGCGATTGAATACCAGGCATAAGCGTCTGGAAGGCTTTTGGGTACTCCCAAGCCCTGTTCATAGAGCAAAGCCAGATTAAACTGCGAGTTTGCCAGGCCAAGCAGGGCCGCCTCTTCAAACCATTTGGCTGCTGTTTCATAGCTTTGAGGAACGGTGCGCCCTTCAGCGTAAAACATGGCCAGATTGTGCATGGCCCGGCGATTGCCGCCATTAGCCGAACGTTCAGTCCAGCGTCGGGCCTCATTTTCATCGGAGCCCAATCCGGTACCATTCTCATAATATTTGGCCAATTGATATTGAGCGGCAGGCAAACCACGCTCAGCGGCCTGCTTCATAAAGCTGGCTCCCAGTGCCGCCTGTCCACTATCAACAAGCGAGACTGCATACTGATATTGCGCTATCGGGTCACCAGCCCGCGCAGCTTGTTGCAAGCTTGGGCGACTTGTCTGCGTATTGCCTCTAACCAGTGAAATCGGCGCATCAGGATCCTGAACAACAGCCCGCTCAATTTGTGGAGAGCGCTGCTGCACCAATACCGGATTAGAAGCTGTTTGCACCTCAGGCTTATACATATTTTCAGGCTCTGTACCATTTCTGGCAAATGAGCTGTCATCGCTCACTGAAGGTTTGGCGGGCTTTTGTTTGGCAGTCGATGAAACGGAAGGCGATACGCTACGGGCAGTTTTCACTGGCTCGGCAACTGAGGTAGTTTTTTTCTTTGGTAATTTCTGCTCGGACGGAGGTGGTGTCTTGACCTCAGCAATTTTAACCGGAGCGCTAATCTCAGCCTCAGGTTCATCTATGACCGGTGATACTGGCTCGGATTCAGTTATACTACCATCCAATACCGGATCAGGTTGATAATATCTTGCTTCTGGCTGTTGTGCTGCGAACTGCTGTGGCATTGACCCTGATCCATTGCCAAAATCAATCATGGCAACACTTGCTGCAGCTCCAATGGCCAAAATTGCAAATACACTTGCAGCCACCAACAGTTTTTTATTGCCACCACCATAAGCAGCACCTGGAACATCTGCCGCCTCCGGGGCCAAAGGCCCTGTAGGATAGCCCGGGTTTTGAGGGGCTTGTGAAGCCTGTAACACCGAACGTCTGGCAGAACTTATAAAGTCATGATCTGCAGTCGCACCAGCAATGGGCGTGCTTTCAGCCCCACCATACGAAAAGTCATCAGCACCATGCTCAGGATACATATCCGAAACGCCTGCTCCATCCAGAGGCGGCAAAGGTGGCTGATCAAAGTCTCCTGAAACACCTACATAACCGGCATCAGGATCAGCATCTGGCGGTGCGACCAATTCGCCAGGATGATTTGTAATCTTGGTTTCGCTAAATCCAGTTGCGGGGTTAGTATCCGCACTGCCATCATGACCTGAAGGATCATCACCTTGCATATTTGCAAATGGCGGAGTAGAGCGCTCTTCAATCGCTGTTAAGCGATCAGTTAGTTTTTGCAAAGCCTGCTGTACCGGAGAAAGCTCAGAATCTTTGTCCTGGGCATTTTCGTCCAGACGATCATGCACACGCTGTAAGGCCTCTTCGACCAATTGGGCGGTACGAGCCTCCGAAGCACGCAAGCGTTCTTCAAGCTCATTTTCAAGGGCCTTTTCCTGTTCAGCCTTGTCAATCTTGTCAAACCGGGATTCCAGACGCTGCACAACATCCGCCATGGACTGACCGACGCTATCCAGCGCTTGCGCCTGCTCGCTTTGAAATTCTCTTAATCTGACCTCTGAGCGTTCTTCAGATTCTTGCAACCTGCTCTCAACTGCGCCTCCGAGCTTTGATACAGCCACGGCAATTTGTTCCAGAGTGCTGGCATGACGACTTTCGGTATTGGCAAATTTTTCACGCATTTCACGCAAAGCATCATCCATCTGATCCAGCCTGGGATTGGCAGCCTGCGCCTCGATCTGCGCGGCCAATTGTCCACGGGTTTCCGCAACGACCCGAACCAGCTCGCGGCTTATTACAGAAAACTGATCCTCAAATTTTTTGGAAAGACCCTCATCAGAATTTTCACTGATGGATTTTTCCACTTGTTTTAATCTGCTATCAATGCTGACGAAACTGGCTTCCAGTGTGCGAATTGCAGCATCGGTCTGCTTTTCAGCCTGGGCCAGACGCTGACTGATTTCATCAGAACGATTGTTAATAAGCTCGACATCCTTGCCGACTTCATGGCGCAATTTACTGGCATGGGTGTCGCTTTGCTCACCAATAGTGTCAATGCGCCGGGCCGTATCTTTTAGTTCTCTTGACAGTTTGACAGCCAGATCCTCTGTCATTTTGTTGCTTTGGCTCAAACGGTTCTCAAAATCCTGCAATGAGTTTTCCAACTGTTTGGCGACGTCCCGCTGTCCGCCCTCAACACCTTCCAGAAGCGCCCGCAGACCCAATACCGTCTGGTCAATTCCGGTTATGGCCAGTGTGGAGCGGTGCTCCATTGCCTCCAGCCTGCTGGTTAGGATTTCAATTTCCGTCAATAAATGATCATTGCCAGAATCATGATGCTCTCCTGCAGCGGGGCGCTCAGATGATCTGGGGTCAGAGGATAATACAGACAGGCTGGAAAGGTTATTGCCTGTGGGTGCATTTTCCCTGTTAAGTGATGTCGGCGCAGCAAAACCTCTATCTGGCTCCAGCATTTTATTACTTAGCCATTCCCCCAAAGTCATACCATGGCGCTGCGCAGCCTCCTTTGCAGCAGCACGGGCTTTTGGGTCAATTCCCTTTACACTCCAAGGACCGCTTCCGGCCATCCGAATCACTCCCCTACCGGATATGACACCACACTAGCATCATCATATATGGTGTAAACCTGATGACACCACACTACATCTAGCTTATCTTCAGGCATTGTCGGTAATCCCATGTTAATTGAGGTTAACAAAACATGTGTTTGCGTTAACATCGGGTAAATATCATTAACCAAACTTGAAGGCTGCCATGAAATTCCGGACAATTGCCCTGCCCAAGCAACCACACACAACACCGGAACAAACCATTGAACGTGCCAGGGAATTTTATTTACAAATGAACCAGCGCCGAACCGTTCGTGACTTTTCAAAAAGACCGGTTCCCGGATCAACAATCAAATGGGCGATATCCGCAGCAGGAACCGCACCATCAGGAGCCAATAAACAACCATGGACATTTGTGGCTGTATCCAATCCTAAAATAAAAAAACAAATCAGAATTGCCGCAGAAAAAGAAGAAAAAAACTTCTATGCCGGTAAAGCAGGCAAGCAATGGCTAAAGGATCTGGCCCATTTGGGAACCGATGAGCACAAACCATTTTTAGAAACTGCGCCGTGGCTGATTGTGGTGTTCCAGCAAAATTACGGGATCAACGAAGATACCGGCGAGCGATCCAAACACTATTACATACAAGAAAGCGTCGGTCTGGCCAGCGGCCTATTAATTGCCGCTCTGCACAAGGCGGGTCTGTCCACTTTGACCCATACACCGTCTCCTATGGGTTTTTTGCGCGATCTGCTAAAGCGGCCAAAATCCGAACGGGCCGTAATGATTGTAGTTGCCGGTTTTGCCGATGAGAATGCACAAGTTCCCGATATCAGCCGCAAGCCTTTAGATCAGATATCCGTATTCATAGAGTAGAGAACCAAGTTTGAGCCATAACATTACAGCCCAAGGTTAAACTTTTTCTATTCTATCAGGGGTGACTACAAATTGATGAGCGATTTTTGCACTCCATTCAGACTTTTTTACATCTGACGTGCTAATGAAATCGGCCTGCACCTGATCCGCTGTCACCTGCATCCTGATATAACCGGTATTATAGGCATCATGAAGCAACATATCAGGATTGGCCTGTTCAGTAAGTTTGCCAAAATCCACTCCCGGAGCATTTACAGCGGAAAAATTTCCCGGACTGGAAACTCCTGACGTGCCAAGTTCTGCTCCAACCCTTTTGCCATTCTGATCACGCAAAGTAGAAGCAACAAAATCATGCGTATCGCCCGTGACCACCAGCATATTGGCCCCAGCCCGTTTTATCTTGTCGTAAAAACGCTCACGTGCTGCCCGGTATCCATCCCAGCTATCCAGATTTAGTAAAGGACGAAAACGGGAGCGCTGAAAATACTCAAAATATGCTGGATATTTTCGCTTTGACAGCCATTTCAACCATCGGGGCAGTTCCTTCATATAGTCAGGAGAGCGCAATTCAGTAAATAAGGTTTGATTGCCAATAATCTGCCATGACTGGCCATTTGCCACCGAGGCTTGCAAAGCCGTCTCAACAAAGTCAGCCTGAGCATCTCCTAGCATCCGGCGTTTAACATCACCCAATAACTCAGTTTCAAATATCCGTAATTTTTCCTGCACCTCCGGATCGTCCGGATCAGCATTTACAGCTACCGGAAATTGCGTAAAGTCAACAGGCTTTGAGCGCCCGGAAAGCCTGGTTTCAAGCATAATAAGCCGAGCCAGATTGCCAAAATCAAATTGCCGGTAATTAGCAGTTCGCGGCAGACCCAAAGCCGGCTCACGGGTCGCAGTCCAATCATAAAATGCCTGTAGGGAAGCAGCCTCACGGCTTGCCCAGTCTCCTTGAGTTTCAGGATTGTGATTCTCAGCCCCGCCGCGCCAGCTATCATTAGCTGTTTCATGGTCGTCCCAGCTCATTATCCATGGCGCTACCTTATGTGCTGCCTGCAGATCGGGATCGCGGTGATATTGGGCATAGCGCATGGCGTAATCCTCATAGGTTACACATTCATGCTCCGGCTCCGGAATCCGGCCCAGAGCCACCGCATCTTCAGTTGCGTAACCTCCAAGCCCATATTCATAAATATAATCGCCCAGCGCCAGCACTGCATCTACCGGATCAGACTTGGCAATATGGGCATAGGAATGAAAATATCCCGCCGGATGGTTGGAACACGACACCACTGCCAGTGAAATTTTTTCCACTGGCCCCAAGGCAAGGGTTTTGGTTCGGCCCACATCTGAGGTGGCTCCATCATATAAAAACCGGTAAAAATACTCCGTGCCGGCCTGCAATCCAATTGCATCAACTTTTACTGGCCGGTTTTCCCCGGAAGGAACCATAAGCTCTCCTGATAAAACCAGAGATGAAAACTGCTGGTTTTCAGCAATCTCCCACCGCAATTCCCCGCCGCCTTTTGCTACACATGTCCACAGGATAACCCGATCCACCAAGGGGTCTCCAGAAGCAATTCCGTGTCCAAACACTTCACTGTTATCGGCTGATTTTTGAAGTTCTTCCTTGCGGCCGCATGCAGCAATTCCAAGCATGCCAACCCCTAATGCAGCACGACGTGTATAGCCATTGGAGATATTTTTCTTCATCATCAAACCATCCTGCCCATTGCGCTACATTCACCTTCATTCTATTGCAGAGCCATGGCAAACAAAACCACAAATATTAGAACACTAAGCGCCATTGAATACGCCACTGGTGAGCGAGTGGACAGATATTTGGCAAGTCAATGGTCTGATTTGTCCAGAGCCAGAATCCAGGCGCTTCTGGCTGATGGCAAACTTCGCATAAACGATCAGATAACAACCAGTGCCAAAACCAAGGTTCAAGCCAAGGACTGTTTTACCCTTCAGGTTCCGCCACCAATCGCTGCCGATCCAATAGCACAAAACATTCCTTTGCAGATTTTACACGAAGATGAACATTTGATCGTTCTTATCAAGCCCGCAGGATTAACAGTGCACCCTGCTGCCGGGAATTGGAGCGGAACTCTGGTAAATGCGTTATTGTTCCATTGTGCCGGTTCCCTCTCAGGCATTGGCGGAGTTGAAAGACCCGGCATTGTGCACAGGCTTGACAAGGATACCTCAGGTATTTTGGTAGCGGCAAAGTCAGATGCTGCCCATCAGGGATTATCAAAACAATTTGCTGCCCACAGCGTAGAGCGTGCATATCTGGCATTAACACGCGGCGCCCCACTGCCACGGGAGGGTCGCATTGAAACCCGCATCGCCAGATCACCTCATGATCGTAAAAAACAAGCAGTGGTAAGAGACCCAAAGAGCAAGGCCGGCCGCCATGCGATTACCAATTACAAATGCCTGGCCCATTTTGGACAACAAAAATCCAGCCCCATCGGTACTCCGGCGGCAGCGCTGGTGGAATGTCGACTGGAAACCGGACGCACTCACCAGATAAGGGTGCATCTGGCCCATATTGGATGCCCGGTTCTTGACGACCCGGTTTATGGCAAACATCGCGGTTATCGCAAACTGCGCCGCCCAGATGGCGAAGCGGCCCCGACAATTGGCCGTCAGGCTCTGCACGCCTGCAAATTAGGGTTTGTGCATCCAATTACCAAGGAAAACTTGTATTTTGAAAGCCCCCTGCCCGATGACATGCAGGAATTACTGGACTTTATGCGAGGCCTTTAGACTAGAGCATTTTTAGCAAAAGTGGGAACCGGTTTTGCGGCCAAAAATGCGATAGACAAGGATTTGCATTTTTAGCAAAAGTGGGAAGCTCTTTGCTTGCGCTACCGCGACAGCAAGCCTCGCTACTTGAGCGCGGTTTTGCGGCCAAAATGCGCCCCGCCCACAGCTTCATGGACATCACGGACGCCAGTCGACATATTTCCAAATAGGTTGATATTGTCCGATAGCCCATTATGCTGGCCTGTGAGAAGCGGGCCGCTACGGCTAGGTGGTAGCTGCGAGTTAAATCCTTGGTTTAAGTCGTTCAGCCTCGAACCACCCCCGCTTCTACTTCGCCAGAATAGCCTTATTACCTGCTGTTCCTTATGCTTCTGACGCAGCTGAAACACGCATCACCCCTTGTGGTTTCTACTCAGCCCGGGAGGCAAGATGCACGTTCCCCTTGTTTTAAGGTTGGTCGCCGGGTGCAGATGATGGTTTGGTCTATTCCGTACCCAAGCCTTTTTTAAGCAGGACAATTATTGAAATGCTGGCAAAATATCCAATTGTTCTTATCAAAATTCCAATACCACCGGACTCAGAGGTTCGGCTAATGATTTCAATTTTGGCCTGTTGCAGGCTGTAGCCATCGACAATCTGTAATACCCCAGGGGTCAGCACATCAACACCTGCCGCCAATAATACCGCCAGCCATAAATATGACAATCTGCCGGTTGCCAGCCCGAAGAACATGCTGGTGAACAGGAAAACACTACCGTCCCCAGGCTCGAAAGCGAGCTGCAATATGGTTGAAAAGGTTTCCATAATTGTCCCCTGTTCTAAACCGAAACAGTTGCAGCCAACCTTGCAAGAGCAATGCCGCCGGTGTTTTCATGATACTTGCTAGTTAAAATTCGGGCTTTATACCTGCCCTATCACTTTTAGCCGTGCGGCCGGATGAACCTCATTTTGTGACATGACATTGGTCTGGCCACGAAAGCGCTCAATAATGGAGCGAACATAGGGCCTTATCGCCGGCGAAGTCAGCAATACCGGAGTAATGCCGCTTTGCGCGGCTTCATCAAACCCGGTGCGGACGCTGGATATAAATTCATGCAGTTTTGAAGGCGGCAGAGCCAATTGCCGCTCATCTCCCTCTCCGGTAAGGCTTTCAGCAAACGCCTGTTCCCACATAGGAGACAAGGTAAGTATTGGAAAAACCCCATCTGCAGTTTGTGCTGCATGGCATAATTGCCTGGCCAGCCGGGAGCGCACATGCTCGGTAATGGCTCCGGGATTGGTGGTTGAGGAGGAGGCTTCGGCTATTCCTTCCAAAATAGTGGGAAGATCACGAATTGAAACTCGCTCTTTAAGCAGGTTTTGCAATACGTGCTGAATGCTTGAGCGGCTGATCTGGCTTGGGCAGATGTCATCAAGAAGTTTTCTAACCTCTTTAGGCAGGCCTTCAAGTAATTGATCGGTCTGCGAGAAGGACAATAATTCTGGCATGTTGGAGCGTAAAATCTCAGTTAAATGGGTAGCCAGAACAGTTGCCGGGTCCACCACGGTTAATCCGCGAAATACCGCTTCTTCACGCAAATCATCTTCGATCCAGGTGGCAGGAAGGCCAAATGTAGGTTCTTTTACATGAGTGCCAGGCAAATCCACCTGTTGTCCGGTTGGATCCATAACCAGTAAGTGGCCCAGTTTTAAGACGCCGCTTCCAGCATCCATTTCCTTGACCCGGATTGTATAGGCGTCTGCATCCAGTTGTAAATTATCCAGTATCCGGACAGCGGGAGTAACAAAACCCATTTCCTGAGCCATTTGTTTGCGTAAGGCTTTAATCTGGTCAGTTAATTTTCTTCCGTCCATCTCATTGATCAGGGCCAGTAATTCATATCCAAGTTCAATTTTCAGCTCATCAATATGCAGGCTTTCTGAAATTGGTGCCTCAGTTTGCGACTCTTGGGCTTCCTTATCGGTTATCACCTCTTTGGCAGTGACTTTTGCCTGCTGGGTTTTCTGATAAACCAGCCAGGCAGCTCCGCCAGAGGCAAAAGCCATCAGTGCAAAGGGAATAAACGGCATTCCGGGAACCAGAGCAGCAATACTGCTAATACCCCCAACCAGCACCAGACCTTGTGGATATCCGGATAACTGCCCAACCAGAGCCTGATCGGTTGCTCCGGCAACCCCGGCCTTTGATACCAGCAGGCCGGCAGCAATTGAAATAACAAGAGCCGGAATTTGACTGACCAGACCATCACCAATAGTCAGCATGGTGTAATTGGTAGCGGCATCGGAAAAAGCCATGCCCTGCTGGCCGACACCAATAATCATGCCTCCGATAATGTTGATTGCTGTAATGAGCAACCCGGCCATGGCATCGCCACGGACAAATTTTGATGCACCGTCCATAGCGCCAAAGAAGTTAGACTCTGCCTCCAGCTCAGAACGCTTTTGGCGGGCCTCATCTTCATTAAGCAGGCCAGCGGATAAATCGGCATCAATGGCCATTTGCTTGCCCGGCATGGCATCCAATGAAAAGCGGGCTGCAACTTCGGCAATTCTTCCTGAGCCTTTGGTAATAACAATGAAATTTACGATTACCAAAATGATAAAAACAATGATTCCAATAACATAATTGCCCTGGGTAATCAGTGCTCCAAAGGCCTTGATGATTTCACCAGCAGCGCCAACTCCTTGCGCGCCATCAGAAAGGATCAGTCTGGTTGAAGCCAGATTAAGACCCAGCCGCAGCATGGTGGCAATCAACAATACGGTGGGAAATGCGCTAAACTCCAGGGGTTTTTTAATAAACAGCGCCGTCATCAGAACCAGAACCGAGAACGAAATGGACACCGCCAGCGCAATATCCAGCAACCATTTTGGCATTGGCAGGATCAGCATCATCAAAATGGCAATAATGCCGATTGCAAAGGCTACATCACCACGCGCAAACGACCGCCAGGACAGGCCAATGCCTGTACCGTCTGTTTTTGCTGCTGCCGGTGGAGTGGTTTCTGCCATTATTATTTAAGCCCTAGGCTGCGCCGGCATGGCGGTTATCGCCGGGCATGGGTACTTCAACCCCGTTTTGGGCATATAGCTTTAGTTTATTGCGCAAGGTGCGGATTGAAATACCCAGAATATTGGCGGCATGGGTTCGGTTGCCCAGACAATGTTCCAATGTATCCAGTATCAAACCCTGCTCCACGCTGGCGACCGTTTGTCCCACATGGGGCATTGCTGCCTGTAATGAGGCCTGAGCTGCCGTATCAGAGAGCCCGGAACCTAAGGTTGAACCAGAGTTATCGGCAAATTTGGAGCCGTCGGGTGCTCGCAATGCTTCGGCGTCTATGACATCGCCAGTAGCAAGCAATACCGCCCGGTGCATGGCATTTTCCAGCTCACGCACGTTTCCGGGCCATTCGCGGTTCAAAATACAATGCCGCGCAGCTTCTGAAAGCGGCAATGGCTGCAGTCCATTGGAGGCAGAGTATTTGGTAATGAAATGCTCGGCCAGCGGCACTATATCAGCAGGGCGCTCACGCAAAGGCGGTAATTTCAGATTGACTACATTTAAGCGAAACATCAGGTCTTCGCGAAAGTCACCATTTTGAACAGCCTTGACCAGATCCCGGTTTGAAGTGGCTAGAATACGAATATCAACCTTGACCGGTTTTGCTCCGCCGACACGGTCTATTTCACGCTCTTGAATGGCGCGTAATAATTTTGCCTGCAGGCGGCTGTCCATTTCAGAAATTTCGTCTAGCAATAAGGTGCCACCATTGGCTTCTTCAAATTTACCAATCCGGCGGGCCACGGCCCCGGTAAAGGCACCTTTCTCATGACCAAACAATTCTGATTCCAGCAAATTATCTGGGATTGCTGCACAATTCACCGAGATAAACGGCTTTGCCGAACGTTTGGATTTTTGATGTACATGACGAGCCATCACCTCCTTGCCGGATCCTGATTCTCCGGTAATTAAAACCGAAGCATTTGAAGGAGCTACCTGTTCAGCAAAAGCAACCACAGTGCGCATGGCAGGATCACGGGCCATCATAGTTTGGTCATCATCAGCAACCGCAGCTAAAACGGCTGCTATCAATTCAGCATCAGGAGGCAAGGGTATGTATTCACGGGCACCAGCACGAATGGAGGAGGCCGCCTCATCAGGAGTTGCACTAATCCCACAGGCCACAACCGGGATATGAATACGCTCTGACTTTAGATCCTTGCATAATTTGGCAATATCAACCGCCACTTCGACCAGTAGCAAATCCGCGCCCTGACCACCTCGCAAGGCCTGCAATGCGGCGGCGGCGGTGTCTACCTGGGTCACCTTGGCACCATTATCCATGGCAATTTTAGTGGCTTCGGTTAACTGGCCGCTTAAACTTCCTGCTATTAGTACTCTCATAATACGTTCCTGTTTCTAAATTCGGGTTTAGCTACGGTCATCTGCTTTAATAATTTCCGTCATGGTTACGCCAAGTCGCTCATCAACCACCACTACCTCACCCCGTGCCACCAATCGGCGATTGACCAGAATATCAATGGCTTCGCCAACCTTGCGATCAAGCTCCAACACGGAACCGGGTGTAAGTTTCAATAACTCATTGACGTTCAACTGGGTTTTTCCAAGCACCGCCGAGATATTCACCGGCACATCAAATACCGGCTCAAGATCAGACGCGACCTTTGTTTCTTCACCCTCAATAGCAGCTGGTGGAGCTGTCTGGGCAGCAATATCTGGCGCCGAAGGCGTTTCCTGGCTTGCAGAATCTTCGGTTTCCGGCGCAAGCTCTTCCAATTCCAAACTTTTTTCTTCCTCAGACATTGCTGATTTCCTTATCCACTTGTTGGTTGGTTGCTGGCATCATATTAGCTGTGTCAGCAAACCAGTTTGAAACATCCTGTTCAATACGTGCTTCCAACTCATCAGGGTCGATTTGCACAGCTCCTTCGCCCCAGCAAATGCGAACTGCTCCACTGCGGGCCTGTTCATCAATTTCGACACGTATCCTGCCGCCAAAAGAGGCTGTTTCGTCTAAATTGTCCAACTCACCCTGTAATTGCTCAGCAACCTTTTGGCTTACAGTAATTATAATTTTTGGTGTGCCTTTGAACTCTGACAGGGTTTTTTGCACCAGCCATCGAACCTGATCAATTTCATAATGATCCAGCGCCGCACCAGCTATCTTTTTGCCAATAGCAAGGGCCAGTGACACGGCCTGCTGCTGAACATTATTGCAATTGTCCTCAACTGATTTTAGCAATAAAGAAGCCTGTTCTGCCAAGGCTTTTATCGCCTGGTCAGTTGCTTTTTCAACTAATACCAGCTCGTCTTTTTTTCCCTGTTCATAAGCTGCGGCAATTCGGCGATCTACCTCAGAAGCATCCAGCCTCTCCTGCCAGCTTCCCTTGCGCAACACATTGCCCCCGGCATCGAAAACTGTATCAAAATCAAACTTTTTTACGGTTGCGCCTGTCATTTTAATAAATCAACTCATCATCTGATCCACCATCGGACAGAAGAATTTCGCCTTTGGCTGCCAAGTCCTTAGCCGTGTTCACCATTTCCTGTTGTGCCCCTTCCACATCCTTCAGCCGAACCGGCCCCATGGATTCCATATCTTCACGCAATATTTTTGCAGCCCGTTCGGACATGTTTGAAAAAAACAAGTCCCGCAGAGCTTCAGAAGCACCCTTCATCGCCAGCCCAAGCTTTTCCTTGTCCACAGCCCGCATCAATGTCTGCACTCCACCCGGATCCAGTTTTTGCAGGTCTTCAAACACAAACATTAATGAACGAATGCGCTCAGAGGCATCACGGTTTTGTTCCTCAAGCGAAGCCAGAAAACGGTTTTCAGTCTGGCGATCAAAATTATTAAAAATGTCGGCCATGACTTCATGACTGTCCCGTTTGTTTGTGCGGGCAAGGTTTGACATGAACTCCCGGCGCAGAGTGGATTCTATTTCTGCCAGTATGTCCCGCTGCACCGGTTCCATTCGCAGCATGCGCATCACCACTTCTAAGGCAAAATCCTCAGGCAAGGCGCTTAAAACCCGTGCGGCATGTTCGGCCTTCACCTTGGACAGCACAACCGCCACCGTTTGCGGGTATTCGTTTTTCAGATAATTGGCCAGTACTGCTTCGTTAACATTGCCTAGCTTGTCCCAGATTGTGCGCCCTGCCGGGCCGCGTATTTCCTCCATCACGCTTTCTACCTTGTCATCAGGCAAAAACGAATTGAGCAGGCGCTGGGTTGCATCAAAGGAACCCATAAGCGAGCCGGTAGATGACATCTGCCCGACAAAATCCACAATAAGTTTTTCTACTGCCGATGCGGTTACCGAGCCCAGATTGGACATAGCCTGAGAAACTTCCTTTATTTCCTCATCGTCCATCATCTCCCAGAGTTTGTGATCTTCCTCACCCAGGGCAAGCAGGATTATTGCAGCCTTTTCTGCGCCCAATAACTTGGTGATATCATCAACAACCGGTTTTTTTGCTGCTCGTGCCATTATTATGCCTCGTGCAGCCAATTACGAAGAATAGAGACAGATTCTTCGGGGTGACTATCAACAATTCCGGCCACCTGCTTGATAGATGAGGCTTTTACCTGTCCGTCAATTTTACTGATATCAAAGCCCTGTTCTTCAACATCAAGCGTTCCATCAGGTGAAGGCAAAGCCACCTGACCATTGGCGCCGCCGGAACTTCCGGGCAATTGCGGCATGACACTGGCTCCGGTATCACCAGCAACTGCCAAAGCCGGATTTCCACCAATTACAGCACCAGAGCCGCCACCTGCAATCAATGCGCTGATCAAGGGGCGACCTAAGAAGAAAATCATTACCACCGAGACCAGACCAAGTATAAAAAGCTCAATTATCCGCATAATATCATTCTTGTTAAAACCTGGTTTTGCAACTGCTTCATCAACGCTAAGTGGTTCCGGTTTTGAAAACTTTAGATTGGTAACTTGCAGTATATCGCCGCGACTGGCATCAAACCCCACCGCAGATTTTACCAATGCTTCAATCTGGGCCATTTCTTCGGCAGAGCGTGCCGCCCATGTGGAATTGCCATCAGCATCTATAGTAGTAATGCCATCGACATTTACCGCAATCGACAGACGCTTAATGGTGCCAACCTGATAAACCTTGGTGGTTTCAGTTTTGGACACACCATAGTTCAGAATTTCTTTTTCCGTTGAGGCCACATTTGATGAACCTGGATTGTCCCCGGAAGTTCCTGTCGCTCCTGGCATATTTTCACCCACAGTAACCGAACCATTATTGCTTGCGTCTTGTTCATTACTGCTTTGTATTGAAGTATCTGAGGAAATTACCACCTGCCCGTCAGGATCATAAATGGTTGAGCGTTCAGTAACACGGTTCTGATCCATTTCAGCATTTAGCTGTACACTGACCCCTCCGGGGCCGACAATCGTGCTTAAAACCCGCTCAATTTTAAGCCGCAGGCTGTCTTCCACTCCGGCCCGGTGCTGAATTGGATCTGCCGACTGTCCGTCATCATCATTGCCGCCAGCCAGCACCCGCCCGGTATCATCAACAACAGTGACTCCGGAAGTCATCAATCCTGGAACAGCAGAGGCAACCAGATGCCTAATGGCATTGGTCTGGCGAAAGCCTATTGAATTTGCCCCAAGCTTGATAGTGACCGAGGCTTTTGCCTGTTCAACACTGGTTTGAAATAATTGCCGTTCGGGCAGAACCAGTAAAACCCTGGCAGCCTCCACTCCCTTAATCGTGGAAATAGTGCGTTCCAGCTCCCCCTGCAAAGCGCGTAATTTGCTGATATTCTGGCTAAATGAGGTTTGCCCCATAGAAGTGCTCTGATCAAAAATATCATAGCCAATACTTGCAGAGCTTGGTAAATTGTCCGCAGCCAAAGTCATTTTGGTGGTTTGGATTTTATCGCGCTCGACAAAAATCGCAGTGCCACCATTTCGCAACTCATAGGCCACATTCATTTGATCCAGCCTGCTGGTAATCTCGCCGGCTTCTTTTAAGCTAAGCTCGGTGTACAATAGAGATTTTTGCGCCTTTCCCATCCCGCTGGCCATCAAAATAAGGGCGATGGTAACTCCAGCAGTGATACCCAGTATTGCAGCCAGCCGTAACGGGCCTAATCTGGCAAGACTTTGAAAAAAACTATCCAATGGAATTCCCTACAATCTAATCAGTCGGAATAATCGACCCACTAGGCAGGTTTTTCCCACTTCATTGTAAACGAGTGCTTAATAAACCTGCGACAGATGCCTGAATTTACAGGAAAAAGTAGCATTAACGTAAACGAGCAGATTTACATTAACCATTTTGTAAGAAAGAAAATTGGTGCAGGCGTATTTTTTATAATAAAATCAGCCTATTGGAGCCAAATGGGCTGGCAATATCCATTTGTTTGCTTTTTGAAAGGTCATAGCCCTTAACTGCCAGATAATTGCAATACTGAATCTGTTCCATGTCACGGGTAATGAAGCGCAAATGCTCCAACCCCACCGGCAGCACCCGATAAATATCAAACCCCATCCCGTCCAGGAATTGATAAGAGTCTTCAATTTTTTCGCCAGTTTCAGCCCAGGCAAAAGAGTATTCGAACAAAACTGCACAATTATCGCTCTTGCTTAAAATGTGCTGGCCGCCGCGCATAACGCCAGCTTCATGGCCTTCGGTATCTATTTTCAGAAATACATTGCTGATATTATGATCAGAGCCGGCCAGAACTGTATCAAGATTGCTCAAGGGTACGGTAATTTTTTGCATTGCTGCCTGAAAGCGGCTGGTCATCAGGCGTCGTGGTGACAGAGATGAAGTCTCATGATGAGTGGGGTGTACATAAAAAGACACTTCACCTGAGGGGGCTTCATCAAGTGCGATTTGATGCAAATGGGCATTGGCACCTATATTCAGGCGCGATTGCAATTCGGGTATAATTTGCTGATTGGGTTCAAATGCATGCACATGCAGATCAGGACTGTGTGCCAGCGCACGCTCGCAAAAAATACCGCTATTTGCCCCAACGTCCAAAAAAAGCGATGGATCCAGGTCCAAAAAATAATCCACGCATAGATATTCACCATTGGTATCAGGATCACCATTGCCAAACCCGTTGGCATAATGCCATTCGCGTTCCTGCTCCCGTCTGGCAATAAAATCCGTAATATCCATAATATGCATCCCGCTGTTGGATTCAGGAGTAAAATCCTGCACAAGAGTACATGGATAAAAATGAATATTTGTCAAACGCCGCAATCCGGATCATAATTTAATATAACCCGGATCGCTGTTGCTTTTGAGTCTGGGGGATTTGCCCGGTTTATCGGTATTCCTGTACTCGTGTAGCCCGCAAACCAGCAAGGCCATAACGATCAATGGATTGTTGCCAACCCAAAAACTCCTCGACTGTTAAACAGTATCTGGAGCAGGCATCCTCCAAAGTCAGTAACCCGCCACGTACAGCAGCTACCACTTCGGCCTTGCGCCGTATAACCCAGCGTCTTGTGCTGGGTTTGGGAAGATCAGCCAAAGTCAGCGGGCTGCCATCTGGGCCCAACACCATTGTTTCTCGTTCTTTATGTCCAGTTGCCATATCACCTATTTCCAGTTGTTGTTTTTATTATTGGGCAATTGCCCCTTGGAGCTCCAACAATAGCTCCAAGGTTTGAACATCCGACAAAGGAAGCTGGTAAAATTACCCAGTACAATTTCAATGCAATTTTAAGAAATTGCCGCCCATTGCGTTTAAGAAATGAGCGGATTTCCTATCCTCTTAACTAGCGTTTGATCCTGATCAGCTCATCAAGCATTTCATCTGCGGTCGTAATAATCTTTGACGAAGCAGAATAAGCGCGCTGAACCGAGATCATATCGGCAAACTCTTCAGCCAGATCCACATTCGAGCCTTCCAGGGCCTGACTGGAAATACTGCCGGATAATTTTCCGGCCTCGCGCAAGGAAAGAGCGCCAGACTGATTTGTTTCCTTGTATGCTCCACCATCGGCAGCAATTAGGCCATTGGCATTGGCAAAGGTTGCTATTGGCAGCTTGTATATCTTGCGAGTCACGCCATTGGTAAAGTTGGCCAGCACAAAACCGTCACGGTCAATATTTACCCCGACCAGATTGCCAAAGGCTGAGCCATCTACTGCTACCGAGTTAAATCCGGAAGCTGCATCAAACTGGGTAAGGCCACCAACCCCATTAGTGCCATCAATGTCCAGGGTAAGGGTCTGCGCCGCAATTCCGGCACCGGCATCCCAGCGAACTTCACCTGCAGCAGGGGTTCCTGAATCCGAGGCCAGTATTTCAAGAGATGCCGGTATGGTTGAGTTGGCGACATTGATGGTGCCATCGGCATTAAAAACCACAGTTCCTGTTGCCAACTGCCCATCGACCAGCCCGGAACCACTTACCACATCAGAAGCCGGAGAGGCATAAACTTCCACATTCCAGGTATTAGCTGCAGTTGCATCTTTCAAGAAGGCTATTTTCAGATTGCGAACGCCGCCCAATGAGTCAAAAATCTGCATGGAACGCTCAAAATCCGGAGTTATCGCTCCTGATGCCATATTGGTGGCACTGACAGTTCCGTCATAAGTGGCGGCGCTTGCAGATATTTCCTGACTGGATTGTAAATTACCGTTTAGGCTGATGGATGAGCTAGCCGAGGCAACGCCGCTGATACTGCTTACATTAACCGTGGAAAGCGCCGAAGTATCTGTGGAATTGGTTATAAAACTGCCATCGCTCTCAGCCTGCCAGCCTTGTAAGAAATACCCGGCTGCATTGCGAAGATCACCATTTTCGTCCGGTGCGAATGCCCCGGCACGTGTATAAAGCAGGTTAGGAGCAGATCCTGCCCGGTTTGGTTGTTCGGTTACGGCGAAAAATCCGTTGCCGGTAATGGCAAGGTCAGTGGTGGAGGAAGCTGCCTGCACCAATCCCTGCTGCGAAATCTGCCTGCGACCTTCTGCTGAAACTCCACCTCCCGCATTCAGGACATTCTGGGTTTGTGAAGATACCAGCGCCGAAAAATCAGTCCGGGTGCGTTTATAGCCCACCGTATTGATATTGGCGATATTATTCGAAATGCCGGACAAGGCATTTGAATTTGCCCGTAATCCCTGCACGCCTATGTTTAAGGCTGTATATAATGACATGTTGCGCTCCTTTTTGTTTCACGCTTATTGTTGAGGAGCTTCTGCTGTTAAGATCAAAGGCGGCTTTTCTGCGCCCGTCATTTAGTGTTTATACGCCACCCACCTGACGTACTGATAAAATGTCCATAAAGGACGCTCGTATATTGCCCATGAGCAGGGCTGGTTCAGATCCGGCAAAATCAACGCCGGTAATAATTCCCGTGACCGAAGTGGAAGCGCCTACGGCATTGCCCGCACTATCTGTAGCGGAAACCTGAATGGTATAGGCGCCATCGGGTAGTTGCTCTTGGGCATTGTCACGGCCATCCCAGACAAATTCCTGTAACCCGGTGGAAGTTGCACCTGCGCCTTCATAGACAACTTTGCCTGAGGCATCAGAGATTACGATAGTTGATTCCGTTGCCGCCCGATCCAGTGCGTAACTCCATCTGGCTTGTCCTTCTGTAAGTGGCGCTGTGGCAGTAGAGAGCGAAACCTCTTTGCCAATAAAAGAAACTGCAGAGGTTGAGGAGCTGACCTGATTTAGGGCAACAATACTCTCTAGGTTTTTATTTTGGGCAATTTGCTGTTCCACACTGGAAAACTGCACCAATTGCCCAACAAATTCTGTTGAATCAAGTGGACTTAGTGGATCCTGATTTTGTAATTGCGTCGTAAGCAGTGTCAAAAAAGTGTCAAAATTATCTGCAAGTCCGGTGGCAGCTTGCGGTGAGTTCGTATTCACATTCTGTAGTTGACCAATTGCTGTAATTGCAGCCATTTTACTCTCCTTAAGCCCTGATATCGATACGTTGATCCGGCAGCAGCCAATAGCCGTTTCCGGTATCTATTTCAGCCTGTGCCTGGTTTACGGCCTCGCCCAGCAGTTTTGCTGCTAATTGCGAATTGGGTGATTGTTCCTGCTGAGCATCTGGATTATTGTGCTGATATCCCTGCTGTTCCATTTGAAATTCCAGGTCATTTGAACCCAGATCAAACCCCTCTTGAATCAAGGCTCTGCGCAGGCTGTCAGCGGATCGTTGCAGATCCTGCATTACTTCGGGGTTTTCCGTAGTTAAAATCGCATGCACCCGATTGTCGGCACTGACCTGCATTTTTACCTCAATGCGCCCTAATTGCGGTGGATCAAGGCGCATTTCAAATTTACTGGCCCCGCCAGCGGCGCGCGATGCAAGGCGTGCGGCAAATTTGCTTACCGCTTCTGCGCCTATTCTTGAGGCAGCAAGCTGGGTATTTGCTGTAACTTGCTGTACAGATGTTCCGCCCCCGGCTTTTGCCGGTAGCCTGTTATTTCCTGAAACAGCACCTTCTTCCATAGCATCAAGGAACTCACCACTCTCAAGGTCTATAGTTTCAGTGCCAGGCAAAGCGATTGCCGGTGTATTAAGAATACCGCTTGGCACCTGCGCATTATTCAAGCTCACGCCCTTTAATGCAGTAGAAGCTGCGCTCACTGTTTTATTGCCATTTGCTGATGTTGGCGCTGTACCATTTGCCGATGCCGGAAGCATGGCTGTTAAAACTGTACCTGCCGTTGATGAGGCTGCTGCCACAAGCTGTGGCATAACCTGTCCATTGCCTAATGCTGCCCGAACAGCAGCCGGGCCGGATGCTTGCACTTGCGCTATTGCCGACTCAAAATATGGTGCAGAAGCTTGTGCGGGTTGCTGAGCAGTCACTGGAGTTACTGTTACGGCATTATTTTGTCCTGTTGCAGTATTTTGTCCTGTTGCCGCAGGCTGTGCTGCTGGCTCAGCCCCTGCTGCCGGTATTAAAGTCCCGGATGATATTACTGTCTTTGCCGGTGTAATTGGCAGCTCCTGATTTTCGGGAGCAAGAGTTGATTCAACTACGCCAGTCGCGGTCGGTATCAGTGTTAAATCCGTATTCTTGGGAGCAAGACTTGTTTCTGCTGTGCCCACTTTGGCCGGAGCCAGTGTCAGGTTTGCGGTTCTGGGAACGGCAGCATTTTCCGGCTGTATGTAAAGGCTGGGTTGCAGTGCGCTCTCTGCTGCGCCATCTGATGTAATGACGGTGTTCTGTTGTAAAATATTAGCATCTGCCCCATCAACAATCGAACCGTCAGTTTCAGAGGTGCTTGCCTGCTGTAACAGCATCTTGAATGTGGCTCTGCCAAGGGCAGGACGGGACGGGTCTGCCAGTTCGGCACCAGAGTTAATCCCGCCTTGAACAGAACTAGCCGCTCCTTGCACAGACAGCACGCCTGGCTGATTGTTTGTGTTTGTAAAAAATGCGGTTACGCTCATTATTTCACCCATCTGCACCTCATCACGGGCGCTTTAGCAGTGAAAAAGCAAAAACTGCGCCAACTTTCTCCTATGTGTATCTCATTGTTTTTTATGGAACTTTGTTGAAATAATTTTATAGAGCTCTGCTTTTGCCCGGCGGTTTTTGCCGCTTGCATCAATTTTGCCGGGAGCTGATTTTAGCCGCCAAGAAATAATTGCCACATTGTCCGCCCCGGAACAAATGTAAACAAGCCAGCAAGAACCAACGCACCAAAATAAACCCCGCGCATTTGTTTACCGTGTTGGCCACGGGTTTTGCCAAATAGGGGCTTTAGCCCAAAATAAAGTCCTGCGGCTGTAAAAGGCACGAACAGGTGAATGGGCGAAAAATATCCGGCAAAAACCTGTTTGATAAATAATGAACTTATAGCCACCACTATCATGGCAATGACCCAGAGGCTTCCAAGTATAATATGCAAGGCTCGGCCCTTAGGAAGGACAAGTTGCACCGCACCCAATACAAGTGCAAACACAGCACTTGCTGCATGAATTTTAACTGCCGTCGGCATTTTATGCACAACTGACAAGTCCATTTGCGCCTGACCTGTTAGCAAAGCTGCCAGTAACAGGAGCAGCGCAGTTCCGGCAAACAAGGCCAGAGCCTTTTGAAAGCCATTATTGCCATCACTCACTTTTATGTATTGATCATCATAATTATCAGACATGATTTTCTTTCCTTGCAGAGTTTTGTCCGAAGAAAAGTATTTTTCTCCTGTGTTCCAGCACGTTTGCGCCAATGTGTATGTTTTATGCGCCAAAAGCCGGGTTATGCATTTGACGAAGCGTGAATTACACCATGCAGCTTGCTCAGGCTCAGCTAAGGCTTTAGGGTTCCTCAAGTGCCATTCCCTTTTGAAGAGAACCAGAAATGAAATCAGATGTTTTGAAAACCCTTGTGACAATTACCGCCGGTTTTGCGGTGTTAGCGATGACCAGCTCGGCCACGGCCCATACCCAGGCCCTGCAATGCGGTGCGGTACTTAATCTGCCAGGATCAAAGCCCCTTGGAGCATCAACAATCATTATTGATCATGATGGCACTATCACCAAAATCAACAAGGGCTTTACAAACGACAAAGATGTTACCGTCGTTGACCTAAAAGATAAATTTTGCCTGCCAGGCCTAATTGACAGCCATGTTCATCTAACCTCGCAACTTGGCCCCAAACAGAGGCTGGAGACAGTAACCAAATCCGATGCCGATTATGCAATGGATGCGGTTTTGTATTCCAGACGCACCCTGATGGCCGGATTTACCACTGTGCAAGATGTAGGTGCCAGAGGCGATGATGCCATTTATGCGGTGCGTGATGCCATAAACCGTGGTGATATTGCCGGGCCACGGATATTGGCTGCGGGTAAAACCGTATCCATTTCCGGGGGTCATGGCGATGGTCGGCACGGTTATTCCGAGGCGATTGCCAAGGCTCTGGCTTCTCCTGCGATTTGTGACGGCGCAGATGATTGCCGCCGGGCGGTACGCGAAAATATCCGCAAAGGTGCCGATGTAATTAAAATCACTGCAACGGGCGGGGTGTTGTCGAACACTGCTGCCGGTACTGAACAACAGTTTTTTGATGATGAAATGCGTGACATTGTCCGCGCTGCACATTTTATGGGGCGCAAAGTCACTGCCCATGCTCACGGCAAAGGCGGGATTGAGGCAGCGCTTCGCGCCGGAATAGACAGCATTGAACACGGCACCTATCTGGATAAAAAAACCGCAGCCTTGTTCAAAAAACATGATGCCTATCTTGTACCTACGGTTCTGGCCGGGGCTACTGTGGTTGAAATGGCCAATGATCCGAACAGTTTTTTACCAAAACCATCAAGGGACAAAGCAAAACAAGTGGGGCCGCAAATGATCAACATGTTGCGTATCGCCAATGAGGAGGGTGTCAAAATCGCCTTTGGCACTGACAGCGGTGTTTCCAAACATGGTGAAAATGCCAAAGAGTTTGCGCTGATGGTCGAAGCCGGTTTCACCCCAATGCAGGCAATTAAATCCGCTACGGTTATCGCCTCTGATCATTTGCAAATATCCGACCAAGTAGGAACACTGGAACCCGGAAAACAGGCTGATATCATCGCAGTAAGCGGCAATCCTTTGGATAATATAGAAGAATTGCTGGATGTAGATTTTGTGATGAAGGGCGCTAAAATCCACAAGAATGAAGATTAGGCTTTACCCCTAAGGGTCAAACCCGAACCATTCGTACATATTGGAAGTTTTGTTTGCCGCCGCCGGGTGTGATGTGGATTTCAAGCTGATCATCTAATAAGCAAAACCCCGGCCCGATCTCATCGGCCAAAGATTGCGCGTCATATTGCACAATCGGCAGGCCAGAGCATTTGGTCGGGCCATCCAGCGCAAAGGTCGCCATCACCAAAAAGCCGCCAATGGGCACAGACTCATACAAATGCTGTTTATAGGCTGTGCGGTCTTTAACCTCGGTTAAAAAGTGAAACACCGCCCGGTCGTGCCACAGATCAAATTTGTGTGGCGGCTGCCAATTACAGGCATCGGCAACAATCCAGTTTACTTTATCCGCCCGCTCGCCTAGACGGTTTTTAGCCAGCTCAAGCGCGGTTTCGGAAATATCAGCGACGGTTATGTTGGCCAGCCCATCTGCCAGCAAAAAATCCACCAAAGTGCTGGCCCCGCCGCCCATATCCAATATGGCGGCATCTTTGTTCAAACCACATTCCGCAATCATAGCCAATGACAGGTCGGGGCGTTCCTGTACCCAGCTTTTTTGCGACGGGTCATTGCCCCAGGATTTTTGCCAATGATCGTGTCTGGTCATGCTGGCTCCTGTGAAACCTTGTTATCTTTCATATCATACCAATCAGAAAACGCAGGATTGGCAGACCTGACCGCACCTGATGGAGATATTAAGCAACAATAAATGGCACACATATGAATCTTGAAAAAAATAAATATATACTCTTCTACGTTATTAATAGAATAGATAAATTGCTCACCATCAGACACCGAATCTTCATCCTTAATGGTTGGAGCAGGCGTTTCCGGAATAAATTGGCTCAATGGACCTATAGTTTTCTCATTCCAATCCACATTTACTATCCAATGGACAGAAAGAGTAGCCGCTTTGGGGAGTGATTTTTTATGCTTCTTATAATAGATTGCTTTTGCAATTTTTCTTGCTACCAGATGACAGATTTTTTTATCTGAATCTAGTAAATCGAAACTTGGGTAATCTTCAAAAGGTATATCTTCCCTTGAGAGGAATTGTTCAACTCTATTACGAAAATCAGAAGGAACTCCATTGGATACAGATCTAATTGTTCGCTTTATATCTTTTTGCGACAATTCATCAGCATCCTTCATACAAAACATAATCGCGAACACTGAAAAGATACGATCATCGTTAGAGCTTCCATTATTGCAATCACAACAAGCCGGAAAAACCCAATCTTTGGGGCCTGCTTTATCAAAAAACATAGCACTTGGTGGAACATGGTCTCGTGTTTTTGCTCTTGCGTCTCCACAAAAGCAGCAATCCGGATTCTCCGTCAAGAAAGCTTTTAATTTTCTTTTTCTTTCTCCCAAACCTAATCCACCAGATCAGCGTCCATGCCTTTGCAGTCTTCCATCAGGCCTTCAACAGCAGCAACTGAGTTTAAGAAACCTTCGCGTTCTTGCTTGTTTAGACGAATATTTACCACACGCTCCACGCCTTTTGCGCCAATTACTGCCGGAGCGCCCACATAAAGCCCGCGCACGCCAGCGATTTGTCCGGCAAGACGAACCGCACACGGCAGGATGCGTTTTTTGTCTTTAAGGTATGACTTTGCCATTTCAATAGCGCTTTCAGCCGGAGCATAATAGGCAGAGCCATTGCCGAGCAGGCCAACGATTTCCCCGCCGCCCTTGCGGGTGCGATCAACGATTGCGTCGATTTTTTCCTGAGTTGTCCAGCGCATCTTTATCATGTCCGGTACCGGAATTCCGGCAACGGAAGAATAGCGGATCAATGGCACCATGGTATCACCATGACCGCCTAATACGAATGCGGTTACGTCTTCTACCGATACGCCAAATTCTTCGGCTAAAAACCAGCGAAACCTGGCACTGTCCAAAACTCCGGCCATGCCAACCACTTTACGCGGCGGCAGGCCAGAGAATTTTTGCAAAGCCCACACCATGGCATCCAGCGGGTTGGTGATACAGATCACAAAGGCCTTGGGCGCATATTGTTTAATGCCTGCTGCCACCTGTTTGACCACACCAAGGTTTTTGGCCACCAGATCATCGCGGCTCATGCCGGGCTTACGCGGAAAACCAGCGGTAATAATGCAAACATCTGCTCCGGCAATATCCGCATAATCATCAGTGCCTTTTAAGTTACAGTCAGATCCGATCACCGGAGTAGACTCACAAAGATCAAGGGCCTTTCCCTTGGCTGGCCCGGAAAAAATATCAAACAACACCACATCACCCAGCTCCTCACGAGCTGCGATATGGGCCAAAGTTCCGCCAATCATTCCCGCACCAATAAGGGCGATTTTTTTACGAGCCATTTCATTCTCCGTATTTGTGTGCGCGATTTTGCGCAAGAATCAGGTGTTTTATTGTGTTTAGCCTTGCACACGCAGGTTCGCAATGCGATGTTTTAACTGTATTAAAGCATATAGGGGATATTTATGGACAGGTTTATATATCAAAGAGAAATTCTAAACATGGTGCTTTCACTTGAGGGCACAGAGCGTGAGCGTTTCCTGTCAGAATTTTCCCAGGTTGAGCAAAACCCGGTAGCACTTTATGGCTGGAATGTCTGGCTTGGCTGGCTGGGTATTGATCGGTTTATTGTTGGCGACATTTTGCTTGGCATATTAAAACTTCTTACCATGGGCAGCATGGGTCTTTGGGTGCTGGTTGATTATTTTTTGATCGGCAATCGAACCCGTACCAAAAACCTCGAAAAAGCCAGATGGATCTACCAGTCCATTACCGGAAAATCTGGTTGAATCTACTCGCAATGATAAGTCGTTGCGATAATAGATATTTTTAGAATCTTTTTTAACAATTGTATTTTTCAAGCGGTCGGTCTTGGCGCGCGTGCCACGGCTGGCGGCAATTACCGGATTGTATCCCGGACGTATCAAGGCCGTAACGCTAGAAAACAGGTCACCTAAAGTGAGGCCGCAAGGCTCAGGGCCTGTTACTTCGCAGAAAATCCAAAGCTCCTTGTAAAATATAAACAGCAGCTAATTTGTCGATTACGGTTTTGCGTTTATTGCGACGGGTTCCGGCCTCAATCAGGGTGCGCTCAACAGCCGAACTGGATAAGCGCTCATCCCATAGCAATATGGGAATATCCCGTAAACTTAGTAAATTACGGGCAAAGGCGCGCACCGACTGAGCCCTGGAGCCTTCCCTGCCATCCATTTGAATGGGAAGCCCCAACACAATGCCAACACAATCACGCACATCGTAAAGGTCGAAAATACCGGCTGCATCCTTGGCAAATTTGCTTCTGTTTATGGTAGTGATACCGGTAGCAATACTGCGGCGGCTATCAGAAACCGCCAGCCCTATGGTTTTGGTTCCAGGATCAATACCAAGCAAGGCACCGTTAGCAGGCAATTCGGATGAAGTAACAATCGGCATGATCATTCTGTAGCCGTATTTATGTTAAAACCCAAGCAAAACCCTGTATTGCCCTTGCGCGCTTGCGGCACTCTTGGTACCGCTTCGTTTTGCTCAAGGATTACGAAAGAAAACCGATGTCAGTTGATGCTGAGAATGTCAAAAAAATTGCAAGGCTGGCGCGTTTAGACGTGCCAGAAGAACGACTGGAGCCATTGGCCAAGGAGCTAAATGACTTGTTGGGCTGGATTGAACAGCTCAATGAAGTTGATGTGGGCGGGGTGGAGCCAATGACCTCGGCGGTAGAAACACAAATACACTTGCGCAGTGATGAAGTGACCGACGGCAATATCCGGGACAAGGTATTGGCCAATGCGCCAAAATCCGAAGAGGGCTTTTTTGTTGTGCCCAAATCAGTTGAATAGGCCAGTTAAATAATGAGTGACCTTACAAAACTTAGTTTAAGCGAAGCTGTTTCCGGTTTGCGTAATAAGGAATTTTCATCTCGTGAAATCACGCAAGCTCATCTGGAGGCAATGGAACAGGCACGCGGCCTCAATGCCTATTTGACCGAAACCCCGGACAAGGCTTATGAAATGGCTGATGCGTCTGATGCCAAAATTGCCAAAGGTGAAGGCGGCATCTTAGAAGGTGCGCCCATCGGCATTAAAGATTTGTTTTGCGTTGACGGCGTTAAAACCTGTGCGGGCAGCAAAATCTTAGGCGAGTTTACCCCGCCTTATGAAAGTACGGTAACGGCAAAACTCTGGAAAGATGGCGCGGTAATGCTTGGCAAGCTCAACATGGATGAGTTTGCCATGGGTTCAAGCAATGAAAACAGCGCTTATGGCAATGTTATCAGTCCCTGGCAACGCGCAGGTTCCAATGCAGCAATAGTTCCCGGTGGCTCCTCTGGTGGCTCGGCCGCGGCTGTGGCTGCGGATTTGTGTTTGGCAGCAACCGGCACTGATACTGGAGGTTCAATCCGCCAGCCTGCGGCTTTTACCGGACTGGTCGGAATGAAGCCTACTTATGGTCGTTGCTCGCGTTATGGTATTGTCGCCTTTGCGTCCTCGCTCGATCAGGCAGGACCAATAACCAAAACAGTAGAAGATGCAGCCCTAATGCTGGGTAGTATGTCCGGATTTGATGAAAAGGACAGCACTTCCTTAAGCCGTGATGTGCCGGATTTTGTATCTGCCTGCACCAAATCACTAAAAGGCATGCGCATTGGTATTCCCAAGGAATATCGCATGGATGGCATGCCGGAAGAGATAGAAAAGCTCTGGCAACAGGGAACCCAATGGCTGCGTGATGCTGGCTGTGAGATTGTTGACGTTAGTCTGCCCCATACAAAATACGCACTTCCGGCCTATTATATTGTAGCACCAGCCGAGGCCTCGTCGAATTTGGCACGATATGATGGCATGCGTTATGGGGCACGTATTGATGGCGATGATCTAAACTCCACCTATGAACGCACCCGGGCGCAAGGCTTTGGTGAAGAAGTGCGCCGCCGGATCATGATCGGCACCTATGTGTTATCGGCCGGGTTTTATGATGCCTATTACATCCGCGCGCAAAAAGTCCGTGCAAAAATTGCCGAAGATTTTAAGAAAGCATGGGAAAAGTGCGATGCACTGCTGACCCCAACCACACCAAGTGCGGCCTTTGGTATTGGCGAAGTATCAGACGATCCGGTGCAAATGTATCTAAATGACGTGTTTACGGTCACCGCAAATTTGGCTGGATTGCCGGGAATATCGGTGCCGGCTGCCTTGGACAGCCAAGGCTTGCCATTGGGTTTACAGGTAATCGGCAAAGCTCTGGACGAAGAAACCTGTTTCGCGGTCGGCGGAGCATTGGAACGCGCCGCCAGATTTAATGCCAAGGCAACGAGATGGTGGTGAGATGAATGTTTTTTGGAGTTTTTATAATTATTTCAAAAGCAAAATAGCTTTTGTCTTTATTATTGTAGCGTTTGTTTTTTTGGTAATTTCATTGCTTGGTATAGCAAGTGCATGGAAACCGCTGTCCGGATCCTTGGTCGCGCAAGGCAAATCTGCGTATTTTCTTATTACCATGATCAGTAAGGCACTTATTGAGCCAGTGTTTGTGGCAGGAATCGCCTTTGTGATCGAGTATCTATATCGGATTGTGTTGGTGTTAGAACGGACTGGGAACAATACAAATGATACAAGGCGTTAGGTATCACCCCCTCACCCCGGCCCTGTCCCCGCTGGGGAGAGGATCGAGGTGAGGGGGCATGAATATAAAAACCCAACTCGCCCGAGGTTTACGTCAAAACCAAACCAAAGCGGAAAGGAAAAGACCAGTTGCGAACTAATGAATTACAGAAGCTCGGCTATCAAGTCATCCGGTATTGGAACAATGATGTAGTACAAAACATCGAAGGTGTAATGCAGGATCTGGAGCGGCATATGAATAGGAGGTAGAACCCTCACCCCGGCCCTGTCCCTCGTAGGGAGAGGGAGAAAACAAGACGCTTTTTGCCTCCTATCCTGGCGGGGAAAGGATGGTGGTAAGAGGGCAGACAAAAGAGAAAAGACAATGTTTACAGCAACAAGAATAGCAGACAAAAAAGACTGGATCAGTGGCGCAACTGGTGATTGGGAGATCATTATTGGTTTGGAAATCCATGCGCAGGTAGCATCAAAGGCCAAACTGTTTTCCGGGTCGTCCACCGAATTTGGCTCTGAGCCAAACAGCCAGGTTTCTCTGGTTGATGCGGCAATGCCGGGCATGTTGCCAGTATTGAACGAATTTTGTGTCGAACAGGCAATCCGTACCGGATTTGGGCTTAATGCCGAAATAAACCTGTTTTCTCGATTTGACCGGAAAAATTATTTTTACCCAGATCTTCCCCAAGGCTACCAGATCAGCCAGCTTTATCACCCGATAGTTGGAGAGGGTGAAATCGAGGTTGATGTTGATGGAGCAGATACCATCAAGGTAGGTATTGAACGGCTGCATCTGGAGCAAGATGCAGGTAAATCCATTCATGATCTTGATCCAAATTCGACTTATGTTGATTTGAACCGTTGCGGTGTCGCCTTGATGGAAATTGTCTCAAAACCTGATATGAGATCCTCTGCTGAGGCCGCAGGCTATGTGAAAAAAATCCGGTCATTAGTGCGTTATCTGGAAACCTGTGATGGCGATATGGAAAAAGGCAATCTGCGCGCCGATGTCAACATATCTGTACGCAAACCCGGTGGGGAATTAGGCACACGCTGCGAAATAAAGAACGTAAACTCCATGCGCTTTATCGCTCAGGCGATTGAGTATGAAGCCCGCCGCCAGATAGATATTATCGAGAGCGGCGGTAAAATAGATCAGGAAACCAGACTATTTAATGCCGATACCGGAAAAACCCGTACCATGCGCTCAAAGGAGGACGCGCACGATTATCGCTATTTCCCGTGCCCCGATCTGTTACCGGTAAAGTTAAGCCAGGAATATGTGAACAGTATCAAAGCTGCTCTGCCCGAATTGCCCGATGCAAAACGAGCCAGATTTGTTGCTGAATACGGGCTGTCGGCTTATGATGCCGGCGTGCTGGTGTCGGATCGTGAAAAGTCGGCTTATTATGAAGCAGTTGCCAAAGGCAATGACAAGAAACTAGCCGCCAACTGGGTAATCAACGAAGTATTTGGCAAGCTGAATAAAGAGAATATCGAAATTGAAAACAGTCCTGTTTCAGCTAAGGCCAATAACAGTATTGTCAAGATGATCACTGATAAGACCATTTCTGGCAAAATCGCCAAACAGGTGTTTGAGATTTGCTGGAATGAAGGTGGTGACCCGGTCAAAATAGTTGATGAACGCGGCTTAAAGCAAGTAACCGATACTGGCGCAATCGAAGCAATGATTGATGAAATAATTGCCGCAAACCCCGAACAGGCTGCCAAGGTAAAAGACAAGCCAAAAACCCTTGGCTGGTTTGTTGGCCAGGTAATGCAAAAATCCGGCGGCAAAGCCAATCCGCAGGCGGTCAATCAATTGCTGCGATCTAAATTGCTGTAATTTTATTTTGCGAAACCCCGTCCTCAAATAGCGAAGCGATAGGACATTAAAAGACTCCCTCAAGTAGCCGCTAGGCGATAGGGCATCAAAGACTCCTCAAGTAGCGAAGCGATAGGACACAAAAACCTTCCCACTTTTGCTAAAAATGCAAATCTTTATCTGTCGCATTTTTGAACCGCAAAACCGGTTCCCACTTTTGCTAAAAATGCAAATCTCTTATCTGTCGCATTTTTGAACCGCAAAACCGGTTCCCACTTTTGCTAAAAATGCTCCAGTGCATAATCAACAAAGGCCCGGGCGCGGGCCGAAAGAAACCTGCGTGATGGATAAAGGGCTGACATGGTAATGTCTGGAGGCTGCCAATCGCCAAGCACCGCTTGCAAAGAACCTGCCCGCAAATCATCAGCTACTATAAACAATGGCGAGCGCACCAGGCCCAAGCCAGCGCGGGCAGCATCTGCCAGCACATCCCCATTATTGGAAGTCAACGGCCCGCTAATGCGTATTTGCTGCCTTGCCCCTTGCTTTAAGAACTCCCACAGGGAATTGCGACCGGCATTGTCATAGGTAAGACAGGCATATTGCTTTAATTGCTCTGGATGATCTGGTATCCCCATAGCATCAAGATATCCCGGAGATGCACAGGTAACCATTGGAATAGAAGCGATTTTTCTAGCAATAAGCGAAGAGTCATTCAATTTCCCGATACGCAATACAACATCAAAGGCTTCGGCGACCACGTCAATAAACCTGTCATTTAACTCCAGCTCTACTTCAATCATCGGATGCTTTTTACAAAACCCGGCGATAACTTCACCCATTTTGCGCACCCCAAGCGATACCGGCGCATTTATACGCAAAAGCCCTCGCAGTGCCGTATTGGATTTACTGGCATTGGCTTCTGCCTCGTTCAGATCCGCCAAAATCGCGCGGCATCGCGGCAGATATTCACGCCCAGTATCAGTAAGAGAATGATGCCGGGTAGTTCGATTGAGCAAACGCACCCCCAAACTGTCTTCAAGCTGCATAACATATTTGCTGACGGCTGCCCTGGAAATCCCCAAGTGCTCGCTGGCATTAGTAAAACTTCCGCGATCAATCACCGCCACAAACGCCTTCATACTGGTTATTTTGTCCATTATTGTTTCCAAATCGTGGATAAATAATCCATATTTACCCACTTTATCACAGAATTGTAAGCATTAATTTACAAATATTGGCACAACAGCCAAACAAGCTCCACCTGGGGCAAACCATTATTAGGAGAATTATGATGAATAATATCGCTGACTTAGGAGGCCGCGCCTTATTAAGCGGCATGTTTATTGTATCAGGAATTGGCAAAATTGATAATCTGGAAGGGCTTGGCGCCTACATGAGTTCTGCCGGAGTGCCATCCGTGTTGGCCCCGGCGGTAATGTTATTTGAAATTGTCGCAGGATTGGCCGTTTTAGCAGGTTTTCAAACCCGTATTGCCGCTTTGTCCTTAGCCGGGTTTTGTGTTTTAAGCGCCTTATTATTTCACTTTGATTTTGCAGATCAGGCACAATCAATTCAATTCATGAAAAACTTCACCATTGCCGGCGGGTTCTTGATCCTGTCGATTTATGGTGCCGGAGCTTTCAGCATTGACGCCAGGCTGGCAAAATCTGGAGCGAATAATGTTTGATCACAAATTTGCACCAGCATCAGCAAATATAGCCAAGCCTCTGGCTGAGCGCTGGAGCCCCTATGGCCTTTCGCAACGCCCAATAGAGGATACTGACTTGCGAGCACTGTTTGAGGCAGCTCGCTGGGCTGCCTCATCATATAATGAGCAACCATAGCGATTTATCATGGTCCGCAAAGCTGATGGTAAGAAAGATCATGATACAGCGCTGTCTTGCCTGTTAGAAGCCAATCAGGTCTGGGCTGCAAATGCTCCGGTTTTGGTTTTTGCCTGCACCGTTGAGGCTTTGTCAAAATCAGGAGAACCAAACAAGGCGGCGGAACATGATCTGGGCATAGCGGCAGCCAATCTTACCTTTGAGGCCCAGATGCGTGGTATCAGCGTGCATCAGATGATCGGCATTTTACCGGAAAAAGTACGCGATATATATCAGGTACCAGACGGTGTTCAGCCGTTAACTGCTTTGGTTATTGGGTATGCAGAAAAACTTGCCGGATTTCCTGCCCATCTGCAAGAAAGGGATGCTAGCCCGAGGCAACGCCGAGAGTTGGAGGAAACCCTGTTTTCTGGAACATGGGGTGAGCCTGCAAGCTTTTAATTCATACGTAACATATCTGGATAAACTAGGGAGCTTATCCAGATATGTTCCTTTGAAACATGAATACTTTTACATCAGACGTTTGCGTAATACCTGACTTAAAAAGTCGACCAGGGTAACCGCTACAATGATAATCAGTAAAATAGCGGCGGTTTTTCCATATTGGAATGAGCGGATTTGCTCGAATAACAACTGTCCGATACCCCCGGCCCCGATCAGACCCAAAATAGTTGCAGAACGGGTGTTGGACTCAAAGCGATACAACGCATAAGACGTCCACAATGGAGCTACTTGCGGAATAACACCCCAGACTACTTCATGAATAGATCTGGCTCCAGTTGCCCGAACCCCTTCTACCGGGCCCGGATCCATAGCCTCAACTGCCTCAGAGAATAATTTAGCCAATACACCTGTCGTGTGAACAGCCAGCGCCATGACACCGGCAAATGGCCCAAGCCCTACAGTAACCACAAACATGGTGCCGATAACCAGCTCATTTATGGAACGAAACGCATCCATTAACCGCCGGATTGGAAATACAATCCATGCCGGGGCGACATTTCTGGCCGAAAGCAAGCCAAATGGAACTGCCGCAATTACGGAAAGGAATGTCCCCCATAATGCGATCTGAATAGTGACCGACATTTGTTGCAAATAAAGCCAGCCTTCTTTCCAGTCGAGCTTCAAAAACCCGCTGGCATATTCTCCCATACGATCACCGTTATCAATCAGTAATGGCGCTTTGAAAATTTCTGCCGCCACATAGGCCCAGACCAAAGATGAGATAAACACCGCCCAGACACTTGCATTAAACAAACGATCTTTTAGAGGCGTTTTCGGGCCAGCCCCGCGAGTTGCCGATGACCAGAAAAAGAACCCAAAGGAAACCAATCCAATACTAAGCGTGAATATTATCCGCGACCATGGCAGATCCAAACCCTGCGGCCCTCTTGAACCCTTACCCTTATACTCCGGTATGCCCTTGGGCTTTATAAATGCTGCTTCATCGGCCCGCTGCATGGCTTGCAGCTTATCCTCAAGTTTCTTGGTTTTTAAGGCTCGCTCTGCATCTGTCAGATTCTGATCTGACTTCACAAAAGCCATGTCCCGTAAAATTTCCAGCCGTATTATAGGATCCAAATGCTGATCATTGGATGGCAAAAACATACCAAAATCCAGCTCGCCCAGCACCTTACGCTGCCGCTGTAGCTCTTCTTCGTTTTCAGCTCTACGCCCATAGGTCATAAAGAAATACAAAAGTTTTTCCTTGGCCTCTTGGGGCATATCCTTGCGCCACATGATCGGATCGGTCTGAATCAGCGGCGATTCCCATATCACCCGAACCCG
Organism: Robiginitomaculum sp.; assembly: GCA_015485155.1. GTDB lineage: Bacteria > Pseudomonadota > Alphaproteobacteria > Caulobacterales > Maricaulaceae > Robiginitomaculum_B. Next base: position 23,292 of record WFUF01000015.1, on the reverse strand, counting down.
CTCAAGGATTTCCGGCCGGGTGCGAGCCAGCCGTTTTAAGTTTGTGGTATTATTTGTTGCCACATCCAATAAATTATTCGCAACAGCCAGTCCGTTGGCTTCGTGGGTGGCGTTTCGCACATTGCGAAAGCATTCAGTAGGCACAATTCCATTAGGAGCAAAAATATATGCCATCGGCATTAATGTGCCCGAAGTTGAATTAGGATCACCCATGCCAAAATTGATGGTCTTGTCACACGTTAAAATGTCCTCGACAGTTTTAAACGGGCTGTCTTTTGGAACCAGTAAAACCGAACGATAACCCGGCGCACCATCAGGATAAGTTGCTTTGGCAAATACTTCAGCATTTGACCGGCGTAAGGCCTCAAGTCCTGACTTGTTGGAAAACCAGGCAGCTTCAACCTCACCGAAGCGCATGGCCTCAATAATCCCGGAATAATCCGCAGCAAAAAACGCATTGATTTTCATCCCGGTCATCTTGCCCATGTCTTCCAGAAATGGAGTCCACAAGGTAGAAAGATTATCAGAGCTCTCGGTTGTAATAATACCGAATTTCAGCTCTCGTTCTTGTTGCTCTTCCTGAGCGGAAGACGGAATGCTGATAATAAAAATAAGTGCAAGTAATAAGGTTGCAAGCTTAAGAGAAATACGGGTACTTGTCATTTTATGCAGCTTCCATAGACCAGAATGCATCTTCATACTCATCGCCATAAACTGCGATCATGTCGTCTTTGGTCATTTTGTTTGCCGGGCCGTCATAAATCACCCGACCATCCTTTAATGCCACCACCCTTTGGCAATATCGAATGGCAAAATCAACCTGATGCAAGGATACAATAACGGTAATTCCATCCCGTTCGTTTAATTCCTGTAACTGTTCCATCACATGCCGTGCTGAAACCGGATCCAGTGAAGCAATAGGTTCATCAGCCAGAATCATTTTGGCCCCCTGCGCCAGAGTTCTGGCAATGGCCCCGCGCTGTTTTTGACCCCCGGAAAGCTTTGAAGCCCGCCGGCCTGCAAATTCGTCCACCCCCACACGTTTTAAGGCATCCATAGCGCGCTGCCGATCTTTGGCAGGAAACAATCCCAGTGCGCCGCGCCATGTTGGAATACGGCCCAAAACCCCGATCAGCACATTGGTAAACAGGCTTAACCGGCCAACCAGATTAAATGACTGGAAAATCATCCCAATATCCCGCCGCCGGTAATAAAGACCCTTAGCCAAGCGACCATCACGCTGCACTTTTCGGCCAAATACCAAAATGCGCCCCGAACCTTTGGCCGCAACCTGCAAACCATCAATAGTGCGCAAAAGTGTGGACTTGCCAGAGCCAGAAGCACCAATCAGCGCTACCATCTCTCCGGCTTTTACCTCTAGGTCCACATTATAAAGCGCGGTGAAATCACCAAATTTGACGCTGGTATCCTGCACCCGCAAAGCCGGTGCGTCCGTCATCATTTTTGCCATAATTTCCGTCTTCCCCAAAATCCCCAATCGGAAAAATGCCGATTATTGCCGCCAGCGCCATGTCCGACACAGTACGATTCGGGGAGTCATTGTGACTGCTTCACACATAAGAGCAAGTGTTTTACGATCCCCAGAATCTGTAATATTCATAAAAACAGACATAAAAAGGGCGGCTGGTTAAAGCCGCCCTTTAAAGTGTTAAAAGTCATAAATCAGAATTCGTAACGAATACCAACACGGATCCGGTAGACAGACTGGAAGTTCAATTGACGTTCAATTGAACTGGTAACATTGCGGTAACGATACACACAATCAGTTGCCACTTTACAGAATTCGCCTGGTTCATTGTCAGACAGGATTTCACCAGAAGCAACATGCACCAGATCAGCACCAACAGCGCTAACCCTGCCAAATCTAGGCCCGGCAGTTTGTTGACCCCAGTCGCTATCAATCAGGTTCAGGAAGTTCTGAATATCCAGAATGAACTTAAAGCGATTGCCCGCCAGTGCCCCCTGACCAAAGCCGCCTGGAAGTTCCTGCTGGAAGCGCATATCCCAGCGGCTGCTCCATGGGCTTGTGTTTGAGTTCCTTGGTACAATTGAACCGGCATATTTTGCCAGACCATTAGCGTTCACAAAATCAAGAAAGGCCGTCTCATCAGCCGGAGTAGCAAATGTTACTCTTGGATCGTTAAACGCACCATTGGACATGCTTGGGATATAGAGCAGATCAGCACCATCACGAGGGGAGCCGCCATTGGCCCGTCCAAACAGAGGATTTCTGCTGCCTACATTATAACCAAACGAATAAGGACGACCGGACTGAACAAGGCCAAACACATCAATCCTTGTCATCAGGTCTTCCCAATATGATTTCTCATAGTTAAGGCTGATGCCGAACTTGTGAGCAATCTCATTGGAGGAGCGTCCAAGAATTGGATTATTACGATCAGTACCAACAATACCACGCCATGAGGAAATAGCCCGGGAGCTACTGAACTCAAGCAAATCCTCTGCGTCAGTGAAGGTATAGTTCACATTAAAACCAAAACCTGACTCATATTCCTTGGCAACGCCAGCTACCAGTGAAAGTGTTTCTCCGCCCTGACCATTGGTGATCATAAAGGCATCAGGAAGGCTGATTTCGGAACCATTGGTTGCCGGGTCATTATCCAGATTATCAGGATCAGTTGGTACAGGAATATCACCAAGATCAGGATAAATAGGCCGACCATCTGGGGCAACACCAACAAATTGCTGTAAATCTGCACGCTCAAATGCCAGATTGCGCCAGCTTATCGGGCTGTCGCCGCGACTGTACAAAATACCGGCGCTGACAAAATAATCGTCACCCATGCCAAATTTTGACAGATCCAATTGGTAATCCGCTTTCAAGCTGGCGCGCCAGGTTGAAGGAATTTTGAAGTTCGGATCAATAATGTCAACATTTTGTACGGCACCGCCAGGCTGCACGCCGGCAGCCACACTGTTTTGCAAGGATAAAGGAACCTCCGTACCAGTTACATTAGTATCAAAGCCCACAGTGAACAATTGCAATGGTGTAAAGTTATTGGAAATCCACACTTCAGGATTTGATCCGGAGAACCGGCCAAAACCACCAGAGATAGTCAAACGATCACTTTGATCAAAGCTAAACCCGACACGCGGTTGAATAATGTCGAGGCCATCCAGATTGTCTGTTCCGGAAAATCCGTAAACATCCTGGAATGTATTCAATGCTGTTCCTGCTGCATTTGAGACCAGTTCCGGTGTTGGTGGGCGATCACTTTGCGAGAACCGCTCATAACGCAAACCAGCATTTAGGGTAAGCTGTGGAGATACGCTCCACTCATCCTGTGCAAAAAGTGATAATTTGCTGTAGCCCCAATTCACAAGACCATCCAGTGCATTATTGCTCTGGGTGTTGGAGTAAACCACAAATGCGTCCTGATCTGCTAGGGCCTGCAGGCTGGAGAAATTAAACTGACCTGCCGAGAACATGCCAAACAAATTGGTTAATTCATACTGATCCCAAGCAAAACCGAATGTGGCCACATGATCCCCTGCGATATAATCGCCCTGGAAGTACACCTGATCACGACTATCATTAAAGGCGTTGGCATGACGGAACACATCCGGGCCAAGCTCAAATTCGATCGAATTGGTGCCAAGCAGGGCATTGCCGTCCAGACCATTGGCAGCAAAATACGGATCAGAAGCATCAACTTCCACCAGGAACGTACCAAAACCCACACCGGTTGCCGAAGTGTCACCCAAAGAATTTTGACCTCTGGTCAACTCCTTGCGAGACACCCGGAAAATGCTTGAGAAGTTTTCATTCCAATCAGAAAACAACTCACCAGTATATACATCCTGAACACTGGTAAGCTCATAATAATTGGTCGGGAAGTTAAAAGTGCGCACATTGGACAGAATCAAGTCATCCGAACGCTGATATTTGAAAACAGCACGATGCGATTCATTAATATTCCAGTCGATTTTACCAAGATATTTTTCTGATCCTTCAACAACTGCTGTGTCACCCTTTACGCCAGGATCATATCCATAGACGGACTGGGTAATGCCGCGAATAATGTTGAACATTTCGGGATCAACACCGCCAAAATCAAATATCTGCGGATTGGTATTGGTAAATTTTTCATAATTACCAAAGAAGAACAGCTTGTCCTTGACAAGGGCGCCACCAGCAAATGCACCATATTCCTTTTCGCTAAAGGCAGATGTATTAACCGGAGAACCAAAGGCCCGGTCACCGACAAATCCGGCATCGCGATAGTAATAATAAGCGCCACCTGTTAACTCATTGGTACCGGATTTGGTCACCACATTTACCAGACCGCCCTGAAAGCCGGTAGCAAGAACCGAATAATCCGAGGCAGAAACCGAAATTGACTCAATTGTGTCAATGGAGACCGGCTGCCGCAATGTCGGGAACAGCCCGCTATCAAGACCAAAATCATTTCCCTGTGGCAACCCGTCAATAACGAAACCGTTTAATCTGGGATCAGAACCAGCAATGGCAAATGTTCCAGAGGCAGCAGCACGTTCATTCAGATCCGTACTGATGGATACGAATGGGTCGCGCAGCAAAGCGCCTGTTACATCACGGGCAATTGAAGGTTGATTAGCCAGATCTTCGGACGTGAAAATCGAACCCATGCCATTGTTTAGGCTAATACCGCTATTGATGGCAGAACCGCTAACCACGATTACGTCACTATCGTCACCAACAGCACGCAATTGTGCATTTAATGATTCTATTTCACCGAGACGCAAATAAACATCATCAATGGTTTCAGGCTGCATGCCAGGAGCGGTAATCGTGATGGTGTATGGTCCACCAACGCGCATACCAGAATCAAAAAACCGGCCTGATGAATTCGTGGTCAAACGAGCCGCTTTACCCGTAGGAACGTGAATAACAGTAACACTTGCCCCGGAAATTGCATCGCCATTGCTGTTCGTGACAGAACCACTGATTGACGATGAGGTTTGTTGTGCCATCGCACCACCGGCGATAGTAATGGAAATTGCCGCTACGGCGACGCCGCCGGCCAGTTGTCTCAAGCTGATCATGAATGATGCCCCTCAAAAAAAACAAATCGAATGTATTACGCACCCCGCGCCATTCGAGTGCAGAATACCAAGGCTTCCCTCAGGATTTCTGCATACGGGATTATAGACGATATTAACAACAACACAATGTTACAGATATGTGACATTTCAAAATTGTTTTATTTTTGCCAGATAAAAAACTTGCGTTTATAAATCAGGGTTAGACGCTAGCATGCAAAAACAGTTTCATGCGACACAATAATCAACTCATGGAGGCAGGATTTTGTGCTAAAAACACCTGCTTATTCAATATATAAGAGCCCATACTTTTGGTTCAGCCTGTTCGTGGCGCTTATCTTGCTGCGGGTCATGCTCATTGCTGTCTCACCACTTGCCTTAGGCGGCGATGAGGCCCAATACTGGCAATGGAGCACCACACCGGACTGGGGATATTTTTCCAAGCCGCCTTTGATTGCATGGCTAATTGCACTCACAACGGCTGTTTTTGGCGATTCGGAATTTGGGGTTCGGGTGGCGCTTCCGTTTTTACACGGGATAACCGCATGGTTTCTTTGGCTATCAGCAAGACATTTATGGCCACAAACCCGCGCAACAGCTATCTGGGCGGTAGTGATATATTTGTTGATGCCGGGAGTTTTCCTGTCGTCCTTCCTGATGACGACCGATGCCTTGTTATTGCCTTTGGCCGCAATTGCAGTTTACGCATTTCTTCGGGCAAATAACGCCCCAAACCCTGTTATATGGTTGCTTTTACTTGCCTTTACCTTAGGGCTTGGATTGCTGGCCAAATATGCAATGTTGTTTTTAATCGCCGGATTTATCCTGATAATGGTATTTGACAAGCAAGTGCGTCAGGTTTTTTTTGGTCACGGGCGCTGGCTGGTATTTTTATTGCCTGTTTTCATGGTGGCGCCAAATATCTGGTGGAATCAGACCCATGGATTTGCCACCTTTTCCCACACAGCAGACAATATAAAGCTGCAAGCGGAGTTTAGTCTTGATGCTATCTGGCCGCAAATCATTGAACTGACCTCATTTTTACTTGATCAGCTAGCAGTGTTTGGCCCAATAAGCCTGCTGTTGCTGGTGGCTGCGATAATTTCCGGCATCGCTTCTCGACAAAATAACAGGGCGCTTTTTCAGCTTGTAATCCTTTGCCTTGTGGTTTTTGCAATTATTTCCACTCAGGCCCTACTTAGCCGCGCCCATGCCAATTGGGCGGTTATTGCCTATGTGCCTGGCACTTTGGTGCTGGCAGGCTTTATCAGCACTTACCTAAGGGCCAAAATATTAGCCCTGGCACTGTCTTTACAGCTAGTGATCGGCGGCATTGGTATGTATGCTTTGGCTTTTCCCCAGAAATTTATGGATACTGGTGCTGGCCCTGCCCTGGAACCACTTACAGGATGGCCGGAAACCGCAGATAAAGTTATGAGCGCTGTCCACGCCAGTGAAAAAGATAATCTTGTGGCAATCGTTACCGATACCCGCTTGTTTCACTATTCCCTTGCATGGCAATTACGTAACACTCCCCATCCGCCATTACGAATGTGGTCAAGATATGCAAACCCTCATTCACACCGTGAATTGATGCAGCCACTTTTGCTAAAACAGGACGATGAAGTTTTGCTGGTGATTTCGCGACCAAGATTTCAACCAAGAGTGTTGGCTGACTTCAAGCAATCCAGATATATAAAGACCATTCAGATTGAGCTTGGTGGCGGCCAAATCCGCCGAGCCGGGATATTCAAGGCGAGCGGCTTTAACCCGCAAAAGCGTGATCAGGGTTATGAAGATCGCTGGCAGTATCTGGATAATATTTCGGACTAATGAGGCCCCTATCATAAAATCCCACTTGGGCCGAAGCACAGCTTCTGCTAGGAAAGGGGCTAATAAAGGGGTATGTGTTGCAAATGTTGGAAAAAAATAACAAGTTATCGCAGAGAAAAATAAGTATTTCCCTTACTTTTGCTCTGGGTTCAATATTGCTGCTGGGGGCCTGTGAAACCCTTAGTCAGCAGGGAGGTGGCGTTAATACAGGAAACCCGTTTGCCATTGTTGCCAATAATTCCGAAGCTGATATGCAACCTGCAAATGCTGAAGACAATTCCAAAAACAACCCAGAGACACAGTCCGTTGAGCCACAAATATACCCGGCACAAGGCGTACGGGTTGGCCCTGCTAGGTATCAGGCTGACAAAACTGCCCAAGGTGGGTTCAACGTCAATTTTTCCGAAGCTGATCTGCAAGAAGTAGTGCAAACAATTCTGGGCGACCTGCTTGATCAACCATTCATTCTGGACCCAAGGGTGCAAGGCAAGGTCACCGCTGCCACCGGCGGCTCGGTTAGTCGTGACGGACTGCTTGCTTTGCTGGAAACTGTATTGTCAATGAACTCTGCAGCCATGGTGCAAACCGATCAGACTTGGCGCATTGCACCTGCCGGTGAGATTTTTGCTGGTGGCCAAACCAGATTTAGCAATGCTCAAGCCCCCGGCTTTGGCGTCACTCTAATTCCGTTACGTTATGTCTCGGCGAAGAATATGATTTCCTTACTGGAAAGCACAGTCACACGCACCGGAGCCATAAAACCTGATCCGGTACGAAACCTGTTACTGGTAACCGGAAACAGCACTGAACGGGCTAATGCTCTGGCGGCAGTAAAGGCCTTTGATGTGGACTGGATGGCCGGCATGGCCACTGGTATCTTCCCCTTAAAAAATGCTTCGGCAGCAGATTTAATCATCGAGCTGGAAATGCTGCTACAAAGCGGTACAGATGGCGGAATGGAGGGGGCCATCAAATTACAGGCCATCCAGCGCATTAACGCCATTTTGGTTCTGGCACCCAGCAATGAAATGCTTAAAAAAGCCCAATTATGGATAGAACGGCTCGATATGGGTGGGCCGTCAGACGTTATGCTGCGCACCTATAAGGTTGAAAATGGCAAGGCGCTGGAAACTGCTGATTTGTTAAACCAGTTGTTTGGAGGAGCAGCAGCAAGCCGCTCTTCCAACGTCACCCCGGATCAAAGACAAACAACCAATACCAGCCGCCGTGCGCCCACCACACGACCCGTTAACAGTAATGCAGTTTTGCACAATAAAACCGGAGCGCCCAGAATTATTGGTGATCCTATCAATAATACACTCGTGGTGCTTGCTACCCAGCAGGGGCAGAAACTTGTAGCTAAAACCTTACGCGAAATTGACCAGCCACCGGCGCAGGTGCTGATTGATATGGTAATAGCCGAAGTAACCTTAAACGATACCTTGCGCTATGGGGTGCAGTATTTCTTCACCACTCGCGGACTGGGCAGAATTGCCGACAGCGGCCGTGGTGGATTTTCCAACGGAGCCGGCCTTGATGCAGATGGCGTATTTCCGGGATTTAACTTCATTCTTGATCAGGGCACTGATGCCAGATTTGCACTTGATGTTCTGGATAATGTTACCGAGCTTAAAATTGTATCATCTCCGCATATTGTAGCCCTTGATAACAAGAAGGCCCACTTGCAGGTCGGCGATCAGGTGCCGGTAATTACCCGCCAGAGCCAAGGAGTAGTCAACACCAATGCTCCGCAGGTAAATACTGTGGAGTTTCGAGACACCGGGGTAATTTTAGATGTAACTCCGCGTATCTCGTCTACTGGTCTGGTAACCATGGAAATTCGTCAGGAAGTGTCCAATGTTTCTGCTACGGCTTCTGCCGGGCCTTTGACCCCGACTATTTCCAAACGCCTGCTTGAAAGCACTGTTGCGGCTAGGTCTGGTCAGACTGTTTTGCTGGGCGGACTTATTTCAGATGAAAAACAAAATGCTGTATCAGGTTTGCCGGTATTGTCTGATATTCCGGGGGTGAAAAACCTGTTTGGCGGGCATAATATCACCGGCAAGCGCACCGAACTGATCGTGTTTTTGACACCACGGGTGTTGAATGTGGATAGAGACATGTCAAAAATACTGGATGAAATACGGCAGCGCATGGTGCTGATAGGCCGCGAATCCTCTCAGGAAAATAAAGACGAATAGCGCCTTGTCTGTGTTCGGGTTCTTTTTGTTGTTATCAAGCCCTTTTATAGGCAGCTTCATAAGTGCAAGTGCCATGGAATGGCCCAACAGACGGGCAATTTTACAAACCAGATCAAGGTGCAAGAATTGCCAGACAGAATTGATACTGATCGACATCATTCCGGTATTTAGTTTTTTGCTATTGGGTGGAAAGTGCCGAAAATGCAAAGCCCATATTGCACAGGCTCATTTGTTTACAGAACTCATGGCAATGCTGATTGCCCTTGCATCTGTTTTTGTGTTTTCAGGATGGTTGCAGGTTGTTTGCGCATTGTTTGGCTGGACATTGTTGTTCGGTTCACTGGTGGATTTGCGGTTACGAATTTTGCCAGATGGTATTACCATCGGTTTGATCATAGCTGGCTTGATAATTATTAGCTGGATTGGAGGGCTGGAATTTTTCTGGCTTGGGCTATTTGGCACCATAATTGGCTTTGGTGCGTTTTATCTGCTTGCCAAACTCTATCAGTTACTGCGCGGACGCGAAGGTCTTGGTCTTGGTGATGCAAAATTGCTGGCTGCCGGAGGCGCATGGCTTGGGCCATTCGCACTTAGCTGGGTTGTGTTACTTGCATGTTTTTTTGCTATTACCTCATTGCTAATTCTTAGGCTTGTGCAACAAAAACCGATAAAATCGGACACGGCGCTTAGTTTCGGCCCGGCTTTGTCTCTGGCCATTTTTATTTTGTGGTTATGGAGTGGCCGCGATGGGGTCACAATACACTTGCTGTAATTAAACCCTTCAGGCAAAACAATCTGATGAAAGAAATTATTTCCATTCGCAAGGCTAACGCAAAGGGTCATATCAAACGACTATGGCAAAACCGTGAGGCTGTATCTGCTCTGGTTGAGCGCCAGTTCAGGGCCAGATTTGAAAAACCTCTGGTTGGTCTGTCATGGATGCTGCTACAGCCAATTATTCTCGCCCTGTTATTTGCGGTGTTTTTTGGCGCACTGGTTCGGGTTCCCTCTGGTAATATTCCTTATCCGGCATTCGTGTTTGTCGGCGTTGCCTTGTGGCAGGGTGTACAACGAGCTTTGAGCGAAAGCGCCAATGTATTTGAAAGCGCCGCACCAATGTTACGACAAACCTCATTGCCGCGACTGGCTCCGGTGCTGGCCAATGTAGCCGGTGCCAGTATTGATGTAATAATATCCTTAACGGTTGCAGTTTTCGTAGGATTGCTGTTTGCCATCCCGCTAACCTTGAAACTGGTGTTTGCTCCGCTGTTTTTACTGCTGGCATTTTTGGCCACAACCGGACTGGCGGCAGCACTTGGCGGAGTTTGCGGAGCCTGGCGTGATTTACGCCAGACCATTGCTTTGGGGCTGCAAGTATTGATGTTTGCATCCCCGATCATTTATCCAGCAAGCCTGATCCCGCAAGAATATGCTGTTCTTTACGCTATCAATCCATATTCAGGCATTATCGAAGGACTGCGCTGGTCTTTACTGGGAGGGTCGATGCCAGACATTGGCCTTTTACTGATATCCACAGGCAGTTCGATAATATTGCTGGTCGGGGGGGTATGGTTATTTACTAAATTAGAAGGACGTGCTGCAGATGCCCTCTGATGAAACTGTAATTACCGTATCAAAACTGGATAAGGTCTTTTCCCTTGCAAATGTGGGTGCTGCCCGCCCACTTTATCAGGCTTTGGGTGGAGAGCCCGCAAAACAAAGATACGCCCTCAAAAATATCAACTTTGATCTAGCAAAAGGTGAAGCGTTGGGGGTTATGGGAAGAAATGGCTCGGGGAAAAGCACCTTGTTAAAGGTGCTGGCCGGAATCATTGAGCCAAGTTGTGGCACTGCTGTACTAAAGGGCAGAATTGGCTCTTTGCTTGAAGTGGGATCCGGAGCACACCCCGATCTTTCTGGCTGGGAAAACATGCGCATGGCGGCCCGGCTGCTTGGCGTTCCCAAGTCTGAGCGCGATTCATATTATGAAAAAGTTGCCAGATTTTGTGAACTCGGCTCAAAATTGTCCGAGCCAACCCGCTGGTATTCTTCGGGGCAATTTGCCCGGCTCGGCTTTGCAATGGCAGCAATGGCACCAACAGATATATTGCTGATTGACGAAGCACTGGCCGCCGGGGATATGAGATTTCAACTAAAATGTTTTGATTTTTTCTACGCGGCCAAGGCTCAAGGCCGTTCTTTTGTATTTGTCTCCCATGCCTTGCCAGTTTTGCGGGATCTTTGCGAAAAAGGACTGGTATTACACGAAGGAAAAGCGCTTTATAACGGAACCATAGAAAAAGCAGTTAGCTATTATGAAACCAGTACTGCAGGGAATTGATATCTTTGCCCGCAAAAAAGGGTGGCTGCGCTGGCACAAATCCCGTGCCCGCAAATTAACCTGTCCCGCCTGCAGAGAAAATACGTCCATGACATCGCGGCTCGATACCGCCAGCCCGGCACACAGGTTTCACCGCTTTGCCCTTTATGAATGTCCGGCTTGTGGAACCGGGCATTTCCCGGACTTAAAACCTCCGGCCTATGAGGGCAAAAAAACCAAAGATGGGGAAGGAATTCGTGAAACTGCTGCCTTAAAATACTATCTGGAGCAAGGCGCCGGGCAACTTTCAATGATTGAGCCGTTTTTGCCCTTAGCCGATGGCAGCAAAAAGTCCCTGCTTGAAATTGGCTGCGGTTATGGATTGGGCTTGCACTTTGCCCATGAAGCCCTGCACTGGGATGTATCCGGATGTGATCCTTCATCACTGGCACGGGTCGGTGCCAAAGAGTTAAACATACCCGTATTGCCGATTTATCTGGATGAAAATACTGCACTGCAAACTGAACCTGTGGACGTGGTTTACTCATCAGAAGTAATAGAACATGTTGCTGATCCCGATGGCTTTTTGGCACCCTTGCGCCAAAGTCTAAAATCTGATGGAGTTCTGGTTCTAACAACACCGGACATTGCGGGCATAAAGATGGGTCGGGAACTGGACAGTATGATACCTCTGGTCTCGCCGGGTTCTCATATTGTGCTGTTTTCCAAAACTGGCTTACAAAAAACCTTAAGGCGTTCTGGTTTTAAGCATGTAAAGGTACATTGCAATGGTGATACGCTTATTGCCTATGGATCAAATAAGCCGTTGAACCTGCAAAACAACACCAGTGATGGACTTGCTCTTTATTCAAAATATCTAAACAAGCAAATTACTGATTTTAAAGGACATAATCAGCTTTTCACCGGATTTTGCGGCCGCTTGATAAAAGAACAAGTAAATGCAGCCCAGTACCAAAAAGCTGCAAAAAGTCTGGAAAAGCTAACAACTCACTGGCGCTCTGTATTTAATATAGACCTGAACCGGCCGGATCAGTTGGTTTTTCCCGACCCGGAAGCCATGAGTTTTGAAAAATTCGCAAACCTTATTCCGTTCAATATCTGCTCCACATTGTATCATTCAGGAGTGCTGGCATTAAACCACGGAAAGGATATGGACAAAGCCCTGAAGTTTTTTGAATCCTGTCGCCACAGTGCCGACATTTTGCACAAAGCCCTGCACAAGGTAAATGTCGTTGATATGGAAAACCGGTTATTGTCTGGCTTGGCCGATGCCCTTGCCATTGGGCTTAGCGCCAATGATAAGCCTGAACTGGCAGCAAAGCGTTTGCGTATTGCTCAAGAGTCTCCAATCCATGATCAATGTAAAGCTGCATATTTTAATGCTGAGCTGGATGTTTTTTCTGCCGCTGCCAATACCGGAAAGTGGGAAACAGCCCGCCCCTTTGCCGATAATATCGCACAGGCATTACAGCGTGACGGCATAAAAAGCGAGCGGGAACGATCTGCGGCCACCGGTCTGGCCATGCTGGCCTTAAATGATGATTTTGACCGTAAATCCGGTATATTCTGGTTGCAGATGGCTTTGAGCGACGCACCTAAAAAACCACCATGGACAGCCTTGCGCGCTGTTTGGGGGGATCATGCCGCAGCGCGCGGTGCCGAATTGCTGGCCAAAGGCGGACAACAGGAATTGGCCAAAGATATTGAACAAATCAGAGCAGGATTATTAGCCCGGCCTGCAAAAAAAACAGATGCAAGCGTCTTGATTGCACTGGCCCGGTTACACAAGGACACTGATAACGGCAAATGCTTACAGCTTCTAAAGCGGGCATTGCGGGTGACAAGTGGCAAAACTGCCGTTGATTTAAAGCAGCAGATTACTGACACTGAAATTCAGATATTTTTGCAAGCTGTCAATGACAGGGATGTCAATACTATTGGCAAATTCCGTGAACAAATGGAAGATGTAGCCAAAGGCAATCAAACACCACAAAGCCTGTTATTTGCCCTTGGCATCGACTACTTGAACCGTATGAAGGACCCGGTAACAGCATCAAAATGGCTGAAACTGGCAAATGAGGGTTCTGATGAAGAATTGCGCCAGGAAGCATCAAATGCGTTAAAAATAGCCCGGCAGCAAATCCGGGATCAACTTGTTGATGCCTCCAACCGGGGGAAATATTCAAAAATTGGTAAATTGCAAAAGTCAATTGATCCTGACAACAAAGACCCGCAAGTGCTTTATGCGCTGGCTATGTATTATTTGAATCATAAAAACCAGCCCGAATTGGCGGTGGAGAAATTTGCGCAAGCTGCACAATTGACAAGAGATGATAAATTGCGTGATCAGGCCCTGTTTCACCAGTCATTATCCCTTGCCCGTTCAGGAAAGAGCGCCCAGGCCAAACAGGTTGCAAATCGCCTGTTTGATGATGAAAACCGGACGATAACATCAATATTATCATCAAGGCGCAATGAACTGGATGCTGAAATCAGAGGTAAAATCAGGACATGATAAAACGATTACGGGCGCTGGCTCGCAGAGTGTGGATGTTGTTTGTTGGCGAACGGGAACGCTCTGATTATGTGACCCAGTATGCGAAATTTGTCTGGGCTAAGCTCTTTGGGCGCAAATCCTGGATAAAAGAAGCCTGGAAAGGCAAACAAGAAACCAACAGCAGGGACATCGCAATTTTTGTACACTTTGACAAGAATGGCGTTGTTCACGGCTTTGTACTGGAATATTTATTGGCTTTGGCCAAGGCCAACCGACGGATAATTTTCGTCAGCAATTCTCCAAAATTCCCGCAAGCAGAACGAGATAAATTACAGGGTCATGTAGATAAAATCTTATGGCGGCACAATAAAGGCTATGACTTTGGCGCATATGCTGACGGGATAAAGTCCTTAGGAAACCTTGATGATATCAACAGCATATTGTTATGCAATGACAGTGTTTATGGCCCGCTATTTCCCCTTGGCCCGTTATTGGATAAGATGACATCAAAACAGGCTGATATATGGGCTATGACCGATAGCTGGGATACAAAATATCATTTACAAAGTTACTTTTTACTGTTTCACAAATCAGCCATTAGCCATCCCTTTTTTGCTGAGCGCTGGCAAAACTATGTGCATGTGCCATCAAAGTCATGGGTAATCCGCAAGCACGAAATAGGATTGAGCCGTGAAGCCCGCAAATCCGGTTTGCGATGCAGATCCTTATTTCGTTATCGTGATCAATTAGCAGATTTTATTGAATCAGTTGGCGATGCAACAGTTCTGGAGGATAAAAAACTTTCTCCAAAACACAAAGCGGTACTGCAGCAAATTTTTGAACATGCAGAAAATGGAAGCCCGCTAAATGCCTCCCATTTTTTCTGGGATCAACTGATCTTGTCGGGCTATCCGTTTATCAAGCGCGAAGTGCTGCAGGGTAATCCGATGAATTTGCCTTCTTTGTATAAATGGGCGCAACTGGTAAAGTCATCCTCAGGATATGACACCGAGCTTATTAATGATCATCTGGAAACTGTGATGCGAGGAAAGTTTATGTGATGACCGAGCCTGGCACGGATATTACCGATAATGACTGGCTGAACCAGACCGGATTAAAACCAGCTGATCTGGCTCGTATTCGTGCTGCCGTTATGTCCACTGGAGAATCTGCGGTGACAATCATACGCCGCCTTGGGCTGTTAAGCGACGAAGCCTTGGCGCAAAAGCTGGCTTTGGCATACAAATTGCCATTAGTCAGCCTGTCTGACTTTTGTGAAACCGATCCGCTTGATGGTGTATTGCCACGTAATTTCCTACAGGCAAATCAGGCATGCCCGGTGGACGATTGCGGCAAAAGTATTCGCATAGCAATGGCAGATCCTGATAATAAGGCCGCCATTGACGGCATTGCCATGACCACGATGAAAAGCATTGAGGTTTGTATTGCCAGCCTTGGTGATATTGAGAGCGCTCTGGTTCGGTATTTTGGCGAAATCGACAAGCCCGATGATTATACAAACGAGATACTGGCCTCTGATTCTGATGCGGATCATTTGCGGGACATGGCTTCTGAAGCACCGGTAGTTCGTCTGGTTAATGATGTAATTGCCAAAGCCGCCCGCGCCCGTGCTTCTGATATTCATATTGAGCCGTTTCGGGAACACCTTCGAATTCGCCTTCGTATTGACGGTGTATTACATGAAACTGACGCTCCGGCACTTAATATGGCCAAACTTATGGTGTCGCGGGTTAAAATTATTGCCGGTCTGGACATAGCAGAGCGCAGGCGACCACAGGACGGGCGGGCAAGAGTCACCATTGATGGACAATCCCTTGATCTTCGCGTGGCCACTTCGCCCAATGTTCACGGTGAGAGCGTGGTCATACGCTTACTCGAAGACCGTGATACGGACGTGTCTTTACATGATCTGGGCCTGTCACCGGAAAATGAGAAATTATTGCTGGATCGGCTGGCGGAACCCTATGGGCTTATTTTGGTGGTCGGCCCGACCGGTGGCGGTAAAACCACAACTTTGGCAGGAGCCATAGGACAGCTAAATCAGCCGGGAAAAAAGGTCATATCCATTGAAGACCCTGTAGAATATCAGATCGACGGGGTTACCCAGATCGCGGTTAATTCAGCCATTGGCCTTAGCTTTGCCAATGCCTTACGCTCTGTATTGCGCCACGACCCGGATGTGATAGTGGTTGGTGAATTACGTGACGCAGAAACAGCAGAAATTGCAGTTAATGCCGCCTTGACCGGGCATTTGGTACTGGCAACATTACATGCAAATACTGCAGCCTCAGCACCGGCGCGTCTGGTCGATATGGGGGTGGATCCTGCCCTGTTACGGTCAACACTAAAGCTGGTGATTGCTCAACGTCTAATTAGACTTACCTGCAAGGTGTGCAAAGGAGCCGAGCCACAAAAGCTCAAATGCTCCAATTGTAACGGTACTGGGTATTGTGGGCGCTCCGGCCTGTTTGAGATGATAGACATGAGGGAAGATTTATTAAGCCTGATACGTACCGGTGCCGCTGCCCCGGAATTTGCCCGAGCTGCTGCAAATGCAGGATTTGCTTCATTACACGATGATGCCAAAGCCAGATTAAAAGCCGGACAGACCGATGCTGAAGAATTATGGCGGGTGCTGGGACACAGGATTGAGCTGGATTGATGAAACACTGGAAAGTACAGGCTGTGCGTGCTGATGGAGCAGTAGAAGAAATTTTCATAACCGCCGAAAGTGAAGTCTTGGCCGCTCGCCAAACCCGCGCCCTTGGCTTTACACCCGTAGCCATTAGCCCCGGCAAAGAACCCACAAGAAAGAAAATTCGCGGTGCCAGCATTGCCGCAACCCGTCTTATTCGCGAATTATCCGCTTTGATCAGCGCTGGTTTATCAGTGGAAAGAGCCTTGGTTTCGCTGGAAAAATTTTCAGATGCATCCATGACAGGACAGGTGGCAAAAGACCTGTTGGCACAGGTGCGGGCCGGTAATTCCCTTAGTCAGGCATTTTCCAATATGCCCGACTTTTTTCCTCCTCCATTTCCCCAGATTGCCGAGTCCGGAGAAGCTTCAAGCTCATTGGCCGAAGCTCTGGCTGATCTGGCTGACTGGCATGAAAAACGGCAAAAATTTGAGTCCGATATTCGCGGCTCCTTGTTGTACCCGTTGATATTACTAATCTTTTCCGCATTGGCTGTGATAGGTATTTTGGTGTTTATTGTACCCGTTTTTGAAAAAATATTCATCGATATGCAGGCAACGCCTCCGGCATTTACGCAATTTGTATTTAATCTATCAAATGGACTTGGGCTTTGGGGGCCACCGATCCTGATAGTTTTCATTGCCATCGGGTTTTTGCTGGGTCTTTGGCTACGCCGGGAAAGCTCACGTTTGCGCCTGTATCGTACCGTGCATAAAATTCCTATAATCGCCCCCGTTGCCAAAACCATGCTTGCTGCCCGATTTTGCCGGGTATTGGCGGTTTTATTGCAAAACGGTCTGTCGGCCGCCCCGGCTTTTCGACTGGCCAGCGCCAGCCTGACTGATTTATTTGCACAACAACAATTGCAAAATGCCCTGCAGGAGGTGCGCCGAGGCGGATCTTTACCAGAGCATATAAACCGGGCACAAGTGCTGCCATCTCTGGCCAGTGAAATTTTGCGGGTTGGTGAAGAAACTGGCGATATTGGCTCGGCGGCCAGCCGGTTGGCATTGATGTATGAAGAACAATTGGAGCGTGGTGCCAAGCAATTGGTTAAAATTGCCGAACCCTTATTGATTGGCTTTGTTGGTCTGGTGATCGGTGCTATAATACTGTCCATAATGATGGCAATGGTCAGCATAAATCAAATAGAGTACTGATATGAAAGCTAAACCCAAAACACCTGTTGTTGACGAAACAGACATTCCGGAACCATTAGCCCATACCCAGGCCGGGTACACATTGATGGAATTGCTGGTGGTAATGGCAATTATTGCGGTAATTACTGCCGGAGTTGCGATGAATTATTCCAGCATATTTGGCGGTGCAAAATCCAAGGCAGCGGCGGCTGATGTGGTTATGCTATCCTCCGTTGTAGAACGCTTTTACCTTGATACAGGGCGCTACCCAACCACTGCCGAAGGTTTATCCGCTCTGGTAAGCCCGCCTGCGGGCATTGAAGGCTGGAACGGGCCATATCTTAGACAGGGCAGATTACCTAATGATCCGTGGAAAAATCCCTATATTTACGAATCACCAAACAGTGGACAGTTTACAATCAAGAGCCTTGGAGCAGATAACAAGGTAGGTGGCGATGGCCAAAACCAAGACCACATTTCAGGTAGCTAGAGCATTTTTAGCAAAAGTGGGAAGCTTTTTTAATGTCCTACCGCTTCGCTACTTGAGGACTCTGTCTGTCCTATCGCTTCGCTACTTGAGGACTCTGTCTGTCCTATCGCTTCGCTACTTGAGGACTCTGTCTGTCCTACCGCCTCGCTACTTGAGGACTCTGTCTGTCCTATCGCTTCGCTATTTGAGGACGGGTTTTGCGGTAAAAAATGCGGCAGATAAAAAATCAGAAAGCAAATTCTGGTTCGTTTTGACCCGTAAATGCCCTAGAGCTCAAACTCATTTAAGTGGTTACACTTTGGTTGAGTTATTAGTGGTTCTGGCAATTGTCGCTCTGACCACAGCGATAATTGCGCCTCGGTTGATTACTGTAAATGCCAACAAGCAGGCAAAGAACAATTCCATGCAAATGGTATCCTTGTACAAAAAGGGTAGGAATTTGGCCATTTATACCGGTGTTTCGCAGGCCGTTACCATTGACACATCAACAAAAACCGCCTGGCTGGGAGGCCAGGATAAAATCAAATTTGCCGAAGATATTGAAATAGAAGCTAAAACTGCTGAGTTTGAATCCGGTGCGGATCTGGCTGTAATTAGGTTTTTCCCCGATGGAACTTCAACTGGTGGTGAAGTAAAAATTTCATCTGATACTGCTGTTTATGTAGTTTCTGTTCTGTGGGCGACTGCGGAGGTTAGCCTTGAAAACCAATAACAAGCGGGGATTTACTTTACTCGAAGCCATTGTCTCAATGGTTTTGGCTGCCAGTGGCATGGCACTGGTTTTTCAAGGCATCGGTGCAGCAACAAAGCTGCAAGGGGCAGCCAAGGAACTGAATAGAACCAATATTGTCGCACATAACATATTGATCACAGCCGACCCCAGCATACAAAACAATAGTGGCATAACTGACGGCATCGCATGGACAGTGACAAGTTCGCCAATAGCCCGCAACAGGTCAGGAGCTGAGTTAATCAGAATCAGGGTTGCAGCTTCGGCGTCGTCGGGAAGGCAGGTGCTTTTGGTAACTGAAACCATCCGCAGCCCATGATAAACAGGTCAGGACAAAACGGGCTTACCCTTGTGGAGCTACTAATAGCAATGACGATAAGCGCTCTGGTGCTGGTGGTATTAGTGCAGGGCATAACCATATTATCAAAATGGTCCGGGCATTTGCGCATACTTCAAGAAGAAAGCGAACAAACCAACAGCCTGTTCCGGTTTATGCATGAAAGGCTGATCAGAATAGAACCATTACAAATAGAAACAGATTTAGGGCCACAGGCACTATTTACCGGAAGCGACGATCAAATAAGCTTTGTAATTGCTGAAACTGCATATCCATCAAGACCTGGCCTGTATGAGCAATCCTTGCAGATTGTAAAAGGATCAGAGCAGAACTGGCAGATATTGTTTTTACGCAAACAATTGCTCAATCTTGATGAATTTGGACTAACCCAGGAACAGCAGCCATTGGTTTTATATGACGGAGTTGCAAGACCAAAGTTCAGCTTTATGGGAGATAATAACTGGCAGGAACAATGGGAAACGCCACAATCCCTGCCAAAGCAAATCAGTTTCTCGCTGGAAGGCTTGCCGGAAGTAATTGTCTCAATTCCTGCAATGGTTAGTGATGCAGTTCCCGCAAATAACGATACTGGGGCACAGGGGGCAAATGCCGATGCCGGTTAGCAAGGAAACAACAAATGGTTTGGCAGATGGTTCAAACAGAGGCTATGTTTTGCTGGCGGTCATCAGCATATTGACGCTAACAGCAATGATTGCAGCCATTGCGGTTTCTTCGGCTCGTCTGGAAGCTAAAACGGTACGTGCCGACATTGATAGCTCCAGATTACGTATTGGCATAACCACAGCAATTGCCAGAGCCGTATTTTTGCTGGGTGAAGACGATAGTTTTGTAGCCGATGGCCGGGTATTGGAGTTTGAGCTGGATGATATGTCTTATCGAATACGGCTTGTTGATGATCGCGGACTTGTTGGTTTGAACACCGCTGATGCCAATTTGCTTGAACAATTGATCAGAACCTATGGGCCACATGATATTGATACAAAAGCCATTGTTGATGCCATTTTGGACTGGCGTGATGCCGATAGCGACCCCAGGCCCTTTGGTGCAGAATCCATTGCTTATTCCAACCTTGGCCTGCCGGAACCGGGAAACAGGGCTTTTGTTCATACGACAGAATTGCGGCGGGTGGCCGGAATGACAGATGAGATATTCTTTGCAGTTTCTCCCTTGCTAAGCGCCAGTTCCACCACAATCCAGCCAGAAAAGCAATTTGCTCCTTTTGCAGTATTACAGCTTCTGGATATACCCCCTGCCGAGCAGGGCCGCATTATGGATGCCCGAGAATTTGGAAAATCCGCTAATATGTCATCGCCAGAGACCGGAATACAAGATACTGCCAACCAGCAAACCGATAGCCCTGCCCCGGAATCCCAGGCCACGGAGCAGATATTTCACGCTTTTGTGGAAGTACAAAGCCAAAACAAGGCCAGACGCGCTGAACGATTACAGGTACGGATAAATTCACAAACAGGCGAGCTTGATCTGTACGGAAGGCAAGTGATTGATTACGGTAGCTTCGATAAATGGTTTGAAGAAAGAGATGGCCTATGAGCGCCCTGCAACAAATTCGCAAATTGCTTAGTCAATTGCGCCGGGCATTTGACCAGCAAATTGCACAATTGCCGGTGCTTGGCTCATTGTTTTCATCAAGCTGGAACATCATTGTTTGTGATCGCAATGACGGGTATTTACTGGTTACCGGACAAGGAACAAAGCAAATCCCACAACAGATTATTCCTGACCATATCAAAGGGAGAAACTGTTTACGGCTTGGCGCTGGTATCGGTCAGTTGCGAAGCATACGCCTGCCTAATGCTGCCCTGAACGATCCGACCAGCGCTGTTCGTTTAAGTCTGGATACACTCTCGCCACTTGCACCAGAGGAAACAGCCTTTGCAGTACAGTCAACAACTCCCATTGAGGGAACTGACATGTTCGAGGCACAAATTGCCCTTACCAGCAAGTCCAAAATGGAGGAATTACTGCGTAACGGACAAAGCCTGGGGCTGAAGTTCGCTGCAATTGATGTTGGCGATCCACAGGCACTTGACACTGATCCGGTGATTGATCTTGTTTCGGGACAGGCGGCAACCGCCCGTATCTCACCATCTGGCGTATTGGCGCTGGCATGTGCTGCTTTGCTTGTTATGGCATTGGCGTTTAATTTTTGGGCAATGTGGAAGCTTGGCCCTGAGCAAAAGCGGCTGAGCGAACAAGTATCTCCGGCTGAATTTAATCTGGCAAATTTACAAAAAACCGAGCGACTACAGCGATTTACCATTACCGAGGTCTGGAGCGCAGTCAGCAAAGCGCTTCCCGATAGTGCATGGGCTGAATCACTGGTGATTGACAAGCAGCAATTGCGACTGGCCGGTCATGCCAGCAATGCTGCCGAGCTGGTAGGCTTTTTGGAGGCAAGTCCGGTGCTTAGCGATGTCGCCCTGGCCGCTGCATCAGTTCAGGAATCGGACGGTAGTGAGAGTTTTGATCTGCAAGCCTCAATTCTTGCCCCTGCAGGTGCACCATGAGCAAATCATCACCAATTCAGATAATTGCAATTTTACTTGCCCTGTTCGCACTGACATTCTCCCTATGGCAATTTGCCAGTGCCCTAATCAAGGTAAAGCGCATGAGTGATGAAATTTCACAGCTGCAAACCAGGACCGATGCCCCAGCCCCGGTCACCACGGGCAAATGGCTGGATATTGCCAGTTCCCACGGCGCAGGCGGCGCCGCCCTGCAGGCCCGGCTGCGAGCCTCTGCGCGCAATACAGGCGTGTTGCTGGCACGGGTCGAGATTCAGCCCAAAGACCTAAACCAGCCCGCAATGATCAAAGCCAGCGCCCAGGTCAGCGGATCCGTACAGGCGCTTGCCAAATTCATCTATCAACTTGAAAGCCAGACTCCGGCCCTGATCATTGAAAGAGCAAGATTCAATCGTGAAGACCAAAATGATATCAGTCTTGATCTGATAGTAATTAGCAGGATGTCCACTGGAGCAAATCCATGACAAGGCGAATGAAATGGCTACTTACGATTCTGGCGGTTCTGGTAACCGCCTTGCTGGTTGATCAGCTAATCCTGAAACCAAAAGCCAAAATACAGCCAGCACCACTTGCACAAAGCAGGGCACAGCCGCTTGCTGCCAATACCGTCAATTCCGCTAGCCAGCCCCTATTGCCTGATGCGACGCAATTTAGCTCTATCAGCAAACGCAATTTGTTCTCGCCGAGCCGCAAGTCAATTCAGCAAATGCCACCTGTTCGCAACTTGCCCAATGCACAAAGCCAGCCCAGTCAAAGCAGTGATGCTCCACCAGACTTTGTAATAACTGGAATAGCCATTCGCCCTGATGGCGGATCGGCTTTAATCAAAAAGGGGCGCAATGAAGTAGTTCGTGCCTTTGTCGGAGACGAAGTGGACGGATGGCGGGTGGAAAATTTGACAACTGATTATGTAATCATAAGCAAAAATGGTGATCGCTGGCAATTGCCAATTGGCGCCAAGCAATAAGTCAAACTTCGTCAGATACAGACCTTTTTTCAGCCCTGCAAAATTTTTCACTGAAGACAAATCAGACGTTGACCCTGTGGCAACAACGATTATGCTCCGCAACCTTAAAGATCAGCAGCCGTTATGGCGGCCCCCGTGGCGGAATTGGTAGACGCGACGGATTCAAAATCCGTTGACCTAACGGTCGTGCCAGTTCGATTCTGGCCGGGGGCACCATTTTTGTTTCCTACCGCTTCGCTGCTTGAGGAGTCTTTATTCCTCCTACCGCTTCGCTGCTTGAGGAGTCTTTATTCCTCCTACCGCTTCGCTGCTTGAGGAGTTTTTGTTTCTCCTACCGCCTAGCGGCTACTTGAGGAGTTTTTGTTTCTCCTACCGCTTTGCTGCTTGAGGAGTCTTTACTCCTATCGCTC